>CAZRWN010000014.1:0-6991 GCA_964603735.1 uncultured Sediminispirochaeta sp. | reverse complement strand
CGAAGCCCTCTCCCCACTTGGCCGAAAGCCCTTCCTCTTCTATGTATACCTCTATGGTCTGATTCGGCGATAGATCCGGTGAAGTGAGCTTTTCCATTGTCTCGGGCGAGCCGGTGTTCTCTTTAATTATCCACAACTTGTCGAGAGGCTCAGCCATTGCCGTAGCCGACAGCACTATAAAAATTGCTACTACACAAAAAATTAGCTTTTTCATATTCTCTCCTCTTATCCTTTATACCGCTCGGACCACGCTGTCCGAGGTAGTAAAAAAATCTTCAAGCTGGAACATCGACATGGATTCCTCGTGCATGACGACGGCGTTGTTCTCGTACCTCTGCAGCTGTACCTCTTTCGTAACCTCGCGCCCTTCGATGTAGATAAAATAATTTCTACCGTTGGTGTACCAGAGCAGCTTCTTACCCTCGGCGAAGGGTTTTACATCCTGATATGAACCGATTTGGAGCTCCCACCCGTCGTCTATCCAGAAGTGCTGTGTCTCTTCGGGATAGTAGACTACAGCGTGGGAACCGATTTTACAGGCGTTGCACTCTCCGCCCCTGTTCTTCCCCTTGTAGTAGAACCTGTACTTGCCCTCCCCCACCTTCTTGAAGAGGGGTACGGAGTCGGGGTTGGAGAAAGTATCCTTCCGCCAGGTACCCTGCTTCATATTCTTCTCGTCTCTTATGAGGAAGGTTCTCTGTTGATCTGGATAATACACCAGGACGTCATCATCGCTCTGGATTATCTTTACCTCGGAGGATACGTCTTCTCCGCGGAAGAAAAATTGGTATCTGTCGCCTTTGAGTGTATAGAAGATACCCGTGTTCGGATCGTCGCTCACGAATCGAGGAAACACGAAGGTGTAGGGCTTCACTTTCTCGACGTCGGAAAGCACGTAGGTGCTCTCCTCCTCGGGATTGTAGAGCCATAGGTCATTCTCCGTCCGGTCGTAGGGAAACTCATTGGCCACCATGCGTCCTCTGAAGTAGAGGTTGAAGGCCAAATCCTTATCGTGAATGTAGATAAGCTCGTTCTCGGCGGTGATGAGTTCCGCTGGCTGCCTGTCCTCGGGCTCTTGTGTGCTGATGTTCTCGAGGAAGTAGTGTGCCCCGTCCTGTTCGCAGTAGACTACGAGGTGATCCTCCTCGTACCAGGCGGCAACACAATCCTCGGTTGCATTCTCTTCGCCGAGAAAGAAGCGGTAGCCACCCTCCTCCGTCATCTCCCAGCTGGCCTTCTTCCCCTTCCCGAAAAGCCCCATACCGTCCCCCTGTATTATTTTTAATTTCACTTACATCTCATCGGTGTTTTGAATTAATCCATATAATAACCCCCCTTCGCAAAGAAATTCAAATTTTCTTGGCGAAAACTTAAAAAAACTGTTCTTTGATATACTCTCTCGGGATTCATACGGCTCGCCTGCAGGGGGCTATCCGGCAAAAATCTCTAAGGAAGGGGTGTTTTTTCTCGCGGTTTCCCATTTTTTGTTTTATAGTGGGTGCATGAAAAGTTATTCCGTTTCGGGTTCCCGTCTCTATGTGTGGCCTGCAATCCTATCCGCGTTTGCCGTTACAGGGGTTTTCCTGCTCCTCTCGGGAGCTTTCTCTTTGCCTCCGAGTGAGTACATTCCTATGGATCAAACTGGTCTCGGGCTCCTGGCCCCTCTATCCCCGCTTGTCGCCTGGGCCGCCTCAAAGTGGAGTTTCCTCCCCAGGATTTTCATGCCGCTTCTTGCCCTCATCGCCCTTGGGGTGACCAGAAGGCTGTTCAAGACGAACGGCAACTTTCTCTTTGCAGTAGCTCTGCTGTCGGCGGCGGTTACCGCGTGGCTCGCCTGGGCCGCGTGGATCGTGGCCCGGGGCGGGGGAATCGTCGCCGGAGGATGGCCCGTCTTCCGGTCTGCCTTCGGCGATCTCCTCCTCTATCCGGTAGCCCTCCTTTTCCACTGGTCCCACCGTCTCTTCGGCTGGATGACCTATCCCCTTCCGCTCTTCATCCTCGCCGCTGCGGCAATCCTTTTTCTCGTCAAGAAGAGAAGTCGGCGCGAGGAGCTCATCGAGAGTCTCCTCCTGCTCTACCTTGCGGGGCTCTTCCTCTATTTGGCTATCGGTTTTCTTTCGAACTCCGCAACCGGCCCGATCGGTGCCCTGGTGCTGCATCTTCTGCCGCGAAGCATCGCCGGAGTTCTCTTCGGTCTGCTTTTTTTAGGAGTTGGCTATCTCCTTCTTCGACGGACGGGAGGTGTCTCCGCCGGAAAACTCATAGCGGCCGTGAAGGGCGGGAAAAAGCCGAAGGCGGACGATGCGCCTGAGACCCGCAGCACGGAATCGGCGCACGTTACCGGGACGGAAAACACCGCCTCGGCAAAGCAGATCGCCCTCGATCTCACTCCTCCGACCTCGGCCGCGGTTCAGTCGCCGTTGCCAAAAGAGGAAGAGGGTAATCCCGTAACGGAAGTGGAATCCGCCGAAGAGCAGCCGGAGGAAGCCCGGGGTTACGAAGAACGCTGCCGCGAGGTTTTCAGCATGCTCGGGCTCGAGCTCTCCTTTGCCGAGACGACCATAGGCCCCGCCACCTACCTCATCTCCTACGATGTCCCCGAGAGCCTCACGCTTTCCGAGCTAAAGAAGCAGGAGGAGGAGATAGAGTTCCGTCTCTCCGAGGAGAGGGGGCGGCCGCTGATCCCCATTCCGGGGAAAAAGAGGGTGGGGGTGCTCTTCCCCAGGGGCGACCGCGAGGATCTCTCCCTCGAGGGCGTGCTGCCGATTCTGTTCGAAGACAGATCCCTCGAGCGAGCCCTTCCCATCTACATTGGAAAGACCGTGGTTGGTGAGAATTTTATCGTCGACCTCGCCGCTGCCCCACATCTTCTTGTTGCCGGAAGCACGGGGAGCGGGAAGAGTGTATTTCTGCATGCGCTCGTGGAGAGTCTTATACGAGGTCCACGAAGTCGTCTCTGTAGACTCGTGCTCGTCGATCCGAAGAGGGTGGAATTCGGCTCGTACGCCTCGGTTGCGAATCTTGCCTGTCCGGTGGTCGAAGAGCCGGATACGGTTGCGGCTCTTCTCGGAGAGCTCATTGAGACGATGGAGGCGCGCTATACCCTGCTCTCCGAGAGGGGGGTAAAGAACATAGCCGAACTCCATGCAAGGGAGGAAGACCCGCAGATGCCCTACCTCGTTGCCGTGTTGGACGAGGTAGCCGACCTCTTTCTCTCCTCCGAGGGAAAGGCGATCAAGACTTCGGTCATAAGGCTGGCTCAGAAGTCGAGGGCCGTAGGAATCCACCTCGTCCTCGCAACCCAGCGGCCCTCGGCGGACATCGTCGACGGACTGATAAAGGCCAACTTCCCCACGCGGGTGGCCTTTCGTACCTCTGGCCAGGTGGACAGCAGGGTCATCCTCGACCGAAACGGGGCGGAGAAACTCTATGGAAAGGGGGACGGTCTCTTCTTCTCCCCCTCCTCCGAACATCCGGTCCGCTTCCAGGGTGCCTATGCTGAGGGAGAAAGTGGATGAATGACTACCGGCAATCACAAGATGGACCCCTGCCCGAAGAGGCATCCTCGGAAGGAACCGATCTGCTCAGCGGCTCGGAGATTGACGATTTGCTTAATGCGATTGATGAAGAGGGCGACCGCGGGGAGGGGAATCGTGAAGAAGGCGGTTTTCGGGAGAGCCCGGAGAATGGAAACGAAAGCGGAAACGAAAGCATAAGCGGCTCACCCGAGCGGACGAGACGGGTGAAGATCTACGACTTCCTTCGGCCCGATCGATTCACCTCGGGGGAGATCGAGCTTCTCGCCGAGCTCGGTAACGACTATGCCGTCCGGCTTCAAAATCTGCTTCCACCGAGCCTCCGGGACGGGTACACGGTAAGGCTGAGCTCGGTCGATCAGTTGCGGGCCGATGAGTATTCCCGCGGCCTCGGGAATACGGATACCATTGCCCTCCTCACCGCCCCCGGGTATCCCCTTTTCTATCTCGAGTTCTCCATGTCGGCGATGCGTCTCCTCCTCTCCGGACTGATAGGCATGTCGAGACCGCTGTCAGAGCAGACCTCGATCCCGGAGAGCTTTTTTTTCCGGCGCCTCGTAGAACCCTCCCTGCGTCGGGTCGTGCTTCCCGCCCTCTCCGGGAGTTGGAAGAGCAGAGCCTGTTTTCCGTACACCCTGCAGCGGATCGTCTACTCTCCTACCGAAATCCGGGCTGTATCGAGCTACGAGATGTTCCTCATCCTCTTTTTGGAGATGGAGGGGCCCGAGGAGTTCGAGGCAAGGGGATCCGTCGCTATTCCCCACCGCCTTGCGGAAGAGCTCGTTCCGGCCCTCGGAGGAGAGGCGGAGGGGAGTTTTCCGAGAGCAGCGACTGAGGCGCCTGCGTTAGGGAGCCGAGCAGAGAGAGGGCCGAAGGCGGTATCGGATCCGGGGGCGATTCGGGTTCTCGCACAGCCGGAGTTCCCACTCTTTGGAGTGAGCCGTTCTCAACTCGAGACTTGGCGCAAGGGGAGCTCGATACGGCTGCGGGCCGGTTATCCCGGCCGCTATATCTAAAAGTAGTGAGGAACGGCTTATGGGACGAAAAATTGCCTCCCTTCGAGAGATTCCCCTTCCACTTTCACTGAGGTTTCGGCGGGAGATCCACCGCCTCTCCCGCATCGAGTCCGAAAACGGAGAGCTTAGGCTCGAGGAGTTTGCCGGGAAGGCTGGAAATCTCTTCTTGGGCGATCGTAGCATCGCTCTCGTGAAGGTGAGTAAGGAGGGCGGGGTCTTCTTCTTTCCCTCGGAAGGACCTGCGGAGGCGGTGGACAATTTCGAGGAGCTGATAGCCGGCACTACGGTGGGCTTGTCGGTGTACAAGGGCGCTGCCTGCCTCACCCCCGGGCAAATTCGGAATCTGAGTCGGGACAGCCTCATAGGGCTCGATGCCCAGGCGGAAGATCCCGCGGTTCTCTTTATTCCGGAACTCGGAGTGCGGGTAGGGAGGGGAGAGGTGGTTCTCGTGGGGGAGAGGCTCGGTCTGCGGGTGACCGAGATGAGCCTTCGGAGTGAGACCGGTTCGATCCATAGAGCGTGCCGTGAAGAGGCATCGCCAATGGTCGAAGTCCGTGCGATCCTCGGCAATGCCTCCATAACTCTCGGAGAGCTCCTCTCCTTGGAGGATGGGGCGATCGTGGAGCTCGACTCCTCCATCCGGGATCCCGTGCGAGTGAGGATCGGCGAGGGGTCCGAGATACCTGCCCGAATCGAGGCGGGGGAGCGGGGCATGATGCTGAGGATACTCACGGATGTTCCTGCCGGTACGCTCTTTCGGCGAGATAACGAGAGCCGAGGGGAGAGCGAAAGCTGCGGGGAGACCGAATCGGAGAGGCCATCGAACCCTGAAGGGATGGGGAGAGAAGGAGGGGAGAGATCCGAGATCTCCGATGATCTGCCGACCGAGGTTCTCGCCGCGTTTTGTGGAAAGGAGCCGCCGGAGGCCGGGGCTTTTCTTCTCTCCCAGCTCGGTATGGAAAAGGGAGCGGCAGTGCTCTCAGTTCTCGAAGAGGAGAAGGGCGCGGAGATACTCTTGGCCCTCTCATCGATAACCCCGGTGCATGCACTCCCTGTCGCCAACCAATCTCTTGTGGAAGTACTCGGAGAATATATTCCTGCTCACACGGAGGGGTATCCCCACACGGATAGAGGGTCCGTTTCGGTGGAGGCCTGCGTCGAGCTGCTGAACGGGCTCGGAGAGCAGCGTCGCGATTCCATGCTCTCGAGGCTGCGAGGGCTCAGTCCGAATTTGACGGAGCAGATATCGAAACGGCTCCTCCGTTTCGAAGACATTCTCCGCCTTTCCGACAGGGACATCCAGAAAGTTTTGCGGGAGGTAGATTCGCAGGAGCTGGCGAAGGCGCTCTCGGGAGTATCGAATGAGGTGAGCGAGGCCTTTTTTCGCAACATGTCGAGTCGAGCGGGGAAACTGCTGCGTGAGGAGATGGAGTACATGGGAACTCCCCCCGAGGGAAGCCCCGAGGAGGCGAGGGCAAAGGTGCTCGAGATCATCCGAATCCTCGATGAACAGGGAGACATCGAGGTCCCGAAAAACGGAGCTACATGAGCTCGACTTCGGGGGCATCCAGGTAATCCAGATACCTGTGGATCTTCTCGGTCTTCGAAAGCCCGGTTTCCGGTTCCGGTACTTTGAGCCACGCCACCAGGAAGTCACCTTTGTAACAATCCTCGACGAAGACCTTTGCCCCATCGTGGTGTAACTCGGAGAGGAGGGCCTCGAACTTCTCTTCCCATTCGTTCCAGCTTCCGAGGATGTCTTTGAAGGAAGCGGCGAAATGGAGTACCGGGGCTCTGTAAATCGGAGAGACGGTGAGACTGAACATCGAGGAGCTGAGGAAAGGCCACTGCGCATCCTCGCTTCTTTCGGGCAACCCGGCAATGGCCTTTAATGCCCCCTCTTTATCTCTTACCTTGATGTAACCGAAGACGTATGACTCGTGTCCCATGGCAGACTCTTTTTGAATGAGTTTTCTTTTAGGGTTATATATTATAGGAAAATCTAACTACATTCGCAAGCGCGAAAGAGGAAAACCAGCTGCAAGAGAGGAAAGACGTGAATTTACTGAGAAAGCGTGCAGCATTGTATTTTTCTAATAGGACGGTGGGTTCTGTTGGAAAATACAACAATACTTTTTCTCTGGGTAGATAGTGCTGTGCTCTAGTGGATTTCAGTCTCTTTTCAGGTAAAAACCCCATGTTGTAAGGTACAACAAAAATACAACAATTTCTCAGAAGCTATATGATATATATGATTTTTTTGGGTCTAAAATCTCTAATTCACCATATTATACATGGCAAGTATACCTAAAATGCAAAGTTAGATGGATTCAGGGTCTAGTGGCTTTGCGGCTGTGGGGGTTCGAATCCCCCCCTGGGCAGATTTTTCAGAATTGCATGAAGAGTATATATTACCCGTCGATTATGTTTAAAACATCT
>CAZRWN010000013.1:0-72276 GCA_964603735.1 uncultured Sediminispirochaeta sp. | reverse complement strand
AGACAAGCATCGTATTCGGAAAATATCTGATAGTGAATTGGGAGACTGTACTGGCAGATGGCGCGGTGTATGTAGAAAACGGCCGCATAGTCGACGTAGGCAAGTACACGGATTTGAAACAGCGCCACACCTGCGACCAGGAAATTGGGTCTCCGGAGCATATTGTAATGCCCGGGTTCGTGAACGCGCACAATCACGGTAAGGGGATTACCGACTTTCAGCGGGGGCATCTCGATGATACTCTTGAAACCTGGAAGTTCAGAAGCTATCCGGGAGTGGATCCGGCGCTGGATAGCCGCTGGGCCGCGATAAAGCAGCTGGAGGCCGGGGTTACTACCACGATGCACAACCACGATCTCGTCGATCCGCACAATCCAGAGGGCGAGTTTTCGGCAGTGGTCGAGGCCTACAAATCAAGCGGATTGAAAGTAGCTTTTGCTCCCACTATTGCCAACCGCAACTGGTTCGTATACGGCGACAATGAAACCTTCGTGCAAAGCTTGCCCGCCGAGTTACAGGGAATTTGCCGAGCCCGGATGGAACGCAGCAAGATTTTCGGGCCAGCCGAGTATATGGCAGCGGTAGACAGCCTGGCGGCGGACTATGGACGCGATGTGCAGGTCAAGATCATGCATGGACCGATATCTCCGCAGTGGGTGGATGAGGGTACCCTCAAGGCGATCAAGGCAGATGCGGATAAGAAGAACCTGCGAATCCACATCCATGTGCAACAGACCAAGCTGCAGAACCTGTATGGGTATACACAGTACGGCACCTCACTGCTCGGCTATCTCGATTCCATCGGATTTTTGGATGAGAGAGTGACCATCGGTCATGCAGTCTGGATCTCGGAAAAAGATATCGATCTGCTGGCAGCCCGCGGCGTGTCGGTGACCCATCATGCCAGCTGCAATCTGCGGGTGAGGAACGGAATATCTCCAGTGTTCGAGCTGCTGAAAGCCGGCGTACAAGTCGGTATCGGAATGGACGACAAGGAGTTCGGCGACGACAAGGACTATATCGAGGAGATGCGGCTGATATCGAAGCTGCACCGTCTGCCTTCCCACCGGCTAGATTCAGCCCATCTGCAGCCGAAGGAGGTGTTCCGGATGGCCACCGAATACGGAGCAAAGACTCTCGGCTGGGAGAATGAGGTCGGCAGTCTGCACAAAGGCAAGCGCGCCGACATCGTACTGCTGGATGCCGGCCGAATCAGCGAACCCTTTGTGAGTCCGACTCAGTCTGCGATCGATTTAGTGCTGTACAGAGCCGGTACCCGCGATGTGGATATGGTTATGGCCGACGGACGGCTGGTAGTGGAGCAAGGCAAAGCGATACATGTAGACAGGGGCGCTCTGGTTGCCGAGCTGCGGGCCTCGCTGCCGTGCGACTACGCCCGGGAGTTGGAACAGCGTAACCGCGAACTTAAAGCCCTGCGACCTTACATTGCCGAGTGGTTCGCGGGGTGGTACAATGAGATGGAAGCATTTGAAGGGAAACCCTTCTATCATATGAACGATCGAGGAGGAACACTTAAATGAGTAAGAAGTATGATGTGGTTATAAAGAACGGATTCGTAGTGTATCCGGAGAAAACTATTCTGGCGGATATCGGTATCAGAGGCGAGACGATCGCCGAAATCGCCGAAGCTGACACGCTGCAGGGCGAAAAGGTCCTGGACGCGGAGCGGAATTATGTCCTGCCCGGATTGATCGATCCTCACACACATCCGGTTTATCTGGACAACATCCAGGATCTCTCGAAAACCGCGGCCTGGGGCGGCGTGACCACCGTAATTCACTACGCATATGCAAAACCGGGTCAGAGCATTTTAAACATCGTGAAAGAGTGGAAGCAGGAGGGGGAGGATACCTCCTACATCGATTTTGCCCTGCATGGCGGTCTGTTCGAAACCATCAAACAGGCGGACGAACTTACCGAAGTCTTCAAAGAGGGCGTAACCAGTTTCAAGATGTTTATGTCGTACGCAAAGCTGGGCTGGATGACCGATGACTACGCGCTTACCAAAGCCATGGACATTATCGGCCGGGAAGGCGGAATGGCAGCTCTGCATGCCGAAAACGGACTGGCGATCGACTATATCCAGGACAAGCTGCTGGCAGAGAAGGCCGACATCAACGCCCGTTTTCTCGAAACCAGCCCGGCGCTGGCCGAGGCCGAAGCGATTTTCCGGGCTGTGTATCTGGGTCGTCTGATGAAGTGCCCGGTGTATATCCCTCACATTTCATCGCGTGAAGGAATGCAGGTAATCGAATTCCTCAAGAGCAATAAATATCCGGTAATTGCCGAAACCTGTCCCCAGTACCTGGCGCGGACCTGGGATATTCTCAAAGAGTTTGGTCCGCTTGGAAAGGTTGGGCCGGCGATTAAAACCCAGGATGATCAGGACGCCCTGTGGGATTCGATTGAAACCAAACTGATTGATACTATCGGCAGCGACCACGCGCCCAAACCCAAGAAGATCGACGACAACTTCTTTGACGCTCCCTATGGAACCCCGGAGATCGAAACGATGCTGGTGAACGTGTGGAACTCCGGAGTGAACAGCGGCAAGATTACTCCGAATGATCTAGCCCGGATTACCTCGGAGAACGCCGCCCGGATTATGGGTCTCTTTCCAAAGAAAGGACGTTTGGAAAAGGGCTCGGATGCGGATATCGTAGTTTTCGATCCGGCCAAGAAGTGGACTATTTCACACAGCAATCAGCACACCAACGCGGAATACTCGATTTTTGAGGGCCATGAGATACTCGGAAAGGTGGATGCTGTACTCTCCCGCGGTAAGGTAATTGTGGAGAACGATGAGTTCTTTGGCGAAGCCGGAGCAGGTTCATTCCATCCGACCAAAAGCGGCGCCTGGGCACAAAAGGGCTATCGCTTCTAAATTCCTTGAATATCTATCCTTCTCTGTGAGCGCGGGGCGTGGGCAGCCGTAGAGCTGTCCGGTCCCGCCTTTTTTCTTAACAAAATCTTCATAATAATTGCAGTTTCATCCCGAATGAACCTTGCAAAGCACAAGGAGACTGTGTATAATGCTCCTAATATGGCTAAAGCAGGGAGATACTACATTCATTTTTTAATGGATCGCACACCCTACGGGGGTGCGGGGGACGTATTTCCCGTTGGAATTTTTGATTAATGAGTCGGCAGTGTTGCCGGCTTTTTTTTTGGCCCAAGCGGGCAGAAGGGGGGAGAAAAATGCATTACGGAGAAAAATTAGCTGAGCTGAGTCTTAAGATGGGGGCGATCCGCCTGCAGCCGAATGACCCTTTTTTATGGGCTTCCGGGTATCGAATGCCGATTTACAATGACAATCGCATGTTGCTGTCTTCTTCTGAAGCGCGCCGAGCTGTAGCCGAAGGCTTTCTGGATCTCATTCAGAGCGAAGCGATCGATTTCGATGTGATCGCCGGAACATCCACTGCCGGTATACCGCATTCGACCACTCTGGCAGACATGCTGAATACGCCTCTGACCTATGTGCGTACTAAGGCAAAAGACCACGGTCTGGGAAACCAGATTGAAGGGCTGGGGGCGGAACAAAACTACGGGAACCGGAAGGTTCTGCTGATAGAAGATCTCATCTCGACCGGCGGCAGCTCGATCAAAGCGGTGGAGGCAGTGCGGCAGGCCCACGGTGACATTACCTGGTGTCTGGCAATCTTTAGCTATGGCCTCGAGAAGGCGGGCAGCCGCTTTGCCGAACTCGATCCACCCTGCAACACGAAAACAATTCTCGACTACGACACGCTGATTCAGGTAGCCCGCAGCATCAATGCGATCGATCCTGAAGAGGAACGGGCACTGCTGGCCTGGCGGGACGACCCCTTCGGATGGGGCGAGAAACACGGATTTCCGCCGAAGCGAGAGGTAGTGGCTGCATGAGTACTGCTGCAAACTATGGTGCGGCGCTCCGCGAAAGCGCCATACAGACCGGCAGCATAGTCTGCATGGGAATCGATCCGGTGACAGAGGCTCTGCCCTATCCCGAATTGTCTCCCGGCAGACGGGTGCTGCATTTTTTTGAGCCCATTTTCGCGCAGATGCGTCGGGAGAAGGTGTTTCCGGGGGCCTTCAAACCGAATATCGGCTATTTTCACGCCCTTGACGCCCCTTTAGAAGGGGGCAGCGAAGGCAGCCGGGCGCTGGCTCAGATCATGGAGCTGCTGCGACTCGAGTTTCCGGGCATCCCGGTGATTCTTGATATGAAGCGCGGCGACATTGCCCGCTCTTCACGAAACTATGCCGAAGAAGCCTTTTTGGTCTGGAAGGCCGATGCGGTTACGGTTTCCCCCTACATGGGCAGTGATTCGGTGGGCCCGTTTTTGAGCCTGGCCGAGGAACAGTACGGCGGGGTGTATGTGCTCAATCGTACCAGCAATCCGGGGGCCCAGGAGCTGCAGAATCTGCGAACAGCCGATGGAGTACCTTTATATGTGCATGTGGCCCAGAAGATCATCAGTTGGAACCAGGAGTATGGAACCGCCGGAGCGGTAGTCGGAGCAACCAGCCCGCAGGAGCTGCAGGAGCTGGCTGAGATGTATGCTCCCCATTCGGTACCCTTGCTGATACCGGGGGTAGGGGGGCAAGGCGGAAGCGCTGCCGAAACCATCGAAATCCTCCGCCGCAGCGGATATCCGCTGCCGCTGGCCCGAATTAACTCTTCCAGCGGAATCACGCACCCCTGGGTGAAGCGCAAGGAGCCGATCCCCGCGGATTGGCCCGCGATGGTGGTTGAAAACTTGCGGGTCTTAAATGGGGAGCTGGGTTATGCCGAATAGTGTGATAGAACGAATACTCGATGCACGATTAAAGCTGGCAACAGTATCCGGGGTGTTAACCACACGTCCCGGTATTATCAGAGAAGTAGATCTACATCTGCCGTCTGTCGACATTATTACCACAAAGAGTTACCAGGTGGAGCCGAACTCAGGCAACCCCGAGCCGGTTATTGTAGAAGCCGGGGTGGGCAATTTCGGCAATTCAGTAGGCCTGCGGAATCCCGGAATGAAGCGGGGCCTCGAAGAATTGCGGCAGCTGCGGGCGAACCACAGGCTGCGGGCCCTCCTGAACGTGTCCATCAGCGGCAGCAGCCCGGAGGAGTTTGCGCTGTTGGCACAAAACTTTGAAGAGGTTGCCGATATCCTGGAACTCAACCTTTCCTGTCCGCACGCCGCCGAAGGATACGGGATGAGCATAGGTACTGATCAGCAGCTGGTATACGAGTACGTGGCAGCGGTTCGGGCGGTGACCAGCTTGCCCCTGTTTCCGAAGCTCACACCGAACGTCGAAAAAATAGGTCCTATCGCCGCAGCGGCGGTAGCTGCCGGTGCGGACGGGATAACTGCGATCAATACTGTGGGGCCGCGCCTGTACACAGAGCCGCATTCCGGTGAGCCGGTACTGCAGAATAATCGCGGGAATCGTGGGGGTGCCTCTGGACGCTGGATTGCCGACATCGCACGGGTTAAGGTTGCGGAAATCCGCAACGCTGTCGGCCCGGAGGTTCCGATTATCGGTATCGGTGGTGTGGAAAGCGGTGAGGATGTCCGGCGTTTATATGCTGCTGGTGCAAATGTTGTGGGTGTCGGATCTGTCTTTGCACGGCTTCATCCTCGTGACTGGCGTAACTACACCGATGCACTGCTTGCCGAGGCGGCCGGAACAACTCTGAATAACTCGATAAAGCCGTCCCAAGAGTACCTTAGTAATAAAAGAGTAATGCAGTACCATCCCTATCAGGTGACTCGGCGCGAGAGCGGCGGGCATGGAACTGTTTTGATCGAACTGGATGGATCCTTGGAGTATGCCTCGAGTCAATTTGCATTTGTGTGGCTGCCGAGAATAGGGGAGAAACCTTTCTCTATCGCCGCTGCCGAGCCGCTCAGCTTTTTTATTAAAGATCGCGGGCCGGTATCCGGAGCGCTATACAATGTGAAGGTGGGAGATACTGTGTACGTACGCGGGGTTTACGGTGAAGCGGCCCCCCTCACAGGGAAGCAGAACGCCTTCATCCTTGCTGGTGGCACTGGAATCGCAGTGGTACCGCAGTTAGCCAAGGAGCTGGCGGCTCGCGGGACGCAAGTGGAGGTGGTCTATGCAACCAGCCACAAGAATGAGATCCTGATTCCGGATGGAATTGACCCGCATGCACAGTTGAATATCGTCCCCGATGATGGCGTCCCGGCCCGGGCAATCGGTTTTTGGCGGGATAAGCTGAATGAGGGAGGATTGTCTGAAAGTGAAAACTGGGCCTTGTATACCATTGGTCCTCCCGATTTTATGCGTCGAGCTGTCGAGACTGCTGAAGAGTTTGGGGTAAAAACCAATAACATCTACCTGTCAGCTGAAACCGCCACCCATTGCGGGGTAGGATTGTGCGGAGAGTGTGAATGCGGCGGCCGGCTCACCTGTCAGGAGGGAACCTTCTTTACCAAGTACTTCCTGGATCAGCAGGGAATTAGAATTGCCGATCTGCCGGCTCATGAGCATCATCATATGAATATTTCTTAAAATGAAATAATTTTCCATAAAGTGGAACGTATATGTTATAATCCCTCCGGGCAAAAATAGCCCGCATACATAATGTTTGGAGGATGTAACTAAAATGACTGCGATTGTTGGCGAGCTGATGGCGATTCTTACCGCAGGCTGTTTTGCAACTGTTTCCACTGTTTGGTCTTTTGTAGGAAAACGGATCGGGTCGAATACGGTCACCCATATGCGTTTGTGGCTGGCAATACCCCCGTTGCTGCTGGTGCATTTTCTGTTTACCGGCTTTGTTTTTCCGGTACAGATAAGCACAGAAACCATGATACTTTTTTCGATTTCCGGCCTTCTCGGTTTTACAATAGCCGACCTGTTTATCTTTCGTGCCCTGACTTTAATCGGAGTGCGAGAAACCCTGGTAATTCTCACTTTGGCGCCGATATTCGGGGCAGTCATTTCGTGGTTTGCCCTTTCCGAAGTACTTACACTTATGCAGATATGCGGCATCTTGATTACTACCGGTGGAGTCATGTGGGTAATTCACGAGGAAAAAATGAACAACCGTCGGAATAAGATAGAGAAGAAAAGTAACCTCGGAGTGCCCTTTGCACTGGCCGGAGCGCTGGCGCAAGCCCTGGCCAATATCCTTTCGAAGGCCGCTATTGTGGATGCGGTCCACCCGATCAGCGGCACCTATCTCAGAATTATTGCCGGCCTGGCAGGACT
This sequence comes from uncultured Sediminispirochaeta sp., assembly GCA_964603735.1. Lineage (GTDB taxonomy): Bacteria > Spirochaetota > Spirochaetia > DSM-16054 > Sediminispirochaetaceae > DSBN01. The sequence continues at coordinate 65,040 of CAZRWN010000013.1, read as the reverse complement.
TATCATTTTCTCGCTCTGTCGAAAGAGTTTTGTATCCGACTTCAAAAAAATGCGCTACATCAGGCTCACCGCACTTTTAGCTGCTGCGGCGGCTATGGGCCCGATCCTGGGAGTACTCCTGTCACTGTACGCACTGCGGGTTGCACCGGTCGGAGTCGTCACTGCGCTTATTCAAGTAAGCCCGATCCTGCTGTTGCCCTTCGACTATTTTGTACTCAAGAAAACCATCACTCTGAAGGTTGTCATCGGTACCTTTGTAGCAATTGGCGGAGCGGCGATACTGTTTGTATATTGATACCGCACAGCTGCTTTTAGGCAGGCATGTGAGGGGAAATTTTTCTCATGTTCAGATATTCAGCTTCTGGTTCAGCTCCTTGAATCGCGGCTCTTCACGCAGCTCGTTCAGGATTGGATCGGAAAAGTTCCAGATGAGATTTCCGTCCCGGTCCCATTCCTCATATGCTGTTTCTCTACTGCCGAAACCTAGGTAGAGATGGCGTTGATTGCATCCGCGCGGCGTCCCAACAAAGAGAGCAGAGAGGCATACCACATATGGGCTTCATACGAGCTCGGTGAAAGCTCGAGAGCTTTTCTAAAACATGCTTCCGATATTCTCCAATCCCAGTTGAGGTAGAAATTCACAAACCCTAAAACAGTGTGTGCCTCGGCAATGTTCTCATCGAACTCGACTGGGCGGTAATACTGTGTTCCTCCGGCCAGAACATGGCGGCCAGCCTTTCGCGGCTTACCGCAGTGGTTTCAGTGGCTAAGTATGCTAATAGAACTATAACCTTCTGACGGCCGCTGTGAATTTCAACACCATTGTGTTCGATGCGGGGAGCTCCGAATAGAAATAGTCGTATCTCGTCAGACATCTCAGAACTCTTTTTAGTTAGTTCAGCGATTTTAATTTAGGAAGTTCGACGATGAGGCTGGCTCTTATCCTAGTAGTATAAATCTTAGTTTCTAAGCCCGCAAACTCAATTCGTACTTTCGTTGTCTTTATCTCTACTATTCTGTGCTATATACCGTGCTGTCTGCTGCGGTTCATCTTCATCTGACAGCTCAGAAAGAGTAAAGTAGTTGATTGTCTGCTGCATCTCTTCGGCCTGGCTGTACAGTTCTTCGGCAACTGATGCCATCTCTTCGGCGGCCGAGGCATTTTGCTGTATCACCTGGTCGAGCTGGTTGATAGAGGTATTGATCTGGTTGGCGCCGTTGCTCTGCTCACGGCTGGCGGCGCTTATCTCCTGCACCAGATCGGCGGTTTTACGGATGTTGGGCAAGAGTTGTTCGAGCATTTCCCGTGCACGCCCGGCTACTTTGACAGTGGAGGAGGAGAGCTCGCTGATTTCTCCGGCCGCCTCTTTACTACGCGCAGCCAGTTTTCCGACCTCTGAGGCTACCACGGCGAAGCCTTTTCCATACTCACCGGCCCGGGCGGCTTCGATGGATGCGTTTAATGACAACATATTGGTCTGCCGGGTGATATCCTCGATTATCGAAATCTTTTCTGCAATCTGATTCATCGCTTCGACCGCTTCGTTCACCGCCTGACTGCTCTGCTCGGCATCCTGGGCCGATTGGGTTGCGATTTTCTCGGTTTCAATAGCGTTGTCTGAGTTCTGATCGATATTGGAAGTCATTTCCTCCATCGAAGAGGAAACCTCCTCGATGGAGGCGGCCTGTTCGGTAGCTCCTTGTGATATCTGTTCGGCGGTAGAGCTGAGCTGCTGGTTTCCCGATGTCACCTGGTTGGCTGCAGATTTGACACTCCCGACTATGCGTTTGAGATTGGTGATCATATTGTTCAGGGCCCTGGACAGATCTCCAATTTCATCACTCTTTTTCATGTATGCGGGCGGTACCTCAATTTCCAGATTTCCGTCGGAGACTTTCTGCGTGAGTTCTACGCCGGCGGAGATCGGCTTGGCGATCCGGTGGCTGATAAGCCAACCCAGTGCCAGGCCGGCGATAGCAAGACCTGCAAACAGCACCTCGAGTATGAGAATGATATCCGCTGAGAGCCGGTCTGCCATGCTATTAATTTCATCACTCGGGATTCCTACATAGAGAATACCAATTAAGTTCCCGCGTCCATCCAGCAGAGGATCATACGCAGTGAGATAGTTCTTACCGAGAATTGCAGCCCGGCCCAGGAATCTCTCCTTGTCCATAATAGGCTGGTAGGCGGCACTGGCCTGGCCGAGAAAGGTTCCCACAGCCCGGCTGCCGTCCTCCTTTTGGATGTTTGTGACAACCCTGATAAAGTCATCACCCTCTTTTTTAAAGACAGTTGCGGTGATTCCGAGTCTCTCGCCGAACTCGTCAATAAACTCATAACTGTCGATCGGCTGTCCGTTTTCATCTACCAGCGTTTCATTTTCGATCCGCGGAGTGCCGTACTCATGTGAAAAAGCCATAATGAAGGATTCAATATCCCCCTTGACCTTCATAGTGAGCGAACTCACCGAAATATCACCTGAGAGTCTTTCCATACCGAAGAACGAAACTAACAGTCCGCTCACTGAAATGGTAAGCACAGTGATAAACACGAATAGGATTATTTTGTTGGTAATTTTTAATTTCATACCGAACTCCTTTATGCTTACAAGAAATGTAGTGAAAGTGAGAACGGTATGCAAATCTAAAAACAAAACCCTGCCCGGCCGAAATGACCGGGCAGGGCGTCGGGGCAAGTTTGGGTCCGGTATCAATACAAGCCGGTAAAACTTCCGATTACAAAGATGGTCGCCGATACGATAACACTGGCGATAATTGTCATGAACACACCGGCAAAGGCCATGTCTTTGATCGAGAAATAGCCGGCGGAGTAGGGGATTACGTTGGTTGGTGTACTGGTGACCAGGATAAAAGCCATGCTGGTGGTCAGTGCCGCCGGCATCGAGATGCTGAGCGGATCAATGTTCAGGCTCTGGGCCAGGGTGATCATAATCGGGATGATGATAGTAGCGGTAACGGTGTTGCTGGAAAAAGCGATTTTGAGGAATGAGATAATCAGCACTACCAGGAACACCTGCATAAAGGGGTGGATTCCGCCAATTCCGCCTAAGAAGACCACCGCCAGCCAGCCGGCGGCTCCGGTTTCGTAGAGCATCATACCGATTGATATTCCGGTCACGATCAGCAGAATGCTGCTCCAGGAGATCTCCTTTTCGACTTCGCTCCACTTGATGCCGCTGACTTTTGGAAAGAAGAACAGCGAAGCGGTGAAAATAACCGGCATCGAGATCGGAATGGAAATACCGAGCCAGTTCTCGAACAGCGGGGTTGTCAGCCACAGGAAGACTGTCAGCAGAAAAATGACCAGCGTCACTTTCTCCTCACGGCCCATCTTCGGCAGCTGCTTGTATTCGTCGCGCAGCTCCTCTTTCGACTTTTTGAGATGTTTCATCTCCGGTTTGAAGAAGAGCAGGATCATGCCCCAGGTCGGCAGCAGCAGCAGGAAGCCGGCCGGCACGCCGTACATCATCCAGCCGGCGAAGCTCAGGTCGACACCGGCCATCTCTTTTAAGAAGCCGATCGCCAGCGGGTTGGGGCCGGCCCCGGAGGGGGCGGTGATGCCGCCGATAATCGGTCCCCAGGCGGATGAGATCATTAGCGCCTTGCCGAAATTGCTTTTTAAGGGAGTAACACCCTCCTCTTTGAGAATTGAAACGCCCAGGGGCATCAGCATAGCCGCAACCGCGGTATTGGTGATCCACATCGACAACATGGCTCCGACTACCAGAAAACCAAGGATAATGATGCTGGTGCGGTTGCCCGTCTTAGACAATAGGTAGACCGAAATGCGGTTTCCCAGCCCGGAATGGGTAATAAACGAGCTGAGGGTCAGCACTCCAATAAAGAAGACGATGATGTGATTGCCGAAACCGATCATCACGATATCTTTAAATGATCCGACCTTCAGTAGACTCAGAAGAAAGATACTCAGCAGTCCGGTGATGTGGAAGGGTACCGCTTCGGTCATCCAGAGAATCAGGGCGAACAGCAGGATACCCATGGCCGTTTGGCCGGCCGGGCTGAGTGTGGCCTCGCCGATGGTGCGGGTCGACTCGGGCAGTGGGAAGAGTGCAAACAGTGCTGCGGCGGCAAAGGCCACTGCTAAAAACACCAGCCGCATGGTTGGTGAAGGGCCGCTGCCGAGGGCTTTCGGCGGCTTTCCGGCGGGATTTGTGGTACTTCGGTCGCTCATACTCGGGCTCCTTCCAGCGCCTGTGCCAGCAGCTCGCCGACCTGCCGTGGGCGCGCTGCCACCGATGCTCCGGCATCTTCCAGGGCTGCCACCTTGTCGGCCACCGAACCGGTTCCGCCGCTCACGATTGCGCCGGCGTGCCCCATCTTTTTACCGGCCGGGGCGGTGCGTCCGCCCAGAAAGGCAACCAGGGGCTTGGTGAACTGCTGCTCTTTTATCGCCGCCGCCACCTCTTCTTCCATGGTGCCGCCGAGTTCGCCGATTATCACTACCGCGTCGGTTTCGCTGTCTTCCTGAAAGGCCGGCAGCATTTCGGCAAAGCGGGTGCCGGGCACCGGGTCGCCGCCTACTCCGATCAGGGTCGATACCCCGAAACCGGCCTCAACCACCATCGAGGTCACCTCATTGGTCAGTGAGCCGGAACGGGTCATAATGCCGATTCGGCCGGGATTATATACACGTTTTATCCAGTAGGGGAAAAAGCCCATCATCGCCTTTCCCGGAGAGATAACACCAGAGGTGTTGCCCCCGATTACCAGTGCCCCTTCTGAAAGGGCCGCTTTGCGGATCTGTACCGCATCGTGTACCGGGATACCGTCGGCAACGGTTACTATCTTTTTAATGCCGGCATCCAGGGCTTCGAAGACCGCATCTTTGGTGAAGCGGGGCGGAACGAAGAGCATCGAGGCGTCCAGCTGATGCTTACGGGCCGCGCGTTCTACGCTGTGATACACCGGGATGCCTTCCACCGCTTGTCCTTCCTTGCCAGGAGTAACGCCGGCGACGATGGTGGTGCCCATAGCCTGCATGTGCTTGGTCCAGTAGGCTCCCTCTTTTCCGGTGATGCCCTGGATCAGCACGCGGGTGCTCCTATCTATGAAAATGCTCATTTTGCCCCTCCTTGTGCAATCTTGACGGCGGTGCGTACGGCCTCTTCCGTGTCGAAGATTGGTGTCAGACCGGCGCCTTCCAGAATCTTGACCGCTTCTTCTTCGTTGGTTCCGCGGATGCAGGTGACGATCGGCCGGTCGGGTTGCAGCTTGTTGATTGCCTCGACCACTCCTTCGGCCATTACGTCGGCCCGGGCAATGGTTCCGAAGGTGACGATCAGAATCACTTTGGAAGGATTCTGCAGGCAGAGTTCCATCGCCCGCATGGCGCGGCGGTAGTTCGGTCCGCCGAACTCCAGGTAATTAGCCACACTGCCGCCCTCATAGTTGATCAGGTCGTAGACGGTGGTGGTCAGACCGGCGCCGGCGCACATCAGGCTGATCTCGCCGTCGAACTGTAGGTAAGGGATGCCGTCCATGGCCGCTTCATACTCCATGTCGCTGGAGAAGTGCTCGCGGGTGAGGGTATACTCGCTCTGCCGGAAGCTGGCGTTGTCGTCGATGGAGAGTTTTCCGTCGCCGGCGATCAGCTGTCCGTCCTTGGTCAGAAAGAGGGGGTTGATCTCGATCAGCTCGGCATCGTAGGTCTTGAATGCCTTGTAAAGGGCCATCAGGATTTTGATGGCCTGCTTGTCGGCTCCGTCGGAAAGGCCCATATCGTACACTGCCGCGCGGGCTTGGTACGCATCCATTCCGCGGGTCAGTTCGAAGCGTTTTCGGACAATTGCTTCAGGGCGCTCCTTGGCTAAGGTCTCGATCTCGACTCCGCCTTCGGCGCAACCGATAATCAGCCCTTCCGCGTTGACTGCATCCAGGGTAATCGAGAGGTACAGCTCTTTTTCGATGTCCACTGCCTCTTCAATCAGGAGCTTGCGTACTCCCTCGGGCCGGGCAAACAGCTCTGCGGCAATATCCTGCGCCTCAGCTTTGCTCTTGGCCAGCTTGATGAGCCCGGCTTTGCCGCGGCCGCCCATCAGCAGCTGCGACTTTACCGCACAGGGAGTGCCGACCGTCTCTACGGCGGCGGCGACCTCGTCAGAACTTTCTACTAGGCGACTCTCCGGAACGGGAATGCCGTTCTTTTTGAACACCTCTTTGGCCTGATATTCGAACAACTTCATATCTACGCTCCTCCGTCGGCAGTTTCTTCAGGCGCGCCGCTAGGGGCGGGCCGGCCGTGGCGGCTCCAGAAGTCGCCCCACATATCCTCATCGCTCGGTTTCTGCGGCGGGAATGGTTCGGATACCCAGGTGATATTGAGGAAGTGTTTGTAGTAGATGTTTTCAGTGGTGATATTGCCGCCCCAAGTGCCGCATCCCAGAGTTACGGTGGAGGGCATCCCGTTGAAAAAGTTCCCGCCGTTGGCCGGGGCCTGCGGCTGGCGAACCATGATGCGGCTGGTGCGCATCTCCAGACTCATTTGCTCGATGTACTCCTGCTTGTAGGTGTGGATTCCGCAGGAGTGGCCGCGTCCGGCATGGTCGGTGATAGCTTTGAGCAGGTCGAGCCCCTCGCGGTAGCTATCATACTTCCACAAGGTCAGTACCGGGGAGAGCTTCTCACCGGTAAAGCGGTCCTCTTCCACCGGCCGGCTGCCTTCCACCATCAGCATTACTGTCCCCTCGGGTACGCTAAGGCCGGCATCGGCGGCAATCTTCTCGGCTGACTGGGCGATTATTCCCGGATTGATTCCGAGTTTTCCCTTTTTATTCGGGCGCCACATCCAGTCCAGCAGCTTGGCCTTTTCATCTGCAGAGCAGAGATAAGCGCCCTGTTTTTTGAACTCTTCGACCGCCTGGTCATACACGCTCTTCTGAATAATAACGGAGTTTTCGCTGGAGCAGCTGGTGGCATAGTCGAATATCTTACTCATGGTCACCTTTTGGGCGGCATCGGCGATATCGGCGTCCTCGGCAATCATCTGTACCGAGTTGCCGGGCCCCACCCCGTAGGCGGGGGTTCCGCTGGAATAGGCGGCCTTGACCATCGGGCCGCCGCCGGTTGCCAGTACAATGTCTACCTGCCGCATCAGTTCTCCGGTCAGATCAATGGAGGGTTCCTCGATGATCTGGACGAGATCCTCAGGAGCGCCGACTTTCCGCAGCCCGGCCCGCATAAAGTCTACCGCCAGTTTGGAAGATTTTTTCGCTTTCGGATGCGGAGCGAAAATGACAGCGTTGCGGCCCTTGAGAATGGTCACTCCGTTGCTGGCTGGAGTGGCAGTGGGATTGGTCACAGGAGTCAGCGCTCCGACCACGCCGACCGGTTTGGCGTATTTTTTGATTTTGTTCGCTTTATCTTCCTCGATCAGACCGACCGATTTGGCGCCTTTAATGTCGCGGATAACACCAAGCACTTTGCCCTTGTGCTTCTTGATTTTATCGGCCACATTTCCCATACCAGTTTCTGAGACCGCCGCTTCGGCCAGTTGCTTGATATTGTAGTCTTCATAGACTTCCCAACCAACCGCCAGACACGCATCGTCGATCTGCTGTTGCGTATAGTCGGATGCTATTGCCTGAGCTTTACGGGCGCGGGCCACCAGTTCGGCTATATGTTGTACATCCTGTTCGCTTACTGCCATACTCTGCTCCTTTATCTGCTGTAATAAATAAGCAACCCCGGACAGGCCGAATACAGCTGTAATGCTGCCGCGGTTGCCCAGGGCCTAGATATATCTCAATTCTATTTGAAGTTTTCGTTTTCTATTTCCTGCACCTGGTGAAAGGCGTTGGTGAGAAAATCCTTTTTGAACTCCATCTTCTGGGTGAAAGCCATCGAAAGCCAGGCGTCGACAATCTGGGTGCCGAGAAAGGGCGCGGTAATCCAGCCGCCCATGGTGATGACATTGGCGTTGTTAATAATTTTGCCGCGCTCGGCGGAGAATATACCGTCGGCCACGGCGGCGTACACGCCTTTGAACTTGTTGGCTACAATGGCCATGCCCTGTGCGGTTCCGCAGATCAGGATGCCCTTTTCGGCCTCTCCGTTCTGGATTGCTTTAGCAACCTTGGGGGCCTGTTCCCAATAGGCTTTCGGCTTATCTTTGGAATCGATACCGAAGTCGATAATCTCGATGTCGTCGCGCTCCTGCAGATGCTCTTTGACTGCCTCTTTCAATGGAAAACCGGATAAATCCGATGCAATTGCAATTTTCATATGCTCTTCTCCTTCACTATTTTTTCTTTTTGAGTACGGCTCGGGCGTTTTCAGCGATATTAGTCGCTGTCAGACCGTAGCGCTCTTTCAGATAGTCGAGCTTGCCGACTTCGCCGAACTCATCCTGCACGCCGACCCGCTTCAGTAGAGCGGGGTGCTCTTCAGCCAGGACTTCAGCTACCGCAGAGCCGAGGAAGTTGACTACCTGATGGTTTTCGCAGGTGACAAATGCGCCGGTCTTTTCGGCATATTTGACAATCAGCTCGCGGTCGATCGGCTTTACGGTGTGCATATCGATAACCGCCGCCGAGATACCCTCTTTTTCCAGCTCTTCGGCTGCGGCTAATGCTTCGGGTACCATCACCAGCCCGGTGGCTATCAGGGTTACGTCACTGCCGTCGCGCAGCACTACGCCCTTGCCCAGTTCGAACTCATCGTCCTCTTTATAAATGATGTTGCCGCCTTTGCGGTGCAGCCGCATGTAGGTGCAGCCTTCGTATTCGGCGGCCTTACGGATCAGTTTTTCCAGAGACACGTTATCGCAGGGTTCGAAGACCACCAGGCCGGGTATATTACGCATCAGTCCGCCGTCTTCGAAGGACATATGGGTACCGCCGTTTACCTGGGCGGTGACGCCGGGATCAGTGCCGACCATTTTCACATTGAGGTGGGCGTAGTTCGCCGAAATGAAAAACTGGTCATAGGTTTTTCGGCTGGCAAAGGGTGCAAACGAGGCGGCAAACGGGATTTTACCGACCGAGCTGAGTCCGGCAGCTACACCGGCCATATTAGCCTCCGCTACGCCCATATCGAAAAATCGTTCGGGGTAGGTATTTTTGAAGGATACCGTTCCGCTGGCATTCATCAAGTCGGCTTCCATCAGCACGATCCGTTCGTCTCTGGCGGCCAGATCGACCAGCGTATCGTTGTACGTTGCGCGCATATCTTTTACATTTCCCATTACGCTTCTCCTTTCTCGAGGCGGGCGATGGCCTCTTTTGCAGTATCGTAGTCAAAAGGCATGTTGTGGTTCGAGAGCTTGCCTTCTGCGAAGTAGGCGCCCTTGCCCTTGATGGTGTCCATGATGATCATCGTGGGGCGGCACTGCTCCGCTTTCGCTTTTCTAATAGCGCGGTTCAGCGCTGCAAAGTTGTGCCCGTCAACCCGCAGGACATTCCAGCCAAAGCCGACCCATTTTGCATTCAGGTCGTCCAGATCCATGATGTCCTGGGTGTAGCCGTCGATCTGCATTTTATTATAGTCGGTGAAGGCAATGATATTGTTCAACTTGAAGTGCGAAGCGCTCATTGCCGCTTCCCACACCTGGCCTTCGTTGCTCTCACCGTCGCCGATAATGACGTAGATCTTGCTGTCGATGCCGTCCAGGCGATTGCCGAGGGCTTTTCCGATTCCAGCCGACAGGCCCTGGCCAAGCGAACCGGCAGTCATGTCGATTCCCGGCGTACGTACCATGTCGGCGTGGCTAGGCAGGTTGGTACCGCCCTGGTTTAGGGTGTGCAACCACTCTTTCGGAAAATAGCCCTTGTCCGCCAGCACGCTGTAGAGGGCGGGGCCGGCATGGCCTTTCGAGAGTATCAGTTGGTCCCGGTCCCGTTTCTTGGGATCCTTGGGATCAATGTTCATATGGTGGTAATAAAGAATCGTCAATACTTCAACGATTGACATCGCTCCGCCGATGTGACCGACACCGAAATAGCCGATCTGATCGATCGTCATGGAGCGGATTCTCCTTGCGGTATCTTTCAGCTCCTGCAAGGTGTTCTCATCCATGTGTGACTCCTTTTTGCAAGTGTATATATTATTTACTTCCTGAAAATAAATATAAAACAGGTCATTGAATTATGCAAGAGGAAATCTTCCTGCAGACAGAAGTATTAGAGAAAAAACTCTGTACAGTTGTGCTTTACTCTGGTAACATTGCCGGAGAGGTACTTTTTTAAAGAAAGAAACGAACATGATTGGTGAACCATTGCGCGGCAACGATGTCCGCGAGAAAAATGAAAAGCTCGTGCTCCAGATTATACACAAAAGCGACGGTATTAGCCAGTCCGAAGTGGTACAAATGACCGGACTAAAGCCGCCGACTGTGTTTCGCATTTTCTCCAGCCTGGAGGAGGGCGGTTTGATTGAGTCCTTTGACAAGCAGGTTGCCTCCAGCGAACGGAAGGGCCGTCGTCCGGTGTATTACCGAACCAAATCGGATGCCCGTTTTATTATCGGTATCGATTTCTGGGTAAGATCCGCATCCATTGTTATTGTAAATTTCAGTGGAGAGCCGGTGTATAAAGAGGTAACCGAGCTGCATGATTTTATTGACGCCGATCAGGTGGTAAGTGTATTAAAGGACCTCATAGAAAAATCGCTGCAGCGATCCGGAGTCCCGCGCGAAAGACTCATAGGTATAGGTATCGGTGCTCCCGGGCGGGTCGACATCGAAACGGGTACTGTTGTGCATTACGGGCGTATCCGCGGTATGAACAACTTTTCCATCAAAACGTCTATAGAGCAGACTTTCGGTCTGCCGGTGTTTGTGCATAACAACGCTACCGTAGTAGCATTGAGTGAATATCGCTACGGGGTTGCCACGCAGAAAAACAATTTACTGACCGTACTGATACGCAGCGGAGTCGGCGGTTCCTTCATAAATGACGGTACTATTTTTGTGACAAATAACCGCACGACTCTTGAAATTGGGCATATGACGGTAGATATACACGGACGTGAATGTGAGTGTGACCATCGCGGCTGTCTCGAGAGTTATGTCTCCGAAGAGGTGTTGATTCATGACATTCGTGAAACCGGAGTGGAACTTAACTTCGATGAACTCGACCAGGCGATCGCTGCACAGAATAAAAAAGTGCTGGAAGTCCTGAATGAGAAGGCACGCATTCTGGCAGAGGGTGTATATAGTCTGTATCAGCTTTTCGGGCCCGATTCTTTTTTGCTGGTAAGCCGTTCCGAGGCTCTTTCGAATTACCTGGCCGACAGAATACATAAGCAGCTTAGCTGGACTGCTGAGGCTCCGGCAGAAGAAAAATGTGTTGTGCTGCCCTGCAAATACGATCCTATTCTGGCAGGAATCGGTGCTTCCGACCTGGTACTAGACCAGTTTTTTCAGTGATACTTGTTACAATTGAAATAATTCTCTAAAACTCATACACTAGTTTCAGCTGACGAATGTACTTATAAAAAGGAGAAGTCAAAAATGAATGAGATACTCTTTACTGATATGCAGGCTGAGTTCGGTAATTCACTGGAAAAGAAATTCCGTAAGCTGCTAAAAAAATCGGGTTTCTTTGAAACCATTAAAGAGAATGAATTAGTTGCTATAAAGCTGCATGTGGGCGAACGCGAGAACCTCGGATATATAAATCCCAACTATGCTCGTATCGTAGCCGAAGAGATTAAAGCCCGCGGTGCCCAGCCGTTTATGACTGACACCAACACTCTATATTCCGGTGGTCGTCACAACGGGGTGAACCATGTGCTCACCGCAGTGCAGCACGGGTTTACCTATGCGACCGTGGGGGCTCCCTTTATTCCCGCCGATGGAGTCCGCGGACTGGATTATCGCGAGGTTTCCATACCCGGCACTCACATCAAAAAGGCGAAGTTGGCCGGAGGGATCCTGCAGGCCGACCGGATAGTGTTTTTAAACCATTTCAAAGGCCACATGGAGGCCGGCTTCGGCGGTGCCATCAAGAATATGTCTATGGGCTGCGCCTCGATCGCCGGAAAACGGGAGCAGCACGCCTCCTCAAAACCGGTAGTCAATCGAGACAACTGCGTCGGCTGTCGTCAGTGTTACAATGCCTGTCCGGTGAGCGCGATCACGATGGAGGACCACAAGGCGGTCATCAACTATGACCTCTGTATCGGCTGCGGACAGTGTGTAGCCGCCTGCAATTACGAGGCCATGGAACCCGGTTCCGGTGAAGATACCCAGATCTTTATCCAGAAGGTGACCGAATACGCATATGCGGTTCACAAGCACTTTAAGGAGAAGGCCTTCTACATCAATCTGGCTATGAATATTACTCCTGACTGCGACTGCTGGCCGGCTAATGATGTGCCGCTGGTCGAGGATGTCGGTATTTTTGCCGGCGGAAACCCGTTTGCGCTGGATAAAGCTACTCTCGACAAAGTCAGCGAATCGAAAGCCCATCAGAACAGTCGTCACTATGAGAAACTGCATGGCGGCCATAACCTCTTTCAAGAGGTATACGAACACATCCACAGCGATACTACCTTTGAGTACGCCATTCAGCAGTTCGATGTGTCTCTGCAGTACTCGCTGCGTACGATCAAATAGCAGTCGAACGGTATGACTGCACTTCTTCTCACCGCAATTTATATAGCAGCCAGCTTTATCCAGGGGGTAACCGGCTTCGGCTTCGGGCTGTTGTCAGTTCCCCTGGTTTCGCTTCTGTTTAGTCCTGGGGATGCAGTGGGGATGAATGCGATTGTAGGCACTACTAACTGTGTGTATGCATTCGTATTGCTGCGCAAACTGGTTAGGTACCGGCAGACCCTGCTGTTGTTTTTCATAAGCGCAGTGTTTGTACCGGCGGGCGCTACCGTTTATTCCAATAGTGTTTTTATTTACTAAGATAGGTTCTATCACCGCGTTCAAGATTCATCGTGATATATTTCGGCGTGTTGTGAATATTGCTTTGCTGTTACTCGGCTTCTATCTTATAATAAAAAACGGAGCAATAATTTTTCGTTGACAACTGCCCATATCTGTGGTCTACTTACTTATAGAAAGAAAATAAACATTTTTAAAGGAGGAAAGGGAGGAACATGAAAAAATTCACTGTTTTTTCTATCGTACTGATTGCTCTGCTTGCTGTACTGGCAATGCCGGTTCTCGCCGGCGGACAACAGGAAGCGGAACAAAAAGAAGTAACTCTGAACTGGCCCTGTATTTGGGTAGGTGAAGATGCAAAGGCAGATGCGGTAGCAGACATTGTTGCCGAGTTCAACGAAGAGTATGCCGGTCAAATCAAGGTGCAGATTGAAGAGATGCCCTCTTACGATATCTATGACAAGAAGATCCTTGCTCAGATTTCGGGTGGAGAGGTACCTGACATTTTTACCCTCAAGTGGAATCCGGATACCAAAGATTTCTACTCCGGCGACATTCTGGTTGATTTTTCCGAGGACCTGGCCGGTGATTGGGGCGATCGCTTCGACCAGAGTATTGTAAACGAAGTAACCCTCGACGGTCAGACCAAGGTAATTCCCTACGAAATGGCGATTACCCCTATTTGGTACAATGCCGATCTGTTTGAAGAAGCCGGTATCGACGGTTTCCCGGCAACCTACGATGAGTTCTGGGATGCCTGTGAAAAATTGAAAGCTATCGACGTGACTCCGACTTCACAGATGACCGGCGGAGCCAATGCCTGGACCAGTATGCTGTGGTACTCCCACATCATGGCCAGCGTCGGCGGACCCGATGTGTGGGACAAACCTCTGTCAGATCCTGCATACGTTGAAGGTGCTGAGATCCTGAAACGACTCTATTCAAATGAGAACACCACTAAAGACGCCATCGGCGGCGGACCTGATATTCCTTCCGGCCACTATCTTGCCGAGCGCACTGCAATTTTCTGCAATGGCCCCTGGTTTATTGGTAATATCCGCGAGAACGCCCCCGAGGTATATGAATCAACAGAACTGACTTCTGCTCCGGCATCCGCCGGCGGCGAACAGGATGCACAGATTGGTTTTATTCAGACAGTATTGGCATCGGGCGCAACCGATGATCCGGCCAAGCGCGAGGCTGCGGTTACTTTCCTGCGGTACATGAGCCGGCCCGAGAACGTAAAACGTATCTCCATGGACTCCGGTGCTCTCATGGTTCCGAAGTTTACCTTTGATGCAAGCGACGATGTTGATCCTCTGCAGAAAAAATTCGTTCAAGCACAGGGAAATGCTTCTTTTGTAATGAACCACCTCGAAGCGAAGTTCCCCGCTTCCGTAGTACAGGAGTTCGGTGCTGCTCTGGATCAGATGGCCCTGGGAAAAGCTACTCCTGAAGAATTCGTCCAGATGCTGGAAGACGCGAACGAGTAACAGCTTTTCTTACAAGGTGATTATTAGCACACAATGACGGGCGAGGGCTTAACGGCTCTCGTCCACTTTATAAGGAGCCTCCTTTATGTTGGTGAAAAATAAAAACTGGAAGTGGATGCTTATTTTCATGCTTCCGATTACCGCAATGTATATTGCCTTTTTTATCTATCCGTTCGGCTTCGTTTTTTTCTCGAGCCTTACTCAATGGAACGGTATCAGCGCAATGGAGTTCGTCGGTTTCAAAAATTATGCCACGCTGGTTAAAAGCTCGACACTTCAAATCTCATTACGCAACAATATTTTTTGGGCCCTTTCGCTTGGTTTTCTGCAAATCGGGTTGGCAACAATCATTGCATTTATCCTGGCGCGTAGGCCTCTCTTCTGGAAAAGTCTGCGGACCGTTTACTTTATTCCGAAGGTTATTTCCGGGGTTGCTATCGCAATGCTGTGGAAGGCAGTTTACAATGCCGAGTACGGTGCTCTGAACGCAGTGTTGAGCCTCATCACTGGGAACGAATGGTCGCATAACTGGTTAGGCGAGTTTTCAACGGCACTGCCGGCTATTATCGCACAGGAAGTTATGTACATCGGCTACTTTATGATCATCATTTTAGCCGGCGTTATGTCGATTCCTACCTCCTACTACGAAGCAGCCGAGATAGACGGTGCGTCTGTTTGGCAGCAGGAAACACTGATTACTCTGCCGGTAGTATGGGGAATTATCGTAACCGCAATGACGCTGGCTATGGCCTACGGTCTGCGGCATTTCGAAGCCACTTTTTTGATGACCGGCGGAGGGCCGGGTCACAGCACTTCGACCCTGGCGCTGATGATGTATGACAAGATCGGAGCCCGCAAACTCGGGCAGGCCAGTACTATTGGAACGATACTTGTTGTGGTCGGCTTTTTTGTAATTGTCACTTTAAACCAGACCCTCGGCCGCAGAAGCCTTACCGGGGAAGACCAATAGGACGCAGAGGTGGAGAGTACTATGGATAAAATTAGAGCTATTATAATTGAAGTGTTTAAATGGGCGTACCTCTTGTTCTTTTTCTTGATTGCGGTGCTTCCGCTTATATGGCTGATTCTCACTTCATTCAAGACCGAGGCCGAGTTCAATACCGCCCCGCTGGCTCTGCCGGCATTGTGGCAGTTTGAAAACTACATAAATGCCGTCAGTGTGGCAAATATGCACGTGCTGTTCATGAACTCGATTATCATTGCAACTACCGCCACTCTGTTGAATTTGTTTATTACCTCGTTGGCCTCGTTTGTCATTTCGAGAGAGGAGTTTGCTTTTCGACAGAGCATTTCGAATGTGATTGTTGCCGGTGTATTGATGCCGATAGTTGCTTTCATGGTACCCTATCTAACCATCATTCGGAATCTGGGTTTATACGACACCCGTATGGCGCTGATTATTACCTATGCGGCTATCAACATCCCTATTTCGTTTTTCCTGATAAAATCCTTTATGGTCAATATCCCAAAGGATCTGGAGGATGCCGCCATAATCGATGGCTGTACATTCGCGCAGCGTTACACCAAGGTGGTGCTCCCGCTCTCGCGTTCAGGTTTGGTAACTGCCGGTACGCTTACCTTTATCTGGTCGTGGAACGAGTTTATTTACGCGCTTTTATTGACCTCATCAAGCAGTGTCCGTACTGTTCAGTTGGGAATCAGTTTTTTTACCACACAGTTCCGCAGCGACTATCCGTCGATGTATGCAGCAGTGGTACTTACTATGATTCCGAGTATCATTGTGTACGTGTTTTTTCACGATAAGATTATCAGCGGTTTAACGGCCGGGGCGGTCAAGGGATAACCCTACACGCAGAAAACTTCAACGGCGTTCGTTAGCGGGCGCCGTTTTTTATAAAGGGAAAATACTATGCAAACACACGTTTCGTACCACAGCAACGATCTTCTGCAGATAGAGCGTTCAGGAGACTCCCTGCGGATATACTTCAGAGGCAAACGGATAATTGAACACAGTGAAGCGACGCCCTGTCTCATACTTGCAAAAGGACAGGCTGTGTATCGAAGCCAGCATGCCAACTACAAAATAAAAGACAAGCTTCTTAAGAAACAGGCGGTACAAGATCTGCAGGTGAGTGTGGAAGAGCAGCAACGGGTCGTACTGCAGGATGCGAACGGATTTCAACTGCAGTGTTCGGTAGAAGGCGGAGAGCTTTTTATAAGGGTACTTCCGGCCGATAATGCCGGGACGGCTGACAGCAGCGTAGATGGTTTCAACCGGATGTGGCTGAACCTGGCCGCCGAGCAGAACGAACATCTGTACGGCTGTGGTGAACAGTACTCACGCCTCGATTTGAAAGGCAGCAAGGTCCCGCTATGGGTAGAGGAACAGGGGGTCGGCCGCGGAAAGGGGATAATCACCACTTTTGCCAACATTCACTCCAGTGCCGGGGGGCACTGGTATTCAACCTACTATCCGGCTACCAGCTTTGTCAGCTCCAAGGGCTGGTACTGTTATGCAGAGGCCAGTGCGTATGCCGAATTCGATTTCACCGCCTCGAGCCGTTACAGTCTGCATTTCTGGGAACTGCCCACCATCCGCATAGGGGTAGAAACGGACTTCAGAGCCGCTGCTGCAGCACTCAACCGGATTCACGGAATCCAGCCTCCGCTGCCTGATTGGACCTACGACGGTATGTGGCTCGGGGTGCAGGGCGGCCGCCAAGAGATAGAAAAAAAGCTGGAAGATGCCCGTGGGGCGGGAGTACAGGTCGGCGGACTCTGGACCCAGGATTGGGAAGGAAAGCGGGTTACCGCTTTTGGAAAACAGTTGATGTGGAATTGGAAGTATGCGCAGGACCAGTACCCGCAACTTCCGGAGCAGATTAAAAGCCTCAATGAACGGGGAGTTCGCTTTCTGGGATACATCAATCCCTTTCTCGCCATCGAAGAAGATCTTTATAAAGAGGCCAGTGAAAAGGGCTATCTAATCAAAAACGCACAAGGTGAGGACTACCTGATCGAAGTGACAACCTTTCCGGCGGCCCTGCTCGACTTAACCAACCCTGAGGCCTTTGAGTGGATAAAGGGGATAATAAAAGAGCACATGCTCGGTATCGGGCTGGACGGCTGGATGTGTGACTACGGTGAATACCTGCCGACCGATGCAGTCCTATATTCCGGAGAGAGCGCTGAGACGTTTCACAATCGATATCCGGTTGAATGGGCCCGGGCCAACCGCGAGGCAGTGGAAGAGGCCGGAGCACTTGGTAAAATCGTGTTTTTCAACCGCTCCGGTTATAATCAAGCCTCCCGGTATGCACTTTCATACTGGGGCGGTGACCAGCTGGTAAACTTTTCGCTGGGCGACGGTCTGGCCACCGCTATAACCGCCGGGATTTCGGCCGGGTTCAGCGGCGTCGGATTTTATCACAGCGACCTGGGTGGATTCACCTCGCTGGGTTGGATCAAGCGCAACAAGGAGACCTTTTTGCGCTGGGCGGAGTTCGCACCCTTCAATCAGATCATGCGATCGCATGAAAGCAACCGTCCGGATGACTGCTGGCAGTTCAACTCGGATGAGGAAACCTTGCATCATCTGGCTCGCATGACCCGGCTGTTCACCATGCTAAAGCCCTATCACCTGCAGGTAGCCCGGGAATACGCCGACACTGCGCTGCCGGCCAATCGTCATCCGGCGCTGATGTATCCGGGCGATGAGAACCTGCATCAGATAAAATACGAGTATCTGTATGGAAGCGATCTGCTGGTAGCCCCGGTGTATAAAAAGGGCAAGCAGAGTCACAGCGCCTATCTGCCGGATGATGTATGGATTCATCTGTGGAGCGGCCGGGAATACAGTGGCGGAGATGTAAGGGTCGCGGCCCCGATCGGACAGCCGCCGGTGTTCTACCGCAAGGGTTCACAGTTCACCGAATTGTTCGAAAGGATTAGAGATGAGTTGAGTTAGTATGTGGCGGGTTTCTCATTAAACTGTGACTGTATATGCCGATTATAGAAATATGAGTACCCGCCGTTTCTATTTTTCGATGCTTTTATTTCTCGTATACTCAGCGGTGCTTCCAGGCCAGGATGTGCGTGAATCACAGACCGCTACTGACGATCCCCTGCAGTTGAATACGGAGGATCTGCTGTTGGAGCAGAGTCTGGAAGGCGGCTACGATCTCTGGATTAAAGCCAAGCCGGGCATCGGCTCGGTCTTACTGACCGATTCCACTGCAGATCCTGAAACACGGGTAAGTACCTACGCACTTCGCAATCCGGAATATCATCCGGTCAACGGTGATGAAAAACGCATGCTCAACGGCGAATTCCTGCCGTCTAAAGAGCGGGGGCTGTTTTCTCTCATCGACTCGAGCACGGAGGAGCATCCCGAGCTTGGTGCTGCATTTCATATTTTTATTCCTTATGTAGTCGAATACGGCTATCCATGGACCCGTGAAGGCGAGTTGCAAATTCTAGACGGAACCTGGCTCAATATTAGAACCTTCGCCGAGCCCTTCGCAAGTTATGAAGGTCCTTTCGTTGATAATCCGTTCGTCATTGAAGTAGTGCAGAAGTCGATGGAACCGAAACCACCTGAGGGAGACTACATGCCAGACACGGTCGAGGCCTACGAGGAGATATCCCGGGAGGCTGACGGCGGGGTGATTTTTGGTAAAGGCCAGGATGACATCATCAATAATGTGCGCGATGTAATTCGAAATGCGGAGGGAAAATCCATAGATTTGGTCTTGTGTCTGGACACAACCAAAAGCATGGAGGATGACATTCCGCATCTGCGCGATTCTCTCATTCCCATGCTCGAAGAGGAGATTGCAGGTTTCGAAAGTTTTCGGCTGGGAATGCTTTTGTATCGTGACTACTTTGAGCTCTACCTTGCCAAACCCTATCCCTTCGAGCGGGATTTCGGGAAATTACAGGCGGTTTTAGACCGTATAAGAGTGTACGGCGGGCGGGATATACCCGAAGCGGTGTACGAAGCTCTCTATACGGGGCTTCACTCCTACGAGTGGATTGCGGATAAAAAGTTGATCGTACTGGTCGGGGATGCTCCGCCGCATCCGCGGCCCCGCGGAAAAATTACCAAACAGATGGTCTACGATGAGGCCAGGGCCAGAGGTGTAGAGATTCACACAATTATCCTGCCCCATTAATTTGTCGGAGCGGCAGGCTCGGCAGGGTCAGCAGTCGGTGCTGCGGCAGCATCGTTGTTTTCTTCAGACTCCATTTTTTCCAGAACCTTTTTAGTGAGTACCTGCGGCCAGCGGGGCAATACCTGCGAACCTTCGTCCTCATAGTAAGAGAGGAGTTCGTCGAACTGTTGACGGGCCAGCTCGTCATTACCTTGTTTGTACGTTAGAAAGGCAATTTCGTATTTCGCTTCGACAATACGCTGTAAATCGTCAGGATAGCGCTCGATGAACGTCTGGTAATAACGTTTAGCAAGCTTATAGTTCTCATCCTCACTGGCGATTTTTTGTGCCCGCTGAAAATATTCGATAGGTTCAAGCTCCTCGGGTATTTCTTCGGGCTGTGATGCACAGCCTGCTGCGAGGGTAAGTAAGAGAATAAGTAATGGTAGGAATCGGGTCAATTTAGCTATTTGCATATATTTTCGGCTCACATATAAAATTAAAATTTAGGATTCGAGCTCGGAGTAGACTTCGTCCTTTATGGGGAGGGTCTTTTTGAGCTCACGGATGAACTCTTTTTCGTCTCCCATCGGTTCGTACATGTCGCACTCGTCTATGCTTCGGCGAGCGACGGTAAAGTACTTATAGTACTTTTCACCTCCGAGTTTCTTTGTCCACTTTCCTGCGTCGCACCGAACCCTCAGTGTGTAGTGATTTCCGTCACCCTGCGGTGAACGGACCAGCTTGCAATGACTGCAGTTAGCACAATAGATTTTTTTAGTTCTCAGTTTTTTGCTCTGTGTCTCACTCGAAGTTGAGCTGGACATAAAGTCCCCCTTTTCAAAGGCGCGCTTATAATACCATGATCGTCTTTCTGCCGTCAAGTATTGAGTTAAAAGTTGATTTGTAAAGGAAATATGCTGATGAGCCCGGAATTTCAGAATTTTGGTGCAGAAATTACCCAAAAGGTAAGTGAAGGGGCGCGGCGGGGCCGTGCGGGAGCCACCAAATTTTTATTTCACAACGATACTAATCTCGTGCTAAAATATGGTAGATCTCTTTTATAAAAACTTCTCGAAGTTTTTAGCTATACTCGATAAATGAGTATTGCGAGGCTGTTAAGTCCGGCAGCCTTTTTTTCCAAAAGGTCTACCGGAAGATCATCAACCAGGCTCGTTAAACCACCGATTCGGATGAATTCCTTGAAATTACGGTAGTGCTCTCCTCCGGCAGTCCACTCGATAGCCTTGATGACGGCCTTCGAAAACCTGCTGCTCTGCTCGGTAAAGTGGAAATCGGTCAATATCAGGTGCCCGCCCGGCCGGACCACTCTAATCATCTCCTTCAAAATCGCACGGGCCGTTTCGGCCGGTTTTTCATGCAGGGCAAAGGTGGTCATTGCCGCATGAAAGCTGTCAGCCTCGAAACTCATCCGGGCGGCATCCTCATTTAGGCAGTCTGGGGCGTACGGGCCTTTCTGTGAAACCCGCAGCATCTCTTCGGACAGATCGACCCCGCGAACATTAAACCCGTGCCGCCGCAGCATTTTCAACTGCCGGCCGGTTCCGCAGCAGACATCCAGTATCGAATCGTAATCCTTCTCTACACAGATAGCGAGGAGCTTTTGGCGCAGTTTGTGTACAAAGGGATAGAGTAACAGGTCGTAGACCGGAGCTATTGAGTATTCTCCCATGCATTTAGCATAATTAACCGCCCGGGTCCTTTCAAGTCCGCAGTTCTTCTGTGTATAATATGATCGTGTTTCGCAAATTATTTGTGAAGAGCGTTGTTGCTCTACTGACGATTGTGTTTCTCTTTAGCGCTTTACAATCGGTGAGGCTTATCTCACAGGATGCCCGTCAGGGCAGCCTGTATTTGTCCAGATCGCAGCCGGCCCGCTTTCACTTCATGGTCATTCTTCCTACGGTGGAGGATGAGTTCTTTCAGCAGATGTGGAAAGGCATCCAGTCTGCCGCCGAAGAGATGAATGTAGGGGTGGAGCTGCAAGTACCGCGAAATACCCTTGAGCTGCGCAGCGGTACCGCCGAACTGCTCGAAATAGCCCGGCTGTCTCAGGTTGATGGTATTGCCCTCTATGTAACCAATGAGATGGAGCTTACGCCGATTATCAACCGAACGATTCTCTCCGGAATTCCGATCATCACTTTAGAGTCGGATGCTCCCATGAGCCGTCGGTCCGGTTTTATCGGGTCGAATAGTTTCAAACTGGGACAGGAAATCGGACAGCTGATGCAGGCAGCCCAGCCGAACGGCGCCAAGGCGGCCCTTCTGAAGAACGAGTACTTTTCCGATCGATCTTCTCAGTGGAGCATTATTCAATACGGTATACTCACCAGTCTCTCCAGCGGCGAAAATGATCAAATCGTAACCGAGCGTCGAACCAAGATCGGAGTACTCAGTTCGGAGGAAAAGACCCGTCAAATTCTCTACCTGAACCCCGAAGTAAATGTGATCTTCTGCACCAGTGTTGTTGATACCATTGCGGCGGCCAACGTAGTCTCTGAATTCCGGAAAGCCGGTGATGTGAAAATAATTGGCTACGGTTACAACCAGGAGATTGAACACGGACTCGATGCAGGATATATCTACGGTACCCTCATTCGTGATCCGAAAGCAATCGGCACGCGCGGAATGGAGGCTCTGGTCGGACTGAATACCAACCAGTATGTGCCTTCCTTTATCTACACCCCCAGCCGGGTACAGACGGGAGACTCACGGTGAAACCGACCCGCACCATCAGGAACCGGCTGCTGTCCTTCTTTATCCTGATTATGCTGATCACCGCTCTGACCAGCCTGTACAGCCTGTTTGCTTCACTGAGGTTCGGTCGACGGGTAGAACAGCTCACTCAAACCGAAGTTCTGATGCGAAATATCCGCAGTCAGATGATCGAGACTAAACAGGCCCTTGATAATTACCTTATGCTGCAGCGCCGGGATGAGCGAGGCGTGGTGTATACGAGTATAGAGAATTTGAATGCCCTGGTGGCGGGGCGACAGACTACGTATCAGAGCCAGGAGCAGCTGATGGTCAAGGACATCAGCTATCTGATAAGCAAATACAGTATTCAGATAAAGGGCGTAATCGAAGCGAAGGCGGTGCGCGATATTGTCGGATATACCGAGGCGTATAAAGCGGCCGAGCTGACCTCTTCCTATATCAATTCGTTTATAGACAAGGTACTGATAGAAAACCTGAACCGCCGAACCGATGCCTACCGCTTCCTGTCGGAAAGCTACCAGCAGGTGCAGCTGTTCAACTTCTTTCTGGTGGTAACCGCAATTGTCCTCACGGTGCTGCTGATTGTGCTGTTCACCGACAGCCTCACCCGGCCGGTTGTTCGGCTGGCCCAGCTGGCCGGAGGGCAAGCGGTAAACTGGAACCTGCCGATGGCCGGCTCGTTTCTGGCGGGCTTCCCGGTGCTGTTGATCTATATTTTCTTGGGAAGATATTTTATTCGCGGTTTGCTGGCCGGTTCGGTGAAGGAGTAGTAGTTGGTTGTTTGCTGTACTCCTAATGGAGGTATTTGCTCCCGTACTTGTTGCGGAACACTTTATTCCACTGCAGCGATTCTAGAGAATGCGGGGCTTTCTGTTCAGCCGGGTATCCTGCGGCAATAACCGCATCGATTTCATAGTTGTCGGGAATTTCGAGAGTGTGCTTGATGTATTCTGATGCCGAAGAGCCGTCCGGAGTTTGCCTTTCGCGGATCTGCACCCAGCAGCTGCCGAGCTCCTCCTCTTCGATTGCCAGTTGTATATCTATAGCCGCTATACTGCAATCTTCAATCCAGGCTGCCGCCGCTTCGATATCGGCGCAGACCACTATGGCAAATGCCGCGCTGCTGATAAAATCGGAACCGTGGGGTTTCGATGCAGCCAGGGCTTGCAGCAGCTTCGGATCGTCCACTAAAATAAACGACCACGGCCGAATACCTTTCGAACTGGGAGACAGCAAGGCTGCCTGGAGTATCCGTTCGAGCTTTTCCGGTTCTACCGGATGGTTTTCGAAAGCTCGTATACTACGTCGATTCTGGAGTGTTTCCAATAGCATGCTTTTGCCTCCTGTAGTCACTTAGTTATAAAAGAAAAGCAGTGAGATGAGAATGCCGATCAATATTCCCGCAACCGCTTGCGGGTAGGTGTGTCCCAGCAGGGTTTTCAAGTGCTGGCGCTCAAAGCCCTCGTGCAGCAGGTAATTAAACTCCTCCAGCAGATCGTTCAGTATTTCGGCGTGCTCACCGGCCGCTCTCCGGATTCCGGTGGCGTCGTAGATTACGATAACCGCCAGGACCGTAGAAATGGTGAACTCGGCGCTGCTCCATCCGTGAACCAGACCCATGCTGGTCGCCAGGGATGCAACTGCTGCGGAGTGACTGGAAGGCATACCTCCGGTTTCGAAAATTCGGTTCAGGTTGAGTTTGCGTTGGAATATCGCCTCTTGGATACTCTTGAGTGCCTGGGCGATAATCGCCGCCAGCAGGGTTGTCCAGAGAATACTGTTTTGAAAAACTTCTGCCATAGTTCCTATTTTTTACCGCGGGAGAATAAGCCCTTTTTTGATTTGTCTTTTGAGGCGGCGCTCTGCTGAGGGGCTGCAAGGGCTTCGGTCTGACCAGCTGGCGATGGCCGTTCATTTGAAGCCTTTTTGCTGGTCTTCATCTCCGCCTCTTTTTCCTTGAGTTCTTTCTCTTTATCCTTTGTTAGTTTAGTGCGCTCACGGGCTTTCTTTTTGCCGGATTTATAGAAGTAGTTCAGTATATAGTAGAAAAATGAATAGATAATTCCCACTATAAACGCTATCAGGCTCACAGCAACGGTAGAGACGTTTTCGAACATATATCCGAACAGATTTATGCTGGTGGTGTAGCCTACATTCAGGGCAACAAAGACCACCACTATGGCCAGTAAAAGAATATGAATGACCAAGCGTATCATTTTCTCTTTTTCTCCTTGTTATTTTTACGTTTCTCTATGTATTCATCAATAGTAATCATAGGAGGCCGCTCCTCCTCCTGGATTTGAAGCTCGATCGATTCGAACTCTTCATCATGAGCCTGGAACTGGCGGAGAATATGGCTTAGTTCCAGCTTATCCTGAATAATGTCTAAAGCCTGCAGACGGGAGAAGAAGGTTTGCAGAATACCGAACGCCATTTTCCCGAGGCTGCGCGTGTCCTGATTCCTATGAACCCGTTGATCCAGGTCGGTTTGGGCAAACGCTTCCAGCCCCCACTTCTGATACACGTCAATAAGGTGGGAGGTTTCGACACCATAGCCGATGGGAAACGGAATTTGCTCGAGCACTTCGCGCCGGACAGCATACTCGCCGGAGAGAGGCTGGATCAACCCGGTGAGCTCGGGAAAAAAGAGGCTGAACAGGGGACGAATAAGGATTTCAGTAACCCTTCCGCCGCCGGAAGGGCGCACACCCTGCGAGAAGGCCAGAGGTCGGTCGTAAAAAGCCTTTACGTAGTGGATTTCCTTCCGGTATACCAGCGGGGCAATCAGACCGTACGCAAAGCGCGGGTGAATGTTTTTGATGTCCGCATCAATGTATACGATGATGTCACCTTTCAGCTGATAGATAGCCTTCCACAGGTTCTCGCCCTTGCCCTTTTTGGGTTCGAGGTTGGGCAGAATGTCCTCGGCCAGGTACACATCTGCGCCAAATGATTTGGCAACATCAATGGTGTTATCGGTTGAGCCGGAGTCGATAACCGCGATTTCATCTATAAGGGGATAGCGGCTCATCAGTTCCGATCTGAAGAGGATGATTTCCTTTCCGATGGTGGCTTCCTCGTTCAGGGTAGGGATGCAGAGTGAAATGGTGAGATTCTGTTTCTTCTTCTGAGCGACCAGATCCTCCAGATCGGTGAATGCCGAATGGTGGTATGTATTTCTTTTGAGCCACGTATTAAGTTTCATCGCAATACCCCTTGTCAATGGCAATCAATAAGCCTAACAGCTGTGTGAGTCCGTTGTAAATCGGATCGATATCAATACTCTCTTCGGGTTTGTTGAGATTTTCTCCGTTAGTAAGACCGAGGGTGAGTGCGGGGATACCGTGGTCGATGAAGGCTGACAGTTCCGATGTACTCGGCGAGATTCGCGGGTTTATGTCCAGCGATTTCATGATAGCGCGGGCGTTGGATGCCAGCGGATGCGAAAAGGAGATTCCTCCGGGATTTCTCTGTGCGAGTATTTGGATTTCTACCTCGGAACCGTTGTGCGACGAAACCTCAGCGGCAATGTCTTCGATTCTCTGCCGAAGCGTGTGTACCATTTCGTTCGATTCGCTGCGGATTTCGAAGCGCAGCACTGCATCGGTGGCAATGGTATTAAAACTGCGCCCTCCGGAAACCGAGCCAAGTACAATACTGGTTTTAGGACGGCGGGGAACCGGAATCTCTAATATACGGTTAATGAGTTCATTGATAGTAACAATTGAGCCGACCGCACCGAAGCGGGTCCAGTCGTACTCCTCCGGCAGGTGATAGGTAATTTCACAGCGGGCCATGCCGATTGAAGTATGGCTCAAGCGTCCGAGCTTCACTCCTTCGACACATACACCATCGTGGATGGGCATGTCGGTATTGTCCAGAAAAAAACGGAGACCTTCGATATTCCCGTGACCGATGCTACGGGATGATCCCATCAGCACTACATTGGAATTCAGTTTGATATCCAGCTCATTCAGAAGGGCCGGGATAGTTGCCAGTGCGGCTACTCCGAGCGAATTGTCACCGACCGCCGGACCCTTCACCCGTTTCGGTTCGATCGAAATAGTGTGGTCAATCGTTTCATCAAAAACAGTATCTAAATGCGCAACGATCAGGATATTGCGCTCACCGGTTTCACCGGGAATTATTCCCAGCCCATTGCCGACTTCGTCGGTTGAACAGTTGAGCATTTGGTACTGGGTGAAGCGGTTAACCAGGAAGCTCATGCGGTTATGTTCTCGAAAGGTTGGGGCCGGAATCTCACCCAGCATTACCAAGTTTGTAAGCAGCGTATCACGCATGTCCTTCAACTTCTTCTTTAACTGAGGAAGTGTTTCAATTAGCTCGGTTATCCTCTGGTCCATCAACTTACTCCTTCTGATGGTGTAATTGTAATGGAGGAGTAGGAAAGATGCAATTACTTATCGTTTCGGTGCTTGGCCGGCCCGAGGAAGAAAAATAAGCAATAAATTTTTCTGTGAGTTGGAAATCGGTCCCTTTTTTTACTTATACTTAGGGAAAGAGGAATTATTCTCCCTGTAAAGGGAATAGAGGAGAGCATATGGCTGATCTAAAGACAAAGTACATGGGAATCGATCTAAATAATCCGATTATTGCCGGAGCATCCAGTCTCACTTCTCATATGGACAGTATCCGCAAGCTGGAAGACGCCGGCGTCGGTGCTTTGGTTATCAAATCGCTGTTTGAAGAGCAGATTCAACTCGAAAGCTACAAGCTGCAGGAGGAGCTGCATAAGGATGATGATTATTATGCGGAAATGATTCATGTATTTCCTGAGCTGGAGCATTCCGGACCTGATGACCACCTCCACTGGGTACGCAAGGCCAAAGAGGAAACCTCCATTCCGATTATTGCCAGTTTGAATGCGGTAAATCGGCAGACCTGGATAGACTATGCCAAGAAAATGGAGGAAACCGGAGCAGACGGATTGGAGCTGAACTTCTATCGCCTGCCGATTGAGTTCGATGTAGATGCCCGCACTGTCGAAAAGGAACAGGTCGACGCGGTGACCGAGGTGGTGCAGAGTGTGAACATACCGGTTTCGGTGAAGCTGAGCCCCTATTACACCAGTCCGCTCTATTTTATCAGGCAGCTGGATAGAGCCGGAGTGAAGGGGTTTGTGCTGTTTAATCGCTTGTTTCAGCCCAGCATCAACATCAACCGTGAGGAGAACGACTACTCCCTCAACCTGAGCAACAGCAACGACTATCGCCTTGCTCTGCGGTTTGCCGGCCTGCTGCATGATCAAATCAGCGGCAGTGTATGCGCCAGCAACGGCATCAATTCGACCGAAAGCCTTATCAAGGTGCTTTTGGCGGGGGCGGATGTCGCACAAATGGTCAGTGCGCTTTACAGTCACTCAATAGTAATTGTGCCCAAGATCCTCGGTGAAATAAAAGAATGGATGGAAGACAAAAACTACGGTGCTATCAGGGATTTTCAGGGTAAACTCAGTTATGCCAAGAACCCGAAACCCGAAATCTACACCCGCGCGCAGTACGCCCGGGCTCTGCTGCACCCTGAAAAATACATACTCACTGACAAATAGTATTGTCACGTGGATTCTATTTCGGGCGGCGGCACCCGGACTCTTTTCCCGGGCCGCCGTCTTTATTTACAGGGAAGACCTAATTTGATTGTATGAAGCTGAGGGCTTTGTTCTCATCCATAGGTTTAGAAAAGAAAAAGCCCTGCCCGAGTTCGCATTTGAAATTGCGCAGGGCGGTTGCTTCGATCGAGGTCTCAATCCCTTCGGCAATCACTTCTTTCTTCATTGAGTGACCGAGGTTGATGATAGTCCGCACCACCTCGCTGTTGTCACGGTTGTTGTGCAGCCCGCTGACATAGGAGCGGTCGATTTTCATTGTATCGAAGGGAAAACGGTAGAGCAGACTGAGAGATGAGTAGCCTTCGCCGAAATCATCGAGGTGCAGCTTTACACCCATCGTTTTCAACAGATTCAAAGTCTGCAAAGCCCCTTTAGCGTCAGTAATAATAGCGCTTTCGGTTACTTCTATCACTAAATTATGCGGTGGAAGCATGCTCTCGGCCAGGGCATTCTCGATATCTTTTAGGAATTCAGGAGACTGCAGCTGTCGGGGTGAGACATTCACACTAATAGTGGTGTTTTGCAGGTGCGGAGGCAGAAGCTGCAGCCAGTTGCTCATGTCATTGCAAGCTCTGAAGAGTACCCAGCGTCCGATTTCAAAAATCAACTCGCTTTCTTCCGCGATGGGTATAAATGTGTCGGGGCTTACTCGGCCCAGTTCGGCGGAGTTCCAGCGGATCAGGGCCTCGAATCCCTTAAGCTTACCTTTTGAGAGTTCGACAATCGGCTGGTATTGAATGTCGAAGCCGCCTTGCCGCACAGTTTCCCGCAGCTCGTGTTCAATTTTCATGTGACGGATGGCTCTTTCCTGGAGTTCACCCTGGAATATCGAGTAGCGGTGCTTTCCCTGCTGTTTTGCATGATAAAGAGCTATATCCGCATCGCGTATAATCTCTTTAGGGGCCTCGTGCCGCCCTTCGGCAAAGGCTATGCCGATGCTGGTGCCCAGTTTTATTTCCGTATCGTTAAAGGGAATAGAACTCTGCATTGCGTCGAGAATGCGTTCGGCAACCTTAATGGTCTGAGAGGGTTCACTGATATCGTCCATCAGTATAACGAACTCGTCTCCTCCAAGTCGTCCGACTGTATCCACATCGCGCATGCAGTCATGCAGTCTATGGGCCGTCTCTTTCAAGACAAAGTCGCCGACAATGTGGCCATAGGTGTCATTTACGTATTTGAAATGGTCCAGATCGATAAAAAGAATAGCGAAGGTCATTCCACCGCGGTGCTTGTATTTGTTAAACGCGTGTTGCAGATGTTCGGTAAAGAGTTCACGGTTAGGCAGACCCGTAAGGGCATCATGGAAAGCGGTGTGCCGCAGTTTTTCCTCTATCTGCTCTCTACGGGCTATTTCGGCTTTGAGCGAGCGGTTTGCTTCCTGCAGCTCTTTGGTCCGTTGTTCAACCTCTTCTTCGGTTTTATGATACAACTCTTCTATCTCATTCATTATACGCCGGTACTCCCGCACATCTTGAATAACAAAAATAGTACCCGAAAGCGATCCGTCGCGGTTGAAGAGATGTGAGGCGGAGATATGCGCCGGAAACAGATTGTTGTTACAGTCGTAGAGGCTTGTTTCAATAGAGCCGTTGTCCTCGGTGCTCAACTGCTCCATGAGTGTCCCCATCTGACTGTAATTAGGGCACTCACTGAGTTTCCGGTCAATCAAATTACTCTGATCGTAACCGAACACAGCGGTAAACGCGTCGTTGACTACTTTTATAGCTCCGCGGTTATCACAGACCAGGAGCGGGTCAGGCATCGTGTGGATAATCCGGTCGGCAGCCAGCGTGACGTTCATTTCGAGAAAAAAGAACTGTGAGCTGCCGAAGAGCAGAAGAGTGTAGAGGATGAGATATCCGAGAAAGCCGAAAGGGTAAACAGAGATACCGAGCATTGTGAACAGATCTACAGCCGGAAGCAGCAGGGCAACCGCTGTACTCAAGAACCAGAGCTGTTTCCGTGTCGATAAGCGGCCGCCGGTCTCCGACCGGGCACCTCCGGCCACCACCTCTCCGGGGCTTGCCAGGACTATTCGACTGGTGTGTCCCAGGAAGAACAGGAGTCTGAAAAAGAAGTAGGCTCCGTAGGCCAGCAGCCAGTTACTTGCGGCAGGAACATAGGACCAGGCATGCTCTACATATACCTGCTTGAGCAGAGACCCTTGGAAAAACAGCAGTATGCCGGCAGCGGCAATCAGCATATCTATCGGATGAAGATAGGGCGGATGCTGGTGTGCTGCGGTGAGTGACTTGGTATACATCAGGAGTGCCGGCGGCACACACAGATATGCCAGCATCCAGCCCTTTACCCAGAATCGACTGCTGCCGTAATACGGGGTCATAGTTGCCAGCGTGTGGAAGAAGAGTGTAGCTGCAATTGGAATGGTCAGCAGTATAATCGTACGCCCCAGGCGGGTATGAGTGCGTTTACTGTATATTGCGGTAGCCATCACTGTAACTGCGATGAGAGTCACAAAAGGGCCAATAGCGGCGGGAGTAAGCATATAGATTGTACTGAAGAAGACCATTGACTCTGCGTGGAACATAATTACACCAAAAAATCCTTAAAATTAGAAAAGTATATTATCTATATTATATTTAACAGTCAAGCTCTGTTGTTGTCTTAAGGTTTGCCCGGATGTAGCTGCTCATACAACTGTTCGAGTCCGGGAAACAGATCTTTGACTTGGTCACTGCCCAGAAAATTTTCGAATTCGGCCTGCGCGGCCGCAATGTCTTCGGTTTCAGGAGAGCTCAGTAATGAGCTGCTGCGCTCCTGTAATTCTTGATAACGCTGCACAGCTGCCCGAATCCGGACATTGGATTCACCGCGCCGTACCAGTTCCGCCATTTGATCGACGGCATCATTCAACTCGCTGTTCAGATTGGCCACTTGTCGCTGGGCACTTTGATATTGGCGGGTAAGCTGTTCTTGCTCGGTTTCGAGCTGGTCGATCTGTTCACTCAGTGATGCAATTCGCTGCTGCCGCTGTTCAAGGCTTTGTGTAAGGTCATCGATCCGCTCGTTCTTCCGTTCAATCTGATTCCCGAGCTCATCGGTCGAGGCGGACCGCTGCTGCAGCTGCTGTTCGAGATCGCTCTCTTCCCGTTGCAGAGCGGCAACCTGTCTGCGTAGATCGGCAATTTGCTGCTCATATTCACGCTGGCGAGTCTGATAAGTCGATTCCGCGGATTCCATCCGTAAAGTGAATATCTCGACTAAGCCCTCAACCGCACTGCCGGCCGCCGCTGAATGGGTGTTTGCCGCCTCGGTCACCGCAGCGGTATACTGTTCGATGGCCTGATCGACCTGGTCTGCCTCGTTCGAGCTCTGTGCTTCGGCCAGCAACTCTCGTATTCGCTCGGCCTGCTCCTGTCGGTTGATTGCATCGAGCTGACTGGTTGCGGCGGCTACCGATGGCAGCATCTCTAATGCTCGGTTGTAGGTGCGTTTAGCGGCGTATAGTTCGCCCTCCTGCTGCAGTCGCCGGGCTTCGTCAACGGTAGAGCGCAGTGCGGTAATGGTCTTTGCGGCTTCGAGCAGTGATTCATCCGGAGCTGCGGCTACTTTAGTCGCCTCATTTTCCAAAATATTCAGAATGAACTGGTCGATATCCCGTCGTCTGGCAACCGAAGGGGCTTCATCCACGGCAATACTCTGCAGGAATTCGCGCATATCGGCAATTGAGGTTTGGGCCGCCTGGCGGTCGCCCTTGCTCAGTGCCGTTTGAATTTGACGATACATGCTGTTTATCTGATCACGGTAGAGCTGTTCGTTTTGACGCAGCTCGGCCAAGCGTTCGAGTTCTTGGCGTGCTTCGGCTGATTCTGAGGTAAGACGTTCCCGTTCCTGCTCAAACTGCTGTCGCAGTTCCGCTTCCCGGGCCTCTGTTTCCTGCAGAATTTCCGCTTTCTCGCGATTGGCTTCGGCCAATATCTGTTCGGCGGTTTCCTGCGCTTGTCGCAGCTGCTGCTCTTTTTCCTCGAGCTGCTGCATAGTTTCGGCTCGGTACTCTTCTATTGCCGACTGATACTGCTGTTCCTGTTGAGATCGGAACTCCCGGAGTTGCTGTTCCAGCTCTTGACTGCTGACACCCTCCGACTCAAGGCGCTGTCGCTCCTGCTGCAGAGCCTCTTCGAGACTCTGCCGCAATTGCTGCTCTTTCGCGGAAATTTCCGCCTCCATATTCGCCTGAAGAGCCTGCCGTTCCAGTTCGATATCTTGGAGATCTTCACGAATTTGTGAAATCTCCTGCTCTTTGGCCTGGAGCTGCTGTTCCGATGCTCTTTGTACCTCTTCTAAAATTTTTCCTTCAGCAGATTCGAATTGTCTGGACTCTACCCCGAGCTGCTCTATACGCTGCCCGAAGTAATAGTTGGCTCCGAATACCCCCGCTGCGATAAACAGAACGGCTAATATATTGACGACCAGGGGAAAAACCGTACCCTTTTTTTTCGGTTGTATCTTGGAGAATGCTTCCGAACTACCTATACGATTTCGGCGGGCAACCTCGTCTATCTGATTGACTATTTCTTGTCGTTCTTCTTCCGAGAAACCCTCGACCTCTACCGGAATTTCATCGTGTGGTGTTCCATTTGGAGGCGTTCGCTGTGAGGGAGGGGTTGTGGCCACTTCTTTTTAACTCCTCTAACATAGATCATTTAAGTTTTCGACACATTCGGCTGAAAAGTTTAAGCGGCAGGCGGTAGTATCCGATTATTATTACTGATAGGAGCCGTGCAGCCAGGTGAGAATTCGAGCAAAGATCATTTTTATCGTAGTACCAATCTTAATGTCCTCGTTGATAATCACCGGGGTGGTGTCTTCTTTGTCAGCACGAAGCGGGATGACGCGAATCGCAATAGAGTTCCTGGGCTTTAAAGCGGATGAGCTGGAAAACTACGCCTATAGTCAGTGGAATCTGCTGGAGCAGAATCGGCTGCAGGAAGATGAACGCTATCTTACTGTTGCCAAAAATGCGGTTTCTTCTTATGCGAGTTCCATAATCCGCAGTGAAACCGAGCTCATCCTGGCACTCGATTCTGACGCACGGGTGGCGATGTCAACCTCGGATGTCGAGCTATCGGTGGTCGAGAAGGCGCGCCTTTACAGAAAAATTCATCAGGGCGAAGAGGGCTGGATAGATTTTACTCTGGGTGGAGTGCATCGAGTAGGGCAGTCGTTTCAGTTTATTCCCTTTGACTGGTATGTGTTGGTAACCGAGAGTTCGGAAGCGTTCTACCGGGAGGCCGATCAAATCATCATCAATACCGCCTATGTGCTGGGTGGTTCGATTTTCTTGTCACTGATCCTGCTTTTCTTTTTTTCCGGTTATCTTACTCGTCCCCTGCGTTCGGTGGTCAGCGGAATGCGGCACATTATTGAAACCAACGATCTATCGCACCGGGTACCGGTGGAATACAACGATGAGATCGGACGGTTGGCCCACACCTTCAATCTGATGAGCGGTGAACTCGAACGGGCCTATAATCAGATCAAGGAATTCGCCTTCAAAGCCGTTTTAGCTCAGAAAAACGAACACAAAGTGCGCAGTATTTTTCAAAAGTATGTGCCTAAGGATGTAATCGATACGATTTTCATGAATCCGGAAAAAATGCTGGTGGGGGACAACCGGGTAGTCGCGATTCTCTTTTCCGATATTCGCAGTTTCACCACTATTTCAGAAGGGTTTATGCCGGATGAGCTGGTGAACGCTCTGAACAGGTATTTTGAACTGATGGTCGATATCATCATAAACCGCGGCGGTGTCATCGATAAGTACATCGGCGATGCCATAATGGCCTTCTTCGGGGCTCCGGTAAAGCATGAGGATGACGCGCTGCAGGCGGTCCTGGCAGCGGTGGAGATGCAGGAGGCCCTGCGGGCGTTTAATGCCGAACAACAGAAATCCGGAAAGCCGGAGTTCAAAACCGGAATCGGTATCAACTACGGAGTTGTTACGGTGGGAAACATCGGCTCCGAAAAAAAGATGGACTACACGATTATCGGAGATATGGTAAACCTCGGATCACGGCTGGAAGGGCTGACCAAACCCTATCGTCAGAGCATTATTTTCTCTGAAAGTGTGTACCGGAAGGTAAAGAACCAATTATCCTGCCGCATGGTGGACAAAGTCGTGGTGAAAGGCAAGACCAAAGGAGAGAACATCTATACCGCGGTTAAAAAACTCAGCCCGCGGCAGAAAAAGGCCTGGATCTTTCACCACACCGGCCTCAAACACTACTACCGGAAAGATTTCAATCAAGCCCTGAAGTACTTTGCCGGAGTAAAGAAACTGCTGCCTGACGACTATCTTGCTGAAATGTATATCGAACGATGCCGAAAGTATATAAAAAGCCCGCCGCCGGCCGACTGGATCGGTGTTGAAGTACTCACCTCGAAATAGAAGCGTATCGTATTGCAATTATTGAACCTCCTTAATACACTTCTCTCAAACGAATCTGCATAGAATATAAGGGGTTAGTATGTCTAAACAAAACGAAAAAGATTACAGTGTACCGTCTTTGGGGGCCCGCAAGATTACATCGCCGATCAAGATGTCCACCCAGGACGGAGATATGTTCGCTAACTATGTAAGTGACGATGAGAAAATACTTTATCATATTGAAGGGGTGGTAGGAGAGGATCTACAGGTCTGCTTCGAACCGCATGAACTGCTCGAGAAAGCCGGTCCCCGGGAAAAGATTTACTTCAATCCAAAGCATGTGCATGCCGCTATCGTGACCTGCGGTGGACTCTGTCCCGGACTGAATAATGTGATCAGAGCGGTGGTACGTTGTCTGTGGTACCGTTACGGTATATACAGGATCACCGGTATCCAAAACGGCTACCGCGGCTTTTTGCCCGAGACCGGTTTCGAACCGATCGAATTAGACCCCGAAATCGTTGACGACATTCAGACCAAGGGAGGAACTATTCTGAAATCGGCCCGCGGTGGTGGAGACCGGGTTGAAGAAATTGCGGACGCCATCGAGCGGATGAATATCAGCATGTTGTTTACCATCGGGGGCGACGGCACACAGCGCGGAGCGCTTGAGGTTGCCGAAGAGCTCGAGCGGCGCAAGTTGAATATTTCTATAATCGGTATTCCCAAAACCATCGACAACGATTTGAGCTTCATCCAGCGCTCCTTCGGCTTCGATACTGCGGTTACCGAAGCGGTAAAGGCAGTATCGGCGGCCCACACGGAGGCTCACGATACAATCAACGGCATCGGATTGGTAAAGGTCATGGGCCGCGAATCGGGATTTATCGCCGCCCATACCGCCCTGGCAATGAGCGATGTAAACTTCTGTCTGATTCCGGAAAGTCCCTTCGATTTGGACGGCGACAACGGGCTGTTTATACATATTAAGCGTCGTCTGGAAGATCGAAATCATGCGGTTATTCTGGTGGCCGAAGGCGCCGGAGAGAATCTTACCAGTGACACTGGCGAGGAGGATCTGTCCGGTAATAAACGGCTGCAGGATATCGGCTTCGTGCTCAAGGAAAAGATAAAGCAGTACTTTACAAAAGACGGCATGGAGGTGAACATCAAGTATATAGATCCGAGCTATATGATCCGCAGTGCCGCTGCTAATCCGAACGACTCTATATACTGTTCCCGTCTGGGTGCTAATGCGGTGCATGCGGCAGTTTCTGGAAAGACTAAAACTCTCATCAGTATGGTGCATGACAACTTTGTTCATGTGCCCATGCGGGTAGCCGTTTCTAAGCGTCGTCATGTTGATGTAGAAGGGAGCCTTTGGCGAGATGTGCTCGAAAACACCCGCCAGCCCATGAGTATGAAGAATCAGGTGTATATTAAATAGGCAAGGTACGGTTATAATGTGAAATAGTTCACAATATCGTAAGAATTGTTTATTAAATAGTCCTGTTTTCGGCTGCTACAGTTAGTTTTATTTGCATTGGTTTAAAAAGTCTATGTTTATGTGAAAATTATTTCATGAGAGTGTTGACTTTTTTTATGATCCTTATTAAGTTACTGGAGAAAATTAATGTATGGATTTGCCATAAATTATATGTTTCTATGTAACCATTGCCAGCCAGGGTGGTTTTCATATTGAAGAGCATGGAAACTTTTTTTCATCGACCTCCTTTTTTTGTTATCCCTCAGGGTTTTGTACCTCCTTTTCCCTGAGGGTTTTTTTTCATCGCTTTTCATTTTCCAAGGGCCGCCGGTGTTATACCGGCGGCCTTTTTTCGTGATAAAATTCTATTATAGAACCCCTAATAGACGGGCGTATGCACCGAGGCTGGCATCCTTAGGTTCGCCGCCGAGCACTTCCTTGGTGAGAACCTTGCCCAGCTGCACCCCTTCCTGGTCAAACGAATTCACATTCCAGGTAAATCCCTGAAACATGACCTTGTTCTCGAAATGGGCCAGGAGTGCACCGAGGGATTCCGGAGTAAGTTTATCGCCGTACAGGAGGCTCGAGGGGCGGTCGCCGGGAAAGTTTTTGTTGGCATTCTCGTCCTGTTTTCCCTTGGCAAAAGCGACGATCTGGGCTGCCAGGTTGGCATTTAGTTTTTGACGACTGCTGAATTCATCCTGTATGAGGTCGAGACCACGCTGATTTTTGAGGAATCCGATAAACTGCAGTGCGACCTTCTCGGTACCCTGATGCAGCAGCTGGTAGAAGGAGTGTTGTCCGTTGGTTCCGGGTTCGCCGAAAATAACCGGACCGGTATCGTAGCTCAGTGGTTCGCCGTTCCGGCTGACCTGTTTGCCGTTGCTCTCCATGTCGAGCTGTTGGAGATGCGCCGGAAAGCGCACCAGCGCCTGCGAGTAGGGCAGCACCGCGCTTACCCGGTATTCGAGCACATTCCGCAGGTATACTCCCATAAGGGCATCCGCGAGAGCAGCATTATCGTAGAATGAAGGTTCCAGGGCACGGCGGTCGGCGCTGTGAGCTCCCTTCAGCAGGCGTTCGAATTCATCGGCACCGAAGGCCAGCGATAGTACAGTCGCCCCAACAGCACTGGTCGAGCTGTAGCGTCCTCCGATGTAATCATCAATATAGAAACTGTCCAAAAATTCGTCCGATTCGGCCAGGGGACTGCTTGAGCTGGTAACCGCCAACATGTGGCCGCGGGGATCCGCCTTGGGTGCTTTATCCGATAGGTAGTTGTAGACCAGTTTCTGGTTGGTGAGGGTTTCCTGGGTAGTTCCGCTTTTGGAAACCAGAATGAACAGTGTTCGCTCCAGATCCAGTCCATCCAAGACTTCAGCCGCATCGTCGGGATCGACATTCGAGATAAAGCGGGCTTCCATTTTCGGTTGAACGTAATATCCCTTCAGTGAGAGGTAGAGCGCGCGCGGGCCTAGATCGGAACCGCCGATTCCGATCTGTACCACCGTGGTAAAGCTCTTTCCGGTAGAGCCTTTGATACTTCCGTTATGGATTTTCGCACTGAAGCTTGCAATACGCTCGAGCTGTGTGTGATAAAACTTGCGCAGGTCCTGTCCGTTTTCCTCAACCGCGTTGCCCAGTTGGCCGCGGGTGAGATGGTGCAATACCATGCGGTTTTCTCCAGTGTTCATGCGTTCGCCGTCGAGCAGGGCACGGTATTTATCAATCAACTGCTGTTCCTCGGCCAGTTCGGCCAATGCGGTTGATATTTTATTGTCTACGGGGAGGGCTGCATAGTTAAAAGAAAGGCCCCCGCCGGCCGGTATAGTGCAGGCGGAGACCCGTTCAGTCGTCAGTATTTCATGCAGCCCAGGCACCGGCAGTTTTTGTAAAACTGCATAACTATCGGTAGTGTCTAGATTCCGGAACTGTAAACTCATGTTTCCTCTCCTCGGGGACACCGCCGCAGAATATCAGAATGTGTTACTTGTCGTGATATGTGGCGGCCGTCTTTTTCATTTCATTTACCTGTCCGGTAGACTCTTCGAGCCGCTTGTGGGCCATCGCAGCCACACCGGTAGACAGGCCGTACAGGTTTATGAAACCCGTAGCGTCTTTATGATTGTAAGACGTAGGGCCGAAGGATGCAAGGTCTTCCAAATAGAGGCTGTATGGAGAGGTCCGACCGGCCACAATTACATTGCCCTTGTACAGGACCAGTTTTACGGTGCCGCTCACATACTCGGTAGCCTTAGCCATGAACTGGTCTATAGATTCACGGACCATGGTGAACCATTTTCCCACGTATACCAATTCGGAATACTTCAGTGCGAGCGTATTTTTCATGCTCATAATATCCCCGTCGAGGGTGATGGTTTCGAGCTCTTTGATAGCCGAATAAAGAATGGTTCCTCCCGGGGTTTCATACACCCCGCGGCTCTTCATTCCGACCGTTCTGGTCTCTACCATGTCGGATCTGCCGATACCGTTTTCGGCGCCGAGTGTGTTGAGTTCATCCAGAATCGCCTGAAAACCCATCTTCTTACCGTTCAGCGATATGGGAAAAGAGCGTTCGAACTCCAGCGTAATGGCGGTTTCACGGTCAGGGGCGTCGGTCGGCGAAGTACTCAACTGATACATCTGCTCCTGCGGACGGTTCCAGGGGTCTTCCAGATCTCCGCCTTCATGGCTCATGTGCCAGATGTTCCAGTCTCTGGAATAAATATTCTTTTTCGTGATATTTCCGAGAGGTATGTTGTGAGATTTGGCGTAGTCGATAGCCTCTTCACGACTGGTTATATTCCACAGTCTCCAGGGGGCGATTACCTTTAGATGCGGTGCAAGCGCTTTGAAGGAGAGCTCGAACCTGACCTGGTCATTGCCTTTGCCGGTACAGCCGTGGGCAACCGCCTGAGCATTTTCCTTTATGGCGATGTCGGCAATGTGCTTGGCCTGCAGAGGCCGCGCGATTGAAGTTCCGAGCAGATATTTACCCTCATAGACGGCACCGGCGCGCAGCATCGGATACAGGTAGTCGTTGCAGAACTCTTCACGGGCATCGATAATGTAGAGTTTGCTGGCTCCGGAGGCTTTTGCTTTATCCTCCATATTGTCCCAGTCTTCGTCCTGGCCGACATTCACACATACACCGACGATCTCTGCATCGCTGTAGTTTTCCTTCAACCACGGAATGATGATTGAAGTGTCCAAACCTCCTGAGTACGCAAGTACAATCTTTTTTATGTTTTCAGCCGTCATACTAATCTCCTTCATCTGTTATGTATCTACTTCGGGAATTTTGGCCTGAAAAGAGGTGATCAAATCCTCTTTGGTCATTCCTTCCCGCAGAATTACGAAAATGGTGTCGTCACCGGCTACTGTTCCCAGTATTTCCGGCAAGTTTAGTTTATCCAGAGCCAGGGCTACACTGTCGGCGTGCCCCGGCAATGTCTTGATAACTCCTATATTGTACGAAAACTCGAGTGAGATAATTCCGCGGCGTACATCCTGAATATATCCCTGTTCCGCTTTAGGCGGACTCTCGTCGCTGGGCAGCGAGTAGTAATACCCCGACCAGCCGTCGGAAATTTTACTCACCCGAAGATACTTAAGATCCCTCGAGAGAGTTGCCTGTGTTACGTGGAAATTCTCTTTTTCCAATAGAGACAGGAGGGCTTCCTGACTCTCGATTCGATGGGCACGAATCAGGTCTTTAATCTTTTTTAATCGTTCGGATCTATCTTTCATTCCTGTGTTCCTATTGATTGGATTGTATATTTATACTCAGATTTTGAATAAATTTACACTTTCAAGGGGGAAATTTCAAGACTATTTACTCTTTTTTCTATGAAATATGGTATGAAAGTTGTGTTTTAATGGCAAAACTGTTTTAATACTAGCTTATGGAATTACTTCAAGTGCGCAATCCTTTTCAAACTCCAATTTATTACATACCTTCGGTAGATTCGACTATGCGGGTTGCCCGCTTGGAGCTTGGTGAATCCTGTGAGCATGGTACGGTTGTAGCTGCAGGTGAACAGACCGCCGGCCGCGGCCGCGTAAGTGGACGCAACTGGAATGCCGGCCGGGGGGAGGGCCTGCTGTTTACCATTGTCTGTCGTAAGGAAATGGTCCCTGCTCCGGTTTCATCCTTACCTATCCGGATGGCGCTGGCGCTTAGTAAAATGCTGAAAAAGCGCGTTGGCCTAAGTCCGCTGATAAAGTGGCCGAATGACGTGCTGATACATGGAAAAAAAATCTGCGGAATACTGTGTGAAAGCAGCAAAGAGCACGTGTACTGCGGGATAGGATTAAATGTGAAACAGACTTCCTTCTCCAAGGACTTACGGACGCCGGCTACTTCGATTTATCTTGAAAACGGCGAAACCCCTGAGCCGCTGGAACTCCTGCCCTTTTTTCTTGACGAACTGTATTCACTTCTTTCGGTGGTGCAGCTGCCCATGATGGTGCGGCCTTGGCTGTATCGACTGGATGAAGAGGTGTCGTTTGTCGAAGGCGATCCGGGACAGGGCAAACGTGTAAGCGGAATCGTAACCGGAGTGGGCGAACACGGGGAGTTGCGGCTTCTGCAAAAAAGTGGGAAAATACGATCACTATATAGCGGCGAATAACAGGACGAAAAACAGGAGGAAACCGATGGATACACCGACCCGTGAAGATGCATGGAAATTGCTGAATGAATACATGCAATCGGAGAATTTGATCAAGCACTCCCTGGCGGTGGAAGGGGTTATGCGTTACATGGCCCGCAAGCACGGCGAGGACGAAGAAAAATGGGGGGTCGTCGGATTGATTCACGATGTGGATTACGAACAGTATCCCGACCAGCACTGTGCTAAAGTCCGCGATATTCTGGAAGAGCAGGGCTGGCCGGAGGAGTACATTCGGGCGGTGCAGAGCCACGGATACAGCCGGGTCAACGATATCGAACCGCAGAGCCTAATGGAAAAGTCGCTGTTCGCAATTGATGAGCTGACAGGATTGGTAACTGCCACCGCTCTGGTACGTCCCTCGAAGAGTGTGCTCGACACCAAGGTGAAGTCGGTAAAGAAAAAGTGGAAAGACAAAGCTTTTTCGGCGGCGGTAGATCGCGATCTGATCCAAACCGGGGCTGACAAACTCGGCGTGGAGCTTTCCGAGCTGATCGAAGATACTATTATGGGCATGCGGGATGTAGCCGATGAGATCGGTCTCAAGGGAGAACCGCAGACATAAATAAAAAAAATTCAATTTTCAGTTGATGATTTACGAAAAGATTAGTATTTTTTCTCCAGAAATATAGTGTTAACCACTCACACAAACTTAAAACACAAATTAAAAGAAGCGAGGTAGAATCATGGCGAAACAGCTGATGTTCAATGAAGAGGCCCGTAGAGCTCTTACGGACGGCGTGAGAAAGTTGTCCAATGCAGTAAAGGTTACACTGGGCCCCAAAGGACGCAATGTTCTGCTTGATAAAAAGTTCGGCGCACCGACCGTAACCAAAGACGGCGTGTCGGTGGCAAAAGAGATCGAGCTCGAGGATCCGTATGAAAACATGGGTGCTCAGCTCCTGAAAGAGGTAGCAACCAAGACCAACGATGTGGCCGGTGACGGTACCACCACAGCTACCGTGCTTGGTTACTCCATCATCCAGGAAGGTATGAAGAGTGTTGCCGCCGGTATCAATCCGATGGGCATCAAGCGCGGAATCGATAAAGCTGTCGCAATTGCAGTTGAAGAGATCCGCAAACAGTCCAAAGAGATCAAGGACAAGGAAGAGATAGCACAGGTTGCGTCGATTTCCGCGAACAATGACCGTGAAATCGGTGATGAAATTGCCAATGCGATGGAGAAGGTTGGAAAAGACGGAGTTATTACCGTTGAAGAGTCCAAGAACATTGAGTCGAGCACCGATTTTGTCGAAGGTATGCAGTTCGACCGTGGGTACCTTTCTCCCTACTTTGCCAGCAATCGCGACACCATGACCGCTGTCCTCGAGGATCCGTATATCCTTATTTTTGACAAAAAGATCTCCGGCATGAAAGATCTTCTGCCCATCCTCGAGAAGGTAGCCCAGGCAAACAAGCCGATTCTCATTATCGCGGAGGACGTTGAGGGTGAAGCCCTGGCAACTCTGGTTGTAAACAGCATCCGCGGCACCTTGAGTGCAGTAGCCGTGAAGGCGCCCGGGTTCGGCGACCGCCGCAAAGCTATGCTGGAGGATATCGCCATCCTCACCGGCGGACAGGTAATCAGCGAAGAGCTGGGTCTGAAACTCGAGAACACCGAACTTGAGCAGCTCGGCCGTGCTAAGTCCGTTAAGGTTGAAAAGGAAAACACCACTATTATCAGCGGTGAAGGGAAAGAGGCTGATATCAAGGACCGGATTGGTCAGATCAAGGCTCAGATAGAAGAGACCAGCAGCGATTACGATCGTGAAAAGCTGCAGGAACGGCTTGCCAAGCTGGCCGGCGGTGTTGCGGTTATCAATGTAGGTGCTGCCACCGAGACCGAACTGAAAGAGAAGAAGCACCGGGTAGAGGATGCGCTTTCCGCCACCCGGGCTGCAGTCGAAGAGGGCATCATCCCCGGTGGTGGTATTACTCTGATCCAGGCCGTGCATACTCTGGAGAAGGTTGATCTGGAACAGTTCGATGAAGAAGAGAAGGTCGGTTTCAAGATTGTACGACGCGCCCTCGAAGAGCCGATTCGCCAGATTGCTATCAACGCCGGTCTCGACGGCGCGGTTATCGCCGAGAAGGCCAAGCACGAGAAGAAGGGCATCGGTTTCGATGCTGCCGTAATGGAGTGGACCGATATGATCAAGGCCGGAATCATCGACCCGGCTATGGTTACCCGCAGCGCACTGCAGAACGCAGCTTCAATCGCCAGTCTGCTATTGACTACCGAATGCGCCATTACCGATCTGCCTGAAGAAAATG
This sequence comes from uncultured Sediminispirochaeta sp., assembly GCA_964603735.1. Lineage (GTDB taxonomy): Bacteria > Spirochaetota > Spirochaetia > DSM-16054 > Sediminispirochaetaceae > DSBN01. Next base: position 22,343 of record CAZRWN010000013.1, on the reverse strand, counting down.
AAGGCGGAGGCGGTGCCGGTGCTGCCGGTATGGGCGGCATGGGCGGAATGGGAGGCATGGGCGGCATGATGTAAGCCGCTTCTCCCACGAGAGCTATACGTTAAGAATAGTGGGGCTTGCGTGCAGCAGTACTGCATCAAGCCCCATTTTTATGCTACTATCAAGCAAGAAAGGGGAATGGAAATGAAGCGAGAAGATTTTGTGTTCACAATCGGATATCAGGGAGATACTGCTTTGGTAGACGGCCGTGCCCGCAAAGATTTCAACAAGTTGTCGACCGAAGAGCTTGCCGAAAAGGGGCTCTGGCGGGCGGCGTTTTGTTCTGCTCTCTATGAGAACGACGACGAAAAGATGAAAATGGTCGTTGAGAAGTATAACCAGAAGAGCGGAGCCAAGCTGGAATCGGTGAGTGATATGAAGCGGATGCTGGGCGTGTTCGAAGTCCCTGAAGAAATTGCGAAGATTAAAGTCTTATAAATTCGGTACGTACACGGACTCCTTGACTATGCATAGTATCCGTGGTACGTTTTTTCAACTTCCCTAAATCTATTATGGAGAGGATTGTTAAAAAATGATGAACCTATTGGCACATGTACCTATATTGATGGGTGCACCGCAGGGCGGTGCAGGCGGTGGAAGTGCATCCGGACAGATGATGACGACTTTCGTCACATTCGGTCTGGTTATTCTAATCTTCTATTTTCTGATTATTCGTCCGCAGAACAAGAAGCAGAAAGAGGCACAGAAAATGATAGCTGCGCTCAAAAAGGGCGATAAAGTGGCTACCATTGGTGGAATTCGCGGAACCATCACTTCCGTGAAAGAGCAGACTGTAGTTGTGAAAGTCGATGACAATGCAAAACTGGAATTTTCTAAAAATGCAGTCGCTTCCGTTCTGGAAAAGAAACAGGCAAAAGAAGAGGTTCAGGATTCAGAAGAATCTGAAGACGCTGACAAAAAAGAGTAACTACATTTTCTAGTACAATTACTGAACAAACCCACAGTCGGAGTTAACCTATGAGCAAACGTGGACGGTTACTGGTTATTATCCTGGTGCTTGTTGTAAGTGGAATTTTTCTCTATCCCACTTTTGAATGGTATTTCATGATACCGCAGGAGAAAAAGGAACTTGCCGCCGGATCAAAAATCCAGATACGGGAGTATTCCCGCGGGCAGGCTGCCAAAGAACTTGAGCAGTTGAAGGAGATGGTCGAGGACGATCCTGATCAAACCCTCCCGGAAGAACATCAACACTTAATCGAAACCGCAGATGAGCGGTACAAAATGGACGGACGTGACCTGCCGGAAAGTTGGACGGTAAAGGCCATCTTAGCAGCTTTCGACAGCGAAGCAGAGGCTTTCGACGCATTGGAAGCGTACCATCGAAAAACCCTGATAGAGCTGAAGGAACAGAGCAACAGCGTTATGCAGCTTGGTCTGGACCTCTCCGGTGGTATGCGTATTCTGTTAGAAGCTGATCTCGCCAGTCTGCAGGAGCGCCTGGACCGCGAACCCACTGCCGAAGACCAGGAACAGGCGGTGGAGCGGGCTATGGAGATCCTCAACAACCGCATCGACAAGTTCGGTGTATCCGAGCCTGAGATTCGCACACAGGGACAGAACCAAATTGCGGTCAATATTCCCGGTGCCGCCGACCCCGAACGGGTCAATTCATTCCTGATGGGAAAGGGATCTCTCAATTTTCACATTGTTGATCAGGAGATGAGTCAAGAGGTAGCCAACTACTTTGCCGAAAATCCGACGCAGGTGTACACCGAGAGAGGAAACATTCGACGTCCAGATTTCGTGCCCACCGGGCTGGTGATCCGCGGCTATTATACCAAGGACCAATATGGCATCGACAAGCTGCAGCGTTATGTGGTTGTCGAGGAAGAAGCCGGTCTGGACGGCTCACATATAGAGAACGCAACCGTCGGCCAGCATCCGATTACCAGCAAACCGGTTATTAATTTCTCACTCGACCGGGAAGGCGGTGATATTTTCTACAAACTCACCTCTGCGAACCAGAGAGAGACTCTGGCAATTCTGCTTGATGACAAAGTAAAGTCGATGGCCCGAATTTCCGAGCCTATTCGCGATCGTGTTCAGATGTCCGGTTTCGACCGTAACGAAGCCCAAGATCTGGCGCTAGTTCTGCGTACGGCCGCCATGCCTGTGGACCTGAAGGTGAGCAATCAGCAGGCCGTCGGCGCTTCGCTGGGTGAGGATTCCGTACGGCAGGGACTGCAGGCCATTACCCTCGGCTTTATCCTGGTAATCATCTTCATGGTTATCTATTACAAACTGGCCGGAGTAATCGCAGACCTCGCTTTGATACTCAATCTCGTGTTCATTGTAGCCATCCTGTCGGCGTTTAACCTGACCCTGACCCTCACAAGTATTGCCGGTATTATATTGACCGTCGGTATGGCGGTGGATGCGAACGTGATTATATTCGAACGTATCAAAGAGGAGTACCGTTTAGGCAAGACTCCCGATGCTTCGGTAAAAGCGGGGTTCCGTAAGGCCTTCTGGACCATTATGGATGCCAATATTACCACCTTTATTGCCGCGCTGGTTCTTTCACAGTTGGGTTCCGGCCCAGTGCAGGGATTTGCCAATACACTGGCAGTAGGTATCGTGAGTTCGATGTTTACAGCCCTGTTCGTATCACGGCTGGTGTTTGATTTTGGGGTCGAACAGTTGAAGGCAAAGAAACTGAGTATAGGCTGGAGGATTCGATGACCAAAGTAATAAGTTTTACCAAACTTCGGTTTTATATGCTGGCGGTATCCGCCGTGGTGATTATCGCCGGAATTGCCGCCACGGTTGGGCAGGGCGGCTTCAATCTGAGCATTGACTTTCAAGCCGGTCTGAACCAGCGGGTGCAGGTTGCTCCAGTGGCTTTCTCGGTCAGTTATGCCGGCGATGAAGATGCCACTCTCAACGTGGAAAATAAAACTGTTGTACTGGAGGTTCGGGGAGATGAGGGAGTCGAATCCTATCAGTTTCCCTTAAGCGAGCATGAGACGCTTCGTAATTTAACCGGCGCTTTAGAGGGTGTTGAGGGGATAAGTACTACGCTGAACACCGACCCGACCCTCGACAGCTCCTTGATAGTAACCGGACTCCGTTTCCCACAGGAGCTCAGCGAGGAGCCCGTACACGTAAATGTGCGCAACGACGATCCTGATGAGTATCTTCAGATCCAAACAGTCCGTGATGCGCTCGGAGAACTGGAGAACCCGCAGGTACAGGTTGTGGGTAACAGTTTTCACCAGGAATACCTCATACGCGCGGAGGACCCTACCGGTGAGCGCAAGGATCAGCTGGAACGGGATATTCGCGCAATGCTCGAAGATGCATTCGGCGAAGGCTCAGTGGTAATTAAGCAGTCCGAGTACGTCGGCCCGCGGTTCTCAAAGACACTGGCGGAACAGTCCTTCAGTCTTACACTGCTGGCGCTCGTCCTTATCCTGATTTATATATGGTTCCGGTTTCAATTCGGATATGCAATATCGGCAATTGTAGCACTGACGCACGATGTGCTGGTTATGCTCGGATTCATCGGTGCGACTCAGATGGAGGTATCGACTACCACTATTGCAGCGGTGCTTACCATCATCGGTTACTCGCTGAACGACACCATCGTTATTTTTGACCGTATCCGTGAGAATGAAGGCCTGCTGCAGGGACGCGACATTGAAGACATTATCAACACCAGTATCAGCCAGTCGCTCAGTCGCACCCTGATCACATCGCTGACAACCTTGTTAGCGGTTGTTGCACTCTACTTATTCGGTACCGGAGCAATCAAGGATTTCGCCCTCAACCTTATCGTGGGTATTATAGTCGGTACCTATTCTTCCATCTTTGTGGCATCGCCAATGCTGCTGGGATGGAGAAGAAGCCGTGAGAAAAAGAAGAGAGTAAAGCGCGGATTGCCGCCCAAACCAACCAAGGCAGAGATCGAGGAAAAGACCCCTCCTGAAAAGGGCGAAGCCAAGCCGGCCGAAGAGAAGAAGGCGGTAGAGGATATAGAAATTCCCTCAGCAGAGCGCAAGCAGAAGGGCAAACGCAAAGAGCGTAAAAAGAAGAAATAGTTTCAGATTGTGCTGAAAAGCAGTAATAGATGGGGCCTTTTCACCTTTCGGGTGGAAAGGCCTTTTTGTTTTTATTATATTAAAGCTAATGAAACCGCGAACAGTGAAAAGAGCCGAAGTCCTGGGCTTCTGCATGGGAGTTCGGGCCGCAATGAAGAAAGTTGAACGGGCGGCGGAGAAAGCGCAGGAAGGGGAGAATGTCGCCACTTACGGGCCGCTGATCCACAATCGTCAAGCCATAGAGAGATTATCCGAGAAGGGCGTCGGGCAGGTGAACTCACCGGAGGAGATGGAGAGCGGAACTGTGGTTATTCGGGCCCACGGGGTGCCGAAGGAGATTTTCGATCGGCTGAAAGAGCATGGGGTAAAAGTTATCGACGGAACCTGTCCACGAGTGTTGCGTTCGATGCGAGTAGTAGAGGAGTATTGCCGCAGAGGCTGCCACATTATCTTGGTCGGCGATCCAAACCACGGTGAAGTCGAAGCTATTGCCAGCTACAGTGATGATATTACGGTTATAGAGAACGCCGAGCAAGCCGCTCGGATCGATGTTCCTGAAAACACTATGGTGATTGCTCAAACAACCATCTCACAAACTGAATATGATGCGGTCTGCGATGTGTTGTACCGCAAAAATCCGGACATAAGCATCGTTCAGAGTATCTGTCCCGCAACTCAGGAGCGACAATCAGCACTGGAAAGATTGGCGGATGAGGTTGAGGCAATTGTAGTTATTGGCGGTAAAAACAGTTCCAACACCAAACGGCTGTACAACCTTGCTGAAAAGACCGGCAAGCCGTCCTGGCATATCGAGAATGCCGAAGAAGTACCGGACGAGCTCGCCGCTTACAGCAGCATAGGCGTAACAGCCGGAGCCTCAACTCCTGACTGGGTGATAGAAGAGGTCGAACGGAAACTCAAGGAATTGTAAGGGAGGAATGATCATGAAAGGTTTATTAAAAGAGATAGAGATTCGAAGGGCATACCGGGCGATAAGCGATGCGCCGATTGAAGCGGATGTGCGGGACAGGATTATGACTGCCGCCACCTATGCTCCCTCCTGTTCTAACAAACAGCCGTGGCGTCTTATTGTGGTTGATAACGAGGAAGCCCGTGCGAAAGTGCGGGAAGGCCTGTTGGGCGGCAACTACTGGGCTAAAAAGGCGCCGCTGTTTGTCCTGGCGGCCACAAAGCCCGATCTGGACTGTAACTTGAAAGACAGGCGGGAATATGCCCTGTTCGACCTCGGACAGGCGGTAATGAGCCTGCAGTACCAGGCGGTGCATGAAGGTCTGATTGCCCATCCGATGGCCGGCTTCAAGGATACCGTTCTGAAGGAGCTCTTCAATATACCCGAGGACTATATCCTTATAACGGTAATTGCAATTGCACATCAGAGCGATGACTCTGAGTTGAGCGACAAGCACAAAGAAATAGAGCACTCCACGCGATCGCGGGTGCCCCCTGAACAGGTGATTTCTGCGAATGAGTGGAATTTCTCCGAGTAAACACTACACTATGGGTTTAACGCGGGGCAAATGAAAATCCGTCGAGCTGAAACCCGGCAGATGCGAAATCGCAGAGCATTGGCAATGGAAGGGGATGCGATATGAGGTATCCCTGGTAGTAGTCACAGGAGTGCTGCTGCAGAAACTCCAGTTCGTGCAGCCGTTCAACACCCTCGGCAACAATTCGATATTCGAGCTGCTGTGCGAGTTTTATGATCGAGGCCACCAGGGCCCGGGTGTTTTCATCATTATGAAGTTTCCGAATAAATACTTTATCGATTTTGAGTGTGTCGAAGGGTAGTTCGCGTAAATAACTCAAAGAAGAGTATCCGGTCCCAAAATCGTCGAGCGAAATAGAAAATCCCTCCTGCTGAAGGCATTCCAAATCTTTTTTTACTGACTCGAAATTTTCTACAAGGGAGCTCTCAGTGACCTCAAAACAAACCGATGTGCTGTCGATTTGAAAGCTGGTGAATTGCTGAATGATTTTACGACAGAGTTCATAGCCCTTGAATTGCTTGGCTGAGAGGTTGATATGTACCTTGATATCAAGCCCGGCTGCCTGCATCTGTACCAGGTCGGCGGCTACTCTGTTCAGAATCCATTCGCTGAGTGGGAGAATCAAGCCGGTTAATTCGGCCAGCGGAATAAACTCGGATGGCGAGATATGTTGATACTCAGGATGCGTCCAGCGGACAAGCGCCTCGGCACTGGTGACTGTACCGGATCGGTCTAAGACCGGTTGGTAGAACATGGTAAACTCTTCTTTGTTGAGGCTTTCTCTGAGACCGTGGATCAGTTTGAGACGTCGGCTGGCGTTCAGAGCCATCTCCGGGCTGTAGAAGGTGTATCGGTTTCGGTCGGTTTTGGCTGTGGAGAGTGCGCGCATGGCGTTCTTGAATAGTTCTTCCGGAGAATCTCCGTCGTCGGGAAAGAGTGCCAGTCCGATGCTTATACTGAGGAAGAGGTTATCGATTCCGATGACGAACGGCAGTTTGAAGACCTGCATTAAACGATCGGCAACCTCTATAAGGCCGTTCGAATCGATGTGCTGATCAGGAATTATGGCGAACTCGTCGCCTCCGGTACGAAAGACCGGTTTTGAATCGCCGAACTCATCCGCTATTCTGTCAGCCACCAATTTCAAAAGATAATCCGAAATTTCCTCTCCGTAGGCATCTACGATTGCACCGAAATTATCCAGGTCTACTAACAGAAAACCCCGCTGTTCATTCCTTACACGGGCCTGATTCAGGTGCCTGGCCGTCCGCATGAAGAAGGATTTACGGTTCATGAGGCCGGTGAGTTCGTCATAGTAGGCCATATGCTGAAGTTCGGCTTCTTTGCGGGACAGATCGTCGTGGGCAGCCTGCACCAGTTTTGCTTGATTCAGAAAATAGCGTATGTATGCCGAAAGACCGAAAAGTACAAAAATAGTGACCGAGAGACCTACACGGGAGTAGGTAAAGTCTCCGAGCGGGTCGAAGTAGACTCCGGTGAAATTTTTAATGAGGGCGCTCACTCCGAATACTATTGCAACTAAAAAGCCTATCAGGAACTGCATCAGATAGTTGAACTCTCTATGTAGCACCATCTCAGTAGAGATAAGGATAATTGAATAGACTATAAGCAACAACAGAACAATGTCGCGGATTTGAAATGCAATCCCCTGAGCACCGCGTCCAATGGCACTGGCGAGATTATCAGTGTTAGCCCTTTGAACTGTAACGGAGATAAACAGGTCGGGAGCTGTAAAAGCCACCCCTACCAGAAGAAGACAGAATGCCGCCCCGAAAAGCAGCAGCCAGCGGTTGATGCTGCGTAAGCTGCGGTTCAGGCTGAGGATTGAGTTGAGAAAATAGGGAAGCAGTGGAATAAACAGACCGACGCTCAGCTCCTGCAGCCGGTTGAACTGTAGTGCTGCAGAAATCTGTCCCTGCATTCCGCCTATATAATTAGTAAACAGGTCAAAAATGACGTAGAGAAACGCAGTTGAGGCGAGCAGCATAATTGCCAGATAGATTCTCTGCTTGAACTTGATGTAGATATAGACAAAGATAAACATCACCGGAAACAGAAGTCCGGTGGTTATCAGTGGAATGATCATTTCTGCAATCGTCATTGGCATATCCTAACAGAAACTATAAGTGATTTTATGCGAGCTCTGCAATGCAGCCGCGCGTCAATTTTTGTTGACAACAGAAAGTCATCCAATATATAATTATTTCAATAAATGAAATAAAACAGAAATTTTTGCCTTGAGGAGAAGGATAATGAAGACGGGAAACGTGCTGGTTGGGCAGTCCGGAGGACCTACAGTGGTTATCAATTCCAGTTTGCGCGGGATATTGGAGGCAGCGGCCGGAATGAGAGATAAGCCCAAAATCTATGGAATGCGCTTTGCGATTGAAGGGCTGTTGCAGAGAGACTTGATTGATATGAGTAATGTTGCCTCCGAGGTCATTCAGGGATTGCAGTCGACACCGGGGTCGGCGCTGGGCTCAAGTCGCTACAAACTGCAGGAGGAGGATCTTCCGCGGGTGAGAGCGGTGTTAGAAGAGTTCAACATCCGGTATTTCTTTCTGATCGGCGGTAACGACACAATGGATACTATTCATCGTATAGAGCAGTACTGCCGGCAAACCGGTTACGAGCTAATCGGCGTGGGAGTTCCTAAGACGGTGGACAATGACTTATTCGGGACCGATCATACTCCCGGCTTTGCCTCGGCAGCACGGTATATTGCCCTTTCCGTCCAGCAGGCCGGACGCCTGGCCGATGATATGCAGAGGGTGGACCGCTATGCCGTGTTTCAGACAGTTGGGCGGGAATCGGGCTGGCTGGCAGCGGCGGCTGCATTGGCCAAGCGAAGGGAGAGTGAAGCGCCGCACCTTATCTACTTTCCGGAGCGGCCGATCAACCGAACACGGACTATACGGGATGTGAATACGACCATAGAAAAATACGGCTGGTGTTACATTGTAGTCGGCGAGGGTGCTCTGTGGGATGACGGGTCACCGGTTTCGGCAGCGGTTGAAAAAGACAATTTTTCGAATGTTGAATTCGGGGCCATGGGCGGAGCCAGCGCTGCGCTCAGTCTGCATGCCCTCATCCGCGCCGAAACCGGCTACCGGGGCGAGTTCCAGATTACCGAATCACTGCCGATGTGCGCCATCGACCGTGCCAGTGCGCTGGATCGGAAAGAGGCCTACCGCTGTGGAAAACAGGCGGTTGAACTGGCGGAAGGAGGGACGAGCGGGGTTATGGTCAGCATGCGCCGGATTTCAAACGACCCGTACCAAGTCGAGTTTGTCACCGAAAAGCTGGTAAATGTAGCGATCAAGGCCAAACCCATGCCTGACAATTTCATAAATGCCGCCGGCAACTATCCGACAGAGGAGTTCTTTGAGTATGCCGCACCTCTGGTCGGAGAGTTTCCGGAATACGTTACCCTGAGGAGCAGCATATGAATCTCGGCGAATCAAAATACTCTCAGTTTGCTTTGGTGAAAGAGATGTTCGCAACGGCGGATGTCGTCAAATCGATGGACCCGGCACTCTTCTCCGCATATTCCAGACCGCAGGCGAAGGTCTTGTTGAGCGGGGAAGGTTCTTCCCGGATTTTTCCGGCTAAAAACCTGCTGGCCGCTGCACTCGAGCAGGGGTACCCTCAATTTATTTATACTGAAAACTCGCTGCAGAGCAGGGAGTACCAGCTGGATGACTATTCGGTCTTTGTTGCATCGAACTCCGGAAAAACCGCCGAGGCGGTGCGCCTGATTCAGCACTTACGCAGCTCTTGTTCGGCACAGGTCACCGCTGTCTGTGCCCATGCTGATACGCCGATAATGAATGCCGCTGATGAAACCTATCTGCTGCAATGCGGGCCGGAAGAGGCGGTAGCGGCTACGAAATCGGTTGTAGAGCAGGCGCTGTTCTATGATATGTTGTTTCGATACTACAATGGAGCGGAGATGCCCGATCTGCGCAGCCTGGCTGACAGCATTCAGCAGGTGCTGGCCGCGAATGTACCGCAGCCTGTCCTGGAAGCGTTGTACCCGGCCCGGAGCATCTATTTTGCAGGGCGCAACAACGGTGTTGCCGAAGAGCTGCGTCTAAAGACGAATGAGATAACCCGCAGGAAGTCCGACTATTTAGAGGGTACGTATACGGTGCACGGCATTGAAGAGGTGATGCAACCGGATGAAGTGGTGGTGGTAATAGAGCCCTTTCCGGAAGAGCAGAAAAAGTTCAAAGAGGTTTTGGAGCAGGGTGTTGGAATGAAGGTTGTGGCAATTGCGGCCCGTGAAACCGAGTTCCCAACCTTCATAATTCCCGCACACTCCGGTTTCGATGGGTATGTACAGCTGGCGGCCGGATGGAATCTGCTGGTGGAGCTGGGAATACGCAGTGGGGTAAATGTGGACAAGCCGGCTCGGGCCAGAAAGGTAGGGAATGAATATGCAGTTGAGTAGGCTGGAGGAAGGGAGGCTGGTTCGGGATGAGAAGCTGGAGAGGATTATCCCCCACACAGGTACGGGAGCTGCGCGGTGGCTGTTTATAGCGCCCCACGACGACGACATTGTAATCGGAGCCGGTCTGCTCCTGCAGCAGGCGGTGCAGGAAGGCATTCGGATTAAAGTTCTTGTAACTACCGACGGCTCCATGGGCTACTGTGATCTAAAGGAAAAGGATGAGATTACAGATATACGGCGACGGGAAACCCGGGAGTCCTTTGCTAAATTCGGTATTCAGGATGTTGAATGGCTCGACTATCCGGATGCCAACTTGATGCGCCACATCGGCCGCCGTCCGGCCGCGGCGCCGGATGAAATTGCGGGCTTTTCCGGCCTGCAGAACAGTTACACTGCCCATCTGCGCTCGTATCGACCCACTCACGTGTTCATCATGAGCGAGAATGATTACAACCCCGACCACAAAGTGGTCTATCAGGAGGTACTCATCTCGTTGTTTCATGCCGAAGGGGCCATATGGCCGGAACTCGGCCCCCCGTTAGAGCAGCGGCCGCAGGTATATGAGATGGCCGGTTACTGTAACTTTCGAGAAAACCCGAACGTGGAGATTGCCGCTTCACCGCTAGAACTGGAGGTCAAATTGGAGGCTGTATATGCCTTTCGGTCGCAGAAACAGATCGGGATGCTCGTGGAGAACCTGAAGCGGCACGGGCCCTACGAATATCTGCGGGATCTGGGATTCGACTATTATTCACCCTCCCGCTATCGTCAGTTGTTCCGCAGTGCGGAGAGTGACCGGGAGGAAGTGTGAACTACCACGTACGGCAATTCAAGCGGCACGGCATCGACTATCTCGAACTCGAATCTTCAAAAACCGGAGAGTATGTGCTGATTCTCCCCGCGAACGGAGGAACGGTACAGCAAATTGCACTCCATACGGACGGCGGCACAGCGCGGGAGCTCCTGGAGAATGATCCGCCTGAGGAGATCCTGAGAAATCCGTGGTTCCGCGGAAGAATTCTGTTTCCCTTTGACGACCGAGTACATGCCGGCCGCTACAGCTTCAATGGTATCGAGTATCAGCTTCCGATCAACGATCCGGACGGAGAAGATGCGCTGCACGGATTCCTGTACGCGCAGTCCCTGGAGTTGTGCCGCAGCGAGGCTTCGCAGCAGATGGCACGCGCGGTTCTGACCGGAGAGGTGGCGGAGCGGCCCGGATACCCCTTTCGTATGATCATACGGCTTACCTATACCCTGGATGCGGAGGGTTTTCATCTGGATATGAGGATCAAAAACAGCGGTGCGGTGCCGGCCCCTTTCTCTGTCGGCTGGCACCCCTATTTCAAGTGTGCAGCCCGGAATGCTGCCAACAGCGAACTGTGCATTCCGGCTGACCGCTATGTCGATATGGATGAAAAACTGGTGCCGAGCGGCCGGCTTTTGCCGGTGGAGGGGAGCGAGTACGATTTTCGCCGCGCAAAACCGATCGATGCAATTGTTCTGGATCACGGGTTCGAGAATCCTGCGGGGTATATGGAGTACAGCACCGCCGATATGATCATCAGGATTGAACAGTCGGAGCTGTTCGCCTATTCGCAGGTTTTCATACCGCCGACCCGCAGCTCAATTGCTCTGGAGCCGATAAGTGCCGCGACCGATGCTTTCAACAAACCCGAACTGGGACTAAGGGTCCTGGCCCCCGGTGCGGAAGCGGAGGGACGAGTTTCGGTACTGGTGTCAAAATCTCGTCTCACTGAGTAGCGTTGGCCAGCATATGAGTCCAGATTTTCCGACTCATGCCCTGCATACCGGCCTGTGGAACCCGGTAGAGTTCGTTCAGCATATTGGCGGCGGCGCCTGCGGCCGCGTCGTAGGTGACATCCTGCAATGTTTCGAGACTGCATTTCGAGTGTTTCAAATAGCGTGAGGTCGGCAGCAGCTCTGTGGAGAGAATGTCGTTGATCATCTCCTTTTCTCCGGCAAAATCTCCGCCTATTAAAACCGCCCGCGGATTGAGCAGCGATACTGCAAATGCAAGGTTCTGCAGTACCTCCCGTATGAGTCTGCGTTTGATCTCCCGGTTCCCTTTCAGCCGGCGGGTCTCCGGAAGTGCAAGCGAGACCTCCGATTGATCGAAGCGGTTTAAGAAGGCGCTCCTGAACTCTCCGGCCCGGTGGTTTTCGCCGCGATACAACCTTCCTTCGATGACGATTCCCAGACCAATACCGACCGCCGGAAAATCGGCAGGCATTTCATCGGGGTCGTGAAACCGAGGCAGTACATACAGAAATGAGGGTGAGTTCTGATTTCTCTGTTTCCACAGCATGTGCAGGGCACAGCTGTTGGCATCGTTTTCTATGATTACCGGGTACTCGAAGTTGCGGTCGAGAAAGTCGGCCAGGCATAGGGATTTTATATTGTGAACCAGACTCTCTTCAATCGTAGCGCTTTCGGGGTGAATTACACCCGGGGATGCAATTCCGACGCCCAGCAGCTGCAGGCCTGCAATCTGACTGCGTACCGTCCGGATGCTCTCCTGCAGGTACTGTTCAAAGCTCCCGGCGTGTGGCGGGAGCTCCCGCTGCAGTTGAGTGAGAACCCGTCCGCTTATATCGCAGATTACAGCTCGGTAATAGTTTGACTGCATTTCGATTCCGATCACCCGTCCGTAGTCCGGATTGAGCTGGAGCTTCACAGCCGGCCGCCCGCTGCCGCGCTGCTTTTTCTTTATCTTTGTTTCACGGACGAGACCGATACTGAGGAAGCGGCTGATAATATACGTGATGGAAGAGGGCTGCAGACCGAGCTGCTCGGCCAGTTCGATTCGCGAGCTTTCTCCGTTTTTCAGCAGATAGTTGAGAATGAGAGCACCGTTGAGCGATTTCTGGAATAGGCTGTTTCCGATTACCTTCATCGGATAGATTGTATCTATTTTTGAATTGTTCTTCTATAGGGTTTTATATTTGACAAAATATATCATAAATAAGTAAATTCATAGCAGGAGGTACGTAATGCGATTTCGATTTACTTCGGTATACATAGTTGCGTTTTTAGGAGTAATGCTGGTGCTGTTTCCCCTGTATGCGTCCGGACAGAGCGAGGCTGCCGGACAGCGGATTGGTTCTGAACAAGCTGACTTTCATCTTGTGAAAGAGGTTGACGGACTGGAGCATCCTTGGGCCATGGCGTTTCTCCCGGATGGCGACGTGCTGATAAGCGAACGGGCGGGACGAATGCTGTTATACAGCGGCGGGGAACTACAGTCTGTTACCGGTTTGCCGGCAGTATATGCTTCCGGCCAGGGAGGCCTGCTGGATATAGCCCTGCATCCCAAATTCGAACGGAACCGGCTGGTTTATTTTACCTACTCTGTCTCCGGAACCGGAGGTGGAGGTACAGCCCTGTACCGTGCCCGGCTGGAGGGAACCCGTCTGACCGACGGCGAGCAGTTGTACCGGCTGCCAAAGCTGACGAAAAAGGAGCAGCACTTCGGGTCGAGGATTGTGTTCGGACCGGATGGTTTCCTGTATATGACCATCGGCGACCGGGGCGAGCGCTCTCGGGCGCAGCAGCTCGATGATGCCGCCGGTTCTACCCTCCGCTTTCGGGAGGACGGCAGCGTTCCACAGGACAACCCGTTTGCCGACCGACGGAAAGCCCTGCCGGAGATTTACTCCTACGGTCACCGCAACGCCCAGGGTATGGCGGTGCATCCCGAAACCGGCGAGGTTTGGCAGCACGAACACGGCCCCCGGGGCGGGGACGAGGTAAATATAATCAAAGCGGGGGCTAACTACGGCTGGCCGCGGGTTTCTTACGGCGAGGAGTATACCGGCGGTGAGATCGGCATTGGCAGCGATGCGCCCCAGTTCGAATCGCCGGTTATCCACTGGACTCCATCGATTGCACCTTCTGGTATGAGCTTTTATACCGGTAACCGCTTTCCGGAGTGGCGGGGCGACATATTTGTCGGCGCCCTGGCCGGAAAGCACCTGCGTCGCCTCGAACTCGAAGGCCGCCGGGTGGTCGATCAGGAGGTTCTGTTGAAAAACCGGATCGGGCGCATCCGCGATGTAGAGGTAGGGCCGGAAGGCCGACTCTGGCTCCTGACCGACGAGGACAACGGTGCTTTGTACCGGCTGGAGCCATAGAGGCTCGGCGCTGCGTTCAGCTGCGGAGTGACGGATTCACGCGAGTGCGCTGATCCGAGCTGTAGTCTGGAAGGTCTGCTCGGAGAGGCGGATGCGGAGCTCTACAAAGCCAAAGCCGCCGGCCGCAACCGAGTGTTGGCCGTATAGACTGTCCCGGAGCTTTGCGCAAAATGGACAATAACATACCTATGCCTGCCTTTGCGCCGCATACCTTGCGTTAGTACGTTGAAACTCTCGGCAAGATGCTGTGGGACAAGCATATTGAGTGGGGTTCTAATATTACGGAAATATTTCCCCCTGTGTATTTATTCCGTATGCGGTAGACAATCTCTATGACATCTACAACCGGGGTGAAACCGTAAGCGCACCGCTGACCAGTGGCCTATTCAGAAATATACACAGTTTTCAGGATCGCTATGTCGGCTGGAAGAGCGATAAACCGACCAAGAATCTGTTTATGCCATGTCCGATGCACGACCAGCATGGTTTGCCAAAAAGATAATCGATAAGTGTCAGCCGCTGCCCCTGGATGAGGAGGCTGCTGAGGCTGTAGAGGATTGATCGTGCTCATTTGATTCAGTAATTATTTGTTCGTACCTTTAATGTAAGGAGGAATTATATGAGCACCTCAATCCAATCACTATTAGGAAATGAAGCAGATGATTTGCTGAATTACAAGGCAAAGTACTCTGCCGATAATCTGCACCTGCCGGGGCCTGATTTTGTTGACCGGGTCTGGAAAGACTCTGATCGCAGTCCGGCGGTATTACGCAGCATGCAGGCCTTGTTTGAACACGGGCGGCTCGGCGGCAGCGGGTATCTCTCGGTGCTGCCGGTGGACCAAGGCATCGAGCATAGTGCCGGCGCCTCGTTCGCTCCGAATCCTATCTATTTTGACCCCGAGAACATTGTAAAACTCGGATACGAGGCTGGCTGCAATGCGGTGGCCTCTTCGCTCGGTGTGCTGGGATCAGTAGCCCGAAAATACGCCCACAAGATACCTTTCATCGCCAAGATCAACCACAATGAACTGCTCTCATACCCGAACAGTCACGACCAGATACTGTTTGCCAGTGTGGATCAGGCCTTCGACATGGGGGCGGTGGCGGTTGGCGCTACAATCTATTTCGGCTCGGAGGAGAGCAACCGCCAAATACAGGAGATTTCCGAAGCATTTGCCTACGCCCATGAACTGGGGTTGGTGACAGTGTTGTGGTGTTACCTGCGTAACTCAGCCTTCAAAACCGAACAGGACGACTATCACACCGCCGCTGATCTGACCGGTCAGGCGAATCATTTAGGCGTTACGATCGAAGCCGATATCATCAAGCAGAAGCAGCCGACTACCGACGGAGGCTTCAAAGCACTGGATTTCGGCAAGACCGACGACCGGGTCTATAGCGAGTTGTCCGGTGATCATCCCATAGATCGGACCCGCTATCAGGTGCTTAGCAATTATGCAGGCAGGGCCGGTTTAATTAACTCAGGCGGGGCCTCCAAAGGCAAGGGCGACCTGGAGGCAGCGGTTCGCACCGCGGTTATCAACAAACGGGCCGGAGGCATGGGACTGATCTCCGGACGCAAGGCCTTTCAACGGCCAATGGAGGAAGGAATCGATCTGCTGCACTCAATTCAGGATGTGTTCCTCAGCAAGGAGATTACTATAGCCTGAGGGCGTGGTATGATATATCGGAACCTGCGGATACAGCGATTATAAACCCGCAAAGGGGTGGAAGGATCGATATAAAAGTAAGATCCTGGCAGCAGACTGATCATTCTATATCATTGGAGCTCAGCGGGGTCCATCAGATGACCTTTTCCATTTTCAGGGAGCTGGTCGAGCGGGTGGAGCTAGTGAGTGAGGCCGAGCTGAAAGAGGCCGTAGGTCAATTTCAGCGCCGGGAGCAGCTGATGGTGGAGCCTTCCGCCGCCATCGGTTTAGCGGCTCTTCTTCATCATATAGAGGATATGGCCGGTAAAAGAGTTGTGTTGATTCTCACCAGTCGGAACATCGATGCTGCGCTCTATAATCGAATTGTTTCATAATGGGCGAATAAAAAGGGCCGCCTTTCGGCAAGGCGGCCCGGACTTATGCTTGTGTTCTTACTTCGCTCTAGTCGGCAGTGCCGATTTCTATTTCACCCGTGACGGTTGAATCATCGGTGATATTTGCACTTTCGCGCAGCTCCTCAGTGGCAAAGTAGAGGTTGCCGTCGATGGTGCCGCCGCCGGTCAGCTCAAAACCTTCTTCTTCAACGTACACGTCACCGTCTATGGTTCCGCTCTGGATGCTGGTATTCATGTGATGCACGATTAATCGCGGTACGCTGAGGGTATAACGGTCGGTTACATTACGGTCCTGATCCTGGGCATAGAGTGCCAGTTTACGACGCGGCGCTTCAGCGTCTTCTGATTCGTAGGTTGCGCCATAGATCATTACCTCTTCATCTACGCTCACATCGCTGTTGAAAAGCACGATCCATGCGCCTATCGGCCCGAGGGCTTCCTGAAGATTCTGCGCATTGGTGGCGGTCATTTCGGTCGGCTGTGATACAGCGTCAACACTTTCTCCGACCATAATTTCTCCCATCACTGTAGAGTCTTCGGTAATGTTGGCACTCTCGCGCAGCTCTTCGCTGGCAAAGTAGAGATTGCCGTTGATGGTTCCGCCGCCGGTGAGTTCGAAACCTTCGGCTTCAACAAACACATTGCCGGCGATTTCGCCGCTCTGGATGCTGGTATTCATGTGTCGGACTATAAGTCGTGGGGTAGTCAATGTGTAACGTGCGGTTACGTTACGGTCCTGATCCTGGGCATAGAGTGCCAGTTTACGACGCGGCTCCTCAGCGCCTTCTTCTTCATACACTTCGCCGGAGACAGAAACTTCCTGACCGACCGTTAGGTCTTCGTTGAACAGGATTATCCAAGAACCCTCAGGTCCTACCGCTTCCTGCAAGTTCGAAGCATTGGTTGCAGTCATCTCAGTGGGTCGCGAGGTTGCATCCACTTCGGATGTTTCTTCGGTTGCCTCTTCAGCTTCCTGTTCACCGCCACCGCAGCCGATAAATGCGAAAGATGCCAGTGTGATAATAAGCAGCAAAATAATTGCTCTTTTCATATAATTCCCCCTTGAATCATTCTTTGAGTATGAATGATTTAGTATTTTCTCATTTAAATCATAATAAATATGAACGCAGCTTTAAAGATTTATAAGTAAAAAAGTCGTGATAGTCGTCTGGTGACTGAAGATATGCGAAAAATACGTTACAATGTGGGCAGGAGGCTCTGAAATATGAAAGTTATTGTGGCTGGCTGCGGAGCTCTGGGCAGTATATACGCCGCCGGACTTATCAAAAGCGGCGCCGAGGTCCAAGTGTACCAGCGCCGAGGGGCAACTTTCGATGCGATCCGGCGGCAGGGCGGGGTAAAGATCGTGAGAAGTGAAGGCAAACGGGCCGAATTCCATCCGATCAAGCGTATCTCTGACAAAGCAGATGAGCTTGAACCGGCCGATCTGATTGTGGTGTTGGTGAAAGCCTACAGTACCAAAGAGTTGAAGCCTCTGAGTGCCTGTATACGTGCAGAAGGAGTGGCTCTGACGCTGCAGAACGGCCTGGGAAACGCCGAAGGCTTAGCGGAAATTTTCGGTGAAGAGCGAATTGCCGCCGGAGTAGCCACCTATGGAGCCTTTACTGAGTCGCCGGGAACTGTACAGGCGGCCGGCAGCGGGCTGGTTTCGCTGGGCCCGTGGCAGCCCGGACAGGATATGCAATGGGTGGCGGATGTTCTGCGGAAGGCAGGCTTCAACACTGATTATGTTGGCGATCCGCGCCCCTATATCTGGCGGAAGCTGGCGATAAACGCGATGGTCAACACCACTGCGGCCCTGACCAGAGCCAGAAACGGGCTGCTGCGGGAGAATCAGCATGTGCTCGGTCTCATGCGGAGCTTGGGAGAGGAGACTGTGGAAGCGGCCCGCCGCGCCGGGGTAAAGGTGGGCTTCGAAGATTTGTGGGATTTTCACATGGAAAATCTGCAGAAAACCGGGGCTAACCGGGCCTCTATGCTGCAGGATGTCGAAGCCGGACGCCAGACGGAAATCGGCGCAATTTCGGGTGCCGTATTGGATTTCGCCCGCGATGAGGATGATTTTCCTTACACCCGGGCGGTGTACTCCTTGATAAAAGGCATCGACGGTATGCGGCAAATGGACGGCAGTTGATTTCTCCTCAGCTTACCCGAGAAGGAGCAGTGTTTTTAGTACGCCGGAAGAGCTTCTACCCGATTGCGTCCCATGTCTTTTGCTTTGTAGAGGGCTTGATCGGCGGTTTCGATCATCGACTTGAAAGTTACCGGATTGGTGTCTGGCTTTCTATCGAAGAAATCCCGATCAATAGCGGTAAGACCTATGCTGATGGTGACTGTTCGTTCAATGCCTGCGAATGTTAGCGTTTCAACCGCTGACCTGAGCCGCTCGGCCACCATTCCAGCTGCGGCACCATGGGCCTCGGGAAGCACTACGGTGAACTCTTCGCCCCCGTAACGGCCGCAGATGTCCTGGTTGCGGAGTTCACGGCTGCAGGCAGAGGCGATTTCGGTTAACACTTCATCGCCCTTCAGGTGGCCGTATTGATCGTTGAAGGACTTGAAGTGGTCTATGTCGATCATCAGTACTGCAAGCGAAGATTTGTTGCCCAAGGCTGATTCGAACAGGCGGCGTCCCTCAATAAACAGGCTTCGGCGGCTGAGAGCCCCGGTGAGCTGATCCGTATGTGCAATTCTGTGGGTATGCTCGAACTTGCGGGCGTTGTGCAGAGCAACCGCAATGTGATCGGCCAGCATGCTTGCGGTTCGTACGTGCTGGTGGTTAAAAAAGTTTTCTCCAAAACTGTCAAAGGTAATCATTCCGATTACCTCGGAGCGGACGATTAATGGAACCCCCATCCAGCTTTTTATGTCGGACAGGCCGAAATCAGAAAAATGGGGATATTTGCTTTCGGGTGTGTCTATAATCAGCGGTTCACGACTTTCAATGACAATCGTGTTCGGATTATCTCCGGGGATTGGCAGCGTAATGTCGTTGATATCCTCGGGCTGCTGCCACCCGCTTCCGGCTACCAGCTTCAAAAACCTCTCGTCGAGGATAAACACGGAAGCAGTATCGTAGGGTACTACTCTCTGAGCTTGTTCCAGTACATTCGCGACGACTTTGTCCCATTCGAGAGATGAGTTGATGACCGCGGCGGCTTTTTGCAGGATATCTATTTCTGTTAACCTCTCTTCCAGCTGCCGCTTTGTTTGTTTGAGCTCTTCTTCGGTTCGTTTTCTATCTGTAATGTCGAAATCGATACCGATAAGATGGTTTACTTGGCCGTTCGATTTGCGGCTGACTACAAATCCTTTCGAAACTATCCAGTGCGGTTCTCCCTGCTGGTCTATGATGCGGTACTCCGGCAGCTCGTAGTAATCCTGATTCTGCAAGACCTCATTGATCAGCGAAGGCAGCCATTGTCTGTCAGCAGGATGGAGCTGGCGGTGCCACAAGGTTCTGGTCATCTCCCTTGATGAGAAGCCCATTTCCTCCCACAGTATGTTGGGAGTCTCGAAGTCATGGGAGTAACTCTTCTGAAAAACACCTATTGTTGCCAATCCGTCGAATAGTGGTTTTAGCCAGGTTTTGATTGCGTGTCGATATAAATAGAAAAACATGCTATTTTTTAACTTTTCAATTGTTGCCAGTTTCATTTTTTTTGCTGTTCTATACGCGGACTATTCTAATGTGATTTTAGAATGCTGTAAATCAAAAATGAGAAATTTTGTATAATATGATAAAGTCGCATATGGATTGGATAAAAGAGTTCTACTCGATGATGATCGAATTGGTACAGGAAAATGGAACTTTGTTTGTTCTGCTGGGAGCTGGGTCTCTGGTGTTGTTTGCCGGAACTATCCTGGCTATCCCCTTGTTAGTGGTGTCGATACCGCGCGACTATTTTCTCCATGAAAGAGCTGCGGTTTTTGGCTTTGGTGCACGACATCCGCTGGTCCGGCTGCTGTTTCTAATTGTTAAGGAAGCAGTTGGAGCGGTATGTGTTGCGGCGGGGTTCATAATGCTGTTTATGCCGGGGCAGGGACTTTTGACCATTTTTATCGGAGTCTTGCTGCTTAATTTCCCGGGTAAGCGTAAACTCGAGCTGCGATTGGTTCGACATCCTCAGATTAAAAAAGGAATCAACTGGATACGCCGCCGGGCGGGGAAGGAACCGCTGCGATTGCCGCCCGAGTTTGAGCCATAAGCTTTGACTCTCGGTCCCAGATCCGTAAGACTATGTAGTAGCGGAGTAAAATAAATGGCTGAAGTGAACGACACAATCATAGATCCTGATTTTCAGGAGTTAATAGATAAACTGGGAGCGGTTGTGAAGGGCAAGCGGGAACTGCTGATCATAACCCACACTCATCCCGACCCGGATTCGATCGCCGCCGCAGCGGCCCTGCGATTGCTGGTGAAGCAGCAATTCGGTGTAAATGCAAGCATCGCCTATAGTGGAATCATCGCACGGGCAGAGAATCGGGCTATGGTGAATAAGCTCAAGATTCCGCTGAAACAGTACAACCGGATAAAGCGGGACCGCTACGACTGTCTGGCTTTGGTCGACTCTCAGCCCGGAGCAGGGAATAATGTGCTGACTGCTGAGTCCGAATGCGATATTGTAATTGATCACCATCCGCGTCGTACTGACACAAAGGGCGAATTGGTGGTTATCGACCCTGATATCGGTGCTACCGCCACAATTTTGATACGCTGGTTAAATGCTGTCCAGATTGATATCCCCACCGATATCGCCACAGCCTTGGCATACGCAATTTCATCCGAAACACAAAATATGTACAGAGAAGCAGCCCGGGAGGATATAAAAGCCTATCTTTCGGTGTATGTGCGGGCCAGCATCCGAAAACTGTCTGAAATAATCAATGCTCACCTTCCGCATTACTACTTCAAGCAGCTCGGAAACGCCCTGAACAATGCCTTTATTTACGGTAATATCATCACCGCCCATCTTACCGCCATCTGGCATCCGGAAATTGTTTCTGAAATGGCCGATTTTTTTCTGAAACACGAGCGGATTGGGGCGGTTTTGTGTACCGGATGTTATAAAAAGCAGATTATTCTCTCGATACGGACCGGAAGTGACAGGATCAATGCGGGAGATATGATCAAACAATTGCCGTTGAATCCCGATTATGTAGGCGGCCATGATCGTACTGCCGGAGGTTTTCTCTCAATCGAGGGCCTCTCAGATGAAGAGATTGCAGCGGAAGTCCGTCAGCTGCAGAACGCATTTGCCAGCCTCGCGGGGGCTGAGAAGCCTGTCTGGCGGCCGCTTTTGGGCAACTAAATTGGTACATACCCTTTTCTTTTTGCACAAACATTATTAAAATTGTAATGTAATGTAGAGACAATACGATTTTTACAAGTCTGACAGGAGGTTTCTATGTCTTTTACAACTCCAAATTTACCATATCCATACGATGCATTGGAGCCCTATATTGATGCCCGTACCATGGAGATTCATCATGATAAGCACCACGTAGGCTACACTGCTAAGCTGAACAAAGCGCTCGAGGGTTCGGATTTTGCCGATAAACCGATTGAAGAGCTGCTGGCCGGTCTGCAGACACTGCCCTCAGAAATGCGAACCGCAGTTCGTAACAGCGGTGGCGGTCACTTCAATCATTCGCTTTTCTGGGAAGTGATGTCGCCGAATGGTGGCGGCCAGCCAAAGGCCAAACTGGCCGATGAGATCGACAAAACATTCGGCGGGTATAAAGGCTTTATAGAGAAGTTTTCTGCGGCCGCAACGGGCCGCTTCGGCAGCGGCTGGGCCTGGCTGGTTGTTGATAGTGGAGGACTTCTTTCCATTATGAGCACACCGAACCAGGATTCCCCGATTACCCAGGGCTACACTCCGATCCTGGGTCTCGATGTCTGGGAGCATGCATACTATCTCAAGTACCAAAACCGGCGGGCCGAGTATGTTGAAAACTTCTTCAATCTGATCAACTGGCCGCGGGTCGATGAGCTGTATGAGGCGGCTTATTA
>CAZRWN010000012.1:18727-85522 GCA_964603735.1 uncultured Sediminispirochaeta sp. | reverse complement strand
AGAATCCTGCAGCTTCGTCGGCTCGACAATCAGTGTCTCCAATCCTTTTTCGCTTATGTCCGTAGGGCTCATAGATCCTCCAGCAATTCTGCAATCTCATGCGGTGCGGGCAATTCACCTATCAGCTCCTTTGGAAGGGTCCTGGTGATTTCGTAGGTCGCCACACCGATCGGCTTTTTGGCATCGTGCAGGGCATATTCCACTACCGTACGGTTCTTTTCCTTACACAAAATAATACCGATGGAGGGGTTTTCATCCTTCTGACGAACATCCCGATCAAGCGCCGTCAGATAGAACTGCATTTTGCCGACATACTCCGGAATAAATTTTCCGATTTTCAGCTCGACGGCCACCAGTGCTTTGAGCCTGCGATGAAAGAGCAGCAGGTCGATAAAGTACTCATCACCTTCAACTTCCAGCCGGTATTGACTGCCCATAAAGGCAAACATGCTACCCATGGCCCGTAGAAAGTTCTCGATTCGTGCAATCAGCGCCCGTTCCAGCTCCCGCTCACTGTGTTCCTCACCGAGCTCCAGAAAATCGAAGGTGTACTCATCTTTTACCGCCAGCTTGGCCTGTGCACGCAGCTCCGGCGTAAGGGCCTGGTCAAAATTGGTCTGCCCCTGCATTGATTTTTCGTAGCTCTGGTTTTCAATTTGGTGGATGAGCACATTCTTCGACCACCCGAACTTACGGGTCATGCGGATATAAAACTCGCGTTCCAGAGGGTCTTTGCAGCGCTGAAGTATTACTAGGTTATGGGTCCAGCCGATTTGTGCAACCAATGGTTGCACTCTTTCATCGTCATAGTAAAGCAGATAAAATTCCCGCATGTAGAAGATGTTGCGTCGGGAAAAGCCACTTATTCCCGGAAACTCGGCTCGAAGGTCTTTGGACAGCTGTTCCGCAATGGCCGAACCGTGCTGTGCATCTGCCTGCCGCTCGACAATCATTTGCCCAATGTCCCAATAGAGCCCGACCAACTCCTTGTTTACCGCTTTGAGTGCTTCGTTCTGGGAGGAGCGGACGCGCTCTTTTATTTCGGCCAGCAGCCGTGGGTCGTCTCCCGTTTTTTCAAGCCCGTTTTCACGGGTATCATCGGTCGGCATATGAAACCTCTTCGGTTAAAGCCTCTTCTCCCATTTCGCCCGCCGCCTCATCCAGCGGCTCAAGCTCATTAAACTCCTCTTCCAGCTCTTCACTCTTCGGCGCCGGAGCAAGATGCCGCACGTCTAACTTGCCTGTTACCACATCAGAGATCAGTCGAGTTCGATATTCGCGGATGAGGTCGATTTCATGCTCACTCGTCTTTATTGCTGCATCCAGTTCTGCTGTTTCTCTTTTAATTTGTCTAACAATATTTAATTGTTTATGAATCGGAGGTACAGGTAGTCGAATATCATAGAAGTCATCAGTATAAAGTCGCCAAAATCCCTCCACTAAACCTTTTACCCGACATCTCAGTTCAGGGCGGATAATTGAAGATGTAAGAACCAATTCGAAATACTTCGCGCTTTCAATGTTTTTAGGTCGGAGCACAGTATAATCCGGGCTAATAACACCACATTGTTCAGATAAACGGAATACTCCAAGATGAGCCTTAAGTCTGTTTAGAACGATGTCACCTAATTCAACTATTTTGCCTCCGGCGTAGGAGTTCGAATGGAAGTGATGTTCTTCCAAATCACCTGCAGGAACAAGTCCTAACTTTTGACTCATTGAAAGATGTGTTTCGCTACCGTCCATTGAACGTTTGTCAACTTCATCAAACAGATACTTCGCCCGAAGAACCTTCCAATCTTTAGGAATATCACCTATCCAATCAACACCCGAAGGCTTTAGAGGCACATTAGGACCAAGGCCTTGGGTCACAGCTTTATTGGTGATGGCCTGTTTCTGCTCTTTCAATACTTCGATCAGGCGTTGGCGATTGCGGATGAAACGATTGATTCGCTTATCTACCATATTTAGGTAAGAGACAATCGCATCCTGTTCATCGCGTGGAGGTAGAAAGACAGGTATTCGTTCTAAATCGGATTTGTCCAAATTTTGCCGCAAGCCTGATCCGTAGGCATAAATAGCCTTAGTTAAATCGTAAACGTTCAGTATTTGATATGCGTATTCAGCCGATACTGTTGGAAGGGGTTTCAAACAGATATAAGCAGAAGTAATGATACCACGATATCGTGAGAACCCGATACGAAGACTTTGTTTGTCATTCTGCAGATCAGTGCCGCGAATGATGATGTCTCCAGGATCCACAATCTGGTAAGTCTCGAAAGATTCCGGAACAAGACCGTGCAGCTTCTCTTGCGGTTTTACCACGATACGGCCATAACTAAGGGAGAGTACCTTTTTTTCGAGCAAACCGACATTCTTCACCTGTTTAGGAGTGAAGGCGGAATGTCCGACTTTCAATTCCCAGTGCGCCGGAATCTCCCCAAGCCACCACAGGCCAGTGACTTTATACTCAGGATAAGCTTGCATTTCAGCACTCATTTCTTATCTCTCTTTCTTGTATTACTGATTTTCGCCACATCTGAAGACCCGTTTGTCCCCTTTTTGTCCCCTTTTGTATTTACGGAATTAGATGTCCCCTTTGTCCCCTTTATGTCCCCTTTGTAAGGAAGTACGTAATGGACCCCTCGACCTGTGGTACCGACTTTTGTTAGCAACTTCTTTGATACCAGGTCTTCCAGATCACGAGTGGCTGTCTTCTTGATAGCACCGGTAATACGCTGGTATTCAAGGTTGCCGATACGGCCCTCGGATTTCACATAATCAATACCTTGCCGCTGTCGCTCATTTAGATTAAGCTCAGCGAGCACTTTAGCAGTAAGCCAATCACGCCACAAAGTCACGACAAACTGGGTACCACGTTGCTCGAAATAGGGCATAGGCAGATGCGCATCATTGCAATGCCTTATTACATCCAATGTTCCGGTACCGAGACTCTCAATGTAATGTGCAAGGTAGAGTGGCCGAGCAATCAACGGATTGGTAGGCTCTGACGAATGAGGTTTTTCAAGATCCTCAGGTCTTAGCCCCCGAGGTAGGCAGCCAGGATTCCAAACCTCGATTCGATCCACAAACACCGAA
The DNA here is from genome assembly GCA_964603735.1 of uncultured Sediminispirochaeta sp. GTDB lineage: Bacteria > Spirochaetota > Spirochaetia > DSM-16054 > Sediminispirochaetaceae > DSBN01. The sequence continues at coordinate 82,423 of CAZRWN010000012.1, read as the reverse complement.
ACCTGAACCGCAGCTTTTGACTTATAGTCTCGGTGGGCGGCAGCATTGACAATAATTTCGAGAATCGCTTCCTTCGGTAACTCATACTTTACAGACGCGGCACTGCTGTTATCACGCACACCGACAGATCGAGACAGCTTTGACAACACGAAATCAGACGCACCGTCCACCTGCTCGAATAATGTTCCTTCAAAAATCTGATAAGAGGGTATCGGCTTGGCAATTTCGGTACCGTGATAATGGGCACATTTAATAACTGCAGCGGAAACATATTTCTGGGGGGCCACCCCAAACAACAGTATGGCGGCGTTCGTTACCCCTCTACCATCGGTCAAATTTAGGTGAGTGAGCGTTTTTTCTTTTCCCGCTGATGCAGGAAGATTCAAATTACGTTCCTTTCGTGCGATCGGTAAAAACCATTCCACTCGCTCTTCAGAAATATCATCCAGATCGGTTCCTATACAGGATGCGGCATCAAACGGCTTTGCTTGAATTGTTCCATGTTCTTCAAGGTATTCGATAAGGCTATCATATAGAACCGATGTCAGATCTGAAACGTTGGAGAAGTATTTATAGATCAGTTGAACTCTCGCTTTGGCAACCAGGGCAGACACTTTTGAGTGAGGCTTTTTTTTCCCTAGTTTCTTCAAAAAAAGGAGACGGTGTTTGCTCAACTCAGTAGCGCAGTCGAATTCAATTTCCGTCGGAGATAGTCCACTCTTGGGATCTTCCCATCCGTATTCAGTGCCCAACAGAGAAACGAAAACAGAGCATTCTTTTACTTTATTCAGATACATCTCGTCAGGACGGCGATCCTTTGCAGGCAAATCTTCAAAGATGAAGATCTCAAAGTGTTTTCCGAGAAGGCGATTACCATGTACAAAATCCCTAATCTCCCGACGCTCATCGGCAAATTCTTTCTGAACGCTGCTTATGAATATCAGTTCCTTCATTGATCGCCTCCCGACGGAGCTACAATCTCTTCCAACAGCCCTTCGCCTTCTTCCTGCAGGGCCAGAAGGTCGGCTTTGATTTCTTCAAGAGAACGCATCTTTGGAGGCTTGTAGAAGTGACGGGTAAAGGAAATCTCGTAGCCGAGCTTCGTAGCCGAATCATCTATCCAGGCGTCGGGCACGTGGGGCAGGACCTCGCGGCGGAAGAAGGCCTCAATGCCGCCCTCCTCCAACAACGGTACTTGCTCGCTGTCGCGGAGCTCGCTGTCAGGTTCGTACTCGAGCACCAGACCAGGATCTCCGTCAGGGTTGGCAAATAAACCATATAGGGGATCTACCTCGGCCTTGCTATGTGTGTGTACCTTCTTTATAACCGGAGACGCATCCTCCGCCCGCCAACTGACAGCATTTAGGATGATCTTCTGTTCAGCGGCGGACAGCTTTATACCCAGTTTCTTCAATGCATCGCTTACAGTATCGCGAAAAAGGTTGTGATCTGTGTAGAGCTCCTCTCCTATTTCCTTTTTTAGTGCGCAAGCAGCCTCGTAGAGGCGTTTGTCTTGCTTCCAGGAGTCGGCCTTGAGCAGTTTCTTGCGTTTCTTTTCGGGAATGGCAGTTGGCTTCGGTGAATCATTTCCGTCGTCTACCTTAGAGCCCTCTTCATCGCGGGCACCCCATTCCCGAAGCATCTGCTCAACCTGCTTACGCACCGACGAAAAGTTCTCGAAGAGTGCATCGCCGAACTCCTCATAGAGGGCGCTGCGGATCTCCTCGTCCCCCGAAGCATAGCGCAGACTCTGTATAGCCTTACGAGTAAACCGGCTTTTAAGCCGCAGCGGGCGCTCTACTCGTATCTTCCAGTAACCGAACGCCTCGTTAGGGAAAATCTTCGACTGCTCGCTCTCTTCGAAGACCATGAACATATCACAAATCTGCTTGATCTGCTGGTCGGAGAGCTCACAGTTCTTCGCCCCCATGTTCTTGCGCAGCGGTTGGAAGATCTGGGTGGCATCGATAAGCTGCACTTTGCCCTTGCGCTCTTCGGGCTTGGCGTTGGTCAGCACCCAGATGTAGGTAGCGATACCGGTATTGTAGAACATATTCAGCGGCAGTGCGATAATCGCTTCTAACCAGTCGTTCTCAATAATCCACCGTCGAATGTTGGACTCGCCTGAACCGGCATCGCCGGTAAACAGAGACGAACCGTTGTGTACCTGAGCAATTCGGCTGCCTAAAGGGCTGCGCTCGGTAGGTTCCACCATCTTGGTCAGCTTGTTTACGAGAAACAGAAGTTGGCCGTCACTCGAACGGGTAATAAGGGACAGTTCATCGCCGTCGTGCTGCACCATGAAGCGGTGGTCGGACATATCTTTCTTGCCGCCCATACGGTCGAGGTCGGTCTTCCAGCTCTTACCGTACGGCGGATTGGAGAGCATAAAGTCAAACTCTCCGGCAGGGAACGCATCGCGGGAGAGTGTTGAGCCGAATTTCATGTTATCCGCCCCTTGTCCCTCGCCCTTGAGCAGCAGGTCGGCCTTGCTGATGGCGTAGGTCTCCGGATTGACCTCCTGCCCGAATAGATGGATGGACACGTCCTTGCCCCGGCTGTTGGCCAAGTCGCGGAGGGTATCCTCGGCCACCGTCAGCATGCCGCCGGTACCGCAGGCCCCGTCGTACACGCGGTAGGTAGCAGACTGGATGTCATCAGCAATCGGCCAGAAAATCAGGTTCGCCATAAGCCTTACAACATCGCGGGGAGTAAAGTGCTCGCCCGCCTCCTCGTTGTTCTCTTCGTTGAAACGGCGAATCAACTCCTCGAAAATAGTGCCCATGGCGTGGTTATCCAGGCCGGGAAGGCGAACGTTTCCCTCCGCATCGCGGACCGGATGCGGACTAAGGTTAATATCCGGATTAAGAAACTTCTCAATCAGCGGACCGAGCGCATCAGCCTCTATCAGTGTAGGAATCTGATTCCGAAACTTAAACTTGTCAAGAATCTCCTGCACATTCGGGCTGAAACCATCAAGGTAGGCTTCAAAATCGGCTTTGAGTTGTTGCTGCTTCGCACGGGCCTGTAAATCTCGCAGGGTAAATAGAGAATTGTTATAGAAAGCGTAATTTGCATCCACACCAGCCGCCTTCGACAAAGCCCCGACCTTGTTGGCAACCCCCGCCTGGTCTAACTGCTCGTTCATTTTGAGCACATCCTGCTTTGTCGGCTCCAGGCATACATCCAGGCGCCGAATAACGGTCATCGGCAGGATTACGTCCCGGTACTTGCCGCGTACATATACATCTCGTAGGACATCGTCAGCGATCCCCCATATGAAGTTAGCTATCCAATTGAGTTGTCCATTTTCCATATCAGCCTCATTTCAGTTATTGTAAATATAGTGCACGAGATTTAGACCACAGCATGACCTTTTTGTAACAATAGTGTTAGTACTCTGTTCATTTGATTGTTGCATACCTTCTTATTAGCCCAGGAACCCTCTTTTTTCTATTCTTCCCTCTGATTTTAGCAGACTATGAGCTTAAACGAAAGCATTAAACATTTTGCATTATCATCACCATACCTACACCAAAAGGGCAAAAAAAAGACACCCTTGGGTTGGGTGCCTCTCGCAATTCCTTGCATTAAAACGTTTTATTTATCGGGCTGGGCAGATTTGAGCTTACGGGCCGCTGGCCCTCCAGCCTCCGCACTTGCTATGCAAGTGCTCGGACTAAAGTTCAAATCTGTCTCTTCGAAGCAATACGAAAAAACTCGCCTTTCGGCGAGTTTGTTTCTTTTCGGGCTGGGCAGATTTGAACTGCCGACTTCTTGGTCCCGAACCAAGCGCGCTAGCCCCTGCGCTACAGCCCGAATGAAAAAAATAATGTGTTCCTCCGAGCGACGCGTAGGTGTGAGGCTCGATGACTGGACCGGTCGCACGGCTGAACAACAAAAAATGCGGGAGCGACGGGGATTGAACCCGCGATCTCCGGCTTGACAGGCCGGCGCGATAACCATCTTCGCTACGCCCCCACAGGAACAGGCCCACTATACTGAAATGGAGGTTTTCTGTCAAGTAAGAGGGGAGAATTTGCCGCCGCGCACACCGCTTATTGAGCTAATAGAGGGAGGTCGAATTGACACTAACAGCCTCTCATGGTACTGTTTTCTGACTTGAATATTATCTTTAAAAACATTCACATGAAATATTAAAGGAACATACATGGCTTCGAGAGAACAGCGACGAGCAAAAAAACTTGAAAAAAAAGCAGCTAAACAGAATATTGTCGAGAAGAAGCGGACTCAGCATCCGGTAATGTGGTTTCTGAGTGTACTGGTGTTGATAGTGGTGGTAGTTGCCTTTGTTGTGGCGCCGACCTTCGGCGGAATGGGCGGAGGTGAAAGACTTATTTTCGGATATTACAACGGAGAGCCCATCGAATACGAGCCAGACAGCTATTTCGCCCGTCAACGGGATGCGTATGCTGAGCGGATTGAAAGTCAATCCCAGCAGGACTCGGACAACTATCAGTGGCAGGCAATGCAGGTGTGGAAAGGCGCCTACGATATGACGGTTGTGCACACTGCAATCCTTCAACAGGCCGACAAAAGCGGTCTGGTTGTTTCCGAGAAAAAACTCGACCGGAACATCGCCAAATACGGACCTTACCGCGAGAATGACGAGTTCAGTGCCGAGCTCTACCGCAGTGCATCCAATTCCGAAAAAGTCGCCACCCGCGAGCTGTTCCGAGAGAACCTCATCCACGATCAGTGGACTCAGGATCTGGCCAGTATTCCCTCCCCTGAAGCCGAGCAGGAGTTTCTGCAGAGCATGGCCAGCCCGGAGCGTAAGTTCCGCTATGTCAGTTTTTCTCTGAACAACTACCCCGATGACGAGGTAGTAACCTATGCTGAGGAGAATAGCCGGCTGTTCGACAAGATGAATCTCAGCAGGATTTCCCTGCGGATGAAAGAGAACGAAGCCAGAAAAATTTATCAGCAGCTTGAAGAGTCACCGGAGCGTTTCGAAGAACTCGCCCAGAACCACTCATCCGACGAAAACGCCGAAAAGGGCGGAGATATGGGTTGGGTTCGCTACCACGAACTGGTCGGGGCCTTCGAAGAGAGCGAGAAAGCTGATATGATTTTCGCCCTCAACCGTGGTGAACTAACCGGTTTAATCGAAACATCCTTTGGCTGGGCGATTTATCGTTGTGATGAACCGGCCGTTACTCCCGATTTCAATGCCGAGGAGGAAATTGAAGACGTCCGTTCCTACTTGATCAGGAACGAACGCGGCCAGGTAGAGGACTACTTTATCAACCGGGCACAGACTTTTGTTTCAAACGCTAGAGAAGCCGGTTTTTCCACTGCCGCGACAACCGCCAATCTCGAATCAACCGAAACACAGTTTTTCCCTATAAATTACGGCGGCAGCTTCTTTCTGAAACAGATCCAGTCAGACGATGGAAACGGACTTCTACAGCGGGCACAGTCAAACCAGCGGGTGTTGACCAGCCTCTTCTCTGTGGCCCAGAATGACTTCACCGAACCCTTCGTGCTCGGGAATTCTGTAGTCGTGGCACAGCTGATGGAAGAGCGTCAGGCACCGGAGCAGGAAGTTCAGCAAATCGCGAACTACCACTCCTATATCATGCAGAACTTTCGTCAACAGGAAACCAGAACACACTTCCTGCAGTCGGATAAACTCGAAGATAACTTCATGCAGGTATTCTCAAAATATTTTCTCAATTCCTAATAGTACGTGGATATGCAAGAACAAGCCCCCCTGCTGACCGAGGTGAGCGGGGGGACTTCAATTGTATTTAAGAATAAAGAACTCTACAGCCGCCATGCCCCCCGCCAAAGGGCCGAAGAGCGAGCCGGCGGTTTCAGCCTAGAAGCGAACACCCTTTACATCTTAGCCTCACCTCTGTTGTGGTACGGAGTGCCCCGCCTGCTCGAACAACTGCCTCCCAGTGCGCACATAATTGCAGTTGAAATCGAACCGCAGCTGGTCGAGCTCAGCCGCCGGTATGTTCGGCCTGAGCTCACCCGGCACCACCGGCTTCACATCTGTTTTCAAGAAAGCTCGGCCAACAGTGCAAGCGCAAGCTCAAACGCAAGCTCAAACACAAGTACAGGTCAAGGCACAGCCCCCCTGGAAGCTGTCAAGGCGGTCCTCGATCAGCTCGGTATAGAGCAGTTTCGGCGGGCCCGCTTGATCACCCTCAACGGCGGTTACCGGCTGAACAGCCGCCGTTATTCAGAAATTCATCAGCTGCTGGAAGAGGAAATTCACCAGTTCTGGCAAAACAAATACACCCTTATGCACATGCTGCCGCTGTGGATCAAGAATATATTCCGCAACTACGCGGAGTGGGCCGGTGATGGCGCTGCGCGGCGGGTGCGCTTCGGCCTGCCGCACACTACACTGCCGGTAATGGTGGCCGGAGCCGGTCCGAGCCTCGAGCAGCATCTCGAGTTCCTGCAGCAGCACCGCAGCCGGTTTTATCTCTTGGCGGTTGATACCGCCTACTCGACCCTGCTCGCGAGTGGAATTCACCCCGATCTGGTGGTGGTTCAGGAGTCGCAGTTCTACAATCTCTACGATTTTCTCGGTCACCCGCGGCTCGATTGCAACCTGCTGGCGGATATCAGCAGTTATCCGCGGGTACTCCGTCTGGCCGGCGAGCACGGCTCCCGCAGCACGGTGTTTCTGTATGCCAGCGAGTTCGCGAAAGTTTCACTGCTCGACAAACTACGGTCCGCCGACCTGCTGCCGCCGCTGTTTCCCCCGCTGGGATCGGTCGGCACAACGGCAGTGCGGGCCGCCCTGCATATAAGCGGCTCGGCCGTTATTATCGCCGGCCTCGACTTCGCGTTTCCGGCCGGCAAGACTCACTCCAACGGGACTCCCCGCCATCAGCTGGCACTACTGCACACCAACCGTCTCCAGGGCATCGAGGACATGAGCGCGCGCAGCACAAAGGGCGTTACGCCGGTACCCGGGCGCACCGACAGCTTCGGCGAACAGCTGCTCAGCGCCCCGACTCTGCGGCGCTATGCGGACAACTTTACCCGCATTTTTCAATCTATGGAAAGGATGCATATGTTAAAGCCGGCGGGCCTGCCGCTGGGCATTGCCGGGCTGACGCAAGCGGATCTCTCCCGTTATCTATTGGCCCTTGAGCCGCCTCCCGGCAAAGCGGCGGCCTCGGCCCCCACTTTAGCTGAAAAAGCCGGCCCCGGGGCCGTTAAGGCTTTCCTGAGCAAAGAAAGAGAACGGCTGGTTTGGATATATAAGCGCGGGACCGGTTTTCTCCAGGGAGAACTGACAGCCGACGAGGCCGCACTGCTCACCGAAGAGATCAACCGCTGTGAGTATCTGTTTTTACATTTTCCTGAAACCGGATACACTCTCCGAAAGGTAGACCCCACTCTGATGAAGCGCCTGCTGGTGAGTACCGGCCACTACATCCGGGTGATCGACGAGGCGCTGGAGCTTATTCCTCGCTCTTGAGCACCGACACAAAGGCCGACTGCGGAAGTTCCACATTGCCGACCATCTTCATGCGCTTTTTCCCCTCTTTCTGTTTCTCCAGCAGCTTGCGTTTGCGAGAGATGTCGCCGCCGTAACACTTCGAGGTAACGTCCTTTCTCAACGCGTTTATGGTTTCGCGGGCGATTATGGTGTTGCCGATGGCACCCTGCAGAGGAATCTTGAACTGCTGGCGTGGGATCTCCTCTTTCAGTTTTTTGCAGATGCTGCGGGCCCGCGATACGGCATTGTCCTTGTGCACCAGCTGGCTCAGAGCATCCACCGGTTCACCGTTCACCAAAATATCCAGTTTAACCAGCTCGGTTTGTTTGTATTCACCGATTTCGTAGTCGAACGAGGCAAAGCCGCGGCTTACTGATTTCAGCTTGTCATAAAAATCGAACAGCACTTCCGCCAGCGGCATCTCATAGGTCACTTCCACCCGCTTTTCATCCAGGTAGTTCATGCCCTTTTGGGCTCCGCGCTTTTCGAGGCAGAGCTGGATAATATTGCCGAGGTACTCACTGGGGGTGATTATGGCTGCATCGATATACGGCTCTTCGGTAAAATCGACGTAGGTGCTGTCGGGGTACTCCAGCGGATTGTCTATTTCTTTTATCTCACCACTGTTCAGATGAATTCGGTAGCGAACCGACGGGGCGGTCAGTATGATCGACAGATCGAACTCGCGTTCGATTCGCTCCTGCACAACCTCCAGATGCAGTAGCCCCAGGAAGCCGCAGCGGAAGCCGAAGCCGAGAGCTGCGGATGAGTCTTTTTCGTAGATCAGAGAAGCGTCGTTGAGTTTCAGCTTGTCGATGGCCGTATGCAGCTCCTCATAGTCGTTTGTATCGATAGGGTATATAGAGGAGAAGACTACCGGTTTAACCTCTTTGAAGCCCTTCTGGGGCTGGGTGCAGGGACGGGCATCGTTAGTGATGGTGTCTCCAATGCGGATATCCTCGATGTTCTTGATGCCGGCTATCACATACCCTACCTGACCCGCATTCAGCTTTTCGCCCTTTTCGCGTCCTATACGGAAAATGCCGGTTTCCTCCACCGTGTAGGTGGTGTTGTTCCACCACAGGCGAATCACATCGCCGGCCTTCATAGTTCCCTCGAATACACGCACGTGAACAATGACCCCGCGATAAGCATCGTACTGCGAGTCAAAAATAAGAGCCTTCAGCGGTTGATCATCGGTACCGGCCGGCGGCGGTATCTGATGCACCAGCGCCTCCAGGAGATCATCCACACCAGCTCCGGTTTTTGCCGATACTAAAACCGCTTCATTCGGGTCGAGCCCCAGATCGTGTTCTATTTCCCGCTTCACCATCTCTACATCGGCGCTGGGAAGATCAATCTTGTTGATGACCGGAATCACCTCCAGATCCAGCTCGACAGCCATGTACATGTTGGCAAAGGTCTGCGCCTCTACTCCCTGGCTGGCGTCAATTAGCAGCAGGGCACCCTCGCATGAGGAGATGGCCCGGGAAACCTCATAGGCAAAATCAACATGCCCCGGCGTATCCACCAAGTTCAATTCATACAGATGCCCGTCCTCGGCCTCGTACGGCATAGTGATAGCCTGCGATTTAATGGTAATTCCGCGTTCCCGCTCTATGTCCATCGTATCGAGATACTGATCTTTGAAATTGCGGGCCTCGACGATCTTGGCCTTCTCGATGAAACGGTCAGCCAGCGTGGATTTTCCGTGGTCAATATGGGCAATAATACAGAAGTTGCGGATATATTCTTTTGGTGTATTCATTGGGGGTACTATAGCTTAATATCAAGAGTTCATCAATAAAGCCGGGGCCCACAACTGCTCAGCCCTGATAGTTGTTGTCCAGGACTTCCCTAATAACCCGCACAAACTCTTCCGGTGAAAAGGGCTTCGAGATAAAAGGAATGGGGTCTTCGTTTTCGGCCGCAGCGGTATGCGCAGCAGCCTGTTTAGAAGCGTGTTTGTGCGGATACCCCGACATAAACACAATTTTGGTTGCAGGGCTGCGCTGCGAGAAGCGCTCGGCCAGCTCTTCACCGCCCATGCGCGGCATAACCAAATCGGTAACCAGCAGGTCAAACTGGGTTTGATTGGCCTCCAGCAGCATCAGGGCCTTGTCGGGTCCATCCGCCAAAATGACGGTGTAGCCGTACATTTTCAGAATCCGTTCGACCAGATTCCGCAGACTCTCTTCATCCTCTACCACCAGGATTTTCTCGGTGCCGGTATAGCTCTGCTCCACTCCGCGGATGCTCTTCGGAGCTTCGCTCTTTTTATTCGATACCGGCAAAAGAATCCAAAAAGTAGAACCCTTTTCAGGCTCGGTATCTATCTGCAGAAAGCCGCTGCTCTGCTTTATTATCCCGTATACAGTTGACAAACCGAGTCCGGTGCCCTTCTCTTCCGACTTAGTAGTAAAAAAGGGCTCGAAAATCATTTTGAGTAGATTCGGTTCAATGCCAACCCCCGTATCGCGTACGGCGGCACAGACATACTCTCCCGGGGGAATTTCTCCCATCGGAGATGCTTCGGGTGAAGTGACCTTGTAGTTTAAGGTTCGAATACTGATTCTGCCGCCGCCGGGCATGGCATCCCGAGCATTTACGATCAGGTTCATAATAACCTGCTCTATCTGTCCCGGATCGACCCAAACTGTATCCGGTTCGGCACTCAAATCCAGATACATCCCGATCTCCTCGCTCACCAGCCGGCGCATCATTTTTTCGAGGTTTTTTATCAAGTCGTTCAGATGAATTTGCTTCGGTTTGAGGATTTGCCGCCGGCTGAAGGCCAGCAGCTGACGGGTAAGCGTCGAAGCTCTTTTGGCCGCATCCTGGATACCGGCCACTTCGTTTTCTATTCCGGTGTCATTCTTCTGGAGCTTCTCCTGCACAATAGTGCTGTACCCCAGGATTACGGTGAGAATGTTGTTGAAATCGTGGGCGACTCCCCCGGCCAGCCGGCCGATAGCCTCCAGTTTTTGGGCCTGCCGCAGCTGCTGTTCGAGGTTTTTCCGCTTGCTGATATCTATCAGATACCCCTTCACTTCGCTTATGCGTCCTTCAGCGTCCATATCGGCTACCACATTGGCCAGCAGATTCAATTTAGTTCCGTCGGCCCGCAAGAGGTCCAGCTCGTGCAATACCAGGCGTTTGTTCCGTTTGAGCTGCCGCCAGAAATCGGCAGCGTGAGACTCGTCCGGAAAACGCTCATCCAGGCGGGTGCCTTCGACCTCCTCCGGACTGGTAAAGCCGAAGTACTCAACAAAGGAGCGATTGCAGGCCAGCAGGACTCCCTGTGCATCGGCCACGAAATCCGCCGACAGATCCTCCTGGAAAAAGCGCCGGTAGCGCTCCTCACTCTCCTGCAGCCTGGTTTCAAGCTTATGGCGGAAAAGCGCCATCTCAATATTGGTACGCAGCTCCCGCTCTTCGAACGGCTTGATGATGTAGCCGAAAGGTTCGATGAACTTGGCCCGTTCGATTGTTTTTTCGTCGGCATAGGCGGTAAGAATAATAACCGGGACCCGAAACCGGTCGCGGACTATCTGCGCTGCTTCGATTCCATCCATCTGCCCCTGCAGGCGAATGTCCATCAAAACAAGATCAGGAGATTCCTCTTCGAAATTGGCAATGGCCTCTTCACCCGAAGCATACGAGCCGGTTACGTGGTAGCCGAAGGACTCCAAATGCCGGCGGATATCGAGAGCAACTACCCCCTCATCTTCTACTATTTGTACTTTTAACTGCGACATGTTTCAGTCCACCGCAATTCCTATTTTTTTCAGCTCCTGAATCAGTTTTGCATATTCGATCGGTTTCACTAAGTATGAATCCGCATGCCCCTCGTTAAAGGCATTCAGCACATTGTTCGGATCACTCAAGGCGGTTGTCATAATCACTTTGGCGGCGTCGACCGGTTTAATTCCGTTTTCTTTTTCGATGGTACGAATCTCCTTGAGCGCGTCCTGCCCGTCGAGTTTCGGCAGCATTATATCCATTAAGACGAGTTGAAAAGGCTGATCGCTCTCCATTGCCGTTTTGTACTCTTCTACTGCAGCTCTTCCGTCTTTGGCAATTCGGATCTCTCCCAAGGGTTCGAGAAATTTCTGCAGTACAAAGCGCCCGGCAACATCGTCTTCCACAATCAGAATCCGCATTAATTATTACCTCTAAACCCATTGTATACTGCTAAGAGATGTTTTTCAAATCAGATAATATTTTCTTTACCTTTGACTCATCACGGATTCGGGCCGCCATTACCAGTTTGAACAGCAGGGCCGCGGCATCATCCTGCCCGGTCTGTCGGGTGAGCTCACGCAGGTGCTGTGCCCGGCTCTCGATCTCATCGAACTTCTCGCCGTTAAAGCCGATCCGCTCGAATTCGAACAGATCGGACAGCAGCTCATCCAGCTCGCTTTCAATATTCTCATAGGCTGCGGATACAATTTCCTTTAGTGCTATCTTAGCGGGCAGGCTCGAAGTCGCGGTGCTGACAGCTTCCCGGTTGAACAAGGTGTATAAACGTGAAATGAGAAGGCGGCGGTAGATCGGACAATACAGATAGGTACTCTGCGCCTGCTCGCGGTAAGAGTTGCGGACCCCCCGCACCAAAAACAGCTGCATCTGCGGCGGTATGCCCTCCCGGGAAAGGCGCTTACCGATACGCGCGCATTCGTTCGGCGAACCTTCCACAATGAAGAGGCTGCCCGGCTCAGGCGCGAACTCCTCCGGCCCGCTGCTGCTGACCACGTTCAACTTCCATGCCCGAAACTGCCGCTGCCTTATATCCGCTAAGTTCGGATCGGGACTGATGTAACCGAGCAGGGGCTGGTTCTCAAAGCTGACAGCATCTATCTCACGGGACTCAGGCTGTTGTGCGGGTTCCAGTTTGATCGAGAAATTGAACTCGCTGCCATGCCCCACCTTCGATGTGAAATTTATAACCCCGCTCATCAAGCGAACCAAATCGCTGACGATCGAAAGCCCCAGTCCGGCCCCGTTGTATTGACGAGTCGAAGTGCTGTCCACTTGGTGAAATGCCTCGAACACGTGTTTCTGCTCGCTCTCGGGAATTCCGCAGCCGGTGTCACTCACCCGGGTATGCAGTATCACCTCGCCGGTTTCTACATCATCCTCCGTAGTCACACGAAGATACACCCAGCCCTTGTCGGTAAACTTAACCGCATTGCTCAAAAGGTTCAGGAAAATCTGGCCTAGCTTGTGCTCGTCGCCTCGCAGGTGAAAGCGGCTCTCCTCATCGATATCGATGTACATGCACAGCTCTTTCTCCTGAATTTGGGTCCAGAGCTTGTTGACCGCGTCTTCGACAACCTCGTCTATGTAAAAATCGTTTTTTGACAATGCCACCCGGCCGGCTTCCATCCGGGAGAAATCGAGCAGCGAATCTATCAAATTCAGCAAGCTGCGGCCCGAATCTTCGACAATCTGTAAGTACTCTTGCTGGGTTTCATAATCAATTGATTTTCTGGCCAACTGAGTCATACCGAGAATACTGTTGAGAGGTGTTCTGAGCTCATGACTCACATTTGCCAGGAATTCACTTTTTGCGCGGCTGCCTTCCTCAGCCCGGATTTTGGCCGCTTTCAACTCCTGTTCGATTTTATATTTGTAGAGTGCCATTTCAATCGTCGAGTATATTTCACGCTCCTGAAACGGTTTCAGAATATACCCGAATGGTTCGGTTACCTTCGCCCGCGAGAGGGTGGTTTCATCCGAATATGCGGTAATATAGATAATCGGAGTACCGAGGCTGTTCTTAATGCGTTCGGCGGCTTCAATACCGTCCATCTCCCCCTTCAGGTGGATATCCATCAGGATGAGATCCGGTCGCTCCTCTTCGGCTTTTGCTACGGCATCCTCACCGGTGAGCACATGTTCGACAACCCGATAGCCGAGAGCCGTCAGCCTGCGCTCCATGTCCATTGCTACGATGCTTTCGTCTTCAACCAGCAGTATCCGCACTGATGCCATTACATATCTCCGTTTATTGAACTAACGATGCAGCAAATTCCATTCCACCGCCCGCTGTATCAGTTCGGTGGAGGAATGCAGTTCGAGCTTAGTTTTTAGATGGGACTTATAGGTTTCAATTGTTTTAACACTCAGGGTAAGCCGATTGGCTATTTCACGGGTTTCCAAGCCGTCACCGATGAGCCGGAACACTTCGAACTCCCGGTCACTCAGTACATCCACTGGCGAGGTATCCTTGTGCGCTTTGCCGGCAAACTGAGAAAGCATGCGCTCATGCATGTCGGCACTGAGGTAGATTGACCCCTTCAGCACCAAACGAATAGCAGTCATGACGTTTTCAGTTGCCTCACTCTTCATGATGTACCCCTTGGCACCGGCCCGCAGTGCGCGTTCGGCATACACCCGTTCATCGTGCAGCGAAATGACCAGTGATTTTACTTCGGGATATTGCACATTGATAATCTTGATCAACTCGAGCCCGTCACTCTCTTTCAGCGTTAAATCAACCAACGCTAAATCGGGTTTGGTCTCTTCAATAATTTCCTGCGCCGAACAGTGATCCTCCGCCTCGCCCACTACCGTAAGATCGGCCTCACGGTTGATGAGCTGCGCGAAGCCTTTGCGGACAATCGGATGATCATCAATAATAACAATGCGTTTCTCCATCACCTTCCCTTCGAGTGAAATTTCGGTACACGGCAAATAACGGTGGTGCCTTTATCTTCATTTTCAATGATCGAGAGGCGTCCATTAACAATATTCGACCGGAACTCCATGATTCTCAATCCTAGCCCCTGGGTTTTGTGCCGCTCTATCCCGTTTCCGTCATCGCGAATCTGAAGGAAATATTCAGAGTCTTCCTCTTTCAGCACAATCTCGACTTCATCGGCATCGCCGTGGCGTTTCGCGTTGGTAATCGCTTCCTGTGCGATGTGGTAGAGTTGCGTTGCCAGAGTTTCATCGGTAATGTCATTGATCAGTTCAGTAGTGCACTCGATTCGGCAGTTGTAGAGGTTCTCGATCTGCAGCGCAAGCTCCTTCAGAGCCACCGAAAGCCCCTGATTCTGTAAAGTAACCGTAAGCAGATTCTTGGCTAAACTGCGGGTCTGCTGGATAGACTGGTTGACCATCTCCTGAATCCGGCGCGCCGACTCGACCTCTTCCGGGCAGTTCGATTCCTGCAGCATGTTCTCCAACAGTTTCAACTGCAGTGATATGCCGGTAAGGTTCTGCCCCAGACTGTCGTGAAGGTCCTTGCCGATTCTGCGGCGCTCTTTTTCCGATATTTCCAGGATCTCCCGCTCCAGCTGCTTTTTGGCGGTTATATCACGGGCAATCAGTGAAACACCGGTTACTTCGTTCATCAGACCCCGTATAGGGTTAATTTTTAATGAAATATTGATGATCTCGCCGGTCTTTTTTTGACGTACCGTCTCGTAATGCTCGACCTCGATGTCATCGCGAATTTTGTCCAGAATATCCGGCAGCTCATTCGGATAAAAAGGGGGGGTAAGTATCAACAGATTCTTTCCGCGCGCCTCATCTTCGGTATATCCGAATATCTGCTCCGCCCCTTTGTTCCAGCTGATGATGGTACCCTCGAGAGTAGCCCCGATGACCGCATCACTGATGCTTTTCAGTGTAATCGATAGGATTTCCTCATTCTTACGGGCCTGCAGCTCCATCTGATGCCGGTACAGGGCCATCTCGATCATTGAATGCAGATCGTTTTGGTGGGAGCTCTTGGTAATATAGCCGTAAGGCTCGGTCCGCTTGGCCCGCGACAGGGTCTCTTCGTCGGAGAAGGTAGACAAAAAGATAAACGGAGTGCTGAATCGGCGGCGAATATGCCTGGCAGTCTCTATGCCGTCCATTTCTCCCTTCAGTCTGATATCCAGAAGAATGAGGTCGAGACTGTTGCGGCTGATCACATCCAGTGCCTCCTCGCCGCTGTCGACGTGGGGCAGCACTACGTACCCCAGAGATTCCAGGGTGCGTGTGAGATCGAGGGCTACTATTTGTTCATCTTCGACTACTAATATGACCGGTTTGTTTTCGCTACCCTCCGACACCATGACTCCTCCTGACAGCTCGGGGCTGTCAGACGCACTAGTATCCTCAGCTTACTATAAGAAATAATTTGTTTCTACATATGCGCCCAGCTGAACTCCGGTTTCTAAAAAGCCCGCCTTGCGCTTCTTAATTCTTACTTGGGCAAGTACTACGTTTTGTTCTTCCATGTATTTCCACTGCTGCAGTGAAAACGGATCATTTACGCTGAGGCCGGTCTCGTCGGCGATACTGCCGCGATACACCTTTTTCACCAGATAGCGGGTACCCAGGATATTGTCTTGTATTTTCTCCACCTGCATCCCAAAAGCAGCGGCAAACAGATCCTCGGGCTGATCGTACTCGATGGCCGTTTTCAACGGAATTTCGGGCCGGGTGGTGAGAGCAACGAGCCCGGTTTTTACCGTCTCATTCCGACGCCACTTTACCTCCACCAGAGTTTCAGGGGCATACTGAAGGATGGCATCATGTGCTCCAGTCAGAGTCTCCAGCGGCGTGCCGGCCAACTCTTCCAGTACATCTCCGGCTTGAATTCCGGCCCGCTCGGCAGGGCTGCCCGGAAGAACATAGGTTACCTCCAGCCCTTCATCGGTTTTGTACAGCGACGTCCCCAGGAAAGGATGCTGAACCGGCCCTTCGGTGTAAAGCTGTGGAAAAATATGCATAACCCAGCGTACCGGAATG
This sequence comes from uncultured Sediminispirochaeta sp., assembly GCA_964603735.1. Taxonomy (GTDB): domain Bacteria; phylum Spirochaetota; class Spirochaetia; order DSM-16054; family Sediminispirochaetaceae; genus DSBN01. The sequence continues at coordinate 66,180 of CAZRWN010000012.1, read as the reverse complement.
GCAAAATTGATCCCTTCGAACTGCTCTATACCGGCAAACACCACTCCGATCAGATTCCCGCTTCCATCCAGCAGCGGTCCACCGCTGTTTCCCTGGTTAATCGGTACGTCGACCTGCACCACATTACCCATTTGAAGAAACCGGCGGTCGGTTGCGGATACGATTCCGGATGTAATGCTGTTTTCAAGCCCCGCCGGCGAACCGATGGCGTAGATCCGATCGCCAGATTTCTGTTCTTTAGCCGGACTAAATGAAAGCACGTTCTCCGGCTCTTTCTCGACCTTCAGCAGCGCGATATCGAACACACGGTCGTAGCCAACTACTTTAGCCGGAATTTTTGTCTCCGGATTTTCAGAGGGACGGATAAACAAGCGAGAGTACCCTTCGTATTTCGGATCTACCTGACTTCTAATGACATGGTAGTTGGTGATAATATATCCCCGGCGATCTACGTAGAACCCGCTGCCGATTACCCGGTCGGGAAGTCCGACTCCGTCTTCGATGCGCATGCCGCGGTTTACCCAAATAGTTACAGTACCCCGTATCAGCTGCTCCTGAGTAAACCGGTCGGCCGACTCCTCCGGCAACTGGCCTTCCGGCGTAAGGTCACGACTGCGGAGCTCGCGAATGATCATGCCGGCGGTTGTGTATTTCTCCTCTTGGATGGCATAGTTCAGCATTACCTGCAAATTCTCATCACTAAATACGGAGAAATCATCCAGCTGCCGGGCCATGGAAAGCGCCCGTACGGGATTTTCGTTTTCGAGCGAATACATAACTTGGCTGCGCTTAAGAGCAGCATAGTCGCTGTCCAAAAGATCGCTCCAGCCGGCTTGTTCCGCGGATATGTACAATCGCAGTGCGGTGTCGTATTCATTCTGACTGACAGCGCTCTGAAACTCCTGTTGTAACCCGTTTTGTACGCTGTCACGGACTCTCTGCAACTCACTGGCTTTTTCAGATTCTTCGCCGGTATCCACGCGGTCCTGCAGCAGAAACAGGTCCTGCATGGCGCTTACAATATTGCCGGATTCGCGCGCCTGTCGGATTCTATCGATGTTTATTTCGTAGAGCGGCCTGGCCGGGCGCCCTTCAGGCCCGCCGGCACAGCCGGAAAAAATTATTATAATGGCCCCGATCAGGAGCCCTATACGCTGCATCATACCATCTCCGCTTTTCTCATGTTCAGTCTAGTTGCATCCGGTATTCGATGATACCATCCTCGTCGGTATCCCACAGACGTACCGGCGTACCTTCGTACTCTTCAACATACTCGGGAGTTCCGTTCTTATTGCCGTCATAGCTAATCCGTACGAGTGTTCCGTCTCGATAATATTCTCTGATTTCATAATAGCCGTCACCGTCCGAATCACGGCGCCGTTCGGTCAATCTTCCTCGCAGCATATCCGCCTGTATCTCAGTGTTAGAATCGCGGACGGTTTCAATCCGCCCCTTTTCACGGGAATACCCATAGGCAAGAGTCTGCTCTTCGGCATCAATTTCGGCCGAGCGGGCCAAGAGAGAACTGACCGGGGGCACGGATTCGAGTTGCGGGAGGGGCACCGCAGCCGGCGGAGTATAGCGGCCCCACTCGGGCAGCTCATAACGAACACTATAGGGCACCAGTTTCATTCGAATAAGAGAGCTTCCCAGTGCATTCTCAGCCCGGGCCAATTCTGGATAGCTCTGATAGTACAGTTTCATTGAGTTATTGTCTTCAAGCTGGATCTCGAACCACACCGGAACTCCATTCTCGAACTGCACTATCCGTTCGGGTTCCGCGTCGCCGTCACGGTTTTCCTCCACTCTCCGCACCCTTCCTTCGGCATAGCTTTCACGGATTTCGGCCTCACCGTCATTGTCGGGATCGCGAGTAACAGTTCCACTGAAGGATTTGAAGGCTGTCTCGACATCAGATTCAGCATCGAACACGGCCGCAATACTCCACAGCATCTCCAGCTCCGAGCCGTTCAACTCTTGCACGTCTGCGAACAGCCGCTCCAGTTCCTGCAGAGTCAGCTGCTGGTTCAGACGAAAAGACTGCAGCCGGGAAAAGAGATCCGCTTTCCAGCGGCTGCTATACATATCCAGCAGTTTGGCCAGATCCGTCGGGCGGTTGCTGGTCTGGATAAGGGCCTGATAGGCTTCCTGACCGTAGTATTCAGGATCTGAGCCCCGCAGTATTTCCGCGCGAACCCGCCGTCGATATGCACTGTCGAGATTGATCAGATGCTGCTGAAAGAAGGGATCAGAAGGGTACAGCTCGATACCGGTTCGTACCGACTTCAACAGCTGCTCCGGCCGCCCCTCCGCCCGGAGAGCCCGGCAGGCCAACTGCAAGAATTGCTGCTGCCGCTGAGTGCCTACCGGCAGGTTCTGCATCAGCACCAAAGCCTCCTGGCCGCGATCGAAGCGCACCAGCAAATCGAGGTATTCAATTAGAATTTCGGTTTTGGAGTAAAACTGAAACTCGGTACTGCTCAATGCGGCTTTTAAGAGTTCGACTGCCCGGTCGTAATTGCCTTCCCGCTGCTTTGCCCGCGCGTCAATATACAGCGCATCCGGATTGTGTTCCCAGAACACCAGCGCCGTGTCCGTAAACACGGCACTGCGTTCAAAATTACCCGCCTCTGCGCTCTGACGCGCCATGCGGGTATACTGAAGGGAAAGCTCCTTATTCGGCAGTGAACCGTATTCTGCCTGACCGGCTAGCGGCGCAGCAACCGCAAGGCCTGTTATGAGCAGCAGGAGTACAATCCGGGCGGTTTTAAATTTCTTCGTTTGGCTTTGCCACGCCTTCATTCGGGCTCTTTGCTTTGGGCGTGTCAGTGTGCTGATCCGTTTCAAGTGTCTCCCCCTCTCCGGTCTCGACAGGTTCCGTTACTTGTACAGGACCGTGCGTCTCGCTGCGCAACTGTGTAACCGATGTGCGTTCAGGCATACCGAGCAGTTCTCGAATTTCAGAGTCTTCCATGGTTTCCTTCTGAACGAGGGCTTCGGCCAGTGCGGTCAACTGATCCATATGTTCTTTAAGTATAGCACGGGTATCCTGCAGACACTCGTCGAGAATTCGTTTTACTTCCGCGTCCACGGTTTGGGCGGTATGCTCCGAATAATCCTTGTGTTGGGCAATCTCCTTGCCGATGAAAATCGGTTCGTCTTCCTGCCCCAGCGCAAAGAAGCCGAGTTTACTGCTCATACCCCATTCGGTTACCATCCGCCGAGCAATAGTAGTGGCCTGTTCGATATCGTTCTTGGTTCCGGTAGTAGTTTCTTTATACACCAGCTCTTCGGCGACATACCCGCCCATGGCAATTTTGATACGATCGGTAAGCCAGCTGCGGTTGCGCGAATAGGAATCCTTTTCCGGCAGACTCAAGGCCAGCCCAAGCGCCTGCCCGTGGGGAATTACTGTTACCTTGTGCAGCGGGTCGGCGTGCTTCAAGTAGTAGTGCAGCAGGGCGTGACCGGCTTCGTGAAACGCAGTGGCCCGTTTGTCCTCAGGTGTGATCACCCGCGACTTGCGGGCTATTCCCAGCAGGATCTTGTCCCGCGCCTCTTCGAAGTGCTGCATTCTCACTTGGGTTTTATTTTCTCGAGCGGCAAACAGAGCCGCCTCGTTTACCAGGTTGGCCAGATCTGCTCCGGAGGTTCCCGGGGTCGCTCTGGCGATTTTATTCATATCGACATCATCTTCCAGATGAATCTTTCCGCAGTGAATTTTGAGGATAGCCTCCCGTTCCTGCACATCCGGCATATCCACCACCACCTGACGGTCGAAGCGGCCCGGCCGCAGCAGGGCGGGGTCCAGTACGTCCGGACGGTTGGTTGCCGCCAGAATAATAACCCCCTCCTTGGTATCGAAGCCGTCCATTTCCACCAGCATCTGATTGAGGGTCTGTTCACGCTCATCGTGCCCGCCGCCGTAACCCGCGCCGCGGGTTCGACCGACCGCATCCAGCTCATCGATGAACAGAATACAGGGGGCGCTTTTGCGGCCCTGCTCGAAAAGGTCGCGGACACGGCTGGCACCGACACCTACGAACATTTCCACAAAATCAGATCCGGACATATGGAAAAAGGATACCCCCGCCTCACCGGCAACGGCTTTTGCCAGCAGGGTTTTTCCGGTTCCCGGCATACCGATCAGCAGAACGCCCTTCGGTATCTTCGCGCCGATGCTGGTGAACTTACCGGGATTCTTCAGAAAATCCACGACTTCCTGCAGCTCGTACTTGGCCTCATGCTGACCGGCCACATCGGTGAATCTGATTTTTTCGGTCTCTTCGAGATACTCTTTAGCCCGGCTCTTGCCAAAAGAAAAGGCTTTGCTGCCGCTGCCCTGCACCTGACGAAACATGAACCAGAAAAATACCAAGAACAGAATCCAGGGAATCAATTCTAAAATGACTCTGCCCGGAGAAATTCCCTTCGAACCGCCGGCAATCTCAACATTATTTTCCCGCAGGAGCACCAGCAGCTCATCGTGATAGTAGGGAATGGTTGTTTTGAAGGACGTCGACCCTCCGCCCTGACTCTTCAGGGTTCCCTGTATCTCGGTATTATCCAGTATTTCAACGGATTGGATCTGATTGTTCTCCACATAGCCTAGAAACATAGAATATGGGATTTCATTGGATGGTCCGCTGCCGCTGAACATAAACATTAAAACGAACATGAATATCAGCGTTACCAGAAAAAAGAGCGCAAAGCGATTCCGACCGAAATCAAATTTCGGCGTGTTCTGGTTGTTCTTATTACTATTCCGATTATCTCCGCTCACTCTCTAACTCCATTATTTCATATTGAGCATCAGCTTCATTTATACTCTTCGCAAACCGGCTCCATCGGATCTTATCCGGAGAATCGAGAGGAATCAAAGCCAAGATACCACGCCTGTCTTCCAAAACCGCGATCTCCGCGCGCGCTGTCTGCTCTACTCCGATCTCCCGCAGAGCCTCTTTTAGTTTCTTTCTCCCGCCATAAAGGTATATTACGTCCCCTTCACGCCTGGTTCGTATTACGCAGGGCTCTTTTGCGGTGAACTCCATTGTGTTGCAGGAGAAAGGCGGCGTAGAATCAAGCCCTGAGGAGCTGAAACGCAGCCTCCATCTGTTTCCGATGTGTACACTACCCGCTTGTACTACAATAAGATAACTGTTTTTTCTGTTTGGGACAACTGTCCGCTCCCAAAAAAGTGACGTGCCGCGTTTTTCCATTCGGATTCCATACCCCTCTCCACAGCAGCCATGGGTGTTTGAAATAGAGCAGGTGCAGAGTTGCCTTACGAATCGATACGGCAAACGCCGCGGAGACTCCGGATACCACCGGTTATAGAGTCTATACAGCATGCGCACGCGAATATAGAGCGGAAGCCGCATAAACCGGGCCCACTTATACTCGGCCGTGCCGTTTTCGGCTTCGATTTCCGGAATTTCCCGCTCGCTTTCCTCCAGGACCGTCTCGACAGCTCGCATTTTGTCAGAAAGATGCAGTAGAGACGTTTCTACCCCCGGAAAGGCCGCGCGAATCTGTGGCAAAAGGGTATGCCGAATGCGGTTACGGGTAAAGGCGGCATCGGTATTGCTAGTATCCAGGCTGTAGTCGAGCCGGTTTCCACGGAGGTATTCCAGCAGCTGGGCTTTACTGACTTCCAGAAGCGGGCGCCACAGGGGACCCTCGCTTTCCGCAATTCCCTGCAGGCCCTCCGGGCCGGAGCCCTGAAAACAGCGCATCAGTACGGTCTCCACTTGATCATCCCTGGTGTGGCCGAGGACAATGCGGCGGGCAAGCCCGCCTGTTCTCACTTTGTGCAGATAGCGGTAGCGAAACTCCCGCGCCACTGCTTCGGTACCAAGCTGGTAGGAGTCGTGCTGCAGCAGGTAGCCCGAGGGGAAGAACTTGATGTACAGCGGGACTCCGAATCGTGTGCAGGTAGTTTGCACCAGGGCCAGTTCACGGCTCCGTTCCTGACGGCCGCGGAGGCCGTGATCGATATACACCGCCCTCAGCTGCAGCCCATGGTACTCCTTCAGCTCCCGCAGACGGACCATAAGCGCCAACAATGCCGTCGAATCCGGACCGCCGGAATAGGCAATACAGAGCGAGTCGTCTTTCCGCACTCCGGCTTTACAGGCGCTACTCTGAATCGTTGTCAGGAGAGTTTCTGCGATTGAACTCATTCATCACCTTCTCCGGCGAATTGGTTTCCAGTTGGAGTAATGCCTCCGCAGCCCGTTCGATTCCCGCCTCGATATCCGCACGCTCTTCGCAGGCGGGAACTCCCAGTACGTATTTCACCACATCCCCGCGAAACTGCGGCCGCCCTATTCCAATATAAACTCGTAAAAAATCTTTTGTGCCGAGATGCTGGACGATCGAGGCCAAACCGTTGTGGCCGGCTGTTCCACCGCCCTGTTTGACCCGTACAGTCCCCGGGGGAAGATCGAGATTATCACACACCACCACCATATTCTCGGGAGCAAGCTGAAACTTGCGCCGCAGAGTAGGAATAATATTTCCGGAATTGTTCATATAAGTGAGGGGTTCGATAAATACCACTTTCCGTCCGCCATAGCGGCCCTCAGCAGTAGTATATTTTTTTCCAAAACTTTTTTTAAGCGCAATGCCGGCCTTATCAGCAGCCTTTTCCACCGCTAAAAAGCCGACATTGTGGCGTGTATGTTCGTATTTCGTCCCGGGATTCCCCAAGCCAATAAAAATCAATCCGATTTTTGATCCTTGCGCCGAGGGATGCGCAGGCAAGGCTACTCTTCAGCAGCCTCTTCGCCTTCTTCGCCTTCGGCAGCTTCTTCGCCTTCTTCACCTTCGGCAAGTTCTTCGCCTTCGGCAGCTTCCTCACCCTCTTCAGGCAGCTCTTCTTTCTGCGTAGTTATAGTTACTATTACCTGATCGGGAAGACTGAGGACCTTTACACCTTTCGGTATTTCGAGTTCCTGAACGTGGACCGTATCACCAATGTTCATGTTCTCCACATTGATCTCGAAGTATTCCGGAATATCGGCCGGTACACATTCGACTTCGATTTCATGCAGCCGCTCTTCCAGAAGTCCGCCCTCTTTTACACCCACCGGAGTTCCATTGACATGCACCGGGATGTTGGTTCGCAGGGTTCTTCCCTTCTCGATCTCGTAGAAGTCGATGTGGGTTATGAAACCGCGAATAGTGTCTTCCTGATAATCCTTTACCAGTACATCATGCTTCTCTTTTCCAAGCTGCAGGGTAATGATTGTATTTTCAGATACCGAGTGGAATTTTTTCTCAAACTCATTCTGCTGCACAGAGACTGTTTTGGGTTCATGCGAACCGTAAATTACAGCCGGGATCCAACCCTGACGGCGTAGCCGATTTGAGGCTCCCTTTTTAAGTTCAGTTCTCTTATAAGCTTCCAGCGTTTGACGCTCCATGCTTTCACTCCTTATGAATACTTCAATATGTTATAAGTAAATAATTCTGGGGCGGTAGGATTCGAACCTACGAATACCGGCACCAAAAACCGGTGGCTTAACCGCTTGCCGACGCCCCAAAGCGCATTATTAGACACCCGTTTTTGAGTGTGCGAAGAACTATATCATAATGCTCTCAGTATTTCTACCACCTCAGATAACTTTTTTCAAGTCCGCCCCTTCTCCCCCTTTTTCGCACCTGAGGAGCATACACCGTACATGCGGTGAAAAAAAAAGAGCATCCTCTACCGATTGTGGTAGAGGATGCTGAAAAGTCACCGGATTACACTCTCTCTAAGTTTCTCTTACTCCGAATAATCGTCGTTTCCTCCGACAGTCTCAACACTTCCGTTTTCGACCTGTCTTTCATATTCATCCAGAATCTTTTCCTGCAGCATACCGCGGAAATCGGAGTTTATGGGATGGGCGACATCCTTGTATTCACCTTTTTTAGTTTTCCTGCTCGGCATCGCAATAAATGCACCGTTTTTGCCTTCAATGATTTTGACATTGTGAACCACGAAACAGTCGTCAAAAGTCACTGTCACATAAGCCTTTAACTTTCCTTCGGTCCCAACTTTTCTAATTCTGATGTCAGTAATGTCCATATTACCTCCATGCCCGCGGCAACATTATTTGAGTTGTTTCAATTGTAAACTGCCTCAGTCAGGGACGCAAGCATTTTTACTTTCCACACCTTTTTTATGTCTTTTTTCAGCAGTAAATAACAACTCTCCGCCGCCTTCGTATCTCGAAAGACTCCAAAAAGAGCAGAACCGCTTCCGGAAACATTCGCATATTCGGCGCCGCGGTCTTTGAGCATCTGCAGAAGTGCCGTTATCTGCGGATACTCTTCGGTGAGCACCCCGGTGAAACTATTGAAAAACTCCCACCGCTTCGGAGGTTGCTGATAATAGTGATGGATTTCCTGCAGGGATAGAGATTTATCTTTGACCCCTTCAAATGCGTCCAATTTTCTGTAGGCCAGTCCGGTGGAAATATCGAACTCTGGTTTCACAACCACGCATGAGTACCGTTCAGGAGTGGCTATCGGCTCGATAATCTCGCCGCGCCCCGCTACCAGAGCTGAGGGGGAGACCAGAAAAAAGGGCACATCACTGCCCAGTTGTGCGGCAATTTCAGTCAGCCGCTCCTGAGGAAGCACGACAGGATGAATCATCTGCAGAATCCGCAGCATCGCCGCGGCATCACTCGAACCACCGCCGAGGCCGGCCATCGCGGGTATCCGCTTACGGCAGTTTACTGAAAGACCGATAAACTCGTCGGCGGCTTCACAGTAAAGATTATAGGCCTTCCAGATGAGGTTCTGCTCAAGCGGTATGTTGCCGCAGCCCTGAATGCTGCACCCGCGCACAGCAGTTGCTGCAGCCGACAATTCATCATACAGACCGATCATCACGAAGAGCGAGCGCAAATTGTGAAACCCATCCGAACGCCGCGCTCCGATATCCAAATGGAGGTTTACTTTTGCCGGTGCTGCCAGAGTCACTGAGCCAATCATACGCCGATCATATCCCCCTCCGCGATAATTCTCAAGTTTTAAAAAGTTGAAATTGACATATTTCGCATTCCCACTATACTACTCTTATGATTGCTGATTCATTAAAGCTTTTCGAAACTGCAACCCAACAGGTTTTTTCAGAAATCGGTTTCACGCATCTCAGTTCAGAACCACCCGGCAGCGTTTCACAGCCTCAGGGTATTGTTGCAACTGTTGGATTAACCGGAACCCTTCTGGGTTATATTTCGCTGAGCACCACTATTGAAAGCGGCCAGAGCTTCGTTCAGAAACTGTTTGAAAATTTGCAGATGGATATAGATGAACAAGGCTTCGGACAGTTCCATCAGGAAGCAATGTCAGAGCTGGTAAACCAGATTACCGGTCGTTCGACTACCCTGCTCGAACAGGACGAAATCAACTGTGATATTACCCCTCCGACAATTGTAGTGGGAGAAAATCTGTACTTTAATCTGAGTCAGTTAACAGAGTCACTGCACCGGGTAATCAAGGGAGACTTCGGCTCGATTACACTCTTCGTTGGCATACAAAAGGTAAATGCGAAGGAGGAATAGGAGTATGCGGCACGCTATGGACGATGAAAGTTTCTTCGACGACGACTTCGACGACTACGATGAAGATGTCGATGAGAAATTCGAGGATATGGATGAAGATCTTGAAGAAGATCTCTACGCTGAAGAAGACGAAGATGAAGAAGATTACGAACTAGACGAAGACTACTACGATGATGAAGAAAACCTGGATTATGAAGACCGCCTGGATTATGACGACTTCGACGAGCTGGAAGACTGATACACCGTTTCACCGCTGAACCACAATTTTTCGAGATCGTAGAACTCACGCATCTCTTGACTCATCAGATGAATCACCATAAACCCGCAGTCAATCAGCTCCCAGCCATCATCCGCTATTCGTTTGTGACGATGCAGTACGTTTACATCTTTCTCCGTAAGAAAATTCTTAATACGTCGAGTGAGACCCTTTAAATGTCCAACACTGTTCACGGTCGAGATAACGAAGAAACTGGTCCAACTACTCTGCTCACGCACATCAATCACTACTGTGTTTTCGCCTTTGTGCTCGTCAATCATTTGTCCCACTTCCATAGCGGCATCTCTACTCTTTACAGTATCTACCATCAAAATCCTTCCCTATAATAATAGTCACATCGATTACATCGACGCCCGGAGCGGAGGCCGGAGTTTCGACCGCTTCGCCCGTTCTGCTTTCTACATTATTGCATTGTATTACGTTCGCCACCTGCTGGGCGGCTGATATGTCGTCGCTCCAGTCGATGACCTGAGTTTTCTCATAGTCCTGCCCAGCTGCATTACCAACCCGCACCACATCGTAGCCAAAACTCTTGAATACCTCTGAGGTGCGACCGGCTAAGCCGTTGCGGCTGGTACCGTTCAGTATTTCAAGGGTAATGTTCAGCTCTTCGGTGCTAACAACCTCTTTATTCCGCAGTGAAACCAGCGTCTGCTGCACCGTTTCTTTGATCAAATTACCCTCATAATACGGAAACAGCAGTGTCTGACCGTCAACCTGACGCTCATTGCCCAATACCCGCTGAAACACAACCTGATCAAAGTCCAGCTGTTTAAAGGACTGAATAAGAGAGGCCACGGCCCGTTTGGAGAGGTCCGTCTCCACATTTCTCATAAGAGCCGAATGTACCTGATCATTGGAGAGATATTCACCCCTTTCACCCATCTTCTTGAACATGGCCTGGACGAACTTCTGACGGCGAGTCACCTGTTCGCTATCGCGTTCGTTCGGCTCCTGATAGGTGGCATACAGCACCGCCTTCTTGCCGTCCAGAGTCACGCTGCCGGAGGGCAGCAGCACAATACCCTGCGACGACTGATATTCGACCGGATTGGGAATAAACAGCTCCAGCCCCTCGAGCAGGTCGACTACATGTACCAGCTCTTCCTTCTCGATATAAAAGTAGTGATCGATTTCAGCATTCAGAAGCTCTTCCGTATGGGCAATATAGGCTGCGGGGTCAGCGGAGTCGAAGACACTGCGGATTGCGCCGATTTTGTTCCGGTCCTTGAGCAGCATTCCTACATTCAGCGGTACATCGATAAGGGCGCATTTCCCAGTATCCTGCTGATATAAAACCACCTCCGAAAACTCGATTTGTCCCTCTTCACCCACCAGCAGCATGAACTTCAAAATATGATGCTCCTCTATAGCCGCGGCAATTTGGTCGGTACGAACCTGCATATAAATAAACACTCCGGCTGCGCCTATGACCGCCAGAATAAGAAACAAAAAGATAACAGCTCTGTCCGGTTTAAATTTTCGCATACTGCCTCTCTTCAAGTACGGAAAACAGCTGAAGTGCATACTTCGAAATTTCAGTCTGTTTGTCCTTCAGATGTGCAAACTGCGCTTTCAATATTTCCAGTACCATTTCATTCAGTGAAGCGAACTCAAGTATTCGACGCCGAAATTCATCGCTTATGTGGGTTCGCCCCGTTTCAATATAATCGGCGATATAGATAATTTTGGCCAGCCCCCCCATCTGCGGATGCCCCTGGGTGTGCCAGCGAACCGCATCCAGTACAGATTCCCGGTTTTCTCCCCAGGAGCGCTGCAGCAGCACTGCCGCAGCCCGGCCGTGTAACAGAACCGGCCGCAGGAGCTCCTCGGTCAGCAGCGGCAGCCCGTCTTCGCGGGCAATCTGTATCACCTGCTCCGCCGGCAGCTCGCGGGCCATGTCGTGAGCAATTGAAGCCACATACCCCTCTTCAGTCGACAGGTTGAACCGTACGCACAGGCGCACCGCCATATCAGCGGTGCGCAGCGAATGGAGAAACCGCGGTAAACTCAAATGTGCTTTTACATAGTTGTATAATTGCTCGCCGTCTAACATTCCGTGTACAGTCCGTTCTCTATAATATAGGTATACACCTCTTCCGGTACAAGGTAGCGGAAGACAGAATTCGATTTCACTCTCTCACGAATCGTACTCGAAGAAATGGGGAGGATCAAGTTGTCGATGTAGGTGTGGGGCCATGGGCACTGCATCTCCTGCGTTGAAAGACGATGCGCAATAATGAGACTTACCATCTTCTGCAGCTCTTCCCAGCGCTTCCACTTCGGCAGTCCCTCTACCAGATCGTCGCCCACAACTAAGCCCGGTTTTCCTTTGATGCTGTACCGTTCCTGCAAAAATAGGATGGTTTCGTGGGTGTAGGAGACCCCGCCGCGCTGAATTTCGCAGTCATCGACTATGAAATCACTGCGCTTTACCGCCCTCCTGAGCATTTCCAGCCGGTGTTCGGGATCAGTGCAATAATCGGGGTTTTTATGGGCGGGAATATGCGAGGGGACGAAAACGACCTGTTCATAGCCGCCCTGCCGACGCGCCTCCTCTGCCAGGTAGAGATGACCAATATGCACAGGATTGAACGTACCGCCGATTACAACCGTCTTCACTCTGTCCGTGCCCCGTCTTGCTGCTCACCGTTCTCGACTAAGCGCAGAAAAGCCGCTTTGATCTCTTCCAGCCCTATCCGAGTGAATGAGGATAACTTTATAAGCTCTTCACCGCTGAGTTCCGCCTGCAGTTTGGCATAGTTCTCCGCAGTGCCATCCAGATCGCCCTTGCTCCCGATGACAACCCGCGGCTTTTCCAAGAGTTCCGGAGTATACTCCTCCAGTTCATGCAGCACTACGCGGTAGCTGTGCAGAACGTCCTCGTCGCTGAGGTCGATCAACACGGCCAGACCGGAGGTCCTTGAGATGTGTTTGAGAAATTTGTCGCCTAAGCCCGCCCCGTGCGAGGCGCCTTCTATGATTCCCGGTATGTCGGCCAGGATAATATCGCGGTATTCGGCCCGCATAACGCCGAGATTCGGTATTTTAGTGGTGAATGCATAAGCGGCCACTTTCGGATGAGCGTTGGTCAGTGTTTTCAAAAGAGATGACTTTCCGGCATTCGGCAGTCCGACAAAACCGATATCGGCAATCAAATGCAGCTCTACATGCAGCCGCATCTCTTCGCCGGGCTGGCCGGGCTGCGCATAGCGCGGGGCCTGCCGTCTGGAAGTGGCATAGTGCATGTTGCCCTTGCCGCCGCGCCCGCCTGTTAAAAGAACTAACCCCTCGTCGGGACGGGTAAAATCTTTCAGAACGCGTCCCGTTTCGGGGTCTTTTATGAGAGTTCCGGGCGGTACGGGCACGATTACGTCTTCGCCATTGCTGCCGTGACGCTTTTTTCCCATTCCGGGGGCTCCGTTCTGAGCCCGATACTGCCGTTTTGTTTTCAAATGTGACAGGGTTTTCAGGTTGGCCCTTACTTCGAACACGACATTTCCGCCGTTTCCGCCGTCGCCCCCGTCAGGTCCGCCTTTCGGAACATATTTTTCGCGCCGGAAAGAGACACATCCGTTGCCTCCGTTACCCGAAGCGACATCTATGTAGACTTCGTCTGCAAAACCAACCACTAGAAGCGCTGCTACCCCTAAGCTGAAGTAACTATATTAATATAATTGCGGCCCTTTCGGTTTTTGAACAGAACGGTTCCCTCTGCCTTTGCAAACAGGGTATCGTCTTTACCGCGCCCGACGTTTTCTCCGGGATGAAACTTAGTACCCCGCTGACGTACGATGATTTCGCCGGCTTTTACCAGCTGACCGCCGCTGCGCTTGATTCCAAGGCGTTTCGATTCGGAATCTCTTCCGTTTTTAGTGCTTCCGCCACCTTTTTTATGTGCCATAGTGCTTATTCCTCCTGTGTTTTCAATACTATTCTGCACTCTTCCGGGTAATCGGCTTCAATATCCTTTAGACCGACAATCAAAAAGTCGGTGATACCGCGCAGCCACTCCCGGGAGGCTGCATCTACCCGGTAAAGCATCAGTTCGAGGCTCCCGGGATGAGGCGCGTTTCCGCTGCTTTCGATTCCCGTCCGACCTTCGACAATTCGGGCCGTCGTCCTCACCAGTGAGGAGACCGCAGCACATGGAATACTGGATTCACCAGTTTTCCTGGCTGCATGACCTGCAGTCGAAAGCCCGACCAGACACATCGATGTGTCGAGCAGCAGCTGAACCTCGATCACGGCTTACGCGCCGGTAATACCCGTTACTTTCAAGAGCGAGTACTGCTGTCGATGCCCCTGGGTACGACGGTACCCTTTGCGGCGCTTGAACTTTCTCACGACGATTTTGTTGCCTTTGTTGTGCTCTTCGAGAGTTGCCTTTACCTTGGCCCCTTTGACGTAAGGAGCACCAACCTTTACTTTACCGTCATTGCTGGTCAGCAGAACCGTATCGAACTCCAGCGCTTCGCCGGCCTCATTTTCAAGTCTATCCACTGTTAAAGTAGTGCCTTCAGTGGCTTTGTACTGTTTACCTTTAATTTCTACCAATGCGTACATTCTTCAACCTCAGCTCGTAGTGTATGTAAAGTCTCTTATACCATACCCTTATGCAAAGGGTCAATATACCTGCCGGCCCCTGCGGACGGCCCTGCTCACATCCGCTCCAGGAACGGAATTCCCACCAGATAATAGGCATTCTGCAGCACCTGCAGAATGGCCCGCGCCAGCGTGATCCGCGTAACCACCAGATCGGAATTCTCGTTGTGCAGGATAGGATGGTCGTGGTAGTACTTGCTGAAGGTGCGGGAGATATCGTACAGGAAGGCGGTAATCAGGTTCGGATTGTACTCCTCGCCGGCCCGGCGGACCACCTCCGGATACTCCGCCAGCAGTTTGACGAGCTGCCGCTCTTCGGTAACCTCCAGCAGCTCCGCTTTGAAGCTGCCCCCGGCGTACTGATCGCGGCGCTCCTCATACTTGCGCAGCATGCTGCTGATACGGGCACCCATATACTGCAGGTATGGACCGGTATTGCCGTTGAAGGAGATGGACTCCCGTGGATCGAAGATCATATCCTTGGCCGGAGAGACCTGTAGCAGGTAGTAGTTCAGCGCCGCCCGGGCAACCGCAGCGGAGGCCTGCTCGACATCGCCGACATGTTCCTCCCGGTCCTTGGAACGGATCTCTTCGGCGGCCATGCTCTTCAGCTCTGCAAACAGATCATCGGCATCGACTACGGTACCTTCCCGCGATTTCATCTTGCCCTCCGGCAGGTTCACCATTCCATAGGAGAGATGGAACAGGTTGCCGGCCCACTCGAAACCCAGCTTCTCGAGTACATGAAAGAGCACCTTGAAGTGGTACTTCTGTTCGGAAGCCACCACGTAGATCAGGCGCTCGAAGGGCCAGTCGCGGTGCCGCTCGATGGCGGTGCCGATATCCTGAGTCAGATAGAGTGAGGTTCCGTCGCTGCGCAGCAGCACCTTGCGGTCGAGGTCGATTTCGGACAGATCTACCCAGACCGAACCGTCCTCTTCCTTGTAAAAAATACCCCGTTCGAGGCCTTTCAGCACCTCTTCGCGTCCGCGCTTGAAGGTTTCGCTTTCGTAGTAGATGGTGTCGAACGAAACCCCGGTTTTCTGATAGGTCTGTTCGATGCCCTCGATAGCCCAGCGGTTCATCCGCAGCCAGAGCTCGGTGACCTCCGGATCGCCGGCCTCCCAGGCCTTCAGCATTTCCCGGGCCTGCGGCTCCGCCGCGGGGTCTTCCTTCGACCACTGGTCGAACTTCACATAGTACTTGCCAACAAAATGGTCGCTCTTGATTCCTTCCGATTCGGGACTGGAGCCCTCACCAAACTTTTTGTAGGCCAGCATCGATTTACAGATGTGGATACCGCGGTCGTTGATCAGGTTCACTTTCCTGATTTCCGCCCCGTTGGCTTCGATAATGCGGGCGGTGCTCTCGCCGATCGAATCGTTGCGCAGGTGGCCTAAATGCAGTGGTTTATTGGTGTTCGGGCAGGAAAACTCGATCATGACCTTGGTTCCCGCCAGACTCTCGCCGCGGCCGTACGCACTGCCTTCCGCAAGAACGGCCTTACAGATTTCCCCGGCCAGAGAGTCCATTTTCAGGGTGACATTCAAGTACGGCCCGGCTACCTGTACCGTGGCGGAACCGGCGGCCCGGCTGTCGACGGCCAGCTTTTCCGCCACCTCGGCGGCAATTTTCGGCGGGGCGGTTTTGAATATGCGGGCAAATGGAAACAGCGGAAAAGCGATGTCCCCCAGCTCCGGCTTGGGCGGGGTTTCGGTTATGACTGCATCAGCCTCGATAGCTGACGGATCGATATCGTGATCCGCGGCAACCGCCCGCAGGGCGGCGGCCACGTGCTGTTTCCATTGTTCTTTGACTGCTTCCATAGTGTAAATCCTCTTGTGTAACTATCGCTGCAACATTACTTAAAATAGCCGATCATTGCAAGCATGTGGGTAAAACGCTGCGGCCCTTCCCGGCGAAACGATCCAAGATCGGGGGTGCAGGCGGTGCACTCATCTACATAGCGGATATCCTGAACTCCGGCTCCACGAAGGCAGCTCGCGTTGGCCTGCAGCAGGTCGAGATACGGGGCCCGGCCCCCGCCGGCGGTGTGAACGTCGGCGCTGCTGCGCCACACCACCGAATCGGCGCCCCAGGCCGCGGAGAAGCGGGCCGCCCGCGCTTCATCGACCCGGTAGCAGCAGCTGCGGATGGAGGGGCCGAGGACGGCGGTGAAATCGGCGGCGGAAATATCTGTCTGAGTAGTTAGCACGTCCAGCGCCCGGAGCACGATTCCGGTACCTTTCCAGCCCGAGTGCAGCACGGCAAAATTGCGGGAGGCTGCATGAAAGAGAAAAATCGGCATGCAGTCGGCCACGCTGACCGCCAGTACGTGTTCGGGATGTCCGGCCACCAGTCCGTCTCCATCGGTCTCGGAAGTGATATCAGGGCCGGAGGTGTACACCCGATGAGAATGGACCTGGTGCAGGCTATACAGCCGATCCGGCTCTTGCAGCATATGTAACAGGAGTGAACGACGCTGATCACTGCCGGAGCGCATGTCACCGGCGGATCTCATACTGAGCCACAGATCCGGCTCATTCTGATGCAGTTTTTTTATTATCCCCACATTCCCATGAGAATTCCGCTCGAGGAGTACCGGCTGCATTACTCTTCTATCCGTTTCTCGGCGTCGTAGAGCTGGGTGAGAATATCCAGAAACGAATCGAGCTTTTTATTGATCGAACCGAGTTTCTGCTGCAGGTTTTTGTTCTCGTTCCGGCCGATGTAGCCCATGTTGGAGAGGGTATCGTAGCGGCCGCCCATGTCGCCGTAGAGTATTCCGCCGATAACGTTTTTCAGCTGGGTTACATAGTCGATGGTTTTAGTGATGATCTCCTCGACCTGGCTGTCGATACCGGAAATGACCTGCAGTATTCTTCCGGCGCGCTGGCGTTCGCTGGCAGCTTCATTGTTGATCGTATCGATCCGTTTTCCGGTTTCTCCGTCCCGAGAGAGCGACAGTTCGAGGTTATCGATGCGGTCGCTGACCCACAGCATTCCGTTGTAGGCATCGTTATACTCCTCGCGGTTCTGCTCTTTATAGAACTCCCCGTCGATCAGCACCAGCTTGAGGGGGCTGTTCATTTCGCTTATAAAAAAACTGTCCATAAACCCGCGGATCAGTCCAAGGGTCTTCAAATAACGGGGCTGCAGATTGTACTGACTGCCGATGTGGTTGTAATATTTTACTTCCGGAAGCGATTGGGCTTTGAGAAACTCCTTGGCCGAGTCGATCAGCTGGTTCCGTTTGAAGGTTTCGCTGTAGCTGCGCATGCGCTGATCGAAGCGCTGGTACCAGAACTGTTTGAACAGCACGAACCAGTCTTCCCCACCGGCGATGCTGTCCGGCATGAACTCTATGTTGCGCAGAACCAACCTGGAAAGCGTGAGCATCGGCACGTGCACATGAAAGAAACGCAGGTAGGTAAGCGCCTCCTCGGTCTGCTTCAGCAGATTGTCCAGTCGGCGCTCTACTTCCTCGTTCTCCTCGTTTTCAAGAGAATTCTGCAGATAAAACAGAAAGACCACCTTCATCATGCTTTCGGCGGGCGGGTTCTTCACGGAATAGAGCACCTTCGTTAAATCGAGCAGCGATGACCGGACTTCAAAGATTGGTGCGCTTAGAGCACCTCCGGCACCGCGTTTTTCAAAACTTGATAGGAGCTTTTCGTAGGGATACATAACCAAGGTGTGAAAGGCGTGCAGATTGCGCACTCGCGAATAAACAATGTTTTTACGGGCCTCGTCGATACTCTCGAGAATGTCCTCCAGCTGGTATTCTATTTCCTTGCGGATTTTATATGGATCAGAAATGGACTTTTCATAAGCCACATGTTCGGGATCGACTTCGGCCATCAAACGTTCCTGGATGTCGGGCATTTCCCAGCCGACTAAAAACGCAAAGAAATCTTTTTTCTGGGCTGCCAGCGACTTGCGCAGCGGTTCGCGCAGGAAGGACAGTCGGTCCTGGAGTTTTTTCACGCTCCAATAGAAGTTTGCCGCCAGTTCACTGTTTGAATGGGAATATATGTTGGAGTAATTGCGCTCGACCTGCTTGCTGAGCTTGGCCAGAATCATTTCCTCGAGCAGCTCCTCGCGGGTATCGGATGTAAACATAACCCGCAGAAAGAGGAACAGCCGTTCGATCCAGGACAGCTGCTGAAAGGCCTTGTTGTAGTCGAAACTTCCCGATTCCTCTTCGATTATTTTTAACGGCTCCTGGCTGAGAGTCGGTTTGGTTACGGTGCGAAGTTTATCCAGAAGGTCGTGGCGTTCGTTTTTGGACAGATTTTTAACTAGTCGATCGAATCGAGATTGCTCTTCCATATCAGTTAGTATAAATCATTGTGCAAAATAATTAAATCTCAATTATTAAAAAAGCCGCCTTAGAAAAGGCGGCTCCGGCTTAGTCCCTAGGGGAATCGAACCCCTCTCTGAAGACTGAGAATCTTCCGTCCTAGCCGATAGACGAAGGGACCATAAGAGCTGGCCGAGAAGGATTTGAACCCTCACAAGCAGAACCAGAATCTGCCGTGCTACCATTACACCATCGGCCAACGAATTACAGAAGCTAATGTAATAAAAGCTTCAATTTTTGTCAACAGCCTGCGAAATTACTCGCCTTCGTAGTTGATCAAGGTGGTAATGGTGTAATCCGACAGTTTTTCCTCGTAGCTGAGAAACGGCAGACCGATTACACAGAAGATATCCCGTACCTTCCCGCCGATCTCAGTGATCAGATCCGCAGCGGCTTTCAGTGTGCCGCCGGTTGCAATCAGGTCGTCCAGCAGCAGTACATTCGCCCCGGCCTGAACGTCGTGGGTATGGATTTGAATTACATCTTCACCGTATTCCAGAGAAAATCGCTTCTCTTTCACTTCGCCGGGCAACTTGCCCGCTTTCCGTACCAGGATCTGCGGTATCTTCAGTCTGTCAGCGAAGGGGCCCGAGAACAAGAAACCACGAGCTTCTACGGCCGCCACTGCATCTATTCGTTTGTCCTTATACTGCTCTACCATTGCGTCAATGCAGTAGTTGAATGCTTTGGGGTTCTGCAGTATACCGGTTATATCATAAAACAGGATACCCGGCTTCGGAAAATCTGGTACTTTGCGAATTGCCTCATCGAGGTTAAAAGGTGTAACCATACCTAGCTCCATCTTATTTTAGTGTCATTTTAACCTTACACAATTCACCGCAGTTACGAAAGTGGCGAGCAAGAAAAAGAATTGAATTTATAATATAATTCTTCTATTCTAATAAGACATGAAAACGATTCTTCCGATGGCCAGCGGAAAGGGCGGAGTCGGAAAGACGATGTTCACCGCCAATCTCGGTGTAGCGCTGGCACAGGCAGGCAAAACCTGCATCTTAGTCGATCTCGATCTCGGCAGCTCGAACCTGCACACCTGCCTGGGGATAAAAAACCGGCATCCCGGCCTCGGCAATTACATCTATAAGCAGGAGGATTCCCTGGAATCCCTGGTGCTTCCGACCGAGACCCCCCAGCTCTACTTCATACCCGGCGATTCCCTGCTGCCCGGAACCGCGAACCTGCCCTACTTTACCAAAAAGAAACTGCTCAATGAGCTGAACCAGCTGATAGCCGATTATATCATCCTTGATCTCGGGGCAGGCAGCTCATACAACGTCATCGACTTTTTCCTCATTTCGAATACGGGTCTTATCGTTACCACCCCGGAGACCACCTCTATTCTCAGTTCATATTCATTTCTCAAGAGTGCGGTGTACCGTCTGCTGTACCGCAGCTTCCCCGCAAAAAGTCCCGAACGCGACATTATTCAGGAGTTTATCAGCCGCCCCTTGGAAGGCAGTCCGCACTCTTTCACCTATCTGGTGAATCTCCTGTCCGAACACTCATCCGATTCCGGGCTGAAGGCGGAGGAGCAGCTGCAGAATTTTTTTCCGCGGATCATTCTGAATATGGGCAATTCGAGTCAGGATTTCTCGGTGGGAGCCAAGCTGAGGGAGATCAGCCGGAAGAACCTGTCGATCCCCATGGAGTTCATCGGTTTTCTACCGAACGATCCGGGGGTGAGCCGGTCAATTATTACCCGGGTTCCCTACATCATAGACGAACCGAACTCGAAGTTTTCCCAGGGGGTCCAATTGGTAGCCCGCAAGCTGACCGCCGGCACTTTCTCTACCCCGCCGGAACTCTTCGACGACGATCAGGACATCCAGGAACTGCAGGCCGAACTGCTGCGGCAAAATCAAGACGGGAACACATCCCCGCCCGAGAGCTCTTAGGGGTAGGTTTTTCTGAACCGCTTTACCCGCGGATATGCATTCAAGTTCAATTCGGAGTGTTCACCCCGCCGCAGGTAGTGATAGCCGATACCGGCTATCATTGCGCCGTTGTCGGTGCACAATCCCATAGACGGAAACACCGCTTCGACCCCGTCCATCGCTTTCAGGCGGCTGCGCAGCAGCGAATTGGCCGCAACCCCGCCGCCGGCGACTATTCGCCGCAGCCCGGTATCCTTGACCGCCCGTTTTATCCGGCGCACCAGCATGTCGATGGCGGCCCGCTGGAACGATGCGGCAATGTTTTCAGGAGATTTTTCGGAAGTTCCGTCCCAGAACTGGTCTAACTGATTGATAACGGCAGTCTTTAGGCCGGAATACGAGACATCATAGCGGTGTTTTCCCTTGTGCAGTGAAGGATCGGGAAAGGCGAAGGCTTCCGGATTTGCCCCCTCACTCCGGGCGAGTTTATCAATGGCAACGCCGCCGGGATACCCGAGCTTATAGTGCTTGGCTACCTTGTCAAAGGCCTCGCCGCAGGCGTCGTCAATTGTAGCGCCCATCACTTTGATAGTGTCGAAATCCTCAACCCGCGAAATTACCGTGTGGCCGCCGGATACCAACAGGCCCATGTATGGATACTCGATTTCATACTCCAGGTGCGGCGCGTAGAGATGGGCGCGGATGTGATCTACTCCGACAAAGGGTATCCCCCGCGCAAGGGAAAGTCCTTTGGCGAAGTTCAAACCTATCAAAAGCGACCCCACCAGTCCCGGCCGGTTGGTAACGGCGATTCCGTCTATCTGATCCAGGCTCACACCGGCGGATTCCAGGGCTTTTTCGGCTACCGAAAAAATCCATTCCGTGTGCATTCGTGAGGCTATTTCCGGAACCACTCCGTCAAAGGGACGGTGAATATCTATTTGTGAGGCAACCTCGTTGCTCAATATACGTCGACCATCTTCAACTATGGCAATTGCGCATTCATCACAGGAACTCTCAATTCCCATTACCAGCATGTACATGCTCCTCTGCAAAAAAAGATGAAAGCCGGGCAAACTGGTACCCCTGCTCCTCTATTTCTGCATACCATAAAGCCAGCGTCGAGGCAAGCTCCCGGCTCCACACATGCCCGATCATCACCGCATAGCCCTGTGCCCGGGATATTTCGAGGGCTGCGGCCAGCGCTTTCTCGATCTCCAGCTGATCTTCGATGTTATCAAGAAACACATTCCGCTCGGAGAACGGCAGTCCGGTTTTGCGGGCTACCCTAGCTGCTACCGTTTCGGCGGTAGTTCGGCTGTCGAGAAAAAAGAGGTCCCGTCCCTTGAGAACGGAAAACAGGGCTTCCATCAGCTGCGGATCGGCGGTTCCGCGCGAGCCCATATGGTTATTTACCCCGACGACCTGCGGCAGCTGCTCTAAATTGCGGTGGACGACCCTGCGCAGCTCCTCCGGCTGCATCCCCACGTAAAGGGCCCCGGGACCGGGATCCTGATCGCCGACCGGTTCAATCGGCTGATGCAGTATCATCTCTGCACCGTGTTTGGCAATAATTTCCTGCGCCGGCCGGCTGTACTCCAGCCCGGGCAGCAGAGCGAATGTCATTGGTATGGGCAACTGGAGGTAGGTTTGCAGCTGCTGCAGGTTATAGCCGACGTCATCTATTACCAAATAGAGGGTTCCCGCTCCCGGCGGCGCCGCTTCGATATCACTGAGCGGATGCACTACCCGTTCTTCCTGCGTTTCATCAGGTTTTGAATATTCCTGCTCCGCAGGGTCTGTTGCTTTAGGTTCTGGTTTGGGGGCTTGTTCGGGGGGCGGCGGGCCCGGGTCTTGGGCCCGCGGTTTGCCGGATATATCCGTTCCCACCTCCTCCCCGCCGGGCATTAGGATCAGCAGAAGCAAGAGCGACCCGGCAATAATACTCAACAGTAGATAGGCAAGCTGCACCCGTCTGTGCTGCGGCCCGCCCCGCCGTTTCGACCGTCCGGACCGTGGCTGCGAACCGCTGCGGGCGGATTTCGCCTCATTATTTTTTTGGGGGTTTTTATCGTCAGAAGTTGATTTTGTGCTGCTAGTTTTTATTTCCATACTGGCTTTCTGTCGGCAGCGGGCTGCCGGCAGGCAGCCTTAACCGTAAATATACTCTCTCATTTCATCGGCATGCTGGCGCAGTTTCTTGATTGCCTTCATTTCGATTTGCCGAACGGTCTCGGGGGAAATTCCCATCTCCTCGCCGATTCGCTTCAGGGTTACCTTTTTTCCACCATAGAACGAAAAGCGGTACAGCAATACTTTTCGCTCTTTTTCACGCAGGTGGCTCAGAAATCTGACCGTATCTTCCTGCGCACATTTTTTCAACAGATCATCATCGGGCTGATAGGTTGTATCTTCAAACATGTCTACCAGCCGTGAATCCGTACCCTCATCTTCCCAATCTAGTGAGACCACCGGGTTCGAACAGTTCAGCACCGCAGAAACTTCAGACTCTTTTACATGCAGTGCATCGGCAATTTCATGCAGTTCCGGTTTTCGACCGTGTTCCTGATTGAATGAGTAATAGTAACGCTGAACTTTTCGCAGCAGTTCTTCCTTGCGGTGGGGAAGTTTAATGTGCCGCTGGTTTTTGGCCAGAGCCCTAACGATGGATTGACGAATCCACCATGCTGCGTAGGTCGAAAAGCGGACATTCTTCCGATAGTCAAACTTCTCAGCTGCCTTCATCAACCCGATATTTCCTTCCTGGATGAGATCTAGGAAACTGAGACCGGGGGACATATAGGAACGGGCTATCTTCACAACCAGTCTAAGATTGGATTCTGTGAGCCGGCGCAAAGCTTTTTCCTCACCCTGTTGGATCTGCTTGGAAAGTTCAATTTCTTCTTCAAACGTAAGGAGCGGCTGTTTCTTTATGCCTGAAAAGTAGTTCTGTAATGCGTCCTTCTGGACGTCTACGGTTCTATTGCTCATTTTATACCCTCCTTCATTATACTTGCAACATTCGTGCCAAATCTGAAAAAAGAGGGTATTTATATTTAATTTATTATATGACAAGTAATTATTAGGTTTGTACTTTTATATAGAAACGATAGATATTGAATTCGTATACTTTTTTATACAGTGTCACTAATTTGTATAGTCTTTTTCTACTCTTAAGCCCTATTGAATCCGGGAAAGCTGCTGATACAGCATATCATCTAGACCGAGATCGGCCGTCTTGGATATTTTCTGTGCATACTCATCGTACAGCATATCCTCGAAAATTTTCTCGGCCTGCCCGCCGTCCAGGAGTCCGGTTTTGTTCACGGTTTTCCGCATCGAATCGAGCATCTGCTTCACAAAAATTGCCTGGAAATCCGAACAGGCCTGCTTTAAGCGATCCTCTTCACCGGATTTTCCGGACTGGGCTTTCGCCTGCAGCGCCGATATTCTCTGACGTGCTCCGCTTTGCTGCTGCTGAAGCTGTCCGAGTTGCATTAAATGACTTGAATCTATCTGCATGTCGCTCTCCCTAATTCTCTACATTACCTCTAGTGTACCGTATAGTGCACCGGCGCGTTGAATTGTTTTCAACACTTCAATAATATCATCGACTTTCATGCCGGCTTCCTTAAGCACTGATACCAGTTCTTCTACCCGGACTGTATCATCAAACTGCACACTGCTTTCCTGCTTAGTTTCATCAGTCGGGCTCCACCCTACGGAAATTTCCGAAGAGTTGAATGACACCACCACTGGAGCAATACGAACCGATTTCCCCATCACCACTACACCCGAACGCCGATTGATCACCACCCTGGCCGGAAAATCCGGATTCACACTGAGCTGCTCTATCCGAGCACTCAATTCGGTGTATCCGATATCGCTTTCCGGTCCCGGTATCACCTCAATTTTTTCCGCATCAACCGCTCGAACCCCAAACTCTTCGAACTCCTGCCTGATGACATCACGAACCGCTATAGCAAGGGAAAAATCAGGTGAGTTCAACAGCACGGCTACCCCGCTTTCGTCGCGGATTTCCGACAACACGGGTCGTTCTATAATCGCTCCGGAAATAATGTTAGCGGTTGTACGCCGGTCCGAAGCCTGGCCGTCAGCGGTTGAATAGCTGCTTACCACCTGCCCCTGCGCCACGGCATATACCTGCCCGTTGGCCGCTTTCAGATTCGTCTGCAGCAGTACCCCGCCGGAGATGTTGCGGGCATCCATTAAACTCGAAACGGTGACATCAACCGTCTGTCCGGCGCGGATGAACGGCGGAACTTCGGCGGTAACCACCACTGCGGCACTGTTTTTGCTATCGATTTCATCAGCAGCGATATTCACATCGAATGAGGCCAACAGATTCGAAAGCAGTTTTTTGTTCAGCTGCGACCGGCTGCTGTCGCCCTCTCCCTGCAGTCCGGTTACCAAGCCAAACCCGACTAACTGATTTGAACGCACCCCTTCTATTGAGGCGATATCCCTAATTTTTACCTCTGCCGTCTGTGCTTCCAACGGTGCAAGCCAGCAAGGTCCGATTCCAAGCACAATCACGAAAACGGTGAGCAGCATGTATTTATAAACTAGTTTGAACTTATTCAAGAATTACCTCTCCTGCTCCGAGCACTCGACACTCTTTGATTATTCCGGTATCCAGGCGCACCGCTACCCTCTCGTTCAAAGCTGCTTCGCCCCGCGCGTTTCCAGGCATCTTCAGTTGTACGGCGCCTCTCTTCAGCACCACACTTACCGCATCACCAGCTTCCACCACCGGCTTGATCCGGGCATTGCGAATAGTAAGCGGCTCTTCCGAGGAAATCTTTGCGCGAATTTCGTAGGTGCTGCTCCTCCCGGCGGTCAGCGCAGGCGGATAGGCACCCACGATAAACGGCTTTCTCTCCACCTCATCCGACTGCAGTGTCTCACCCCTGGCAACTGATCTGCGCGGACTCAAATAGGGGCTGAAGCGCCTCACCTCTACTGAAAGAACACCCTGCAGCTCTCCGGCACTTACCAAAAAACGGGCCGAAGCGGTACCGTCCCCCGCCGCCCGGTCCGCGGACCTATTCCCAGGCCGAAGTGTCAACAATTCTACCTTCAGGTTTCGGTCGGATGTCCCCTCCGTCCGGGTTAGTTCCCGCAGCCCGCCAGGCATACGCGGTATTTCGATCTCGAGGCGCTCGTTCTCAGCGGGATACTCCTGCTCCAGGCTGCGCAGAAGCTGCTCTAACAGGCTCTGCATCACCGTCGATTCGATAGTGGATGGAATATATACCGATCTGCGGCCGACAACCGAAACCGTATCAGCTGTACTTCGCAAGGCTCCTTTTAACTGCCACAGCGGAACCAGCGCCGCCTCTGATCCGCAGATTGCCTCCAGCTCCTGCTGGGCCGCGAGTGTAAGCCGCTCGGCGGTTTCCTCTGCGGTCACTATAAAAAAATCGTGGATGGTTATTTTATCAGCGTCCGGCGCAATGACCTGCCGAGCATGCAGTTCGCGTAGATCGGCAGCGGCTGCGCCTGAACAGCACGTAAGCACGATGAATACGAGGGCTGCTATGCGATCGCTGCCATTACCCATTTACTACCTCTTCAAGTTGTTTGCAATGCCAAGCATTGTATCGGAGGTCTGAATTGCTTTGGAGTTGAGCTCGTACGCTCGCTGTGCGGTGATCATGCTGACCATCTCCTGCACCACCGAGACATTCGATTTTTCCAGGAATTTGTGAATGGTTTTACCCATGCCGTCCAGTCCCGGCCGTCCGCCTATAGCCTCCCCGGAGGCGTTGGTCACTTTGAACAGGTTTTCTCCGATAGCCTTCATTCCGGCCGGGTTAACAAAGCGGTAGAGTTCCATTTGGCCTACTTCGATCGGATCGTCACTGCCGGCCACTTTTACCGTAACCCGACCGTCCTGGCTGACGGTAAGACTGTTGCGAACGAAGTTTTCCGGAAGCACTATTTCCGGCATTACCCGATAGCCGTTGGAGGTAACGAGCTGACCGTTGCTGTCGACCTTGAAGGAACCGTCACGGGTGTAACCGTAGGTGCCGTCTAAAAGCATGACTCTGAAAAAGCCCTCACCCTGCACTGCCATGTCGGACACATTGTCGGTACTTTGCAGGGCGCCCTGCGTAAACATCTTCTGGGTAGCTGCAACTTTTGTACCATGGCCAACCTGGATGCCGGTGGGCACGGTCGTCCGTTCGGTGGCCGGGGTACCGGCTATCCGCGTAGTCTGATACAGAAGGTCTTCGAAATCGGCGCGGGTTTTCTTGAAGCCGTTCGTGTTTACGTTGGACAGGTTATTTGAAATCGTGTCAATGTTGAACTGCTGACCGGTCATGCCGCTGGCAGCGGTCCATAATGAACGCATCATATGCTACTCTCCTATACCTTTAACACATCGTTTACGAGGCGTCCGCTCAGTTCGTCCTGGGTTCGGATGGTTCGCTGATTCGCTTCGTAGGCGCGGTTTACTTCTATCATTTTTACCATTTCGGTAACCGGATTCACGTTGGAGTTCTCCAGGAAACCCTGTTCGACCTTGGTTTCCGCTCCGAGGGCTGCCCGCATCGCCTCGCCGGTCTCCTCGCTGCTGTTCCACATCGAACTGCCCTGTTTCTTAAGAAAGCGCGGCCGTTCGAACTCCACCACTTTCAGACGGTCGACCAGTTCGAGGTTTTCCCACTCGTTCTCTTCCATGGAAACCAGCCGCTGCGGATCGCCGTCGAAGGTCGCATTCTGATACACATTACCCTGCTTATCAACGACGAAGTTGTTTTTCTTGATCTGTATTATCCCGTTTTCACCTTTGACCGGAAGCCCCTCTTTGGTAACCAGGACCCCCTCTTTGCTCAGATGAAAAGCTCCGTTGCGGGTGTAGCGCTCGCCGTTCGGGGTTTCAATGCTGAAAAACCCCTGGCCGTCGAGGGCCAGATCGAAGGGATTGTTCGACTGCTGCATCTCGCCCTGCTCGAACACGGTGTACGATTCGTTGTATTCGACTCCGGAGCCCATGGTTCCAACCACCGGGGCCATGTCGGCACTACCGAAGGGAAACTTGTACACGCCGTTATCGTTGGTTCTCCGCAGCAGCATCTGCGGGAAAGCCTTGCTCACGGAGATGTCCCGCTTGTAGCCGGTTACATCCACGTTCGAAAGGTTGTTCGAAAGGGCATTCATCCGATCAAGCTGTGCCTTCATTCCGCTTGCACCGGTATATAATCCTGGTATCATGCGTCTTCGATCCTCCTATTTCCATATATCGGAAATTCAAGAGCGAACTTGATAAGTTGTGATTCAAATCATGAACTGCTTCGGGACCTACCGTTCAGCCGCAGGCGAACAGGGGTCGGCAGTCTCGGATTAGACAGAAAAGCCGCGTTTTACTTGATTTTTTTTGGAATTCCGGCTAAATTCGCAGCCAAGCCAAAATAGCTCAGTGGTAGAGCAACGCTCTCGTAAAGCGTAGGTCGACGGTTCGAATCCGTCTTTTGGCTCTAATTCTGTACCTTCTTCCGTGGTATCACCGCAGTAGTACGGACGCAAGTGCGAATTTGATTGCCGCTACTCGCTCTTCTGCTTGTTGCGCTGGGAGGTCACGAATCGGCGGAACTCGTTGATGTTTTTTACGATAATGCGGTCTTCGAAGATTTCTATGCGGCGCTGCCCGGCAAAGTGGTTCAGAACCTTCTTGCATTCGGCATACGACATGCCCGCCCAGTGGGCGATATCCTCAACGCTGGTAGAAAACACCCGCTGATCCTCATCGGGGTCATCAGTCGGCTGGTTTTCAGCCAGCATCAGGAACACATCGGCTACTCTGGCCTCGATGTTGCTGAGGGTCAGAATCATGAAACGCCGTTTTTGATCGTAGATGCGTTTGGTAAACAGCTTGAGCAGTTTCAGTGCAATTTGCGGATTACCCTTCATCAGCACCTCGAAATTCTCGCGGTTGAACTCCAGTGCTTTGACCTTGTCAATTGCAACGGCAGTTGCCGAACGGGGGGCTTCCTCGAGGATGGCCATCTCTCCGAAAATTTCGCCCGGCTGCAGAATATCGATATTTTTCTCGATATCGCCGAGAATTTTCACAATCTGCACCCGGCCGGATTGTATCAGATAAAAGTTGTCGCCGGGCTCATATTCACAAAAAATGATATCGCCGGGCTGAAATGTAACGGCAAAGCGCTCAAACATCGATAAGTCAACGTTCATTTGGCCCCCTCGACTTCACGCAGGGCCCGCTTTGCCTTGCGGTAGACTACCTCATTTTCGCTGGACATAGTAAGCACCTTGTTGTAGAACCCCTGGGCCTTGTCCGTATTACCCAGTTTTTCATGGCAGTTACCCACGTACAACAGGGCATCGCGCAGATCGGGATGCCGGGGGTAATGCTTTATCATCTGTGTGTAATGCTGGATACATTTATCATACTGCTCGAGCCCCAGATAGCAGCGGCCGATTTCGAAATGGGCCTTGGCCACATACTCGTCGCTGTTATTCGCCTGAACAATTTTCCTGAACTCTTCTAAAGCCGCCTGAAAGTTGTCCTGAGAAAAGAGGCTGACGGCGTTATAATAACTTTTGGCCGTATCGGAGAGCTCCTCGCTGGTCTGGCTGACTCGGGTGGTTTTGCCCTCGACAGCGCCGGGCCCGACGGGTGCCGGACCGCCTCCCTGCAGTGCCCGCTCAGCCGCTTCTATGTGACGGGTTGCCTCTGCGGAATATTTTCCGGAGGGATAATAGGTGATATAGCGCCGGAAAGCGTACAGCGCCTGATGGTATTTCTCCGAATTGAGATAATATTGGCCTATTCTGAACAGCCCCTCCTCCGGCTCCAGCCCGTCTTTACCGGCTGAAATCAGGTTGCGGACCTGTTTGTGCATGCGCCGCAGCTGATTCGAGAAGACCTTGAGCATCTTCATGATGATGCGGGTGTTTTTCAGTACAAGCTGCTCAAACTCGGGGACACTGAAGCTGACCATCGATGCATCGGAAAGAACCACTGCAGTTTCTTCTCGGGGATATCTGCCGAGCGCTGATTTCACGCCGAAAAACTCTCCGGTATTGATGATATCGTGGATTTCCTGACCAGTTTCTATGTCGTTGTAGTTTAAGCTTACCTTACCGCTTTTTAAGATATATACCCGATCGTTCATATCCCCTTTGAAATAGACGACCGAGTTGGCATGATAACGCGCAGCTTTTGGCATTGTCGCTCCTGATTGTTTGCATTACCCCTCAAGTAAAAATTGTACTTTTCAAAACCACCCCTGTCAACACTAGCATTTATAAATCTTCCATTGCCTGTTGTCTCAAGCTGGGCTACTATAAAGATATAATCTAAGGAGTATTCTATATGTTTCTTCAGCGCCTTGGCCGGAACTCGCTGCAGGTATTCGATGATTTTCTCTACGCCGCCGGTTTTTTTTATCAGTCACTGGTAGCTTCCCTGCAATATTTCCGTCGGCGGCAGGTCGGGCGGGGTGTCATTACCATGCAGCTGCTGTTCACCGGGGTCGAAGCACTATCCGTTATTGCGCTGATTTCGTTGTCATTGGGTGCGGTCATTATCATTCAGGGAGTAAACATACTGCCGCAGTTCGGACAGGGCGTACTCATCTATAAAATCCTGATCACCGTAATTACCCGTGAACTCGGACCTCTGCTGTGCGCTTTTGTGGTTATCGCCCGATCGGCTACCGCTATTGCCACAGAGTTGGGCCATATGGTGGTCAGTCACCAAATCGAAGCCTACATTGCAACCGGCGTAAACCCCATCCGTTATCTGGTGGCGCCCCGGTTCATCGGTGTAACCCTGTCTATGCTCATACTCAACCTCTACTTCAATTTGTTCGGACTGGTCGGCTCGTTCATTCTCACGCAGTTTTTCGAACCGATCTCGGCATTTGAATACTTTCATAACCTGTTGGTCTACCTGAAAACTCAGGATATTATTTCATCCATTCTCAAGAGCCTGACCTTCGGGCTGATTGTGAGCCATACCGCCACTTATAACGGCCTGAAAGTACAGCAGTCTTCCACAGAAGTGCCGCAGATGGTAATTCGCTCGGTTGTGCAGGGTTTTACATTATGCATACTTGCCGATGCGGTAATTACGATGATCTACTATATATAGAGGAATTCGATCAATGAAAGACCCGCTGCGAATCAGCATGGAAAATGTTAGTGTCTTTTATGGTGACCGCCCGGTACTGAATGATATTACTCTGGAGGTCACTCCCGGTAAGACGACAGTGATTATCGGCGCTTCGGGAAGCGGAAAAAGCATTCTGTTGAAGGTGTTAGCCGGTTTGCTGCCGCCTAACCGGGGAATCGTAAAAAAAGACGGAAAGAGCATGATCCAGCTTACGGAAAAGGAGGAGATCAATTTTAGGCGCCGCTCCGGTTTCGTGTTTCAAGACGGTGCCCTCTGGGCAAACCGCAGCATCGAGCAGAATGTCCGCTTTCCCTTGGAAGTACATTTTCCGGACATGAGCCCGACCGAGATGAGGCGCCGGGTAGAGTCGTACCTCAGGCAGGTGGGCTACGAAGACCGGCTCGACTACCGCCCCAGTCAAATCTCCTCGGGAGAACAGAAAATGGTCTCCTTTGCCCGGGCCCTGATCACCGATCCTGAGTTTCTGTTTCTGGATACTCCACTGCTAGGAATCGATACCTCATCCGCAAAATCAATCCAAGAGATCATAAAAAAGCTCCACAAGCAAAACCGGACTATAGTGGGCGGATTTATCGATGCCGAGCTGATCTCTATGATTGCAGATGAATTGATCATTCTGTACAAAGGCCGAATAGCAGCCCACGGCCCCTTTGCCGCGGTGAAGCAGAGTAGCGATCCGGTGGTTCAAAAGGTGCTGGAAATAGTTCTCGAGCAGGCTGCGGCTTATGACGAAGACATTCTAACCCTGCTGGACAACGAAGATCAACTCTTTAAGGTTTGACTGCAGCTGAATCCTGGAATACTATTAGAACAGAATGAAGTTTAGAATACGGTTTGCCGAACAGATTGTCGGTCTCTTCGTGCTCATCGCCATTGTATCATTGGCGGCTATTTTGATATTTATGGGCATCAATCAGCGCTGGTTCGCCAAGGATTACCACTTCACCAGCCGCTTTCAAAGCGGCGAAGGCCTGAATCGGGGCATGGCGATAAAACTGAAAGGATTTACAATCGGTGCAGTAGACGCTATCAAACTGTTGGATGACAACACTGTACAGATCGATTTCCACATTTTCGACACCTATTACAACCGGGTCCTGCCCAATTCGGTGCTGCAACTGAATATCAGCCCAATTGGCATTGGCGGCGGCGGGCTGGTATTCTATCCCGGCATAGGGAACGGGTCTCCGCTAGAAGAGGGCGCGTTTATCCCGTCTACCGATTTTCCCGAGGGAAGGCAGCGGATTCAGAACGGTTTAGTCAAAATGACCGATAAGGAGGACACGGTCTCGAGCGTGGTAAATCGAATCAAACCAATCCTCGACAGCACATATGCAACCATCAACTCGCTCAACTCCACTATTACCACTATTGATAATACCCTGAAGGGAACTCAACAGGGTCCATTGCTGGATGTGCTGCTGCAAACCCAGCAGGTAATGGTACAACTGAACGAGACACTGCAGAATACAACCGGCATCACCGCCAATCTTGAAAAGACCTCGGAGCAGCTGGCCGATACCCAGGGACTGGTGCAGCGCCTGCTCGATCCGAAAGGCTCTATAGCCAAACTGCTGGATGACGACCAGCAGCTCTACGGCCAGATTCAGGCTATCATTGCCGAACTGGAGAAATCGGCGGCCGAACTGAGCGGTTTTGCCGCCTATGTCAACAATCAACAGCCGAACATAACCGCAATTCTGCAGGAGGGACGCACGACCCTGCAGGAGGGCCAGGATGTGATGCAGGGGCTGAAAAATAATCCGCTGCTGCGCGGCGGTATTTCCGAAGACTACACAACCCCGTCCACTTTCCGGGGGATGCGGGATGGAGACTACTGATGAGCAAGCATGCGGGGCTGTTACTGTTGGCCGGTTTACTGCTGGTGTGGGCGGGATGCTCCTCTGCGCCGAAAGACCAGCCGCAACCGCGCTCAACCGCCTTAGAGGCGGCGAAATTCGCAGAATACGGCAACACCTTCTTCAACGAGGCCAGATATACAGAAGCTGCCGAAATGTACAGCCTGGCAATGAACAGCTACATCCGCATAGATGACCAGCTCGGCAGTTCAATTTGTTATAATGCATTGGGTAAGACCTTTCTCGCCCAGGGAGAATCCGAGAAAGCACAACGAATGTTCGAATCGGCAGCCGATACCATTACCATTTTCTCTCCGCTTAGCTCTGCAGCTCCGAAGGTAAAGCAGGCAGCCGCCGAGACTTACAACAACCTGGGGGAGTTCGCATATAAGACCGGAAAATTGAACGCGGCCTTGCAGTGGTTTGAAGAGGGAATCGCTTTACTGGAGGATGAAAAAGAGCTGGCAGATGCACTGGCTATTCTCCTGCACAACCGAGGGAGTGTATATCGCGCTCGAAATGAACTGGATGCAGCCCGGCAGCAGTTTGAAAGAGCCCTTGAGATCAACACTAAGCGGGATAATCGCATTGAATTAGCCACCAATCATTACATGCTGGCCGTGATTGCGCTTCAGAGGCAGAATACTGATGCGGCAATCCGGCACGCCCAGACAGCCCTCGAACACGACAAGCTGAGCGAAAACAGTATCGGCATCGGTCACGACCTGGCTCTACTCGGCCGCGCTCAAATTGCAGCCGGCAACCGTGAAAGCGGAGCCGAATACCTGCGGCGGGCACGCAGCATCTTCGCCGCGCTCGAACTTGATGGAGACTATCAAAAAGTTGTAGAGTACCTGCAGAGGAACAATTTGGAATGAATACAGGTGTATTTCGCATTACTTCCCGCATTGCCCGGGGGTATGTTTCCGCCCTGAGAGCATGTGCCCGGGTGCTGGCGTTCTCAGTGGTGGTGGCAGCTATATCAGCCGCAATCACCCTGCCCCTTTGGTATTGGGCAACTACACACAGACGCAGTTTTACTGCCGCGGTTTTGATTCTGCTGGCAGGAGTTCTGATCTTTTTTACGCTCAGACAAGTCAAAGTGCACATCAACAACCTGAAAACAAAGGGCGTTTCCACTTTGGAAATAATACTGCTGCCATTGAAACGTATCGCAAAATTTCTTGCAGCCCTGATTCTTATTTATATTACCCTGATTACCTTTACAACCGTTTCACCTGTAGTCGGTATCATAAGCGCAATTCTGAGCATTGTAGTGATCGGAATTCTCTTTTTTGCCTCCCGTTGAGGTGCAGTATGAAGGGCAAGAGCAAATTATACCTGTGTCTATCTCTGCTTCTGCTGATGAGTTCCGTTCCCCTTACGGCAGCACCGGGCTGTGCTTATCCGCAGATTGCGGTGCTGCACAGAGACGACCCGGTGTTCCGTCAAGTCACCGATGATATAAAACTGTACTATCGGGCGGTTCATAGTGATAAAACTCCTCCGCCATTGAGTCTGTTCAGTTATACAACCAAAGAAGATGATACTCTCTTCTCTATCTCAGCCCGTTTTAATCTGCCGTATGAAACGATTGCTCTTTTGAACGGGCTACGGAATCCGGAAGCCCTGAATGCGGGCGAATGCATACTCATACCTAACCAGCCCGGCCTGTTTATTTCAAACGATCCCCACAACGATATAGAAAAACTTATTCTTTCGTGGCGAACCCAAGCCTCGGTACAGGGAACAAGGATTTATATAATTGACGATTCTACCAAAAAACTCTATTATTTTATGCCGGGTGAACGGTTTCATCCCTTGGAGCGGCTCTTTTTTTTGAATGTACTGTTCCGTTTCCCGCTTCCGCAGGGGGTAATTACCTCTCGATACGGGGATAGAACCAGCCCGTTTACCCGTAAACGGCACTTTCATCACGGCATAGATATTGCCGCTCCCAGAGGAACCGAGGTGCAGGCCGCCAGAGGAGGTACTGTCTCGGCAACTGGAGAGAATGCTGTGCTCGGACGCTTCATTGTTTTACGACACGAGGGAAATTTTACTTCAATTTATGGGCACCTAGAGAAAAGCTTTGTGCGGACAGGACAAAAAATTACCGCAGGTGCTATAATTGGATTAGTAGGGAGTACCGGACTTTCGACCGGACCTCACCTCCACTTTGAAATTAGAAATGCGGGAGAATCATGGGATCCATCAGAACTGTTGCCTTGATCAGTATATGCGCCTCTGCGCTGTTCCTGTTCTCTTATCCCACTGCGGCTGAACAAGTGCGAAGCGAAGTACAGCATACAGCCACATTAGATGCAGCCTATTCCGACATCAGTATATCAGTGGGTCTGCGCGAGCTGAGCCAGATAAAACTGGAAGCTACGGAGTTTTTGCGGGGTATAGTGATTCAGGTAAACTCTCCGCGGGCGGTTCTTCAGTTTAGAGAGAGCTTCCTGTTGAGTGTTTACAGTAATCCTTCTCCGGAGCCAAGGGATGGGGTTCGCAGTTATTCGGCCGAAAAACTTTTATCAAAACCATTCCCCTCAGCCTCACGTACCTTCATCGATATACCCTTCAGCAGAGAGAGCCGCTGGGAAAAATCTACCCTTAACAGCATCGTTATCTCGGAGCATATAAAACCGGAGGACTATCCGCTGCTACTGACTATTGACCCTATAATGAAGGGTATACCCTCCGATGTGTCCCGTTCGCACTTCGATATCACTGTTCGGCCGGTGCTCGCGGACAAGGGTGCCTTGGAACTCGAACTGCCGGACATGGCTGATCAGGAAGAGCTCGAACTGCTCATCGACGGGCAGGTACAAGCCAAGCAAAGCGGGCGCTTTACACTTGTTACCGGTGTGCATGAGATCTCGGTAAAGAGTGACCATTACCTGCCGTACACTAAGGCGATCGGGATCGAACAGGCTCAAACTACCCGCTTAAAAGTGCCGCTGGAACCGGCAGAGTCTATAATTCGCTTCGATGCGCCGGAAGATGCGGTAGTCTTTTTTGACGGAGAGAAGATTCAGGTTGCCTCAACGCCGCAAATGGAGGTAGAACCGGGCGAGCATGTGGTGCTGGTACGCATCGGAGACTACTCCGTGAGTAAAAAAATCGATATTGAGGGTGGAAAAACCTACAAAGTTTCGCTTTTTTTTGATATTTTAATTAATGACGACTAATGTTTTGACAGTGTAAGACGATAATAAAGTTGTCGGCGGCAGTCGTATAGTTCCCCTCCCAGTTTACTATATGTTGCACCGGCATCTAACCCACAGGCCGATTCTTTTGAATCGGCCTTTTTTTTGTGAATGGGTGTAATTGTGAACGGGTGTTATTGGTCGCAAGGCTTAATGGGTGTACCGGGCCAGGCGTATGTTCACTGTCTGTGGAAGAGCAGCATCTGCGACACGTAGTCGCCTTCGGGCTGTGGAAGGAACAGACCGCGGTACATAAGCTCGCCGCCGGTGTAGCTGTACCCTGTAGACTCATCTGTGTACAGCGCCGCAGGGTCGAGGCCGGCCAACTTTACGCGCGGGGACGGCAGGTTGGCTTCGGCCTGCAGCCGGAACCAGAACAACAGAAAGTACTCATCACAGAGAAACATCCAGGCGGCATGGCTCGATTCGAAGGGGCTCTGCAGCCGGATGAATCGGCCGAACTGCAGCAGCCTGCGGTGGGTTTTGTAAAAGGCGATTTGCGCTTTGATTTGCTCTCGCTCGGACTCCGCGAGGGCCCGCAGGTCGAGCTCGTACCCGAAGTTGCCGCTCATAGCGACATGGCCCCTGATTTCGAGCGAGGTGCTGCGTCCCACCTGGTGGTTTGGTACCGCCGACACATGGGCCCCCATCGAAACCGGCGGATAGAACAGACTGGTGCCGTACTGGATTCGCACCCGTGAGACCGCATCGGTGTTGTCGCTGGTCCAGTACTGCGGCATGTAATAGAGAATTCCCAGATCAAAGCGGCCGCCGCCCCCTGAACAGCCCTCGAACAGCACCTGCGGATGCCGGGCGGTGAGCCTGTCCAACACCTGGTATAACCCGAGGATGTAGCGGTGGTACACCTCCCGCTGCTGCCAATCAGCCAGTTGCGGTGCAGCCACATTGGTCAGATAACGGTTCATATCCCATTTGATGTAGCGAATCGGGGCACTAGCAAGAATTTCATCCAAAGTGTCGACCAGAAAGTCGCAGATCTCCTGGCGGCTCAGATCTAGTACCAGCTGATTACGCCCTTCGGCCAGCGGCCGGTCGGGGATGGATAAAAACCAGTCGGGGTGCTGTCCGGCCAGCTGGCTGTTTTTCGAGATCATCTCCGGTTCCAGCCACAATCCGAACTGCAGCCCACGCTGTTCGATGGCCTTCGACAGCCCCTTAAGACCACCGGGCAGTTTATCCGTATTCACCTGCCAGTCACCGAGGGAAGAACGATCGCTGTCTCTCCGGCCGAACCAGCCGTCATCCAGAACAAAGAGCTCGGCCCCCAGATCGGACGCCATTTCACCGAGCTCCGTCAGATCCTGCTGATTGAAATCGAAATAGGTGGCTTCCCAGTTGTTGAACAGAATCGGGCGCTCCCGTTCCCGGAATGCGGCGGGAAAAATATGCTCGCGGATAAAGCCGTGAAATTTGCCGCTCATACCGTTTAGTCCCTCATTCGAGTAGATCATAACCGCCTCGGGAGTGCAAAAACTTTCTCCGGGCGGCAGCTGCCATTCGAAGGTGTCGGGATGTATGCCCAGGTTTATTCTCAGATTGTTGTCATGATTCAGTTCCAGCTCGGCCAGGAAGTTTCCGCTGTAGATAAGTGAAAAACCATAGGCTTCGCCGGACAGCTCGGTGTTATCCGGCGAAACCAATGCAAACGAGGGGTTGAACTGATGGCTGCTGGTACCGCGGGTGCTGCCGAAGGAGGTGGTGCCGATCTGCAGGGGACGACGCTGCAGTTGCCGCTCTCTGGCCCAGGCACCGGGTAAATTGATAAGCTCATAATCCCAGTTGAACAGGTCCATCGAAATAGTAGCGGCTTTTTCCAACTTGACGGGCTCGCCGCCCTTATTCGTAAAACGGACATGCCGGCAGACCGCATCGTACTCCGGAAACATGCTGTAGAACAGGGTAATTTGCACACCGCTCTTAGAATCGTACATCTGCAGTTCAAGCGTTTCGATATCGCGGGCCCTGCCCGTGCGGGCGGAAGGCAGACCGGGAATTTGATTTTTCCCGCGGTAGCTATGGGTAGTCAACTCGAAAGGCCCGGTTATCGGATAGTTCCGCCCGTCGCGGATGCGAAAGGCCGGCCGGCGAAAGTCGCCGTTTTCGGCAAAGCCGTATTCGAATTGGAGTTCTTCTATCGACACGGCCGTATCGCCTATCTGCGGTCGGATCGAATAATCGCGATTGTTGAATGGAAAGAGTTTTTTCTCGCCATGAAATCGAGTTTTTGCCCCCCAATGCACATGTAAGGGAAGGCTGTTTTCGAATGGAAGAATAGCATAGCTGCTCTGATATCCGTTAAGAGTTATTATATTCATGTGAGAACCCCGACTACAGCAACGCAGGCTGCTTACCCAGCCCGCAACACAATAAAGGAGAGAGTGCCCGGCAGGCCGGGCACCTCTTAATCTATAAAGTTTACACTTTAGGTCGTGATATTTCCAGTTTTGCCTTTCATAAAATCTTTGTTTTTATCTCCGACCCAGTAGCGTTCGCCGGCGATGCACCAGATAAAGGTAACCGGATCATCATGACTGAATACCGGGTGGTAGTTCAGCATGGGAATGGTCACCTGGTCGCCTACTTCCACCGAGGTTACGAAGGTCTTGTGTTCATCATCCTCGTAGACCTCCATTGCGCCCTTGCCTTCTATAAACGCGTACACCTCTTCCTGGTCGGTGTGGTTGTGCGGCGGCCAGGCGCGGGTGTAGGTTTCGTAAAAAGTATACCCGGCAATGAACTTATTGGCCTGCTCACCCACATCGAACATCAGGTAGACCTCTTTCTTGTTCAGATACCGGATCCGATCCTTATTCTCTCTTATTTCTTTCCATTTGGAATGGTGAACCGGATACGCCTTGTCACCGGTCGCACGGTAGATGTACAGCAGTCCGGCCTCCTGTCCGGCATGCCGCACGCAGAAGGCGGTGTTAATCGGAATGTAGAGCGTATCAAAATGCTCCAGACGGTAGTTCTGGCCTTCCACCTCCACCTCGCAGGTGTCCTTCAGGTTGTAAATAAGGGTCTCTTCATATTTAAATGAGAGCTGCGGAGATACCGCACCTCCCCAAATATCCATTTGTGATCCGCTTAAATACTCCAGATTCGAATCGCTCTTGTTGAAGAGCTCGCTGATCGTACACTGACTTTTCTCTTGGTTAAACTTCTTTCCAGGCTTGATACCCATATTTGCTCCTTTGATCACGTTTATCTATTCTAATTTTAATTAGTTTCTGTAAAAAAGTAAAGGGAGAATTAAAAGGGGTGCCTCATCTGCAAACAGCTTATGTGAAACTGCTTCAGAGGCGCAGCGGCAGTTTTATACTCACTTCGGTTCCTTCACCCTCTTTGCTGTCGATATCGATGGTCCCGTGGTGGGCTTCTACGACGCTTTTCACGATTGCCATTCCAAGTCCGGTACCGCCGTTCGGTGAGGAGGAGTAAAACGGCTCATAAATATGTTCCATAACTTCGGGGCTCATGCCGCTGCCGTTATCCCGGACGGAAAACTTTACCATCTCATTTTCGCGGACCGCTGAAACCCAGCAACGGCCCCGCCGGCCAAGAGCCTTGCGGGCATTCTCGAGTAAATTGTTGAATACCCGTAACATCCGCTTGTGGTCCATTATCACCTGACCGTCATAGTCATACGTACATTCGACCTCAACCTCTTTTGATTTAAGACGGTGATCGGTAAAATCAGTTATTTCGCGAATAAAATCGGGGATCGAGACTATGCCCATATCCAGCCTGATTTCACCGCGGGAGTAATCCAATAGCTCATTGGCAAGCTGGTTGAGCCGCTCGGTTTCGAAACTAATTTTATCAACGTATTTACTGTCTTTGCTGTCGTCACAGCCCGAGAGCTTTAACATATCCGCATAGGCTTTTATCACCGAAATCGGATTCCGGATGTCGTGAAGAATCATGGAAGAAAATTTGCCCAAGGTGGTCAGCCGCTCATTCCGCAACAGTTCATCCTGGGCGGCCTGTAACTCATCGTAGGCTTTCTGCAGCTGCCGGTTTCGCTCGCGCAGATCTTCGACAAAAGTCTGATTGCTCTTGCGAACCATTGCACTAAGCGAACGAATAATGGCCAGCGCAACCAGCGAGTTCTCCTTCAGCAGGCGCTGAAACTCCTCCTCGTTGATGTAAAGCAGACGTGTACGAGTTCGGGTAACTACGGTGGCACTGCGCGGAAGATCATCGACCAGCGCCATTTCGCCGAACAGCTTGTTCACCCCGTGAACCGCCAGCAGGTCGGCATATGGGCTGTCATAGTCCTTCCAGACTTCGACATCCCCTTCCATCACGATGTAGAAGCGGTCGGCCGCATCACCCTCGTAGAAAAGCACCTGTCCGGGCGAGAGATCCTCCTCCCGACAGTAGCGCATAATGTCACGAATATCTTCGTCATTCAGATTTTGGAAGAAGGGAACCTTTCGCAGAAAGTGAAAATAACCTTTCATCGGGGGGGCGTCCTTACTCACCGATTATCTTTATCAAGACACGTTTTCGACGTCGACCATCGAACTCACCATAGAAAACAGACTCCCAAGGGCCGAGATCGAGCTTCCCGTCGGTTATAGCAACCACTACTTCCCGGCCCATTACCTGGCGCTTGAGGTGGGCATCGCCGTTATCCTCACCTACATTGTGATGGTAACCGGTACGGTCGTAGGGGGCCAGCTTCTCCAGCCACTCCATATAGTCTTGATGCAGACCGGATTCATTGTCATTGATGAACACGCTGGCAGTGATATGCATGGCGTTCACCAGACAGAAACCCTCCTGCACTCCGCTTTCCTGCACCGCCTCCTGTACATCCCGGGTAATGTGTACGAACTGATAACGCTCTTTGGTATTGAACCAAAGCTCTTTGCGGTAACTCTTCATTATCTCCTCCTATCGCTGGGCTGATTCCACCCAGTTGTCGATTGTCTGCTGTATACTGGCCAGTCTCCCGGCAACTTCCCGCCGGGCCTCTTCGAGATCGCCTCCGGCAGGAGCGCGGCAGGATGCGTAAAACTTGATTTTCGGCTCGGTTCCGGAAGGCCGGGCAGTAACGATGCTGCCGTCCTTGAGGATGAACTGCAATACATTTGATGATGGCAGCTCTATGTCGCGGGCGCTTGTACCACTTTGCATGTCGGTGGTGGTGCTTTCTTGGTAATCTTTTACCGCAGACACCTGGATCCCGCCGATTTCGACCGGCTTGTTCTCCCGCAGCCGGCTCATCAAGCCGTCCATCGCTTCCTTCCCGGCCATTCCCTTGAAGGCCTTCGAAACCAGAATCTCCTGAAAATAGCCGTATTCACTGTAGATCTCATTCAAGCGGTCCAGCAGAGATTTGCCGCGGGTGCGGTGGTACAGGGCCATTTCTGCGGTGAGAAAGGCCGATGAAACCGCATCTTTATCGCGAATCTTATCGGTTGCCAGATATCCGTAGCTCTCCTCACCGCCGAACACATAGGTTTCGCCGGTGTGTTCGAACTGTTTGATCTTGTCGGCAATATACTTGAAGCCGGTCAGCACATCGTAGGACGCGGCTCCATAGGACTCGGCAATGAGCCGCTGCAGTTCGGTTGTCACGATGGTTTTAACGAAGGCCGGTTTTTGCGGCAGGGTGCCCTGCTCTTTACGTGACTGAAAAATATAGTCGGCCAGCAGAACCCCCAGCTGATTCCCGTTGATAAGCTGGAATTCGCCATCGTCTTTGGGAACCGCAATTCCCAGCCGGTCGGAGTCGGGGTCGGTTCCCATAACCAAATCGGCCTGTCTGCTCTTTCCCAGGTCCATAGCCATCTTCATGGCCGAAGCCTCTTCCGGATTCGGATACTCTACAGTCGGAAAATCGCCGTCCGGCTCGGCCTGCTCGGGAACCTCGATTACTTCGACCCCCATCTCGCCGAGAACCCGGGGAAGCATTACCCCGCCGGTGCCGTGCAGCGGGGTGTACACGACCTTCAGCTCGCTGCCGTGTTTTTGCAGCAGTTCCGGTCGCAGGCTGCAGTCTTTTATTACCTGCCGGTACTCGGCATCTATCTTCTCATCAATTATCTCGAGCAGCCCCTGCTGTTCGGCTGCCTCACGCTCTATCAGTTTGATCTGGGTGCCGACCCTGCGAACCTCGTCGATAATTCCCTTGTCATGGGGCGGGACTATCTGGCCTCCATCGGACCAGTAGACCTTATATCCGTTGTACTCCGGTGGATTGTGGCTGGCGGTCACTACAATCCCGGCTGTCGCTCCCAGAGACCGCACTGCATAGGAGAGTTCAGGGGTTGGGCGCAGGGCAGAAAACAGCCATACCTTGATACCGTTGGCACACAGCACCCGGGCGGCCTCTTCGGCGAACAGATCGGAGTAGTTGCGCGAATCGTAGGCTATTACGGCTGAACCCGCATCCGCCGCTTTATTTATGTAGTTAGCCAAGCCCTGGGTAGCCTGCTGCACGATAAACGGATTTATGCGGTTGTAGCCGCCACCGATTACTCCGCGCAACCCACCGGTTCCGAAACTCAGTTGGGTATAAAAGCGGTCATTCAAATTATCGATATCGTTCTTATCCAGTACCTCTTGCAGCTCTGCTTTGAAGAAAGGGTGTGTTTCTAATGATAAGTACTCTTTTGCCTTTGATTTGAGTTCGGTTTCATTCATTTCCGCCACCTCTTTTTTTCCATTCGTTTCTTCCAGTATAATAAGAGCCTTTACATTCTGTCCAATAGTAAATCGGGGAACATATCCAGCAGTTGTTCGGGTCGATCAAGAATGGATTGGGCACCATTCGCTCTCAACTCCTGCACCGGGCGATACCCCCAGCTGACCCCGAGCGGATACAGCTCGGCGGCGAGGGCTGTCTGCATATCGACTCCGCTGTCGCCCACATACAGAACTTCGGAAGGAGACGCTGGCGCAGCTGATAGCAGCTGCCGGACGCCGGTGGGGTCCGGTTTCGGCGGAACCGAGGCTGAAACGCCCTGTACTGCGAAAAACTCAATCTGCGGTAATAACTCTCTTACGACGATAGTGGTGAGCTCATGCTCCTTATTGGACAGAACCGCGACTGCTGCGCCGCGCTGCCGCAGCTCACTCAGCATTTCCGGAACCCCGTCGTAGGGGGTGGTCAGCTCGTAAGGCGCACGGCGGTATTCGCTGATCAATTCCTCCACCAGTTCACTGAGCAGTCCGCTGTCGGCAGCACTCGGCTGCAGCTCCTCCGGCAAGGCCAGCCGAATTGTCTCGTCCAGCCCCCAGCCTACTTTCTGCCGGTACGCCTCGAGCGGCTGTGGCGGCAGCCCTTTCGTCTGCAGAGCATGATTTACTGCCCGCGCAATATCGGGTAGAGTGTACAAAAGTGTGCCGTCCAGGTCGAAAATGACCGCTTTGTAGTGCAGATGGCTCATAGTATAAATACTGTAACCGATTATTGGCAGAGTTGGAATGGGTAAGAAGAAAGCCGGAATAAGCTTTGAAGATTTTTACGAGGATATGTACGCGAGCCGCTGGCCGCAACTCAAGCAGGCCCTGCTCAGAGAGTCGACCTATTACCAGCTGGAGACAGCCGGTGATGCGTACTTTCTCGACGAAGCGAGCTATTATACAGCTCTGCAGCTTGACCCGCTGGCCGGCGAGCAGGTACTCGACATGTGTGCCGCCCCGGGCGGTAAGTCGCTGGTTCTGATGCACCGCTTTTCGAATATAGAACTCACCTCCAACGAGTGGTCCGCAGCCCGCCGCGACCGGCTGCGGAGGGTGCTGCATGAACATCTGAACGGTGAACAGCTGCAGCGGGTGAAAATTACCGGGTTTGACGCCCGGGTATGGTTTCGGCATGAGCAGGCGGCCTATGACCGGATACTGCTGGATGTGCCCTGCTCCTCCGAACGGCATGTACTGCACTCCGAAACTCATCTGAACAAGTGGAGCCCGGCGCGGACCAAGCATCTTGCAATTCAAGCATTTACTATGCTGGCTTCGGCGCTTGAAGCGGTAAAGCCCGGAGGTTTAATACTTTACAGCACCTGTGCCCTCTCTACGGCAGAAAACGACGGAGTACTGGAAAAGCTGCACAAAAAACGGGCCGGCCGTTTCGAACTTGCCCCGCTGCACTTGCCTTTTGGTGAGCATACACGCTATGGTTGGCAGGTGCTGCCGGATACCGCCGAAGGACGCGGACCTATGTATGCAGCCGGCATTCGACGCCTCGACACGGATTGAGAGTCCAGGAGATAAAAATGAGCATACCGGTTTCAATAACACGCTGTCCGGCTTATAAAATCCATGAGCTAGAAACAGCGGTGGCCGAGGCCATCGAACAGGCCGGAGGCTTGGATGTACGCGGCAAGCGGGTTTTGCTGAAGCCGAATATTCTGAGAGACGCCGCTGCCGAACGGGCGATCTCTACACACCCCGAGTTTGTCAGAGCGGTTATACGGTATGTGAAATCGGCCGGGGCAACCCGGATCATGGTGGGCGACAGCCCCGGGGTTCATCGCGGCGATTTCGACGGTCGCAGCTGCGGCATTCGACAAGTTACCGATGAAGAGAAAGCCGAATGGGTCGATTTCAAACGCGGCAAGCGTGAGTTTGAGGTCGACAGCCCGCTGATAGAGTCCTCCTTCCAGCTGACCGCAGTACTGGATGAAGCGGATGTGATAATTTCGCTGCCTAAGCTGAAGACCCACGAGTTCATGTACTACACCGGCGCCATGAAGAATCTCTACGGTCTGATACCCGGATATGCCAAAGCTGGCCTGCATGTGAAGTATCCCGGACGGAAAGAGTTCGCACAGATGCTGGTGGATCTGCAGCAGGCCCTGCAGAAA
Organism: uncultured Sediminispirochaeta sp.; assembly: GCA_964603735.1. Taxonomy (GTDB): domain Bacteria; phylum Spirochaetota; class Spirochaetia; order DSM-16054; family Sediminispirochaetaceae; genus DSBN01. Next base: position 21,377 of record CAZRWN010000012.1, on the reverse strand, counting down.
ACACACTCCGTTTTCGCTGTTATGGATGCGGTTATAGGGATGGAAGGACCCGGTCCTGGCAACGGGTTTCCCCGATCCGTAGGGGCCGTACTGGCCAGCGGCAGTTGTTTTGCGCTGGACCTTGCAGCTTCGCGGCTGATCGGATATGATCCCAACTCTATTCCGGCCCTGCACAGCGCATACGGAGTGCTGGACAAGATCCAAAACAGCGAGGATTATGAACTGCGCGGGCTCAGCATCGAGCAGGCACGCCCGGAAAGGTTCGAACTAGCGGGCGGATCACGACGTGACACACGAGGAGGACCACGCCGCGGACCGCTGGCGAGGTTCCTGCTTCGGTTCAGGTTTTTCAAAAATCTGGAGATAAGATCACGCCCTGCCCCGCAGTTCGACCACACAAAATGTATTCGCTGCGGTGAGTGTGTTGCCATCTGTGCCTCCCGGGCGTTAACATTTTCAGAAGTCTCCGGTCACGAGCCACAACAACGCATGATCCAGCTGGACGAGTCGAAATGCATCCGCTGTTACTGCTGTCATGAGATTTGCCCGGTTGAGGCTATTACCATACCGCGCTAAAAGGAGCAAATTTGTCATTAGATTTACAACGGGAACTCAATCCTGAACAGTATACTGCCGCCTCGACCCTCGACGGGCCGCTGTTGATTATCGCCGGTGCCGGCTCGGGAAAAACTCGCATGATTATTTTTCGAATTGCCCACATGCTCGAAAAAGGTATTCCGCAATCTTCGATCATTGCGTTGACCTTCACCAATAAGGCCGCCCGCGAAATGGCCGACCGTATCCGTAGTCTCACCGGAAAACGGCTGTCGAATTTGACCCTCTCTACTTTTCACGCCTTCGGGGTACAAGTTCTGCGCCACCATATAGAACATCTGGGCTTTAAGAAAAACTTCAGCATTTACGATCAGTCCGACAAAATTTCGCTGCTGAAAGAGGTCGCCCGTGAGATGAACATATCCTCTGATGCGATCGATTTCTATGCAACCGCAAATATTTTCTCGGCTATAAAAACCGGCCGCAGCGACTGGAGCCGCGAAGTCGAGACTCTTAAACCGATGTATCAGGAGTATCAGGAACACCTGCATGTGTATAATGCAGTCGACTTCGACGACCTGATCATGCTGCCGATCAAACTGTTCGAGGAATACCCGGAGGTATTGGCGCACTACCGCTCCCGTTTCCGCTATGTCATGGTGGACGAGTTCCAGGATACCAGCCTGGCACAGTACCGTTTGATGAAACTGATGGTCGAAGAGTCGCGAAACATCTGCGTGGTCGGCGATGACGACCAGTCCATTTATTCCTGGCGGGGTGCCAACTATCTTAATATCGTGCAGTTCGAACGGGATTTTCCCGAGCGTATAGAAATCAAACTGGAGCAAAACTACCGCTCTACCCGTCATATCCTGAACGCGGCCAACGAATTGATCTCGCATAATGAAAACCGCAAGAGTAAAAAGCTGTGGACCGGCATCGAGGGCGGTAAGGCCCTTGAACTCTACTATCCGGACGATGAGATGCGCGAAGCCGAGTTCATCACCGAAATGATCAAAACCCTGGTAATGCGGGAGAAATACCGTTACCACGACTTCGGTATTCTTGTGCGAACCAACAGCCTTACCGCCACGCTGGAGAACGCCCTGTTGGCTGAGAACATACCCTATCGGGTATCCGGAGGACAAAGCTTTTTTCAACGGAAAGAGATTAAGGATGTAATCGCATACCTGAAGGTTATTGCCAATCCGGATGACGATGTGAACCTGCTGCGGGTCATCAATACTCCGCGCCGGGGTATCGGCAAGACTACCCTGCAGAAGATTCGCAGTATTGCCGAACAGAAGCACTACTCGCTCTATTCGACTATCTCGGCCCTGCGCTGGGCAACGGATTCACCGATTACCGCCAAAGCCAAGGAAAATCTTGAAGAGTTTATAGGGCTCATAGAGTACTACCGCGAACAGATTCTCACCGGCCGTAAAATGGCCGAAACCACCCGCTCGCTGATAAACCGCATCGACTATTGGGGGCACTTGCTGCAGGAGCACGCCACCAATGACAAGGCCGCCCGCTGGAAGTACAAGAATGTCGGCACCTTCATCGATCTGTTCGAGCGTTGGGAGAATGACCCGGACAACCTCGATCCAAACATATTTACCTACCTGAACCGGATATCCCTGATTACCCGCGATGAGGATGAAGAGGGCGAAAAGGGAAAGGTCAACTTGATGACCATCCACGCCTCCAAGGGGCTCGAGTTCGAAATCGTCTTTCTGGCCGGCGTAGAGGCACACCTGATACCGCATGCTCGCTCGGTAGAAGAGGATCCGAACAATATGGAAGAGGAGCGGCGCCTGTTTTACGTGGCCATTACCCGCGCCAAACAGAAGCTCTACCTGACAAGCTGTCTTACCCGCAGGGTTATGCGCGAGAAGACCGAATCGGGCCCCTCGCCGTTCCTGGAGGAGATACCCGCTGAACTGATCGAGATTCATCAACCGGAAGAGGAACTGGCACCGGAGGAAGTAGCCGACATGTTTGCCGCTATGAAAGCCAAAATGGGAAAATAATCCGGATGGCTCGATCCGAATGCTGCGATAGTGAGCTGCCACCCAGAATCGCTAAACCAGAA
>CAZRWN010000012.1:13720-18627 GCA_964603735.1 uncultured Sediminispirochaeta sp. | reverse complement strand
CCAGAATCGCTAAACCAGAAGGCGCGCAGTTTTCATTTTTATTAAAATGAGTTACCTTAATAGAACACAACTTAAAAAAGGATTCTGTTACTATGAACGATATTAAAACTTTGGAATTTTCAAGCGGATCACTGCATTTGCTTGACCAGCGTAAGCTTCCACACACCAGAGAGATATTTGCCTGCCACAGCTATGAAGACGTGGAGTTCGCCATTCGTGATATGGTGGTTCGCGGAGCCCCGGCGATAGGCGCCACCGCAGCCTACGGCGTGTATCTGGCAGCCGTAGAGTTTCAGGACTTCCCGAAGGAGGCCTTCTTTTCAAAACTGCGGGAGGCCGGACACGTACTCAACAAGGCCCGCCCGACCGCAGTGAACCTGAGCTGGGCCGTCAAGCGGATGCTCGAATTGGCTGAATCCTCCGAAGCCCTGAATACGAGCCAGATATCTGAGCGGCTGCTGATGGAAGCCAAAACCATCCAGCAGGAAGATGTAGAGACCAACCGGCGGATGGGAGCCCACGGAAACAGCATCATTCCACCCAAAGCTACTATTCTGACTCACTGCAACACCGGTGCTCTGGCTACTGCCGGCTGGGGAACCGCCCTCGGGGTAATTCGTTCAGCTGTAGAGGCCGGCAAAGATGTGTTCGTATATGCCGATGAAACCCGACCCCGCCTGCAGGGAGGGCGTCTGACTGCCTGGGAGCTTGTACACGCGGGAATACCCGCCAAACTGATTGCCGATAACACCGCTGCATTTCTAATGCAGCAGGGCAAAATTGATATTATCCTGGTAGGGGCAGACCGGATTGCCGCCAACGGCGATACCAGCAACAAGATCGGCACTTATATGCTGTCGGTACTGGCTAAGGAACACGGAGTGCCGTTTTATGTGGTAGCTCCGGTCTCCACCATCGACTATCAGATCGAAAGCGGTGCCGAAATTCCTATAGAGGAGCGGGCTGCCGAGGAAGTTACCCACATCGGCGGAACGCGTATCGCGCCGGAGGGCATTGAGGTATACAACCCGGCTTTTGACGTGACACCCCATAGCAATATCAGTGGAGTCATCACCGAATACGGTGTTGCCAGACCCCCCTTCGGTCAGTCTCTGGCCGCTTTTCACGCCTAAAATGACCATACCGATCTTGTATCAAGATTCATCTATACTCATAATTGATAAGCCGTCCGGCTTGTTTATGCATCCGAATCAATACACCCAGAACAAACCGAACTGTGTTAACATTCTGGGCGGCATTGTGCAAAAAAAGGTATTAACCTGCCATCGCCTCGACCGCCGAACCTCCGGTGCAGTGGTGTTTGCGCTACGTAAAGATGCAGCCGCGAGCGTGACCGAGCAGTTCAAACAACGCCGGGTAAAAAAGCGATACCTGGCACTGGTACGCGGGCTGCTGACCGAAGAGGTGTATACCGACCGGCCCGTCAAAGATCATTACAGCAAGGACAAAAAACTATTAGATGCCGAAAGCCTGATTCGCCCGCTGGCTCACGGCGATCTGCCGGCAGAGCTAATCCCGAAGGTTCCCGATACACCCCCGAATACACAGCCGGATACACAGCCGGATGGTTCAAATCTTGTGGGTAATGCGAATGCAAATCTAAGTTTCGAGGGCTTGCGGGAAACTCGCTATAGCTTGGTAGAAGTGGAGCTGCTGACCGGAAAGACACACCAGGCCCGCAGCCATTTGGCCGCTTTGAGTCATCCGGTAATCGGAGATAATCTGCACGGAGACAAGCTGCAGAATCGCCTGTTCGTCGAGGTGTTTCAGACTGACGAGATGTTTTTGCGGTCCGCGCTGTTGGAGTTTGTTCATCCTGCGGACCAGCAGACCATCAGGGTGCAGCTCGGTCCAGCCGACAGTTGGCTGCCAATACTGCAAACCCTGCGCTTCTCCGATAACTGGACATCCGCTCATCTACCTGAAGTCTATCACGGATAGAAAGTGATAGAGGCAAATAGTATATAGTACCTCTGTCGAATTTACGGGCGCCATGCGGTCGAATGTCAGTAAAAAATGAGAGCTCGATCGAGAGCTATCCGTTCTCTGCCAATAACTTGTAAGCCACTTCCTTTTCATGCGGATACAGATCGTCCGGCAGGTGCTCCTTTCCCAGGGCCGTTGCAATCATATAACGGGCACAATGCAAACAGTTTGTCCGGCAGTACTCCTCTTTCAATTTTTCGATTTCCGCCGGTTTTTCAGACAGCTTACCATTGAAAAAGGGACAATTTGTAATAAATTCGCATTCAGCCATATATTTCTATTCCTTCAAATATTTCATTGATTTTATAGGGGGTGAGTATATAAAAAAATTTCTATCCCTGCAATACGTAAACAGGCCGCCGGCGGCGGCCTGTATGTTCCATCAGACTAAATTAAACGTATAACAGCAGTGTTGAAGTAAATACTAGTTTAGTGCACGTGTCCGTGATCCAGCTCTTCTTCAGTCGCGTCGCGCACGTCTGATACAGCTACATCAAAGTGCAGAGTCTGCCCGGCCAGCGGATGATTCGCATCCAAGGTCACTTTTTCATCACCAATACTCTTGATGGTAAAAATCTGTACCTGGCCTTCACTGTTTTGAGCCTGAACCTGCATACCTTCCTGAATTTGGGAAGCATCCTGAAACTGTTCTTTGCCGACCTCGAACATCAGTGATTCATCGTATTCTCCGTATCCCTCTTTTGGTTCGACGGTTACGGACAGCTCCTCGCCCTGCTCTTTTCCTTCGAGTGCATTTTCCAGACCAGGAATGATGTTTCCGCTTCCGAAAATAAAGGCGAGTGGCTCTCGCTCTTGAGAAGTATCCAGGACCTCGCCGGAATCGTCTTTCAAGGTATAGTCGATGCTTACAACCTTATCGTTCTGAATTTTCATATTTCCCCCTAGGTAATTTTCTGCATCAATAAGCTTTTCAACAGTAATTGTTGGCGATTTTCAGTAATCAGAATGGATATGAAGAAAAGATATCAATGATCTCCTACTAAACTAATAAAAATTATCGACTACGGAAAGGGGGACGCCCAAAAAAACTATTCACAGCCCGGTTTTTCCACCTTGTCCGAGTCTACCAGAATGATCAACTGCTCCGGCAAGCCGTTGAGCAGGTTCTTCGGGATATTTAAATCATGCGAATTGGACAGTTCAATAATGAATGCCAGATGGTCATAGTCCCAGTTATGAAAATCATCCTGTTCACAGGATGCTGTGAGCGTGAGTATCATTTCTGCACACACCTCTCCCAACTCTTCTGCCTCGAATTGCTCCAGTGCCTCGTTGAAAAGAGCTTCACCATCGTAATCATCCGGCATATCTTCTAAAAAGGTCGATTTGAGACGATCAATGCTGCCTGCATCACCGTCAACTGCAATACTTCGATAATCTTCAATTAAAGAGGTATCAAAATGTGCCATTCTTGTTCTCCTTTCTACCTTCAACATAGTAAGGCCTGCTCGAAAGGTCAAGTTATATGTAAAATACAAAAAGTTGCGATTTTTTTCTTTTTACAAATCACTTTTTACCAGTGCATGACACCTACGATTTTACAGCGTGCGTGCGAGCGATTTCGCCGTCGGCGAGTAACAAAAAAATCGCACAACTTTTCTAACGTCAAGCATTGTCGAACACAGGCAAGCTGTGGTACGTAGAATTATGAAGCCGCAGATTCAGGAACAGGAACACCCCCGAACCACAATAACCGCAATTATGATCGCCGTGTTTCTGCTGGGCTCCGGTGCAGCACTGCAGGGGACGGCGGTTGCCCTGCGGGGCGGAATCGAAGGCTTCAGCAATCAGATGATCGGCATAATAATTTCCGCTTACTTTGTCGGTTTCATAGCCGGATCGCTGATAGTAGTCAACTTCATCCGTTTCGTGGGCTACGTGCGGACTTTCTCAGCCTTTGCCTCATTGGCCTCCACAACCGCCTTGGCCCACCTGATTGTAATCGATCCTATTGCGTGGATCATTTTCAGGATGCTGCACGGACTGTTTATAGCCGGGATGCTGGTAATTGTGGAGAGCTGGCTCAACTCGTCCACATCGACTTATAATCGCGGACGGATCCTCGGCCTCTACAGTCTGGTGTATCTGGCTGCGATGGGCGCCGGGCAGCCGCTCATTGCGGTTCTGCCGCCGGCAAGTTTTGAGTTGTTTGCCGTCACAAGTATTTTGGTATCACTTTCTCTGGTTCCACTGGCCCTGGCCCAGGTATCAGGAATACCGCAGGTCGACCGGGCACCGATCCGGCCGATCAAAACCTTCGCAAAATCGCCTATGGCCGGCTTCGGGGTGATCCTCAGCGGCATGAGTGCCGAGGCCATGTGGGGGCTGGCTCCGTTGTTCGGCCAGAATTCCGGCTTTAGCGAGGCGGGTATCGGTTATCTGATGCTCTCGCTTTCGATAGGAGCCCTGGCCTCGCAATGGCCGCTGGGCTGGATATCCGACCGGAGTGACCGCCGCATCACCATTCTGGCGGGAGCCGGCATCAGTGCCGCGGCAGCCGGCGGAATAGCCCTGGTAGGGGCAGCCGGAATACCTTTGTACGTGCTCACATTTCTGTTCGGCGCTTTCTGTATGCCGCTGTATTCGCTGTCAATCGCCCTGTTGAACGACCAGTTAACTCATAGCGAAATGGTCCATGCTGCCAGTGCTCTGGTGGTTTTTTACGGGCTCGGTTCGGCAGCCGGTCCGTATGGTGCCAGTGTGGTCATGGGCCTGGTCGGGCCAAACGGCCTCTTCCTATTTATCGGGATGGTGCTGTCCGCTTTCGTTGTGTTGAGTCTTTCCCGGCTGCTGCTGGTACCCTTCCTGCCGCGCCGTCATCAGGAACACTACCACCCCTATCCGCGTACTACTTTCGCGGCCTTCTTCCTACTGCGCCG
>CAZRWN010000012.1:0-13620 GCA_964603735.1 uncultured Sediminispirochaeta sp. | reverse complement strand
CCCGGCAGGAGCTCCGCCGCACCGCCCGAGGCGGAAACACTGAGCACAGAAACTATCACTCCTTCGAGCGTCGAAGTAAAGATGACCCACGACGAAACCGGACTGCTTTCCGGCGATACCGAAGATGAGGAATAATTTTTATAAAAATGCACTCATTTCCGCAATTCTTCAGCCCAAGACTCAGAGCCCCGAGTGCAGACATTTCACCAGTGGTTTCAGATGTCGGTTCTGCCGCTGTCTTTGAAGCGGCGCATAATCTGTAAGGATTGATCAGCGTAGCGGCGGGCACCCTGCGGATCGTTCCGCCGGCTGCTGACCGAGATTACGATGTACTTCTGATGCTCATACAACAGATAGAAGAGTCTGCGTACCCGGGCAGCCCGATCTCGCCGGAAATCCGGCTGACCGTAGCCCTGCCAGAACTCCGCCCGGGTCATACCGCAATAGTCGGCAATGGCCAGATCCCACTCCACATCGCCCCAGCAGGCCCGGTCGAAATCCAGCAGCGCGGTCACCTCGCCCTCGGCGGTGGCCAGTAGATTCTCGACCCACAGATCGCCGTGGCACAGCCGCGATACTTCGGTATGCTCGAATACCGGCCCATGCGAGTGCAGCAACGACAGGGCCCAGTCGGCGGTTGCGCGGTCGTAGATTTCCACGCCGACAATGTCGTCGAGGAGGCGGCGGTACATCTCGAAGAAGGCCGACTGCCAATCCGGCTGGGGCGGCATGCAGTTGTGCGCTCCCACATAACCGAAGCGGTTCTGCGCCTCCTGCAGCCCGTGCAGCTGGGCCACATAACCGCCCAGCTCCTCCATGGCCCGGGCAGAGGCCTGCGGCCCGATTTCCGTCAGCGGACGGCCGGGCATCAGATCCATTACCAGAAAATCACGATCGATATGCCGGCGAGAAAAATCGTGCGCCAGTATTCGCGGCACCGGCACAGTGGTTTCGGCCCGCAGCCGGCGGTGGATTTCCGGTTCCTGGCGCATCATGCGGTATTCATAAAACAGCTGCAGCAGTGAATCCGGCGGGGCAATCCGCAAGACGTAGCTGCCCGTGGTAGAAGCATCCGGTGCTTCGATGAGAAAGCTGTCCGAAAAGCGGCCGTACCCCATGGGAGAGACAGTTCGCGGTTCGATTTTCATTGTGTGCGAAAATAGTTCGACAGCGGTTTTTTCGTCAATCATGCTTTCAGTATAATGCTTGCGGGCCCCCGCATCAACGCGGGGCGGATTCTCGATCCTCGCTGAGAACTTGCAGTCGCTCCCTGAACAGCTCGGCTTTCTCACTGCGACCCAGTTCTTCCGCCGCCGCGGCGGCTTTGCGGTACAGCAGGGGATTGTACTTGTCTTTGAGAATCCGCAGCTCCAGCACCTGCAGGTACACCTCCGGCTTGCCCTGCTGACGGTAGATCGCCCGCAGTCGATCATACACATCCGGCTCATCGGGGGCCAGATCCAGGGCCTTCCGTGCAGACAGGGCGGCCTTGGTTTCGGCCCCCTCTCTCCGATAGCACTCTGCAAGTCCCAGATGGGCGCGGTAGTAAAAGGGATAGGTTTCGCTGAGCTGCTGCCACTCCTCCCGTGCCTGGGCGGTGTAGCCGGCGGCCATCAGCTGTTCTGCCAGGACGGTCCGCACATCCGTCGAAGAGGAGTACCAGTCGGCCAGCCGCCGCAGTACCGCCAGCAGCTCCTCCGGTTCGCTGTACAGAGTGTTCAGGGCCGCCAGAGACTCCTCCAGCAGCCGCTTAGGCCGTTTTGACTGTTCCGAGAGACTTTGGATGCGCTTCAGCTGCTGCGCATCCTGCGCATCTTGAGCAGACTGGGTATCAATTTCGCGGGCGGCCTGCATCCGGAACATGTTGAAAAGCTGTACCGCTTTACCTACCGCCTCCTGCAGCAGCCCCTGGGCATTCTCTATCTTGCCCTCTTCGGCGGCGTGCTTGCCCAGTATAAGAAAAGGCTCGGGATCAACGGTATCAAAGTAGACCGCCTGTTTGAGGTAGGCCCGCGCCGCCTCACGCTCACCCTGCTCATGCAGCAGAACCCCCAGTCCGGCATACGCGTCGCCGCTGCCGGGCTGCAGCTCCAATAAGCGGCGATAGGCCTCCTCGAGCTCTGTCCTGCGGTCGGTGCGGCGCAGAACTGCAATCAGGTGTGATAGCAGACGGGGGTTGTCCGGCTGCAGTCTCACCGCCCGTGCGCTCAGTTCCGCTGCAGCCTCGAACTCTTCGTTGTGGATCAAATCAAGGGACTTTCCCGCCAGCGTCGACGCCAGCCCCGATAGGACTTCACCGCGCTGGGGGTAAGCCGCCCGCAGTTCGCTAAACAGCTGTTCGGCCCGAGTATATTCTGCTTTAGATAGATGCAGATGAGCCCGGGCAAACCGCACCAGGTACTCCTGCGGGTCTATGCGAGCGGCCAGCTCTATTGCCCCTTCGGCATCCCCCAGCTCACCGGTATTAATATACACCAACCCCAGAAGCGCGAAACCGGGGGCATTCAGACGACCCCGGTCCCGCAGCGCTTCCATCACCGACTTCGCCTGCTCGAATTCACCCCGGTTATACAAGTCAAGCGCCGACTGCAGGTCGTTAGAAAACAGGGGAAACAGACATAGAAACAGCAAGACCCCGGCCAAAGCCGCCGGACGAACACGCCTAAAACTCATAATGGGCAAAGGTGGAAAAAAGAAATGGGGTTTCATATTCAACCGTTTCGGCGTAACGGTAACTGAATTTGGAGATCACGCTGAAAGCCTCCCGCAGCGGAATATCGAGCTGTGCATCAACCTGATGCTGAAGTCCCCGGAATCCATGGCCCACCAGGTAGCTCGAGTTCATCCGGAAAGGTATCGGCGCCCCTCCGAGTGTAAAACCAGCGCTGTGTTGAAATGCCGAACCCTCTGCTGCCCCTTCGGCGGCCAGCTCGACCCATTCCCAGCTGAACTGGTAGCGCAGTTTAAACTGCTTCGTAAGGGGAATTGAACTGGTAAAAGCGCTTTTTGACAGCAGGTTCCGTCCGCCGGCCGCATCCTCCAGTTCTATATTCTCAGACAGCCCCAAGTCAATCCGTCGATATCCGAACACCGGGCTCAGGCTCACCCGTCCGTTCCCTGAATAGGTGGAAGAACTTTCATCCGCACTGTCATGATAGGCATAGGCCGCACCCAGTCCGTAGGAGAAGCCATCCATCGGGTTATGGCTATAGTCACCGGAGGCATTATGCTGCTGCGTAGTATCGCTGTCTTCGTCCTCCGAACGGTTGGCCGAATACCGGCTGTCGATTTTCATTCCATCGGCCGGAGCCAACACCAGAGAACTACCCCACCGAAGGCTTTCTCGACTCCCGTCGCCGACCGTAGCGCTTTCAGCATTGCTTACTATCAGCCGGGCCTCCGCACCTGCCCGCCGCAGAAGCCCCTGGTCCTGCTCCCAAACCGAATCACCGGCCAGATCATGGCTCACATTGCCTCCGGCAGCACTTGAAATTACATATTCGCCGGTGGTGCTAAGTTCCTCGAGAGCATTCAGACTCCACTTAGTGCTGCCCTTCCAGATTTCTGTATGCAACAATTCTTCTGTAGCCAAATCGGGGTCGCTGCGCCAGTTGTCCTCACGTTGGGCATGGATCTCCCCTTCCAGCTGCTCGGAAAAACTCAACAGCAGGCCCGCATCGCTTCCAAGAGAACGCTCCTGAAAAACTTCTTCGGAAATTTGCTGCTCCGTCTCCGAATAATGCGGAGTTACTCCGGCATACAGACCTATGGCGGGGGACAGCGGATAGGTAGCGCCCAGAGTTCCGCCGTAGCCCCGGGTGGACACATCCTCCAGGCGGTCGTGGTGAATATCGAATCCGCCGTCAAGATTCAGCTTTAGCATGCCCAGGGGCAGCTCGGAGGATAGGGACATGGAGTGGTCGGCCTGCTGCCGGTCATCAAACTCGTCATCACTAATCTCTTCATACTCCTGCTGATCCCAGGAGGAGGAGTACTGCAGCTGAAAGGGATAGCGCACCTGGTCGCTGGTGGCAAGATTCAGCCCCAGCCCGCCCGCAGTCCGCAGACTCCTTCCGTCGAGAGCAAGCGCTTCATTCTGGTCGTAATTGCCCGTCAGTTTCATGGATAAAGAGGGCGTTGAATATGCCAGGCTGCCCAGATACCGCTGAGTAAAATTGTCTATACCGGTGTCGCGAAAGGCCTGCGCCTGAATATCCATGAGTCCGTTTTGGCCCAGGTAGCTGCGGTAGTTGAGCTGAGAATCGGTGGACCAGTCCTCAACTGCAGCCGAGTTGGTAGTACCCGAACCGGAGCCGCCCACAATTACACGCCCGCTCAAACGCGAGACAGTCTCAACTTCCGTGGCCGGAGGCCTCTCAACAGAAATCGAAGACCGCTTCCAGCTGGCTTCGGCTTGGTTGGTGCCGCTCTCCGGGAGACGTCGCACTATGGTCACCTCCGCTGCAAGTGTAGCAGGGGCAAGCAGTACTAGCACGAATAGTCCCGCAATCAGCAGCTTATGTACGCTGAGCCCGTACATCTATTCCGCCCTCCCGAGCTGCGTTGAAATTCCTTCTCCCTCATTGCCGGAAGAATCCACCGCCCGCACCGTGTACTCCGCCGCCCGGGTGAAGAACCGGGAAGTATACTCGTTGCTTTCAATTAGTTCAGGGCCGATACGCTCGCTCTTGGCCTTTGGATACGCGGCCCGGTAAATCCGGTACCCGACCACATCCTCGTCCTCCGGGGGCCGCCAGTTCAGAAGCACACTGTTTTTCTCCCGTCTGGCGGTCAACTCCTGCGGGGCCCCCGGAGCAGTCGCATCCACCGGCACTACCCGGCGGTGGCGGGACTCCTCGCTGGAATTTCCAGCCGCATCCACCTCGACCACATAGTAGGTATACTCCCGGCCCCGTTCAACCGCAGTGTCAAGATAGGAGGTGCGTGGGACCTCTAATTCTGCAATGATCCGTGGCTCGCCTTTGTCATCCATCCGAAAGATGCGGTGGGTCTGCAAATCCCGGGACAGGCTGGGCTGCCAGCGCAGCTCGACATGTCCGTCGCGGGTACTGCGGGCGCTGAAGGAGAACACCTTGCGGGGCGGTACCAGATCGGGGATTTTCAGGCTGATGCTGCTCCGCGCGCTCTCATTGCCCGAATTATCCACCGCACTGACCAGGTAATGATATTCGGCCCCCGGCAGCAGTCCCTGCTTGTGGGCGCTGCGGTCGCTGAACTCAGGCCGCTTCTCCGGAGTAATCGGGACGGGGGTAATGCGCAGCATATTCTCATCAGCCTGCATCCGGTATACGAAATAGCCCTTCAGGTCGGCCTCCCCGGAGGGGTCCCAGCGCAGGCGTACCGAACGCTTTTCCGCATCCACCTCTCCTGTCAGTCCGCTCACCGCTGCCGGCGGCTCGCTATCGGCGGGTATAATGGTGACCGCCCCGCAGGGGGCGCTTTCATTGCCCGCGGCATCGACGGCACTGATCCTGTAAAACCAGGCCTGTCCGCGTACCACCCGGGTATCGGTAAAATCGGGAGTGTCAAAGGGCACCGGCTTTGCATTGATACGGGTAAACTCCCCTTCAAAGGTATCGCTGCGGTACACATGGTAGCAACGCACATCCTCCTCCGGCGAGAGGTTCCACAAAAGCCGTACCCCCTCATCCGCATCTATAGCGGTCAGCCCCATTGGAACTAGGGGCGGAGTGGTATCTTTTATTTCAACCGCCGGTGAGTAGACGATTTCACTCACCCGCCCGATCATATCCACCGCCTGAACCCCATAGCGGTAGCGCACCCCTTCCTGAACAGCGCTGTCGTAGTAACTCAGATACTCCTCAATCCGCAGTACCGGAGCATCGTTTATCCGCACCGCCTGCCCGTCTCCACCTTTGCTGACTGCACGGCGGTACACGTGAAAGCCCACGGTCAGGTCGTTCGTCCGGCCCCTGTAGGGCCGGTAGTCCCACTCGAGCAAAAAATCTTTACCTTCCTGCTCGGCGGAGACTGCGGACGGGGCTTCCACCGCGTCGGAGGCCTTTACCGTTATGCGGCGGTTCAGCGTTTCAATCTCCGCGCCCCGGCGATCTACCAGTACTATTCGGTAGCGGTAGGTCCGACCGGTGCTCACACTGCGGTCTACCAGGGTTCGGCCCAGGGCCATCCGAAGTCCGGGGCTCACCAGACTGTAGGCTCGGGCGTAGCCGCGATTGACTTGAATTTTTCGCCATAAGCGGACGGGATCGCTGGTTTCAAACCTGCGTGCAAGCCACTCGGCATCCGACTGAAATAGTTCATTCGCCTGGTACGGATCGCTCAGCGCAGTTACGGTGCTGGTGGTCATCGGAAGAAAGGCACTGTCATCAGGCCCCCTCCGGTAGGCTTTGAACCCCGCGGTTTCCGCCGGTGTGTTGTGCAGAATGATATGCACGTTCCGTCCGTCGGTCACTATATACAGCGGGGGGCCCTCCTGGGCCAGGAGCGGCAGGGGAAGCAGCAGTAGAAGCAGAATCAGCACGCGGATAAGTCTCATTGCAGCACCTCCAGCCGGGCAGGCGCAGTCAGACCCGCTCCGTTCATCACCTGGACCTGGACGGCCGGTACATAACTGGTTAAGTTCAGATTGGTGGGAATCGGCAGGGTGAGCCTAATAGAGACAGACTCCGGGGTACCGCCCGGCCCGGCCACCGAAATCCAGTTCGCTCCGTGTCTGTAAGCCTGAATGCCTGACTCCGGATCTTGAGCGATTAAATCAGCCTCAAAGGTACCTTGGTCCGTGTGTATTTCCAGCACCTCGAGCTGCAGCTCCTCAGGGGGAGTAGTATCGATGATCAGCGGTCCGGCAGTGCTCAGGTTGTTCAAGCCTGCTCCGTTCTGTACGCGAACAAACACATAGTAGCTTTGTCCATGCTCCATCTGCAGATCATTAAGTTCGATTTTGTATTCCGATTGCAGGTCATCCTTTTGAACCAGCCGGCGGTTGAGCAGGTCGGTTCCGGAAACATTCGGCGTACCTTTAGTCTTGCTTCCATCGTTGCGCTCGAACCTTCCACCGTCGTCGTCGGAGCTCACCGCCTGGGCCTTTCCGATCAGATACGGCTCTTCCTCCCGGGAAACGGCGGTCCACCCTTTCACATCGGGGTTGTCCGGCGAGGTGCCGATTCCGTATTCATAGGATACGATCCCGGATTCGGAATCCTGAGAGGCGGACCAGCCTATCTGCAGATAACTCGTATCAATAGAATACCCCTCCGGCAGCAGGGCTATCTGTACAGCCATCGGTGGTGAAGAGTCGTTATACTCGACCGTTACGGCTGCAGTGGAATCGGCGGCAATTCCGGCTTGGTTCACACTGCGGACAGTCAGGTACAGCTCCTGCTGCTGGGATACCGCCAGGTTGGCGACGCTGATGCTCTTGCTGCCCGTAAACTGCGGATCTTCGGCAACCGGGGTCCATGAATAGAGATCACTGCCGCCCTCCGTGCTTCCCAGGGCAAAACTGCAGGCGCTGATGCCGGATTCCGGATCTTCCGGCGGGGCAATGCGAAAACGGAAGGAGTTCGGATGCTCGTCGGCGGACTGCTGCACGAATTCGTCGATTTCAGCCTCCTCAGGGGGAGTCAAATCAACGGTAAAGGGGTCGGAACTGCCCACGCTCATCTTTCCGGCGCCGTTGGTGGCGCGGATACGCAGGACATACTGCTGTCCGTGTTCCAGGCTCAGCCCGCGGATGTTCATTTCGGTCAGGGAACCGGCATTCTGCCAATCCAGGTGGGCATACGGCTCCTGCTCTTGCTCCTGAAGCACAGCCTGCTGCGGGCCCACCGCTCCGAGGCCGCCGAACAGGGGCTGACTTCCAGCCGATTCCGACAGTACGGTACTTTGTACCTCTCCCGCTTCCTCTCCCTCTTCAGAATAGGGAACCAGCACGTACTCGTAGCGCTGAATTCCCGACTCCGAGTCAGAAGAAGACCAAGCGGCATATATCTCATCGGCCCGGGCGCTGTAAGTAAAGGGCAGCTGTACCTGCGGTGTTGAGGGCGGCGTGGAATCACTGCTGTCGAGGGAGGCTTCATAGGGCCCCGTGTCGCGGTTCGGGTCAAAAAAGTCCACATCGATGCGCCCCAGGCGGATGCTGCTGGTCCCGCCGGCCCCCCGTGCTTTGATGGTAAGGGCATACGTGTCAGGGTCAAAGTTTCCGGCCAGCAGGGTATCCTGCAGGGTTGCAACACTGCCCAGTGAAAACCAGGGAATGAAAAAATGGGCGGCTATTTCGGTCTGAATCGGAGTGCTGAAAATTCCCCCCAAAAAGCCGCCGGAACTCTCCGGCTGGCTGTCCTGGGCAGGCTTTGCCCGCGACGAGCTCTGCCTGGACAGTTCCTTGCTGTTCTTCTCTACCTCTCCGGGCTGCACGATAAACTGCGACTGTACCGACACCTTACCCTTATCATCGGGACTACTATGCGGCTGGAGGGTCCAGCTGTACTCTACCACTTCAACCGGATGCTCGGCGGCAAATTCCGCTTCCACCACCGCACTGTATTGATTCGAACTTGAGACCGAACCGGTATACAAGCTGAACACCGGATTCTCGAGGTAGGGCGCAATTTCATCCCGTTTTGCACTGAAGTAAGTGCTCACCGGGACCCAGCTCCAATCCGCCATATCTACCGCATCGCTTACACGCGTCTGCTCGGCGGCTCCGAAATAGGCCGTTCCCTGCAAGGTCTGGCTGGCGGCCCCTTGAACTGCCGCTGAGTCTCCCGTAAAACCGCCTGTAAATCCGATAGAGCTGCTGTCGGAAATCAACTGCAGGGCCGTCGATTCCCCATCCGCCGGTCCGGCGGGAGTCGTAGTCGCAGCCGAAACAGACACCGCCTGGGCACTGATGCCGGAGGCCGCGGCGCTGCTGCGAAAGCCCAGCCCCGTCTCGGAAAGACCTTCAAAGCCGGCGGCGTTTCCGTTGCCCAGTACGCCGATATCCCCATGGCCGTAACGGGCCAGCTGGTCATACATTTCGTTCAGCAGGGCGTACAGGTCGGCCTTGCGGGTGTAGATTTGGTCTACCAGCAGGGATGACTGGGACCAGGTGTTCCGGAAGGCCTGCATATTGCTGCCGAATACACTGTCGAGTGCCGCCAGGCGCTCTTCGCTGTTGGCCTTCAGGGCATTAAAACCGACAGTAGGAATTTCCCACCACAGGGTCTTCCCCCGTTCTACAAAGCGGGTCTCCGATTCCACCGTATCAAGCTCCTGGATCACATTGCTTGGGTCTTCGCCGCCGGAGGAGATCAGATGCTCGAGGATAAACTCCCGGTCTTCGATCCAGGCCTGCAATTCGGCCTGCGAAAGCCCGCTAAGCAGCTGCTGACTCTGCTCCCTGACACCAGCTGCGTCCGCTCCGGAGGTGATGGCATTCAACTGTGACTCGGCGTACTCCCCCTGTTCCATCTGATGCTCAATGTACTCATTCACATAGTGGTTTACCCGTTGATACTGATCGGTGTAGGCCTCGTTCAATTCGGACAGATTGTACTGGTCCTTGTAGAGTATCCGGTCCAAATCCCGGAGTTTGGCATCTATTCTTCCGCTCTGCTCGATAAAGGCATCCTGATAGGCGGCAAACTCTTCACGGATAGAGGCCAGGGACTGTACCTGCTGTTCGGCCTTTTGCATGTCCAGGTCAAAGCCCACCTTCACTGTTTTACTCTGCCCGTTCACGGTCACCGTTTGGGTCTCGAAGCCGCCGAAGGGCGACCCGCCTTGGCTCAGATCCGCCACCGAGGGCAAGTCTTCCAGGATGAGGTCTTCATAATTCTCGAAGTTTTCGACTACCCCCGCCTGCAGCTGGTTCAGTTGACTCAGGCGAGAGGCAATTTCAGCCTGGCGGCTCTCCAGCTGGCTGCGGGCCGCCGCCATCTGCTGCGCCGCGGGGCCGAAGAGTTTCGACCGGATGAGCTCGAGCTCCGGCGGGAGGCCGCCGGGCCACTTGTTGATCTCCTTATTCTGATACACCTGCTCCCAGGTGCTGAAAATACTGCTGTTCGCCTCCACCAGGGCAATGCCCGCCGCCTCCAGCTGTTCCGGCGACAGTTGCATCAGCTCCAGCTGGGCCGCCTCCAAATCGGCCATCAACTCATCCTTGGCCGCTTCCATCTCGTCGGCCATATTGCGGGCGTCGGCAATCATCTGGTCATACTGGCTCTTGGTCCCCCGGCCTCCGTCGAAGCCGCCGAGGCTCGCCGAGACCCACATACTGCCTTTGAAGACCTCTACACTTAGTACTTCCAGTTTTACCGAGCCGACTGCATAGATTAACAGGGAGGGCTGCGGTATAAGGGCAGCCTCCAGACTGGCCTTTCCAGATGCGATCTTGAGAATCTCTCCCTGGGCGGTGACCGAGGCGTACAAGCCGAATTTGGAGGAAGCCGGCTCTGCCCAGTACCAGAACATGCCCTCGTAGACGATTTTTCCGGAGACCACCTTCAGATCCATGCCCTGGGTTACATCCATCCGTACCATCAGGCCGGGAGGCCCGATAAACAGCTCTCCGGTGGAAATTTCCCCGTAGTTCTGATCGTACATATACAGATTGTACTCGCCGGCAACACCCCAGGTATCCGGGCCGTACACGTAGAATCCGAGATTGCCTTCACCCTTGAAAATTGAGAAGTAGTTCAGTTTAAGGTTTATATTACCCTCGGCATAGCCGGGATCCCAGCCGATCGCCAGATATCCGACCCCTTCTACCGTATTCGCCGCATAGGAAGCCTCAGCGTCCAGGGCAAAATAGTTGGCCGTGAGGGTGAGCAGCGCCCGTCCCGATAGCAGGTTCTTTTCCGCTACATAAAAGTCGCCCATCAGCATGAGGGCGAAGGCCCCGGGGTTCTGCGCCCCTCCCGGCCGCTTCTCGGAAATTTCCCCCTCCAGCTCCGGCCGCTTGAATCCGGCGATGGAGCGCACCAGTTCGATGTCGGCTTCCACCGGATTCACGAATACCCCCCCACCGATTCCGTCCAGAAACACACCGGGAGCGACGGCCATATTCAAACCGGTGGCCGCCACGAACACTCCCATGGTGAACTGGCCGTCCTGCCGGCCGAATTTGCCCACCACCGCTGCCTCCAGAGTATCCCCCGGAACGGCCATGGTACCGGCCAGACGCAGCAGGTCGGCGCTGTACTCCACATCGGCCATAATCTCGATATCCACCGTTTCCAACTGGGCCCGCCGCAGGACAAAGCTACGCCCGCCGTCCACCGGATCGTAAAAGGTAAACTCCTCAAAGCCGCCGCTCATGCTGGGGTTGCCGCTGTCTCCGACGGTAACCGAGGCGTCGGTGATTCTGAGATAATTCTTTACGGCCACCACTTTATCGCCCTTCTGCGGAGCCTGGTCGGCCCCTTCGCCGGTGGTTTCATTACTTTCAAAACTCAAATCGCTTGGGGAGGTGCTCCAGTCAACATCGCCCACCTCCACCTGCAGTGAATCGGCTACCTCGAACTGCCCGCCCTCGATGGCATCCGATAGATTGCTGATAGTACCGTCCACGCTCAGCACCAGGTTCTGAAAGTTGATCCCCCCTGATACCCCGTCCATGCCCATTACGATGCTGCCGGTCATGGCAATGCCGAAGGGCTCGCTCTGCACTGCAATAGCATCCATGGCGAGGTTCATGCCCGGCAGGCTCAGCTGCTTATTACTCAGTACCTCAGCGTTGGTGGGGCTGTGCCAGTCGAAATCGCCCTCCATGGTCAGTCGTACGCCGCCCTCGAAATCGCCGTTCGAGTTCAACTCGCCAAAGCTGATCCGCCGCCCGTCGTCGGAGCTCTCCTCACCGTTCTCCCCCTGTACATTGAGGTAAAAATCTACCCCCAGCCGGATCTCGCTCTGATCCTTATCAAAGGTACCGTCTTCATATTCAAAGACCATCTGCAGGTAGGTCAGATCGAGGGTACCGATGCCTAGATCGTACTCGGACTCGTCGTCCCCGCCCAGCTTGTGGCCTTTTTTGTCTTTTTCCAGTTCTTTTATTACCACCGCACCGCCCGAGGCATTCCCATCCTTATCAAAGGAAATCTCGAACTCAGTATCATTTGCCACATCCAGGGGCGAAGGCAGGCCCTTCAGCTTGCCCTTGAGTTTGAGCTTCCAGTCATCGTCCTCGCTCTCGAGTTTTATCTCCGTGAGGCTCAGTTTATCCGGAATCAAATCGAAGGATTTGGAAAAGGTAATTTCCCCGTCGATCTGGTCGTCGGAATAAAAGGTAACATTCTGGAAGGTCGTCAGCGTATCTTTTTTGGTTTCCGTGCCCTTTTTCGACTCCATGGTGATGCTGCCGGACATGGTGAAGTAGTAGCGGTCGTTGTCCTTGTCCTCGCCCACTATCAGGGCGTTCCCGGTTCCCTTCACATCGTGAATTCCAAAATCCATGCCGAAGGCTTTGAAGCTTTTCGGATCGTCTTCAGAATAAGAGAAGCTCTTGCCCTCGATCCCTTCGGTTTTTACCACCAGCCCTTCAAGGTTCATAATTTCTTTGCCGTAGAGTTTCGGCAGGGCCAGCTTGGCGTCCACCAGAATTTTGCTGGTGTCCTGTCCGTCAAAACTGACCTTTTTTACTTTCAAATACTCATTCGCAACGGTGACGAAGGTCTCCTCTTCCTCGGCCTCTTTCTCCACCGTACCGCCCTTGATTTTAGGTGTGGTCGGCTTGTCGTTATCGTAGCGAACCCGCAGGTCCGTCACCGTTACCTCTTCGAGCTCGGTATCCTCCAGGGAGAGCAGTTTCATCTTGGCGGTACCGTTAAATACAAACTCCTGGTAGCCGGCGCTCGAGTTGCTGTTGACCTCGGCCTGCCCGTCAAAATCCGAGAGCTCGGCCACATCGGTCACCAGGCTCAGGGTTTCCGGCGGAAAGGGCGGAGTTTCATCGCTGATGGTGTAGCTTGCCTCACCGGAGATCTCCACCGGATCGCTGAGTTCGGCCTTGACCGTGTGCTCGCCCGGATCATCGGTGGGGATCTCGCCTTCGATGTCAAAGCTGGTCTGCCCGTCTACACTGACCGAAAAGGTATTTTCCTCGGTCCAGTCCTCCTCGTCATCGATGAGGATTTGACCGCTCACCTGCCCGCTGCCGGTGGCCTGAATTATCACCCGGGCATTCTGCACCACATCGCCGGCGTAATACGGGGATTGGGGCAGCTCCACCTCCACCCCCGTAATCTGCAGATCCGAGGGCAGTGCCGCACTGACGCTTACCGGCAGTTCGGCCACTGCCTCTACCGGGTTCCCGTAGGAGTCGCTGCCCTGAATGCGGTAGGTCACGGTCATGCTGCCGCTCTGGCTGCCGCCGAGGGCCTGGGCCCGGTCGAAGGAGGATAAACTCAATGTTTTAGAAATAGTAGTACTGCCGCCGCCGGCCACTTGGATATTGAGGCTCTCTACCGGCTCGCTGCTGGTGGCATCATTGGGAAATGTTTTTTGCACGGAAAGACTGGTAATGGTAAAACCGCCGGCCCCGCTGGCCTGAATATTGAGCTCCACCGGCTGCTGCGTCTCGTCCTCCTGGAATGCCAGGGTTCCGGGTGAAACCGAAAGCTCGGCACCAGCGCCGGC
>CAZRWN010000011.1:76776-88053 GCA_964603735.1 uncultured Sediminispirochaeta sp. | reverse complement strand
AACGGATCAACACTGATGGACATGAATGAGAAGAAGCTGCCTGAGGGTTGGGAGTGGAAGAAGCTGGGGGAACTATATGAAATAAAATCTGCAAAACGTGTCCATAAAAAAGATTGGAAAAGTACTGGAGTACCTTTTTATAGGGCACGAGAAATTGTTAAATTATCTCAAAATGGGTTTGTTAATAATGATCTTTTCATCTCAAGAGATATGTATGAAAAGTATAAAGGAATAACAGGAGTTCCAAAAGAGGGAGATATTATTGTCTCTGCAGTTGGTACTTTGGGTAAATGTTATCTTGTTAAAGAAAAAGATGAGTTTTATTTTAAAGATGCCTCAGTTTTATGGTTTGAAAAAAAAGAGAACGGTGCTAACTCATATTATATAATGTATGCACTTAATACTGATTATATTACCAAACAAATTATGCGGGGCTCAAGGGGAGCTACCGTTGGCACCTTGACTATTAGCAGAGCTAAAAGTATTCAAATTCCTCTCCCCCCCCTCTCTGAACAAAAACGCATTGTTGCCATTCTCGATGAAGCCTTTGCCGCTATAGACAAGGCCAAGGCCAATGCTGAGAAGAATCTCGCCAACGCCAAAGAGCTGTTTGAGAGTTATTTGAACGGGATTTTTGCCAATCCCGGGAAGGATTGGGAGGAGAAGAAGCTGGGGGAAGTTTGTGATAGCTTTGAATATGGAACCTCCTTGAAGTCCAAAAAAGTCGGAGAAATTCCTGTGTTACGAATGGGTAATATCCAGAATGGAGAGATAGACTGGGCAAGGCTTGTATTCACTGATGATCAAGATGAGATTTCCAAGTATTTATTAAACAAAAATGATGTTTTATTCAATAGAACTAATAGTCCAGAACTTGTAGGAAAAACAGCAATAGACCTCATAATTATGGACCCATAGAACTGGAAAACTTTACTCCCTTTCCCAAAAACCCCCTTATAGCCAGGGTATTCAAGGAAATAGGTTTCGCCGATGAGTTAGGTTCAGGTGTGAGAAACCTGTATAAATACACCGGAATCTATTCCAATTCAGAGCCTCAGTTGATCGAAGAAGATGTTTTTAAACTGATCATACCTTTGTACGCGCAAGGTGAGACTGTAAATGAGACTGTAAATGAGACTGTAAATGAGACTCAAAAAATCCTTCTAAATGCAATTAAGAAAAATCCCCAAATAACATGGGAGGATATGAAACATCTGACCGGTAAATCCAGAGCCACAGTTGCAAGACACATCTCAGCCTTAAAAGAAGTCGGTTTAATTGACAGACAAGGATCTGATAAAAAGGGATACTGGATTATCAGAAAGGACCAAAGTAATGAACGAAGCTGAAACCAGAGCCGAGCTGATTGATCCTATTCTGCTTTCGCGCGGTTGGGGTCGAACTGGCGAGTCAAAGATCAGCCGCGAATATCAGATAACCCACGGTAAAATTCAGACCGGTGGCACACGGAGCAAACCACTTATTGCCGATTACCTGCTCTCCTATAACAACGTCAAACTTGCCGTAATAGAAGCCAAAAGCACCGAGCACGAAGTCGGCGAAGGGGTGGCCCAGGCCAAGCTCTACGCCGAAAAATTGAAGCTGGATTTTGCCTATGCAGCCAATGGCCGAGAAATCTACCGAATCAATATGAAAACCGGAGAAGAAGGACTGGTTGATACATTCCCCACCCCCGAAGAGCTGTGGGCTATGGCGCATGAACAGCAGAACAAGTGGCGAGACGCCTTTCACCGCATTCCCTTTGAGGACAAGAGCGGCACCCAGCCGCCCCGCTTCTATCAGGAAATAGCGGTAAATCGGGCGCTCGATGCGATAGCCGAGGATAAAACCAGAATCCTGCTTACCCTGGCCACCGGCACCGGTAAAACATTTATCGCCTTTCAAATTGCCTGGAAGCTCTTCCATACCCGCTGGAATCTGAAGAAAGACGGATCAAGACGGCCAAGAATACTCTTTCTTGCCGACAGGAATATTCTGGCCGACCAGGCCTTTAATGCCTTTAACGCATTTCCTGAAGACGCCCTTGTCCGCATCGCCCCGGATGCTATTCGAAAGAAAGGACGTGTACCGACCAACGGAAACATCTTCTTTACCATATTTCAAACCTTCATGAGCGGCCGGGATGAGAATGGACACCCGGCTCCCAATTTCGGTGAATATCCCCGGGATTATTTCGATTTTATCATTATTGACGAGTGTCACCGGGGCGGAGCAAATGATGAAAGCAATTGGCGGGGAATCATGGAGTATTTTTCTCCAGCTGTCCAGCTTGGCTTAACTGCCACCCCGAAACGGAAGAATAACGTTGACACCTATGCCTATTTCGGAGAGCCGGTGTATATCTATTCATTAAAAGAAGGGATCAACGACGGCTTCCTTACCCCCTTCAAGGTAAAACGGGTGCAGACTACCATCGATGAATATATCTATACCCCGGATGATACGGTAGTCGAGGGTGAGGTTGAAGAGGGCCGGGTGTATGGTGAAGAGGACTTTAATAGGATTATTCAGATAAAAGAGCGTGAAGAAAAGCGGGTGCAAATTATCCTTGATGAAATAAATCAAAAAGAAAAGACCCTCGTTTTCTGTGCCAATCAGGAGCATGCCCTGGCTATACGGGATTTGATAAACCAGCATAAGAAAAGCAATAACCCCAATTATTGCCACCGGGTTACCGCCAATGACGGAAAGCTTGGCGAACAACACCTTCGGGATTTTCAGGACAATGAAAAAAGCATTCCTACACTACTGACGACATCCCAGAAACTATCCACCGGAGTTGACGCACGGAACATCAGGAATATCGTACTTTTGAGACCGGTTAATTCCATGATTGAATTTAAGCAGATCATCGGAAGAGGTACCCGCCTGTTTGAAGGCAAAGACTATTTTACCCTGTACGATTATGTCGGCGCCTACCATCATTTTCTCGATCCGGAATGGGACGGTGAACCCCTGGAACCTGAACTCTATTCACCATCGGAACCAAAAGAGCCTTCAGAGGTGAAAGAAGAACCGGGTGATCCTGAAGAGCCCGAAGAAACAGACCGTCCGAAAAAGCTGAAAATCAAACTGAGAGACGGAAAAGAACGGGAAATCCAGCACATGATAGCCACCTCATTCTGGAGTGCCGACGGCAAGCCCATTTCGGCAGAGGAGTTTCTGGAAAACCTCTTTGGCAAGCTCCCTGATTTTTTTAAGGACGAGGATGAGCTTAGAAAAATATGGTCAGTACCATCTACCCGGAAAGCATTGCTCGTAAGTCTTGAGGAAGCGGGTTACGGTAAAGATGAGTTGTATACTTTGCAGAAACTTGTAAACGCAGAAAAGAGCGACATCTTTGACGTGCTTGAGTATGTCTCGTTCGCGGTTCAACCCATTAGTCGGGAAGAACGGGTTGCAAAAGCCAGACCATTTATTTTTAACGGTTTGAATCAGGAGCAGAAGGATTTTCTTGAATTTGTTCTTACCAAATATATCGAAACCGGCGTAGACGAACTTGATCAGGAAAAACTACCGGATCTGCTTTCTTTGAAATATTATTCAATAACAGATGCAGCGGAAAAACTAGGCGGAATAGAAGCAATAAAGGAGACCTTTATTGCTTTCCAGAGATACTTATATGCAAATCCGGCAGCATAAGAACCGCACATCCTGTGCTCCGGCGGTGGGGCGCGGGGATTTTATGAAATTTGAACCAAGAGGGCTG
Source organism: uncultured Sediminispirochaeta sp. (assembly GCA_964603735.1). Taxonomy (GTDB): domain Bacteria; phylum Spirochaetota; class Spirochaetia; order DSM-16054; family Sediminispirochaetaceae; genus DSBN01. The sequence continues at coordinate 84,323 of CAZRWN010000011.1, read as the reverse complement.
CTCGCAGTGTAACCGCTCCATAAACCCCAACCCCTTAAAAAGAAGAAGTGAGTAATAACAAGCAAGTTAAAGAGTACCAGTGAGACCAGCATCGCTGGTGAAGGTATTGGTAATGAACTTGGAGAAGATCAGTAGAGGATCTTCTTCTATCATTTTTTTAACTGCGGCGGAGACTTAAATTTTTCCTTGGTTGTAGACAAAAATTCACATAAGACGGTTCTGCTGAGATTATTTAGCAAGCCCTAAGTTTAGTTCTGCCCCTTTTATTGGATGAAGTTCACTCTATGATAGAGGATTTGCACCTTCAATTCATCCTCACCGGCTCCAGTGCAAGAAAAATCAAACGTCGTGGAACCAACCTTCTTGGGGGACGAGCATGGACAAGAAGACTTCATCCCCTTTGCTCAGCCGAAATCGGTGACTACAATGTGCAGAGAATATTTCACTATGGGTCCCTTCCGGTGATGTATGATTCTGAATACCCGGAGGAAGATTTAAAAGCCTATTGCGGAACCTACCTGCAGCAGGAAATTGCGGAAGAGGGGGCGGCGCGAAAAATTGATGCTTTCAGCCGTTTTCTCCGGACCGCCGCCCTCTACAACGGAGAGCAGGTAAACTATGAAGCCTGGGCATCCGATGCGGCAGTTCCTGCCCGTACCATCAGAGAGTATTTTTCCGTATTGGAGGATACCCTTCTGGGCGAGATGCTGACCCCCTGGACCCGCGGGAAAAAACGAAAAGCCGTCAGTGCGGGCAAGTTTTTTTTCTTCGACCTTGGGGTACGCAATACCCTTGCCTCGGTGAGACAGGTTAACCCGGGAACCGATGCCTGGGGAAAAGCAATGGAACATTTTGTATATACTGAACTTCGATCCTGGCTTGATTACAGCAATGATGGGCGGGATCTCTCCTTTTGGCGAACCAGGGATAATCGGGAAGTAGACTTTATTATTGGTGATGATACGGCAATTGAGGTAAAAGCGTCGTCAAATCCCTCGGAGCGGCATGTCAAAAACCTCCTGGAACTGAAAAACGAAGGGCAATTCAAGCATCTACTGCTGGTCTGCTCCGTCGATACCCCTAGAAGGCTCAGAGAAGTGGAGATCTTGCCTCTGAAGGTCTTTCTTCAGCGTCTCTGGGAAGGGGAATACTCTTAGATCGCTGGGTTAGCCGCAGACAGCTGACAGCCTGACGAAAATGTGCTACACTCTGCGGCTGAAGTATCATGGCAAAATCTACAAGCACTACACAGTCGCGTTCTAAGAAAAAGAACAAGCAGTACGATGAAAGTACGATCAAAACCCTCAGCAGCCTCGAGCACATCCGTCTGCGGACCGGTATGTATATCGGCCGGCTCGGCGACGGTTCGAATGTGGATGACGGCATCTACATCCTGCTGAAAGAGGTGATCGACAACAGCATCGACGAATATATCATGGGACACGGGTCGCGCATCATCGTTCAAATCGATGAAAACCGGGTGAAAATTCGAGACTACGGCCGCGGCATTCCGCTGGGCAAGGTAGTTGAGTGTGTGTCGGTCATCAACACCGGTGCCAAATACAACGACGAGGTCTTCCAGTTCTCCGTCGGGCTGAACGGGGTCGGTACCAAAGCCGTAAACGCCCTCTCCGAACACTTCCGGGTAGTCTCTTTCCGCGAGGGAAAGTACTACGAGGCGGTCTTCTCCAAGGGCAAGCTGCTGAAAGAGCGCAGCGGAAATCAGAAAAAGGAGAAGGACGGAACCTACGTCGAGTTCGTCCCCGATCCGGAGATTTTCGGCGACTTCAGTTACAACCACGAGTTCGTCGAGCAGCGCATGTGGAACTACGCCTGTCTGAATGCCGGCCTGACAATGTGGTTCAACAAGAAGAAGTTTCTCTCCGAAAACGGTCTGCTCGATCTGCTGGATGGCGAAATCGGCAATGAAACCCTCTACAAAATCGGCCATCTGCGTGGCGACCATCTTGAGTTCGCCTTTACCCACACCAACACCTATGGGGAGACCTACTTCTCATTTGTGAACGGGCAGTATACCAGCGACGGCGGAACCCATCTCAGCGCCTTCCGCGAGGGGCTTCTGAAGGGAGCCAACGAATTCTTCAAGAAAAACTACAACGGGGTGGATGTACGCGAGGGCATCGCCGGGGCGGTGGCGGTAAAGCTGCAGAATCCGGTCTTCGAGAGCCAGACCAAGAACAAACTGGGCAACAGCGAAATCCGCTCTTGGATCGTGGGCGAGGTAAAGTCGGCGGTGGTCGATTTTCTGCACAAAAACAAGGAGGCGGCCAAACGCCTCGAGCAGAAAATCGAGCACAACGAGAAGCTGCGCAAGGAACTGAATGCGGTCAAGAAAGAGGCCCGCGAGGCGGCCAAAAAAGTCGCCCTCAAGATCCCCAATCTGAAGGACTGCAAGTACCACCTCGGCGAGAAGCACGGCGAAGAGTCGATGATATTTATTACCGAGGGGCAGTCGGCCTCCGGTTCGATGGTTACCGCCCGGGATGTGTACACCCAGGCGGTCTTCTCGCTGCGGGGCAAGCCGCAGAACGTCTTTGGCAAGAACAAAACCGCCATCTATAAAAACGAAGAGCTCTTCAACCTGATGATGGCGCTGGGCATAGAAAATGACATCGAAGGGCTGCGTTATAATAAGATCATTATCGCCACCGATGCCGACCACGACGGGTTTCATATTCGAAATATCCTGCTTACTTTTTTCCTGACCTACTTTGAAGAGCTGGCTGTCGCCGGCCGTATTTACATTTTGGAGACGCCGCTGTTTCGGGTGCGTAACAAGAAAGAGACCCGCTACTGCTACAATCCCAAAGAACGCGATAAAGCGCTCGCTGAACTCTCCTCTCCGGAAGTAACCCGCTTTAAGGGGCTGGGAGAAATCTCGCCCAAGGAGTTCGGTCAGTTCATCGGCGATGACATCCGCCTGATCGAGGTGGATATGAAGTCGCTGAAGAACATCCACGAAACCCTGTCCTTCTATATGGGTAAGAACACCCCCGAGCGGCGCCAGTATATTATGGAGAACCTGATCTAAATGTCTTACGTTCGCAGCATCTACAATAAAAACTTTCTCGAATACGCCTCTTATGTTATCAAAGACCGCGCCATTCCGGATTTGAAGGACGGCCTGAAACCGGTACAGCGTCGCATTCTGCACACCCTCTTCGAGGTGGACGACGGCAAGTTTCATAAAGTGGCCAATGTGGTGGGCTCCTGCATGAAGTACCACCCCCACGGTGATGCCTCGATCTACTCGGCCCTGGTAGTGCTGGCCAACAAAGAGCTTTTCATCGACAAGCAGGGTAACTTCGGCAGCCTGCTGACCGGCGACGAGGCCTCGGCCAGCCGGTATATCGAAGCCCGCATAGAGCCTTTCGCTAAAAAGGTGCTCTACAACCCCGATATTACCGAGTACGTAGACTCTTACGACGGGCGTAACAGAGAACCGGTCGTTTTTCCGGCCAAGATACCGGTTGTCCTGATTCATGGTGCCGAGGGAATCGCCGTCGGAATGTCGACCAAGATTTTGCCGCACAACTTTCACGAAGTACTGGGAGCGGTGCGGTCGGCCCTGAAGGGCGAGGAGTTCGAGCTGTACCCCGACTTTCCCGGCGGCGGCCTGGTGGACGTCTCGGATTATCAGGACGGCCTGGGCAAGGTGCTGGTGCGGGCCAAAGTCGATACCTCCGACCCCAAGCGCATCGTAATCCGGGAGCTGCCCTTCGGCTCGACCACCGAAAGTCTGATTAGTTCAATTGAAAATGCCGCCCGCAAGAACAAGTTCAAGATCTCCAGCATCTTCGACTACACCACTGATCAGGTGGAAATCGAAATCAAGCTGGCCCGCGGTGAGTATACCCAGGATGTGCTGGATGCCCTGTACGCCTTTACCGACTGCGAATACGCCATTTCGGTGAATCCGCTGGTCATCAAGGACAATACGCCCACGGTCGTGCCGATCAGCGACATCATCCGGTACCATGCCGGGCACCTGGTCGAGGTGCTGACCGCCGAGCTGAAGGTCGAACAGGGCCATCTGCGCGACCGGCTGCACGCCCGCACCCTGGAACGCATCTTCATCGAGGAGCGTATCTACAAGCAGATCGAGGAGATGACCACCCAGGCGGCGGTGGTCAAAGCGGTTTTCGACGGCCTGGAGCCGTTTAAAAAAGAAATCCCCCGCAAGGTGACCGAAGAGGATATCGAGCGGCTGCTGCGCATCCCGATCCGCCGTATCTCGCTGTACGATATCAACAAAAACCGCAAAGAAGTAGAAGAGATCAAAGGGCGCCTGAAAGAGGTCAAACACCACCTGGAGCACATCACCGATTACGCCATCGGCTTTCTCGACGAGGTCATGGACTCGATGTCAGACCGTTTCCCGCGGCTGACTAAAGTCGGTTCATTCGAGAAAACGGATGTCCGCGAGGCGGCCCAGCGCAATCTGGAGCTGCGCTACGACAAGTCCACCGGCTACCTCGGCTACGAAGTGAAAACCGGCGGCAGCGTCTGCGCCGTCAACCAGTACGACCGTGTGCTGGTAATCCGCAAAAGCGGCATCTACTCGGTGATCGACGTGCCGGACAAACTGTTTGTCGACAAGGGCATGCTCTTCTGCAGTCTGGCCGACAAGGAAGAGTTGGCGAAATACGTCTTTTCCATCCTCTATAAAATGAAGGACACCGGCGCCTACTACCTGAAGCGCTGCACTATCGAGCAGTTCATCATCAAGAAAACGTACCAGCTGCTGCCGGAAGGTGCTGAAATCCTCGAGTTCACTACCCGCGAAGACGAGGAGTTCGTTTTCCGCTACAAGAAGAAGCCTCGTCTGAAGGTTTTGGAGGAACGCTTCCCCGTAAACGACTACCTGGTGAAAAGCGTCAAGGCCAACGGCGTACGTCTGACTACCAAAGAAACCACCAGTGTAAAACGGGTCCGCAGCCGCAACAAAAACGGTAACAACGGTAAAAAGAAATAAGCTGTATGAAAAAAGAATCGTACGAAAGTATCGGCCGCCGGATTATCTACGAGGATAATCATCTGCTGGTCATCAATAAACTGATTAACGAACCGGTGCAGGGTGACAGTTCCGGGGACCCGCCGCTCATCGACTTGGCAAAGGAGTTCATCAAACAGCGGGATGCGAAACCGGGCAATGTCTTTATGGGTCTGCCGCACCGCCTCGACCGGCCCACCAGCGGCCTTCTCGTGCTGGCGAAGACCAGCAAGGCCCTGTCTCGACTGGGCAAGCAGTTCAAGACCCGTGATGTCCGCAAGATTTACTGGGCGGTTGTCGACCATATGCCGCCGGCCGACCACGGAACCCTCGAGCATTATCTGTGGAAGAATCGTTCGCAGAACAAGTCCTACAGCGTCTCGGCGGCAAAGGCGGAGAAAAAGGGGGCCAAACTGGCCCGGCTGTCCTATACCCTTCTGGGGGCTACCGACAACTACTTCCTGCTGGAGGTAGAGCTGGAGACCGGCCGCCACCACCAGATAAGGGCCCAATTGGCCGCGGCAGGCTGCCATATCAAGGGTGATTTGAAGTACGGTGCACGCCGGTCGAATGAAGGCGGCGGTATCCATCTGCATGCCCGTCAGCTGATTCTGGAGCATCCGGTTAAGAAGACTCCCCTGAATCTGACAGCCGATCCTCCCTCAGATCCTCTCTGGAGAGAGTTCCTTACCTAATGTTTAAAGCTTGTGAGAATTGAATTTTCTTGTTATTGAAAATTGTGAACTCTCGACGTATACTCAAAATAAGAGTACAACAGGTAGGTTTATGTCAAAACTGAAGGATTTGGAGCACATACTGCGTGCCTTTACCCAAAAAAAGAAAACCTCCACAATCTCACGGTATAATCTTGAACGGTATGCCGCGCATTGGGCCGGTGAGTTCCAAAAGAGCCGGCCGGGGTTTACCCCGTTTGGCCAGATGGCACCGGCTGAGTTCGATACACTGCTCGAAGAAGCCGAGGAAGAGGGAATTTGCGCGCTTACTAGAGATGAGCAAAATGCTCAACAGGTAGTCTATCTCAGGTACTTTCCGCATATAATTCGGCAGATTTACGAGGATGCTCATTCAACCCCGGAGAGTTCCTTTCCAAGCGAAGATATGCTGGGAGAGGCTATTCCTGAGGTGGCTATCGAGGTTATCGATGTAAAGGAGCAGTTCGTCCCCTTGCTGAGGAACCTCAAAGGCAAGAAAAGCACCGTGTTTCGCTTTGTGTTTCCGGAGGGAATCCGCTCGATGATCATCATCGGAGAGATTATTCTCACCAAGCTCCTGGCGATGAGTGTAATGAAGCTACGCAGCTACCTTGCCCTGCAGAAGAACTCCGAGTATGTCATCAACAAGATGCACGGTATTTTCCCGAACAAAGAACAGGCAGTAAAAGACCTGTTTTCTAATATTATGACCCAGCGCGATGTCGCCATTACTACAATCGCCGATCCTGATGACTTTACCTTTCAGTTCTGGACCCATCTGTCTACCTTTGTAGTAAACGAGTTCAGAGAAAAGGCGAACAAACTGGACCGGGAGCACGGCTTTTGTCAGGCCTGTTACCTGATAGGCCTGTTCGCACTGCACTTTAAGGGGCTGAAGAAGCAGAAGCTCGAGAAAGAGCAAGCCCTGCGTAATGTGAACCAGGGTCTTAAAAAGCCGCCCTATTTCTTCAGTTTTACCGATATCTACGGGATGCGTGATAAAGTCGGCCTGCCGATCTCTAAACGGATATCTCAGCAGGAGCTGGCTCACTATCTGGAGCACAAGAGTAAGCGAGAAAAAAGCGGCCCAGTTCCTGATATCGTGAGGGTTTTGTCGAGCGATAAAAACGAGTACTATGTCAGCAAGGAGCGCCTGCTGAATCTCGTTCTGCAGCGTGCCCAGGCATTCTCACGAGAAGTGCGCGGGCAATATGTGAAAGAATGGGCCGATGCGTTAGGTGAGTATAAAAAGCTGCAGATAATGAGTCACCGCGATGTCTTCCAGAATGATATCTGGAAACGGATCAAAGAGCAGGATCCCCTGCTGGCTAAACTGCTGCACTACGATCTCATATTCATATGTTTGAATGAAACCAAACCCTCCCGGGAGGTCTACATCGAGGCCAACCGTATTGTTGATGAAAAGCAGCGCCAGCTCATTCCTGTAGATGAAATCCTGCGGCTCGATCAGAAGCGTATTATTCGTGATGCCCGCACCTACCTTCCGCTTTGGAAGAGCATTCCGGTGGTCGGAAGAATCGGAGTTTTTTTCGATAAGCTGTGGAAGAAGCTTGTTAAGGGCGCGGAGGCTATTAAAGATCCTTCGGATATCTATGCGTCGTTTACAAAATCGCATGAGAGCCGGAGGCGAAGAGCCGCCGGCAGTGAATGGCATGCAGAGGATCAGCCGGTGGCCGGCGCTAAGCAGTTCGGCTCCCGCAGCGGAACGGGAACCGGAACTGGAACTGGAACTGGAACGGGAACGGGCTATAGCGGCAGCAGCGATCGCGAGGTCAGTAATCAGGTTGCTTTTAAGAAAG
>CAZRWN010000011.1:0-76676 GCA_964603735.1 uncultured Sediminispirochaeta sp. | reverse complement strand
GGCTATAGCGGCAGCAGCGATCGCGAGGTCAGTAATCAGGTTGCTTTTAAGAAAGCTGTCTACGAACTGAAAAACAGTTATATCGGATCGAATGGAAATATCGAACAGAGCCTTGATGAGCTCATCGAAGAGTGGAATCCGCTGGTCGAGGGAAAATCGAAGCAGAATCTGGTTGAGGATGTAAACTCAGCGGTGCGTGATTTCCTCCGCCGGATTAAGCGCAGTCTTATGATCAAACCGCCGGATGAACAGCGGATCAAGAATCTAAGCAAACAGATTGCCGAGTATGAGGCCTTCAAGCGCATCAAACGCAAAGATGCTTTTCGCCGCTATATCGAGCTTTACATGATCAAACTCTTGAGCAACCGCTAACCTTCGTTTCTTTTATTTAACTTTTACAAGATATTTGACATGCTGTACCTGAGTATATATCCTTGAACTCATAGAGGAGAAAATTGAATGAAGTTGAATACGCTGATTGTTGATGACGATGTTATGGTGTTGGCCTTACTCCGTCAGTATCTCAAGGATAGAGATGAGCTGTATGTGCAGGCGGTGGGATCACCAAAGGAAGCGCTTGAAATTATAAATAAAGAAAAAGTGCATATTATGATTCTCGATATCGTGATGCCCGAGATGGATGGTATCACCCTGCTGGAAGAGGCAAAAAAGGTGGACCCGCTTACCCACGTCATCATGATGACCGCCGATTCCACGCTCGGACGGGTAATCGAATCGCTGGGCTACGGTGCAATGGATTTTGTCATGAAGCCGTTCGAATCGCCGGAAGATATAACCAGTGTTGTGGATGTTTCAATCCAGCGCTGGGGTCGCTGGAACCAGGTTCTGAAGAAAACTGCCAAGAAAACCCTGTCGGAGGAGTAAATGGCAGAAGACACCTCTCTCAGGGCTCAATTCTTTCAGGATTCACTGGACATACTTGCCGATGCCGAGGAGATTGTCCTCCAGCTGGAGCAGCACGGCGCCGATCAGGAACAGGTTCATTCCCTTTTTCGTCTATTCCATACTTTAAAAGGTAATTCGAATATGGTGGGGGAGGAGGCGATCAACTCGCTCACCCATGCACTTGAATCGGAGTACGATCAGGTCAGAAACGGAAAACGGGAGCTGGACGCGGGGCTCCTGCAAATCACCTTCGAGGTGATCGACCTGCTGAATGCTGTCTGCCAAGAGGGCGATTCTACGGACTACACCGGCCATATGGGGCAATTGACCGAACAGCTGGACGGCCTCGGTAAAGTGAAGGGGCAGGCTGCCAAAGTTCAGGCTCCGAGCCAAGCTTCGCAAGAAACCCCGGCCCCCAAGCCGGAACAGGTTTTTTCGCTTGATTCACCCTCCGCGGAATCTTCAACCTCGCGAGATACACAATCGGTGCAGGCCGGGTTCAGCGAATGGAAGTTGATATTACGGTCTTTTTATGCATGTGAGCGGATATCGGAAGAGTTAGCGGAGGCCGGGGCGGATTTACCCGACCGCCTGATGGATCTTGGAATGGAGGCCATAGAATTAAGGTCGCTTGTCGAGGATAGTGATCAGCCGCGTTTCAATCTGCTTACTCAAATTGCAGTATATCTGGAAAAATTCACCGCAACCCTTGCGCGGGAACAGTTGGACTATAATGATATCAGTTATGAGCTGTTATATGTTCTGCTCGATGACTTCAAACGCAGTATGTGGCAGCAGATGTACCTTACAAGAGCTATTGTCTATAAAAAGGTAGCCACTATGGAAGAGATGAATCGTATTGAGCAGGAAATAGGCACCGAAGACAAATTGTGGGTCATTGATCTCGCCTTTGCATCGTCGAGTTCTGCCAGAAGCAGCGATTTTTTTTCGCGGATGGTGCAGATCAAGCGCACACTGAAGGTTCCGTTGGTCTATATCAGTCCGCATTCACAATACTATAGAAAAGCTGCCGATCTTCTGGACCAGGCCTTGAGCGGGTTTACTCGAATAGCCGGGACCATTGAAGATGGTGTGAAAATGTATATTCTTTCGGAGGAATGAAATGGGAAAAAAGATATTGATAGTTGACGATTCTCTCCTGGTACGCAGCGGTCTGGAAGGGGCGTTGAAAAAGACCGGAAACTGGGATGATGTGCTGTTAGCAGAGAATGGCAGAATTGGTTTGGAAAAAATCGTCTCGGACAAACCGGATGTTGTACTGATGGATGTAGAAATGCCGGAAGTGGATGGTCTGACTGCCCTCAAAGAGATAAATACGAAAAAGCGGGCCGGGGAGATTCCTAAGGAGCTGCCGATTGTAATTCTCAGCGGAACCATGTATGAAAACAACGAGAATGTACGCAAGGCTAAAATGTTGGGAGCGGCGGATGTAATTGCCAAACCGGAGGGTAAATCGAGCACCCTGTCAATTAAGGTGGATGAACTGGAGGAGCGGGTTTTGAAGCTGCTCTAAAGGGCTCCTGACTGTATATGGAAAATATTGATCTTCGCAAGTCCCATATTCTCATTGTAGACGATGTGTTGCCTAACGTCCAAATTGCAAAAGCAATTCTGCAGATGGACGGGTATGAAGTTGCAACTGCAGAGAGCGGACCTGCGGCACTGAAACATCTAAGGAAATATCGGGTGGATTTAATTCTGCTGGATATAATGATGCCGGATATGGACGGTTTCGATGTAGCCAGGACTATCAAAGAGATGGATAGATTTTCCGATGTACCGATTATTTATCTTACCGCCCGTAACGATGAAGAGAGTATTACCAAAGGTTTTGAGCTCGGAGCGGTAGATTACATTACGAAACCCTTCCGCGGAGCCGAACTGCGTATGCGGGTGCGCACTCATCTGAAGCTGCGCTTTATTCAGAGCAGGCTGGAGGAAGCCAACGCTGCTAAGGACAAGTTCTTTTCTATCATAGCTCACGATTTGCGCAGTCCTTTTACGGCCCTGGTCGGCATGTCGCAGTATCTTGCCACCGGCATTGACAAGCTCGATGCCGAGACAGCCAAAGAGTTTTTACACGGAATGCATAAATCATCAAAGAATGCCTTCAATCTGCTGGAGAATCTTCTGGAATGGTCCCGTATTCAAACCGGCCGCATGCCCATCGAGCCGGAAGAAATTGATGTTGCTGAAATAGTACGTGAGAATCTGGCACTCCTTGATGTAAATATTGATAAAAAAGGGCTGTATATAGAGAACAAGCTGCAGCAGGCGGAGCCTGCGTATGCCGATAAAAACTCGATCAATGCGGTCGTTCGAAACCTGCTTTCGAATGCCATCAAGTTTACTCCGGAAAAGGGAAAGATCACGCTTCACAGCAGTCGCACCGAAAATGAGGTGGTGATCACTGTACAGGACAACGGTCCGGGCATCGACTCGGAAATTCTTCCGACTCTATTCCGGATAGATGTTCGGCACACGAATACCGGCACAAGCCGGGAACAGGGAACCGGATTGGGGCTGGTGCTGTGCAAAGAGTTCATCGAGAAAAACAACGGACAGATTAGTGTGGAGAGCGAACCGGGGCAGGGAACCATGTTTATGTTTTCATTACCTCTGGAGCCGCACAGTTGACAGCACAATTGACCCTGGCTTAAGCTGTCAATATAATCGGAGGTTAAGATGCAAGGTACAAGAATTCAGGTTTCAAAGAGAAAAGATTTGGTGGGGGAAAGTCCTATCCGAAAGTTGGTGCCATATGCCGATGCGGCCAAAGCAGCCGGGACGAAGGTATATCATCTCAACATCGGGCAGCCGGATATTGAAACCGTTCCGGCTATACGATCGGCTTATGGAAATATACCGCGGGTAGTGGCATACGGGCCGAGCCAGGGCCTGCCTGAGCTGCGGCAGAAATTCTCCGAATATTACGCGCAATACGGTTTAGACCTTGATCCGCAGCACATCTACGTAACCAGCGGCGGAAGCGAAGCTATCACCTTTGCCTTGATGGCCGTCACTTCTCCCGGCGATGAGATTATTATTCCCGAGCCATATTATGCGAACTATAACGGTTTCGCGGCAATGAGCGGAGCAAAGGTGGTTCCGGTAACCAGTCGACTCGAAGATGGTTTTCATTTGCCCGCAATAGATGAGTTTGAACGTCTCCTCAGCTCGAAAACCAAGGCGATTATGTTCAGCAATCCCGGCAATCCCACCGGCGCAGTATTCTCCCGGGAAAGACTGCAAGAGCTTGTTGATTTCGCGCGTGAGCACAACCTTTTTATCATTTCGGATGAGGTCTACAGAGAATTTACCTATGAGGGGCGACAAGCCGTCTCGATCATGGAATTCGAAGGGATAGAAGAGAATGCTATTATGGTTGACTCGGTTTCAAAACGGTACAGCGCCTGTGGTGCGAGAATCGGTACGATTATAAGCCGCAATTCCGAAGTTATGGATCTGGTTCTACGCTTCGCGCAGGCCCGTCTCTGCCCGCCCACAGTTGACCAGTTGGCGGTAGCCGAAGCCCTTACAAGCTCAGACCGGTATCTCGAACGAGTTCGTTTGGAATACAAGGCCCGCCGTGATTTCCTTATCGAACGCTTACAGCTAATAGACGGTGTTCGTATTTCAACACCCGAAGGCGCGTTTTATCTGATCGCAGAGCTTCCGGTTGATGATGCCGAAAAGTTTGCCATCTGGCTTCTGAGTGATTTTAATTTCGAGGGAGAAACTCTTATGGTAGCCCCGGCCCAGGGCTTTTACTCCACCCCCGACCTCGGAAAGCACCAAGTCAGAATTGCATACGTGCTGACTCGAGACAAACTCGAACGTGCTGTTCGTATTCTGAGAGAGGCTCTAAAAGTATATAATCAGCGGTAGCTCAATCCACTACCTCGGCTTCGACCGTAGGCTGTTTTTCTATCTCCGATTCTAAGCGACAGCCTTTGTCATTATTAGTGTGGTAGATCAAACCCCGACTGGTACGTCCGTCGATTTTCACACACATGGGTGATTCAAAGTGCACCTGCCTGAGGAATTCGTTCTCGAATTCGGCCGTTTGTTCTTCCAGGTAATCCTGGTTGAATACACCGTCATTGATGAATGGGTTGATGGTCAGATACGCATTCTGCAGGCTGGTGAGATTCTGGAAAAAGTGAGTTCCCTGGCTGGGGTCGACTCTGAAGTTCGACAGTCCCATCTCTACAATCACTCGGGCATACGAGATCTGTGACCAAGCAATCGGTATGCCCAGCCAAGGATCGCTCGATCCCAATCGTCCCGGTACTACCAGGATATAGCCGCGCTCTTCTCTCTCGAAGCGCTCATTCAGCTCACCTATCATTTCCGCCATTTTTTTGGTATGAGCCGGATTGAAGGTTTTCGGCTTGACATATACGATATCGCGCAGCTCATCGTACATTCCATTGCCCATCGCCTTGTTTGAATAAATCAACGTTTCTTCGGGCAGTTCATCGGCTATATCGATATCCTCCTGCTCGGCCCCTTCTACAATGGGGCGAATCTGCAGGAAGCTGAAGATAGCCGGTTTATCCGCGGGAGTATCCAGATTTACCGCAAATTCGATTTCTATCGGAGTATTGATAGCCGTTTGGCCCATTTCGAGCAAGTCGCCAATGACTTCTGCCAGCGGAAACATGTTGTACTTCAGGATGCTTGCAAATGTGAGAATTCGTTTTCCGCTGTAACTGGTACCGTCGCGCAGTACATGATTTTGAAAGTCGTAAGTAGAGGCGAGAAACTTCAGCGACCCGTGGTCTTCGGCTTCCGATACATCCATCTTATGAATACAACCGCCGTCGAGACTGCGGGCGCAAAAACTGTCCGGGGACATATCGATGGCATAAAACTGTTTCTGGGTCTCTTTCAAGGCCGAATCGATAGAAGAAAGCTGCATCACCTTTTTGGGGAACTTAGGAGAGAACCTCATCGACACATCGCCGTCCACTACTGTTTTCCCGAGTCCGAAGGCGATATTAGCGATGCCATCGTCCGGCTTCTCGTTTTCAATCGGATAAAAATTGAGTGATCGCGCTACCCCGGAAATATTCGGATAGCAGAATTTGTCGTACACCTGGCCGGTTACCTCTTGAATGATAACGCCCATTTTTTCTTCTTCCACCATATTTCCAGTGGCATGCATGTAGTCCTTGCTGCGCTTGTAGTAGGTTGAGGCATACACGCTTTTCACCGCATTGCACAAATCCTGAAAGCGGTGGTCGAATTGCTCGTGATTGTTCGGCAGCATAAAAGTATCATAAATACCGGCAAAGGGCTGGTAGTGGGAATCCTCGAGAAGACTCGAAGACCGCACTGCAATCGGATTGGTCATAACTCCCAGGATAGCGGCCAGATCTTCATTCAGACGTGAGGGGAGTTCGGCCTCCAGAAAAGACTCGAGCAGCTCGACGTCGCTGTGTTCGGTCAGCGCCACATCGTAAAGCGAGTTGTCTTCCATGAAGTCGTCAAAGACCTGAGTGGTCAGGACAACCGTGCGCGGAATGGTCACTATTACGCCCGGGTATTTGTAGGTTATGCGTTTACGCTTCAACTGTAAATCGATAAAAGCCAGGCCACGTCCCTTTCCGCCCAGTGAGCCCGAACCGATTCGGCTGAAAAAGGAAATTTCATCGAAGCGGTCGCGTTGAAACTCTGCAATCGTTCCGCGACCCTCCTGAATGCGGAAGTCTTTGATTGCATTTATAATGAACTCCTTGCCTTCCTGTACATTCTTGAAGTCGCTCAACTGTTTCGGCCGCAGGTAATTTGCCAGAGTAAACAGGGCGCGCGCCTTCAGCCATTTGGAGATATCGTTGTTCTCCACATGAAATTTGAAGGAATCAGTGGGCACTTCCATCAGGCGGTGCTGCAGATCCCACAAATCGTGCGCTCGCATAATCGGTGCAAGAGTGTGCGGATCGCGAAAGACGAAATCACCAAAACCGTAATTGAGGCGAATATACTCTTTCAGCTCTTTGAGCAGGGTTTTTGAATGCTTATAGATAAAAGAAGCGCTGTAGTTGTGTGCGTCGGGTTCGTGCTCTAAATGACTGGACTGGATAAGGATCGGCAGTTCTTTGTTTTCCGAACGGATATACTCACAGAGTTTCAGACCGGCGTGTTTGTCCATCTCTCCGCCTTTTTTATAGGTGATATCCGAGATTATCCCCAACAGATTGTGTTTATAGGTGTTGTAGAGTTGCACTGCCTCTTCGTAGGTACGGGCCAGCAGGATCTTTGGACGGCCGCGCATCCGCATTGTCTGCTGCCACTCGTTGAGCCCCTCCGTCATCAGGCAGCGCGCTTGCCGGAACAGGGTGCGGTAAATCATCGGCAGGTAGCTCGAGTAGTAGCGCACCGAATCTTCGACGAGTACGACGGTCTGCACGCCCACGGTGTTTACATCGTAGGCAACATTCATACGGTCCTCGATCAGCTTCACCATCGCCAGCAAAATATTGGGATTCCCCTGCCAGGAAAAAATATAATCAATAGAACTGAGGTCCGTATTTCGCAGTTTGATCATCGTCTCGCGGGTTGAAATGGGAGTGAGCACAATAATCGGTTTCGAGGGATAAGTTTCTTTAATGCGCTTCGCCAGTTCGATTGCATTTACATCTCCGATATTGAGCATTGTAATAATCAGATCGAATGACCGCTTCTGCAGCATCTCGAATGCATCGTGGGCATTAGAAACCTGGGTAAACTTCGGCGGATAGCGCAGATTCAGTGACACATATTCCTGGAACAGGAGTTCGTCGATGCGTCCGTCCTCTTCCAGCATAAATTTATCATACTCACTACAGACCAACAGGATATCACCCACCCGATTCGCCATCAGTTGTTTGAATGAGGTTTCTTTGAAATAATAACCTTCCGTGGTGGAGTACTGTTGTTCGTACATGGAAATCTCCAAAAGGGTAGAGCTGTTTCAATTATAACATATTCTCATCACATATGCTATTCAAGATTATATTGAGTAATATAGTGATTTACATAAAGTAAATTGCGGAAAAAGTAAAATTATTGGAATTATGTTTACGAAAAAACTTGACTGTACGATAAATCCGCGATAGAGTAATAGTACAAAATTTACCGGTATACGATTTGACGGAGGATACTATGTACAATTTAGATCAGTTTATGGCTGAAATCGAAAGAAAAAACCCTTCCGAACCTGAGTTTATTCAGGCTGTGCGGGAAGTGGTTGAATCTATAATCGACACAGTCAACGAGAATCCGGCGTATGTGAATGCCAAAATTCTCGAACGAATCACTGAACCCGATAGAGTTATTCAGTTCAAAGTAGAATGGGAAGATGACAACGGTCAGGTGCAGGTGAACCGCGCTTACAGAGTCCAGTTCAACAATGCTCTGGGGCCCTACAAGGGCGGTCTGCGGTTCCACCCCAGTGTAACTCTGGGTGGTTTGAAGTTTCTCGGATTTGAGCAGATTTTCAAGAACAGCCTTACCACCCTGCCGATGGGCGGCGGTAAAGGCGGTTCGGACTTCAATCCGAAGGGTAAAAGCGACAACGAAATCATGCGTTTCTGCCGCTCTTTCATGACAGAGCTGCATCGCTATATCGGCCCGCAAACCGATGTGCCGGCCGGAGATATCGGTGTCGGCGGACGCGAAATCGGGTACATGTACGGCGCCTACAAGCGTCTGCAAATCGAGAATACCGGTGTGCTGACCGGTAAAGGCCGCAACTGGGGAGGATCGCTGATTCGTCCCGAGGCTACCGGATACGGCGCTCTGTATTTTGCCAAGAATATGGTTGAAGCCCACAATGATACCCTGAAAGGAAAACGGATTGCAGTGTCCGGTTTCGGGAACGTTGCCTGGGGTGCTTGTATTAAAGCTACCGAACTCGGCGGAAAGGTTGTTACCATCTCCGGTCCCGATGGCTACATCGTTGATGAAGATGGTGTAAACACCCAGGAAAAATGGGACTACATGCTCGAACTGCGGGCCAGCAACAACGACATCGTTGCCCCGTATGCTGATAAATTCGGAGCCAAATTCGTTCCGAACCGCAAACCCTGGGAAGTTGCAGTCGACATGGCCTTCCCATGCGCAATTCAGAACGAGCTGAACGGCGAAGATGCGGAGCTGCTGCTGAAAAACGGGGTGAAGTACGTGATTGAGACCTCCAACATGGGCTGCACCGCAGACGCGGTCGAGAAGATCCTGGAAGCCAAGGTTCCGTTCGGACCGGGTAAAGCCGCTAACGCCGGCGGGGTTGCAGTTTCCGGTCTCGAGATGTCTCAGAACTCGATGAAACTCTCCTGGACCGAGGAAGAGGTCGACGAGAAGCTGAAGCAGATTATGGGCAATATCCACGATGCATGTGTTCGTGAGGGCACCGGTGCCGACTACATCAACTATGTGAAGGGTGCCAACATCGCCGGCTTCAAGAAAGTCGCCGACGCGATGATGGATATGGGCTACTAAGAAAGTTTATCCTCTTCTCCACATTTTATATTGAGCCGCCGGAGCAATCCGGCGGCTCTTCTATTTTAGCAACACTCGCCAATTAACTCATGGGTTTCGTGCAGAGCTGCTGCGCGGCGTTTTAGGAGTTGGAGATCAATTTTCCGTGCCGGATTGTCTCCGAACAGACCCAGTTTATACATAGCCTCGCCGTTGAGCACTGCGGCACCTGCGGCGCCTCTGACAGTGTTGTGGCCGAGAATCACCATTCTGATGTCCAGTACAGAGCAGGGGCGGACTCTGCCGACCAGCGTTGCCATACCGTTTTCGAGCCACACATCGCGGGCCGGCTGAGGACGGTCAGGCTCTTCCATAACGAGCAGCGGTTGCGGAGGGGCTGAAGGCAGATCTAGCTTTTGCGGCAGTCCGCGGAAGGCGCTGATTACCTTTTTGATCTCTTCGGGTGAGGCTTTCTGCTTTAGGGCGATCGAGAGAGTTTCGGTGTGCCCGTCTACTACCGGAACCCGGTTACACTGTGCGCTCACAGCGAAATCGGCATCTTTGATGCGCTTGTTGGCCAGGGTTCCCAGAATCTTTTGGGTCTCCTCCTCCATCTTCTCCTCTTCACCACCGATATACGGTATCACGTTGCCAATGATGTCATAGGACGGGACACCGGGGTAGCCTGCTCCGGAGATGGCCTGCATTGTGCTCACCTGAACAGCAGTCAAACCGAACGTCTCCTCGATAGGTGCCAGTGCCATGGCAAGAAACATCGTAGAGCAGTTCGAATTAGTGAGGATTGCTCCGTTCCAAGCTTGTTCTGCAAGCAGCGCAAAGTGGTCCGGATTTATTTCGGGAATTACCAGCGGCACGGTGGGGTCCATGCGGTGGTTCTTCGAATTACTGATGATTATATGGCCTTGCTCAGCATAGGTGCTCTCGACTTCTCCGGCAATTGATGAATCGAGCCCGGAGAAAAGGATTGTGCTTGTGAGAGGAGTGCTTGTTGTTTTGAGTTTCATTGAAGCGATTTCGGCAGGAATAGGTGTGTTCTGTTTCCATGCGCAGGCCTCTTGGTAGGTTTTGCCTTCGTTTCTCGGGGATGCGACCAGCTCTCTGATAGTAAAATAGGGATGGTCCTGCAGAAGAGTGATAAACTTCTGTCCCACGGTTCCAGTAGCTCCTAAAATTGCAACGGGTATGCGTTCCATACACCACCTCTCAGTAGAAAAAGTATTAAAATAAAACAATGTGTTCTATTTGTAACATAATGTTAAATGTAGCACATAGTGTCAATAGAAAATTCAAAAAAACGCCTGAATTTGTTTATATAATGAAACCTGTCTTTTTGTGAAGGCAATACACCTCCGTATGTTCAAATAATGCAATAAAAAAAGCCGCCCAGGCAGAGAGATCCGGGCGGCCGTTAGTTGTTCTTTGAAGTCTTAAAACAGGCCGGTCACCCCTCCGGTTTCTGTATCTACGTCAATCTGGCGATATGCCGGGTCCGAGGCTGTACCGGGCATCAGTTTAATTCCGCCGGCTACCGGTACAATCAGTTCCGCACCCTGATACACATAGATATCTTTAATCGGCAGAGTCCATCCCTTAGGACGGCCCTTCAGTTCCGGATCGTGGGAGAGACTGAGTTGAGTTTTGGCCATACAGATACCCATTTTGGCCAGTTCGGGATTGTCCTGTACCTTTTTGAGTTTTGCCTCCGCTTCGGGAGTGTATTCGACTCCGTCGGCGCCATACACTTCTTTGGCAATCAGCTCAATGCGTTTTTTCTGTGGCGTATCCTCCTGATACAGGAAAGTAAACTCGTGGGTGTCTTCACACGCTTCGGTAACCACTTCTGCCAGTTCACGGGCTCCTTCGCCGCCCTTTTCCCAGTGTTTTGAAACGGCAACCCGGGCTCCTGCATTTTCGGCAACGCGTTTTATAGCGGCGATTTCCTCGTCATGGTCGGTATAAAAATGATTGATACATACAACCGGAGAAACACCGCTTTTCTTTACTGTTTCGATATGAGCCACCAGGTTCTCGGTTCCCTTTTCAACCAGGTCTGCATTCTTTTGACTATATACCTCGTCCAAAGCCTTGCCCGGAACCACCTTCGGTCCGCCGCCATGCATCTTGAGTGCACGCACGGTTGCCACAATAACGGCAGCGTCGGGGGTTAATCCGGAATAGCGTGATTTCAGGTTCCAGAACTTCTCAAACCCGATATCGGCACCGAAGCCGCTTTCGGTTACATGGTAATCGGCAAGCTTGAGTCCGACCCGGTCGGCAATAATAGAAGACTGCCCGATAGCGATGTTGGCAAACGGACCGGCGTGAACCAGCATCGGCTGTCCTTCGATCGTCTGCATAAGCGTCGGGTTGATTGCCTTGACCATCAGAGCGGTCATCGCCCCGTCGACTTCAAGGTCGGCAGCGGTTACCGGATCGCCTTGCTTGTTGTATCCAAGCGCCATTTTCGCAATACGCGCCCGCATGTCCTTGAGGTCGCGGGCCACCGAAAGAATTGCCATGAGCTCTGATGAAACGGTAATCTGGAATCCCGACTTCATCATGAAGCCGTCCATCTTTCCGCCGATACCGATGATGATTTCCCGCAGTGCCTGGGCGGAAAAGTCGATAACCCATCCCACCGCAGGGTTATACGGATCTATATTCAGTCGTTTGAGGTTCTTTTTCTCCAGAGTCTTGTCTCCGTAGTTGAACTCATGCTGCATTCTGGAGGTAAGTGCTACCATGCCGAGGTTATGGGCATTGGTAATGGCGTCGATATCGCCGGTGAGTCCCAGACTAAAATCGGTAAGTGGTACCGCCTGAGCTAAGCCCCCGCCGGCTGCCGAACCTTTGATGTTAAAAGTAGGTCCGCCGGAAGGTTGTCGTATAGCCCCCGATACGCTTTTCCCGATCGCCCCGAGCCCCTGTACGAGACCGAGCGTGGTGGTGGTTTTTCCCTCTCCAAGCGGTGTCGGTGTAATAGCAGTAACATCGATATACTTGCCATTCGGCCGGTCTCCGACCCTGTCCAGAACCTTTCGATAATCCACCTTGCCTAGATAGTGGCCGTACGGAAGAAGCTCTTCCTCCTGAATACCGAATTTACTCGCAATGTCATAGATGCGATGCATAGACTTTTCAGCTTCCGCTGCAATTTCCCAATCTTTCATCTTGGTTGGATCAAGTTTAGCCATAATGCCTCCTTTTACACTCGTTCCTGCAGAATATGAAATTTACTATGTATTATAATAAACCGAAGTAAAGAGTGCAACTTTATTGCAACGAAATGCAACAAAATGCGGGTGAATTGTTAGATCTTAGGTTAAACCCTGCATGTGATAGCCCCTGTCCTATATGTCCAAAAGCGCGGCTACCGCGGCCCCTATAATGGGGGCGTCTTCGTTATGAATGAACTCGACATATCTTCCCTTCTGATCCTGCAGATACTGTTTGAGGTAGTAACGGGTACGGAACATGAGGTCTTTGGATTTATAAAACGTGGTTCCGTCGGCACAGATTGCAACCGGATAGGAGGGGTCCTGCCCGGATGCTCCTTTTAGGATTGTTGCGGAGAGGTTTACCGCCGCCAATTTGGCCGCCCGTTCTATGACTGTATCTACAAGGGTGAAACACATACTGCGGTCGGATTGTGTGGTACAGGCAATGGCAAGCTTGTTTTTGTTGTCATATGGATTATGGAGAAAGCGGTCCACTGTAACGGTATCAAGGGGCAGAATTTTCTTTATCTCACTGGCTGCCGAGCTTGAAAACAGGTCTGCTTCTACCGCCTCCTCCAATACACGACTGCTGAGGGGACCAAGGTAAGCACCGGATATCATTTTTTCGAAGCGATATGAGCCCGGTTTGATGGTTGTTTGGTCGAAGTTTTGATCAATGCTCCCGCCTCGAAATTTGTCAAACCCTCCGGATTCGATGTTGATGATTTGGCGGCCGGTTGAAGGCAACGCCGGTAGTTTTTTGATGTTCTCGTTTTTCTCGAGGTAAGCGCTGTTGGTTCCGGTCCCGAGGATGAAGCCGACAAAAGCGCTGTAGGGCCGCTCGGTAGAAGCGGCCTTTCCGGCCAGCAGGGTGGCAACGGTATCGTTCAGCAATACCATGCCGGCGGGCTCCGGATATCCACGTTTTTTGAGAGTGTGTCGAAGATTGGTGCCGATGAGCTCTCCTTCGACCTCATGGGCATTAATCTCCTTGGAAAAATGGATCAAGCGACCGTCCTTATCAGGCGTTATTTCGGTCGGATAAGAGAAACAAAAACCGATGTGGGGTGGAGTATCGCTGCTCCAGGACTCGAGTACATCCTGCATATAGTCGACGATGGTCTCGAAGAACTCTTCCTTGTGCATGAGTCCCTGTGAGCCCGGCATCGGAAATTTCTGAAACTTTTCAATTACGGTCTTTCCTCTGTCTGAAAACTTTACCTGAGCCACACGGAAGTTAGTGCCCCCGGCATCCAATACTATTACCGGTGTTTCGAATGGAAGTTCTCCCTCTGTGTTGAGGTAGGTAGGTATCATATGCAGCGATGCATCGAAACTTTCGAGACCAGATTTCATTTCGGAAAGAAAAGACTGTACGCTCCGTTCCATGTCTACTTCTGCAGCGGTCATTGAACGGCTGTGCATAAACTCTTGCGCGTGCTTCTTACTGCTCTCCATCCACCTCTCCTTGACTGGATTTATGTCGCCGCTCAATCTTATCAGATTGGTAAAAGCCGGTAAAGAAAGGAAAACCATTCACTCGCAGCAGTTTTTTCATTCTCTTTGAAATATTTTTTGCAAAAGAGTCTGATTTTGGATTCGCTATGTTGGTCTGTGGACCGCCCCCGGAGACGTAAGTGAGATCGGAGTCGCTGCCGATCTCGAAAAGCAGATAGGTAATTTGAGATGCACGGTTATAAATAGGATACACATGAAAAAAAAGGTCCTCTTTCTGCTCTTTTTTATACTTCTGCTTAACCTCGATATTGCCGAGTACTTCATGCATAAACAGATTCGGCACGATGTTTTCGATATTCTTATCGATGAGTTTTGACCGTTCTGTATTGTTGTTTTCTTCATACCGGATGCTGACGTGTAAAATTTTTCCGGTTACATCTGTGACAAGCAGCGGGGTCTTGATATTTGCACAAAGGAATGAGATCAGCGCGTGTTGGGCGCTCATTTTCAGCGACTGCTTTTCATTAATAGCAGACACTCTTTCAAACAGTTCGGACAGCGGCTCGCTGAGTTCATACAGATGTTTCGAGTTCAGTTGGGTGGATAGCGAAATATAGGAGCTCATGGAGTGAATGCGCTGCAGCTCCGCCGAAACCCTTCTGCGCACGTATACGATTCTGCCGATCATAAGTGCCATCAACAACAGCGAAACCAAAGCCCCGAACAGAAACCACTCGGCAGTGAGTTTAGCCTGCAATTCGGTAATGATGAACCCCTGCTCGCTGCTGCCGACGAATTGCCCAAAGGCACTGAAGCCCAGAAAACCGAGAAGTGCGATTGCAACTGTCGACACTACAGTGCAGAGTATTAACCAAAAGCGCGGAACGAATATCATGCTACAGCTCCTTGAACTTGTCGATGTCTTCGTTTTTGCCCACTATCAGAATGGTGTCCTGATCGGCAAGTTCGGTAGTTGGTTCGGGAAATACTACTGTATCCTCTTTGACCGGGTTGCCGACTTCATCCACGGAGTGCTGGCTGCGGTAGATAGCAACGATGCTGATGCGATACTTTTTGCGCAGGTCGAGTTTTAAAAGCGGTCTGTTTTGAACGGCCTTGGGAGGTTTCATTTCTACTATGCTCAGGGCACTGCCGATCTGAAATCGATCCGAAATGTTAGGTGTTGCCAGACGCTGGGCTATTTTTATCCCCTCGTCGATTTCCAGGTTGACTACCTCGTCCGCTCCCACTTGCCGCAACACCTGGGAATGGAGTTCGGAGATTGCCCTGGCGAGAATATAGGGTATGCCCTTGCGCTTCAGGAGGGCTGTGGTAAGAATGCTGGCTTCAATGTTTTCGCCGATTGCAACGATGGCAGTTTGCACATCATCAAAGGGCACCTGCTCGAGCGACTCCTGGTCGGTCGAATCGACCCGGATAGCTTGGGTCACCTCCTCCTTCACTTTATCTATCAGATCGGCCTGGTTGTCGATTGCGATTACCGACGCTCCCCGTTCTATAAAGGTGGCGCACAACTGACGCCCGAAAGTGCCGAGGCCGATAACTGCAAATACTTTGTCCATTTTACTTCTCCTTTCGTCTAACCCGAGCTTACAGCAGAATATTCCCGCGGGGATACGAAATCTGTACTCTCTTTTGCGGCTGCGAAGCTGCTGCCAGAATAGTCAGCGGTCCGAGTCTGCCGATAAACATGAGAACGACGACTACAATTTTTCCTGAGAGGCTAAGTGCCCCGGTAATCCCGGTGGAAAGGCCGACAGTGCCGAAAGCCGAAACCGTTTCAAAGAGTATCTCTTCCAGCGGCGCTTTTTCCGTTGCGCTCAGTATGATCGTGCCGATTGCTATCGCGAATACTCCGAAGAAAAACACCAGAAATGCTTTGTTCACTTGCGACTTGCTGAGGGAGTTCCGCCTCAGAACTATTGAGTCTTGATTCGACAAAACCGACTTGAGGTAGGCATACATAATGGCGGCATTGTTTATTTTTATACCTCCGGCCGTGCTGCCGGAAGCGGCGCCAATGAACATAAACGGGAGCATACACAACAGCGTGGTGGTGGTGAGACTGCCGATCGGAATGGTGTTGAAACCGGCGGTTCGCAGAGTAACTGACTGGAAAAAGGCGCTGAGGTATTGTTCACCCAACGGCAGCTCTGCCAGTGTATTGCCGTGCTCGAGGCTGTAAAACAGCAGCATGCCGATCAGGATCAGCACCGGCGTCGCAACGATTACTACATAGGTGTTCAGGGAGACACGTTCACGCTTTGTGCGAGAAGGCTGAAATAGGGCCTTTATCCGGCTCCCGGCTATGGAATAGAAGTTGGTCAGCACGGCGAAGCTGATGCCCCCGAGGATGATGAGCAGAGCTACCGTACCGGTTACCAGAACATTGTTGGAGAAACTTTCGAGGCTGTCTGAAAACAGGGCGAAACCGGCGTTGCAGAAGGCTGAAACCGAGTGGAACGCGGCCAGCAATAGTGTTTCGTGCCAGGGTTCCCCCTGAGAATGGAAGGCCGATGAGAGCAGAAGCGCGCCGATTGCCTCGATTGCGAAGGTCGAGTATATGATGACCTTGACCCGCCTGGACAGCTGGTTCATGTTTTGTTCGCTCAACATGTAACTGAGCAGAAGTTTGTCCTGATAGGAGACCTTTTGCCGAACCGAGAACAGGGTGAAATAGGAGATAATCATGATGCTCAGCCCGCCGACCTGGATAAGCCCCAGTATGACCAGTTTGCCCCAGACCGTGAAGGCGGTAGCGGTATCGACTACGATTAGCCCGGTTACGCATACGGCGGATGTTGCAGTAAAAAGAGCGTCGATGAAACCCAGACCGCCGGCTGCGGTTGTAGCGCCCGGCAGCATGAGCAGCAAGGTTCCGCTCAAAATAACCATCAAAAAACTGAACAGAATTGTCTGGGCTGGTTGGGTAGCGATGCTCTCGAAAAACGACGAGAGTCGTTTGAGCCGGCTGAACACCTTCAGCAGGATGAAACTGTTTCGCACTATGATTACGCCGCGGGAGACGTTTTCTATACGGCTTTGTTCTGCCAGTACGTAAGTTGCTTTACTGTAGATAAAAAGCACCAGAAAAACGATGAAAAACAGCAGTGCGAGGCTGTTCCGGCGCAGATATTCTCTGAGCGATCGGGAAGCCCGGGCCTCTGATATTATTTCTGTCAGCAGGAGTGCCATTATCAGGAAGTCGAGGTACCAGGCTATGCGGGCATACAGGGTACCTGTAAAGGTGAACTCCAAGATGAGTGACCCTATGCTCAACACGAGTGTGGTGGTTACAAAAGCTACATTAGTTTTCACAGAAGGCTAGAATACAACAAATGGGAGGTAGTGTTAATAAGCCTTTGGAGTATTAGTCAGCATCTATTAATCTCACAATCTTGTTAACACTTAGCTTGAATGATGGCTTTGAAATGAGTATGGTAGTAGGAGGTCCCGTGCGGATGTGAGGCTGTTTTCTGTGTCTAGGCACGGCGCGGGCGTGATAAAAAACTGGGAGGGAATCGTGGCACAGGCAGGCAAAAACCCGTTAAAA
The DNA here is from genome assembly GCA_964603735.1 of uncultured Sediminispirochaeta sp. GTDB lineage: Bacteria > Spirochaetota > Spirochaetia > DSM-16054 > Sediminispirochaetaceae > DSBN01. Next base: position 59,015 of record CAZRWN010000011.1, on the reverse strand, counting down.
CCGTTAGGGCGAAAGATATTTCTTGATCGATATGCACTTAAGGATGGTCAGAAAGACAGTTTATCAGTGGGTGATACGGTTGTCGTAATGACCAATGCAGAGACCGGACAGAGAGAGGTGGGAAAAATTGAGACCTTGAATGACGGTCATGTGCAGGTAAAACTGGAAGACGGAACCGAGTTTACCAAACAGCTGGAGCATATCGACAAACCGGTGGAAACCGATCCGTCGCATATGATTGCCCGGGTAGCCCGCGGGATTGCCGAAGAGGAGAAAGAGGAAGTTCGTGATGAGTGGCGACAGCGCTTCGAATGGCTCCTTGAAGACTGGAGATTCGTGCCCGGTGGACGAATCCTCACCGGTGCCGGAACCGAACAGAACCTCACCTATTACAACTGCTATGTGATACCTTCACCCAAGGACAGTCGCGGTGGAATTATGCAGACCCTCACCCACATGACCGAAATCATGTCGCGTGGCGGGGGCGTCGGTATAAATCTCTCCAGTTTGCGTCCCCATCACGCATATGTGAAAGGGGTAAATGGACGATCCAGCGGGTCGGTCTCCTGGGGCGGTTTGTACAGTTTTGTAACCGGCCTGATCGAGCAGGGGGGCAGCCGCCGGGGTGCGCTCATGCTGATTCTGAACGTCTGGCACCCCGATATACTCGAATTCGTGAACAGTAAGCGCCTGGCCGGGCGCATTACCAATGCCAATATCAGCGTGGGTATTACCGACGACTTCATGGATGCGGTCAAAAATGATAAAGACTGGGAGCTGGTGTTTCCGGATGTCAACGATCCCGACTATGACCAGACCTGGGATGGCGATCTGGATGCATGGCGCGAGAAGGGCGGGAATGTCATCAAGTACAAAACGGTCAAAGCCCGGGATATCTGGACCAACATCATCGAAAGCGCCTGGGCCAGTGCCGAACCGGGTATTTTCTTCGTCGATCGCTACAATGCCCTCAGCAACAGCTATTACTACGCGAAAATCAACTGTACCAATCCCTGCGGCGAACAGGGCCTGCCTCCCTGGGGTGTGTGTAATCTGGGGGCCATCAACCTCTCCCGCTTTGTGAAAAAGGGCAAGCTGGACTGGGATTCATTGGGGAAAACAGTGCGTTATGCAGTGCGCTTTTTAGATGACGTGATCGATAATACCCCATATTTTTTCGACGAGAACGAAAAGCAGCAGACCTCCGAGCGGCGCATTGGCCTGGGTACCATGGGGCTTGCGGAGTTGATGATTCGGCTGAAGATCCGCTACGGCGGCCAGGAATCGGAAAAGTTCCTGGACGAGCTGTTCAAGTTTATTGCCGAGCAGGCGTATCTGGCGAGCTCTGAGTACGCTGCCGAGAAGGGCAGTTTCGCCTACTTTGAGGCCGATAAGTATCTACAGAGCGGTTTTATGCAGGGGATGTCCGCAGAGGTTCGCGATGCGGTCAAGAAACAGGGCATTCGCAATGTGACGCTGCTGACCCAAGCACCCACCGGCACTACCGGAACCATGGTCGGGACCTCCACCGGTATCGAGCCTTACTACTTCTGGGAGTGGGAACGTCACGGACGAATGGGCAAACACACCGAGCGGGTGGATGTGTACGATGAATGGCGGCAGGAGCATGAGAACGATCCGCTTCCCGACTATTTTGTCACGGCTATGGACCTTACCCCCGAGGAGCACGTGCGGGTACAGGGGGCTATTCAGCGGTGGGTCGATTCGAGCATTTCCAAAACCAGTAATATGCCGAACCACTACACGGTAGAGCAGACCAAAGAGTTGTACGAGCTGATGTACGATCTCGGCTGCAAGGGCGGGACGATTTACCGCGACGGCTCGCGGGAAGAACAGGTGCTCAACCTGAAAAAAGAGGAAGAGAAACAGGAAGAGAAGGTCCCCGCTTCAGAACCCGAGAAAATCCGCTCGCGCGTGCGGCCGACGGTGCTGCACGGTATCACCTACCGCAAACACACCCCCATTGGCACCGCCTATATAACAGTTAACTCCGACGGGGCGCACAACAACGAACCGTTCGAGATTTTTATCAATGTGGCCAAGGTCGGATCGGATGTCTCGGCCGATGCGGAGGGCCTCGGACGACTGATCAGTTTGATTCTGCGCATGCCCAGTCCCATGACTCCGGAAGAACGGGCCGAGAACATCATCGCCCAGCTGCGCAGCATCGGCAGCGGACGGCAGCGCGGGTTCGGCAAGAACCGTGTAATGAGTCTGCCGGATGCCATTGCTCAGGCTATCGAGGAGCATATCGGTAAAGACCGTCAGGACGACTACGACTATCCGGTGCTGCCGGACGAAGAGGAGGAGAACGAGAAAAAACAGTTCTCACTCTCCTTCAATGAACCGACTGCGGATATTTGTCCGGTGTGCGGAAATGCGACCTTCATGTTTATCGAGGGCTGTAAGAAGTGTCACTCCTGCGGCCACAGCGAATGCTGAGTTCGAGTCTTAAGTCTGCAGCTGCACCAGAAACCAGTTGTAGAGGGCGATCATACGGTTGGTGAATGAATTGCGCATCTTGTTGTGAAAGATTTTCAGATCCATGACATCCACGGTATTGAGGCCATAGAATACGACCCCCTGCTGTGAGGGTACAATCAGCATCTGCATAGACATGTTTTGCTTGCCGACTATTGGAAAGAACATATAGGTCATAGTGGTGAGATTGACTATGTTCATGCGGAAGCTGTTGCTGCCGCTCTGGTAGTCGACCTTGGAAATGTTTTTTCCGAAGGTCAGGTCTTTCTGATGAATATAGATCGTCTCCTGATCCGGGATCTGGTCTACCAGCGGATCGGCTATCTTCTTTTTCTCATCCGGATTGTTTATTGCCCATGCCTCGGCAAAGAGGGTGCGCATGCGCTCCCGGGAAGCTGAATAGTATTCGATTCCCTGCAGACTGCTGATGCTGCGCAGTATATTGTAAACCTCCAGCAGGAACTCCTCTCGAGGCAGGCTGGTGAGTGAACGGCTGACATCGTTCCAGGGAATCAGATACAGTGATTCAACCCCCACTACATAGTCGATTGCGTAGGCCGCCTGAATTAGATCGTCCGATAGGTTTATCGCCGGCAAATGCACTGCCCGGCTGTCGTCGGTAAAAAAGCTGTTGAAACCCGTCTCGCCCTCGTCGAGTGCCTGTTCGAACCGTGTGAGAGTGTCGTTCGTAAAGAGCTCGTCCATCGTAGGCAGGGAGTCTGAAAACTCCGGCTGCCCGGCGCTCAATGTGAACGGCAGAATCGACACCAGGACGCTGACTGTGAGTAAAATCTTTTCCATGGGTAAGAAGATAGTGCAGGTTTTCTGTTTCTTCAAGATGGAGCGCCGGCCCGCTCGCAATATTTGAGCAAAACGTGTATAAATGGAGTATGAAGTTTGAAGTTCAGTCTGAAATAGGTCAATTGAAACGGGTAATGCTGCATCGGCCGGGTAAAGAGCTGGAGCAGCTGACACCGCGTTATCTGCCGGAAATGTTGTTCGAAGATATCCCTTGGTTGAAAAAGATCCAGGAAGAGCACGACGCCTTTGCCGCGGCTCTGCGCAAGCATGGTGCCGAGGTATGGTACTACCGCGATCTGCTGGAGGTGGTATGTCAACAGCCCGAGGTGCGCGGCGAGTTAACCGAAGAGATTGTTGCGGAGTGCCGGATAGGCGATGAGGGGCTGCGGTGCGATTTGGTCGACTACCTGGAACAGCTGGAGTCAACTCAGTTTGCAGATGTGTTGATTACCGGTCTGCGAAAGCAGGAGCTCCATCCTGCTGACGGAACGCGTCTGGCCCATTTTGTGAAGGATGCGCATCCTTTCTACGTGAATCCGCTGACCAATCTCTACTTTGCCCGCGATCCGGGGGCTGTCATCGGAAGCGGTCTGGCGATCAATGCCATGAAGGCACCGGCGCGGATGCGGGAGACCCGGATTTTGTCGGCGATTTACCGTTACCATCCGAATTTTAATGAGACCAACTTGCCTTTGTGGTACCACTACTCAGACCTTGATACTATAGAAGGTGGTGATATACTGGTTTTGAGCGGCGATACGGTGGCGGTCGGCTGCAGTCAGCGTACCAGTACCGAAGGTATCGAGCGTCTGGCCAGACGTCTGTTTAGCGGCGGCTATATGCAGGTGCTGGTAATCCAGATTCCTTTTCGGCGTGAGTATATGCATTTGGATACGGTATTCACTATGGTCGATCGCGACGCCTTTTCCGTATTTCCCGAAATCAGGCGTAAGGTTTCGGTATTCAGGTTGGAGCCTGATAAAGATGGTGATGTGCGGGTGAATCCGCTGGACAGCCTGGAAGAAGCCTTGAAGAGCTCGCTGGGTCTGTCGGCGGTACGGCTGATCGAAAGCGGCGGCGATGATGATCTGACTGCCGCCAGAGAGCAGTGGAACGACAGTACCAATACGCTGGCCCTGGCCCCGGGAAAGGTGGTGACCTACGACCGTAATACCGCTTCGAATGATACGCTGCGCAGGAACGGTGTCGAAGTGGTGGAGATCGAAGGTTCGGAGCTCGTTCGCGGACGGGGAGGTCCGCGTTGTATGAGTATGCCGCTGCTGCGTGACCCCGTGTGACAATGCAGTCTAAATTTATTAGTATTTAATATAGAAAAGGGAGGATGAATATGCCGGTTAATTTGAAAGGTCGCAGTCTTTTGAGCTTAAAGGACTACAGTCGCGAAGAGATTCTGTTTCTACTTGATTTGTCGGACGATCTGAAACGGAAAAAGAGGGCTGGTATAAAAGGCGACTTGCTCGATGGAAAAAACATAGTTCTTCTGTTTGAAAAGGCCTCTACCCGCACCCGCTGTGCCTTCGAAGTGGCCGCCTTCGATGAAGGGGCCAGGGTCACCTTTTTAACCAACAGTCAGATGGGTAAAAAGGAGTCGATGGAGGATACGGCCAAGGTGCTGGGCCGCTATTACGACGGCATCGAGTTTCGCGGCTTCAAGCAGGAAACCGTGGAAATGCTGGCCAAGTACTCCGGTGTGCCGGTGTGGAACGGGCTGACCGATCTGTATCATCCCACACAGATACTGGCCGACTTCATGACCATCCGCGAAGCTGTCCCCAAGCCGATGAATAAGGTAAAGTTTGCCTTCGTGGGTGATGCCCGCAACAATATGGGCCGTTCACTTATGATCGGAGCGGCAAAAACGGGTATGGAGTTTGTCGGAATTGCCCCGAAGGAGCTTATGCCGGATCAGGAGCTCATCAAAGAGATGAAGGCGGTTGCAGTGGAATCAGGTGCGACCATCGATTTTACCGATGATATTGCCCGGGGAGTGAAGGATGCCGATGTCATCTACACCGACGTGTGGGTTTCTATGGGCGAGGAAGATCAGTTTGAAGAGCGCATCAAGCTGCTGGAGCCGTACCGGGTGGATATGGAGATGCTGGAGAGAACCGGCAACGGTGATGTAATTTTCATGCACTGTCTGCCTTCTTTTCACGATACCGAAACGACTATCGGAAAAGAGATTCAGAGCAAATTCGGCCTGAATGAGATGGAAGTGTCCGATGAGGTGTTCCGCAGCCGGCATTCAGTAGTTTTTGACGAAGCCGAGAACCGGATGCACACGATTAAAGCGGTCATGGTTGCCACGATAGGAAATGTTTGAAATACGCACTGAGAGGGTGCCCATCAAGTTGTGGCTCGACACACTTGAGCAGGGTGCCCTCGACCAGGCGAAAAATATAGCTAATCTGCCGTATGCCTTTCACCATATTGCAATTATGCCGGATGCCCACCAGGGCTTCGGCATGCCCATCGGCGGAGTCTTGGCCACTAAGGATGTGGTGATTCCCAATGCAGTGGGGGTAGATATTGGCTGCGGTATGAATGCCGTACAGACCTCGCTGCAGGGAATTTCGCACGATAAGCTGGAAAAAATAGTAGAAGAATTGCGTTCGCTGATTCCGGTCGGCTTCAAGCATCACAAGACACCGCAGCAGTGGGACGGTTTTTTGAAAGCGCCGCAGACCCCGGTTGTCCGGCAGGAACTCGATTCAGCCCGCTATCAACTGGGGACTCTCGGCGGGGGAAACCACTTTATCGAATTGCAGCAGGGCAGCGACGGTCATGTGTGGATTATGCTGCACTCCGGCAGCCGTAATTTCGGGTATACCATTGCCAAAGAGTACTATCGCCAGGCAAAATCCCAATACAAGTCTGCCGCCGGCGGACAGGAACGCTCCGAGCTGCCGGATATTCAGCTGGCACCCTTGCTGCTCGGCTCCGCGGAGGCGGACGCGTATTTCGAATCGATGCAGTTTGCCCAGGATTTTGCCGCTGCCTCCCGGGCCCACATGCTGCATACCATAGAGGAGGTTCTGCGGCGATATTTTCCGCGCATCGAGTATGGGGACGAGGTAAATATTCACCACAACTTTGCCGCCATTGAGGAGCATTTCGGCGAAGAGGTGGTGGTGCATCGTAAGGGGGCTACCTCAGCCCGTAAAGGACAGCGCGGTATTATTCCGGGGAGCCAGGGAACCAGCAGCTACATTGTCGAGGGGCTGGGTAATCCGGAGAGCTTCCGCTCCTGTTCGCACGGAGCCGGACGGGTGATGGGGCGCAAGGCTGCACAGCGCAGCCTGGACTTGAAAAAGGAGCGCAGCCGTATGGACAGCCGCGGCATCATTCACAATTTGAGGTCTACCAAAGATCTGGACGAGGCTGCCGGTGCCTATAAAAATATTTCAGATGTAATGGCCCATCAGAGTGACCTGGTAAAGATAGTAGTTGAACTCTCACCACTGGCGGTGATGAAAGGTTGAGACTTGCAGTATGAGTATGAAAAAAGTGTTCGGCGGAATCAGCCGGGGGTGGGATCGCCATTACGGCGGGCTTTCGAAACCGGTGTACATCCTTTTCTTTGCGCGCATCGTCAACCGAATGGGCGATTTCGTGAAGATTTTTCTCACGCTGTATTTAACGCAAATACTAGGTCTGCCGGCCGAAACGGCGGGTATGTATGTAATGCTGTCGGCCGGCTCTTCGATGGCCGGCGGAGTGCTGGGCGGCAACCTCGCGGATATATTCGGCCGACGCCGGATGATTCTCGGACTGCAGCTGGCCTCGGCACTGCTGGTGGGTACCTGCGGATTCCTGCCGCCGAACATTTCTATCGCCTGGTTCCTGATTGTGGCCTCAGGTGCAATGGGGGCGGTACGACCGGTGGTAAACTCGATAGTCGCCGACATCACCGCCAGCGAGAAGCGCCAGCGCGCTTATTCGCTCTTGTATCTGGGCACCAACATTGGTGTGGCGATCGGGCCGATGATAGCGGGTTTTCTGTTTCGTAACTATTTACAGTGGATTTTCTGGGGGGATGCGCTTACCACTCTGATGGCCTTCAGTCTGGTACTGTTGTGGGTTCCCGAGACGAAGCCCTCGAAGGCGGAGATTTCCAAGAGCATGCAGGGCGAGTTCCACCTTGAACAGGCTGAAGAGGGGTCGGTCTTCCGCGCATTACTGCGGCGGCCGGTCCTGCTGTTGTTTGCTCCTTTGGGAGTGATGAGTAACTTTATTTACAGCCAGCATGCGTTTACTATTCCCCTTCACCTTTCGGAGTTATGGGGCGAGCGCGGCGCGGAGATGTTCGGTTCGATTATGTCTCTGAATGCAGTGGTAGTGTTGATCGCCACGACCGGAATTTTGTTTGTGTTCGGCCGTTTCAAGCCCCTCAATAATATGGTGTTTGCATCCCTGTTCTTTATGGCAGGCTTCGGAATGCTCAATATAGTGCAGACTTTCCCGCTTTTCCTGATCTCGACTGTATTGTGGACACTCGGTGAGATTCTCATGGTAACTAATTTGAGTGTTTTTATTGCAAATCACACTCCCATTAGCCACCGCGGCCGTTTCAACGGTCTGCTGAGCGTGATTTTCGGGCTCGGATTTACAATCGGTCCGTATATCTCCGGATTCGTAATTGAGGTAATCGGAATTGAGGGAATGTGGAGAATAACCGGAATGGTTGCTGCGCTGAATGCGGCGATGTTTTTAATTCTGTATCGTTACGATCAGCAGCGGGTTCTCAAAGCCGCTGTATAGGAGGATTATAGTATGAAGGTTGTGTTTTATCAGAAAGTGAACAGTATATGGCGCGAGCTGCTCGAACCGGTGCGGAAAGAGCTGCCTGATCTCGAGCTTATTACCGATTATGAGCAAGCCGATAGGCATGTACCCGATGCTGAGGTGATTGTAGGTGGAAAAATCGCCCGGGAGGTGTTCGAACGGGCTGAAAAGCTGCAGCTGGTGATTGTTCCGTTTACCGGAGTGAACCACCTGCCCTTCGATCTCCTGCAGGAGAAAGGCGTACGGGTGGCCAATTCGCACGGAAATGCATTTTATGTGGCGGAGAAGACTGTCGGACTGATTCTGGCCTACTACGGACGGGTAATCGAGTTTCATAACGATATGCGCCGGACCAAATGGCACGGTTTCTGGGTTGGAAAAGGGCTGGACGACAGCTGGGAGTCGATCGCCGGCAAGTCGGCGGCAATCTTGGGAACCGGAGAGATCGGGAAATATACCGCCGGCCTTCTGAAAGCTTTCCGGGTCCACACGATCGGATATAAACGGACGAAAGTGCGGACTATTCCGGAAGGCTTCGATGAAATGATCTACTCGATAGATGAGGCGATAGAAACAGCGGATATAATCGTAGTGGCCCTACCGGCTACGGATGCAACCCGCGGACTGATCGGCGAACAGCAGCTGCGGCGCATGCAGAACAAACTGTTGGTGAATATCGGTCGCGGCTCAATTGTGGATGAAGCTGCGCTGTATGAAGCCCTGCGCGCGGGCACTCTGGGCGGAGCGGCCATTGACTGCTGGTACAGCTATCCGAAAGAGGGGATCGTGGGCGCGCCGTCGAATTATCCGATTCACGAGCTGGACAATGTGGTTTTGTCACCGCACATCGGCGGTTTTACCGCCCAGGCGGCCCGCAAGGGTATTGAGCAAGCCTGCGAAAACCTGCGCCGCTTTGCGAAGGACGGAACACTCTTGTTCGAAGCTGATATCAGTGCCGGGTACTAATCCGGTCAGGCTTCAGGCCGTCCTATAAACCTAACTATAAACCTATCTATAAAACTGACAGAAAAAATAAGGAATATGCTGCCGATATCCTCAAAATTATGTATTTTAAAAATAAAGGAGATGTGTATATGGCAGTTGAATATGTAACCCTAGGTGGCGGTTGTTTTTGGTGTTTAGAGGCAATTTTTGAACGGATAGACGGTGTGGAATCAGTTGTACCGGGATATGCCGGCGGTACGACAGATCATCCGAGCTATGAACAAGTCTGCACCGGAGAAACGGGACATGCCGAAGTTGTTCAAATAGCTTTTGATCCCGAAAGGTTGAGCTTCGAAGACATTCTGAATCAGTTCTGGAAAGCACACGATCCCACCACCGTGAACCGGCAGGGTGCCGATGTAGGCTCCCAATACCGCTCCATCATACTCTACAACGATGAGCAGCAGCGCCAACAGGCTGAGGAATCGAAAAAGGCACTGGAAGAATCGGGGTACTTTGACAATCCAATCGTGACGGAGATTCAACCGCTGGACACATTTTATCCGGCCGAAGAGTATCATCACAACTACTTCGAAAAGCACCCTTATGCCGGGTACTGCACCTTTGTGATTCGTCCGAAACTCAAAAAACTGGAGCTTCTAAAGTAGAATTGCTATCGCTGTTTACAGGGCGAATGCAAATTCATACACTTCATATATGGCCTCTTTTGAACATTTTAATACACGCGACTTTTTGCGTACGATTACTCACAAGTTTTCCCGCTGGTCGGAGCTGCATATACCGTTGATCCGCACATCAAAGATGTTTTTACGGCCGAGGGGATAGTCGAGTTCGACAGTCTGTGCAGCCTACGAGTCGCTGTTTCATGCCACCGATAAGATGCCCGACCTGATTTACCATCTCGATACCGAAGGGCGTATTGTTTTCATCAATCAGGCGGTACAGCGCTATGGGTATGACCGCGAGAGCCTGATCGGGGAGCATGTTCTGGATCTGGTCCATCCGGAGGATCGGGAAAGAGCCCGGTGGAAGCTGACCGAGCGGCGGGCCGATCCCGCTTTATGGCTGCAGATTATTCATCCAGACGACCGCAAACGGGTAGAGGACGCACTGGTTCGGCTGAACACCGAGCATAAACTCGACCCGGTCGAGTACCGCATATTTGATGAGGCCCGGACGTATCTGCGGGAGCTGGGCGACAGTATCCTCGAGATTGACAATACCGGTTCCAGCCGTATTCAGCTGGATTATCATATCGATCAGCCAATCTGGCTGCCGGTGGCTACTGTTATCCCGCTCGGGATGATATTCAGCGAGCTGCTGACGAATGCGATCAAATATGCGTTTCCCGACGGTGAGGGCGGACAGGTGTGGATTCACCTGTGGAGGCATACGGAGTATGAGTTCGAACTGCAGGTCTGTGACAATGGTAAAGCACTGCCGTCCGATTTTGACACAAAGAGCCTGAGCATCGGCCACTCGCTGATCACCAACCTGGCACGACAGCTCAACGGCAGTTTTGAAATTACTGATAAGCCGGATTATAAGTGTTTTTGCATCCGTTTTGCGATCGATTAGGGTGCATGAAAAAGGCCGGACTCCTGAGAGCCCGGCCCGAAATAAATTTCAGAACTAAATCTTGAAAAGCTTAACCATCACGTTTGCGCATTGCAATCGAAATGCATACTGCTGCTCCTCCCCAGGTGAGAAGAAGTCCGAAAATCATAAAAATTACTGCTCCAGCTGACATAGTAACCTCCTTACACGTCTTCTGCGGTCTGTTCGAGGATACTGGCATCTTTCCATTTGGATTTGCCGAGGATGATACCAATAATAAGGATACCTAATGCAACTGCCCATCCGTAGGCAATCAGAGGTCCGATTTCATAACCGCCGTAAGGGGTAGTGAACTCTTGATAAAAGTTCTGAATGGCAGTGATACCGAGTACCAACGGAGTAATGATCTTGACGGTGAATTCCCACCATTTACCGACGTTGAAATCGGAGATGGGTTCGAAGTGCTCGCGCAGAGTAACCAGCTTGAACATCCAGGCAATGATGATAACCTCAACCAGACCGGACATGGCAACACCAAAACTGTTGACGAAGCGGTCGACGATGTCGAGGACATACAGACCGGCACCGGTGGTGAAGATCAAACTTACAATGCCGGCGATGATAGTGTAGCCTATAACTACTTTGCGGCGGGGCAGATTCAGTTTGTCAGTGAACGAAGATACCAGTACCTCATTGATCGAGATGAATGAGGAGAGGCCGGCAAAGGTCAGGGACAAGAAGAACAGTACACCGATGAGCACCTGCAGCGCGGGCAGCTCGTTAATGGCCTGCGGAATGGTGGCAAAAGCCAGGAACACACCACTGAGATCACTGGGCAGTTCGCCGCCGGCTTGGTGCATCATATAACCGAGAATACTGAAAATGGTGATACCGGCCAGCACGGAAAAACCGCAGTTCAGCAGACCGGTCATGAAGGCGTTATTGACGATGTCAGATTTTTTCGGCAGATAACTCGAGTAGGTGATCATAATGGCAAAGGCAATACTCAAACTGAAGAATATCTGACCATATGCGGCAACCCAGACACGACCGTCCAGAATCTTACTGAAGTCCGGCTTGAAGAGGATCTCAAGTCCGTCGGCGGCGCCCGGAAGAGTAAGACCACGGATCATGACGATCAGTAGAATGATGATCAGCAGCGGCATAAAAATCTTATTGGCTTTTTCGATACCGGCTTTTACACCCGCATACAGCACGATAAAACTAATCAACCATGCCAGCACGGTGGTAGCAACAATGATTCCTCTAAAACCGCCCAGCTGGAAAGGACTGTCGGTCAGACCGAGAAAATCACCTGCAAAGAACGCGGCTGTGTTGTCGCCCCACGCCATGGTGAAGGAATAACCGATGTAGCTGATTGCCCATCCGATAATAACTACGTAGTACACCGCAATGACGAAGCTGATCAGCACCTGCCACCAGCCGAGCCATTCCCAGCCCTTGTTCAGTTTGGCAAAAGTAAGCGGCGCACTGCCCTTACTCTTGTGTCCAAGGGAAAACTCCAGTATCAGGATCGGGATACCTGCGGTTACCAGGGCAAAGAAGTACGGGATGAGGAATGCACCTCCACCGTTGTCAAATGCCATATAGGGGAACCGCCAGATGTTTCCTAAACCGATAGCAGAGCCGACAGCAGCCATAATAAAGCCTACTCTACTTCCCCATGTTTCTCTTTTCATACGCTATCCTCCTGTTAATTCTATATTCTTGTCATTTTATGCAGTATGAGTCAACCATTTTTTTTCATATATCAGCTCTCGGCCGTCTGATTCGCAGCTCGAAATCGTTGCAGATAGTATAAGATGCCCACGTATTCATGCAGGGCTTTGTACGAGTCGTCGAGAGAGCCTATAGTAGGAAAAAAGCTCCACAGGTTGTATCCGTCGGCATCAGCTTTATAGTCGGTTGGAGCGGGGCGCACCTCGATTCCTATTTGTTGAAAAATCCATGCGCTGCGGGGCATGTGGTAGGCCGAGGTTACCAGAATTACCTTTTCGGGCCCGTACTGTTCGGCCACGCGGGCTGCGTTTTCATAGGTGTTGCGGCTGGTCCGTTCGGTTTTCACCGCTTCGGGAGACGCGCCCAGGGCAATCAGATAGCGTCCCATTGCATCTCCGGCATTCAGGGCTTCTGGGCCCGCCTCTTCTGAGGCTGCGCCTGCTTGGCTCGCCGCTGTCTGTGAGCTGGAGGAGGCCAGCGGAGGGCCGCCGGTGGTGATAATCGGCAGCCCGGTTCTACGGTGGATCCGGTAGGCGAAGCTCAGTCGCTTCAGGGTCTCGACACCGGGTGCGGTGTGTCCGCCCTCTTCGGGCGAATGGCTGACGGTTCCGGCCCCTAACACTACAATGGCGTCGACCGCTGCGGCGGATATGCTCCCGGCGGAACGCGCTGCGGCGTCGGGGCTGAGTACCAGCGGCGGGTAGGCCCGTTCGAGGGGCCGCAGCAGCAGTTCCGAAACCGGTTCTATCGAAAGGGTGTAAAGCAATACAGCTGACAGCGTCAGCAATATTACTGCCGATTGAATGGGACGCCGGCTATGATTGCCGCGGCGCAGCGCAAGTGTAATCAGCAGAACGGTAATGAGTATGAGCACGATAATCAGACCGGGAGGTAAGAATAAGAATGTCATTACTTTAGATACACTGAACATTTTATCCTTCTATTCGGCTTTCAAGGAAGTGATTCTTTCGGCTCGAACTGAGGCATGTGGTTGGTTTGCGACCAGAGCTGCTCAACCAGTTCGTCGGTTGCCTCCCAGTTTCCCCGGCCGATCCATTTAGCAATCTCTTCAAATGCATCCGGATAGCCGGCCGGAACGGGCTGCGGATCGTCAAGCCACTGTTCCACTGCATCGCGGTCGAGCTCTTTCATTACCCGTCCGAGCTGCAGCTCTTCGAGCGCACTGGCGTTGGCCTCCTGTTCCGTCTGTCCTTTTACCGGCTTTGCCAGCAGCTTCTTGCCCAGATGAATCGCCTCGCTGGAGAGGGAGAACCCGCTGTTCGCAATAACACCCACTGCATCACTCAGATCGCGCTGGAACTTGTCGCGGCTGAGAGGACGAAAGTGGATATTTCCTTCGTCGAAGGGCTGGTCAACCGGATAATAGACGTAGAAGTCGTAATTCGGAAAGGGTTTGAAAAGGTTGATGATATCTTCTATCGCCTCGAAATGCAGATAGACGATTATTTTGTCATTCTGTAAGGACTCAGCCTTGTGTACGTCCGGGGGGATAGTCGGCGGAAGAATCGGAGCATTGAAATGGTGCCAATGCAGGCCGATCGGGTAGTTGGCCGGGGCGAAATAGCGCATGATCAGAATGTGAAAAGGATTCGGAATTGTAGGCATAGGCACTTTGTGTACGAAGGCATACAGATGGCCGATGCCGATGCTGGGTATTTTATTTATTTGTGCGAACCGCGATGATATGGGTTCGTAATCGGTCACTACAATGTCGTAGTCTTTTGGTTCATACTTGACTACGTCGTGGATAAACTGGGGTACATCAAGAATCTTAGCAGTTTTGGGTATATTGATGCGCCCCTGCTCGATCACATAAGTCAGCCCTTTGAAGTGCTCATAGTTCTCAAAGTAGTCGGGAATCCAGTTGTCCTTTAACGGCGGGCCGCTTAATATAATATGAACTGTGTGTCCCTGTCTGATCAGCTCTTTTACCATCGCCCGGCCGCGAACGATGTGGCCGTGTCCCGTGGTTTGAATTCCGTACAGTATTTTCATGTATTCTCCGGTTCTGCTACTTCTTGCAGCAAACGACTGGTTACCGCCTTGAGATTGGCGACAACACTCGGTTCGGTTCCGCCGAGGTGGATCCACTCATCGGCAACAATGGCCTCGACCCTCAGGCCTTCACTGATAGCGTTTTCGACTACCGGCAAAAAGCGGTGTTCATCGGTTTTATGTTTGAGCATTGCATTCATTATCGTAACGGGAACTTTCCACAGGCCGATGTCGACGTATTCACTCTTCCCTTCCCAGGCCTTGGTTACAAGCTTTTTCTCGGCATCCAGAGACACGCGTTCGCCGTGATGCTGCTCGCAGACATGCGGGGCGACCGTGAGCGCCGCCTCTGAGGATGAGTGTACGATCCGTTCGAACAGATAGGCCGGTACATACCCGTCGGCCAGCCATACGACTGCCGGCTCGGTAAAGGGGTTGTCTTCATAGGCGCGGAGCACCGCATGTCCGGTTCCGGCCGCCTTACCCTGGTCAACGTACCGCAGGCGGGCGCCCTCAAAAGATTCGCCGAAATAGGCCTTGATCTGCTGGGAGAGATGCCCCACCACTATCGTTATGCTGTCGGTTTGGGGGTCGAATTGGGCGGAAGAAACGAGATTCTGCAGTGTAAATCTGAGAAAAGGGACTCCACCGATAGGATACATGCATTTTTGCAGGTATACCCCGAGCCCGTTAAAACGAGTACCCTTTCCGGCTGCTAAACAAATATAGTTCATATGTAATCCTCGTTATGCAGATTGTTGATATTCAATAAAAAGATCGAGCAGTATAGGATCCAGCTTTAGATTTTCCTCGACAAACTGCTCTTGCATGAGTTTGAGGGCTTCTTCAGTGGAGAGCGGCTGTTTGTATACACGGTTGGGATCGGTGAGAGCGTCGAATACGTCGATTACCTCGAGGAGTTTGGCGGGAAAAAAGGCAGCTGTCTGGAATGTGAGCACCGGTTTCACGTTATAGCCGATTAAATAACTGTAGTGTTGTTTCGGATACTGCTTTAAAAAGCTGCTGTACTGGGCCCTGAAAAAACCATAGCCCGTGGGGTGTCCGTAATACTCATGATGGTAGCCTGTAATGAGCCCAGATTCAATCGGATACACGGTTTTGTTGACTACCGCCAGGTAGCCATGGCGCACATGATCGACTACTTTTTTACGATCGTAGGCCGCGTTTCCCTCGTGATATTCGATGTCTTTGGCTTTGCCGATATCATGCAGTAAAAAGCCGGTGGCAAAATTGTGGATTTGCTGGTTCGAGATGGCCTGCATTCCGGAATAAAACACCCTCTCGAGGATTACATCATCCGGATGCAGATGCGGCAGCAGCTGCTGATAATAAGCGTGATACTTTTTCTTAAAATGTATTCGCAGTCGATTTGTCAAGCTCGAGTTGAGTATCTTTTTGTTGTAGTACATGAGAAAAGAGACGCTGCGCAGGTAGGTTCGAGTCATATGCTGCACAACGGTTCCATTGGAAGTAGAGACAATGGCATCGAACATTTCATCCTGAAGGACTGTTTCATCGATGAGAGTCGTGGAAGTACGCACCATTTCCTGGGTTCTGTTCACCAGTTCCTGGGAAAACACTTTCGCCTCTTCGTTACTCATCTCGAGTGCTTTTTCCAGGATACTCTTATTGATTATTGATGCATCCCGAGTGGAATCGCTGAGTGCTTCAGATACGGCTTCCGGACTGCGTTCTTCCTGACTGAGAAGCTGTTTGAGGTTGTTGGTATGTTGTTCGATGATATCGATCTTCTCCTGCTTCTGCATTGGATGAATTTCGTTGTAGCGCGGTCCGAAATTAGGCGGTTTCTGAGCGAAGTGTGTATTCACGCCTGTGTCATTCTGGCTGCCCCTTAATCCCATCTCGAGATCTTCGTAATCTGCTGTATCGCCGGAAAAGTAGAAATGATAGTTATCCGGATTCTCTCGAACTGTCGCAAGGAGAGCTCTGGCGCGGGAGAGGGGGAGGTAGTAGTTCCATGAGGTGGTCGGATTTGCCCAGAAATGTGAGTCGTTGTCGAATAACGCTCGAAAGCTCAGTTTTTTCTGTTTATGGGCATCCTTGTGGACACAGAGGACGGGCTCTTCTTCCTGCGTCAGTAGAGCGATCAGCCGTCCATCTTCTTCAATAGCTTTTGCTACGGTTATATATTTCATTGTTTCAACTCTTATAAAGGTAACATACGCCGGGACAAAATCAAGCCCGAACTCGGCGACTCGTCCCATTGTAGTAGATTCCCTGAGTTTTTCCTACTAAAAGAAGGTGTCGGTATTCAGAAACATTCACGGAAGACCCGGATGTTGACTTTTTGAAAGCGACGGCCTAACCTCTACTTGATATGATAAACCAGGAACCGGAAGAAGTACGGCGGGCGCGCGAAACATTTATACGCAAAATGCACCGCTTCGGCCTGCCGAAGGGTGCAGCTGATATTGAGAACCGGGGCGAGAGTTCCGTGGAAGCGGAGTTCCGGGAGTATTCCTCCTTTGTAGATAAGCTGCAGCGGCTTGTGGAACGGCAGCAGATGGTGTTCAAAGGCCATTTGACCGCATACGCCGGGGTCAACACATTTTTGTTTTTGCTGAATCTCTTTTCCTCGGGGCTCGGTTTTCCGTGGTTTATTTTTCCGGCCGGCGGTTGGGGAATCGGGATAGTGACTGAATACGTTGCATTGCGTGGACACGGAAAGGTGCTAGAGGAGGTAAAACGGCTGCCTCCCATGAAAACAGCTCCGTTGAAAGAGTTTAGAACTCTTAAAAAAGTGGAAAAAAAACACCGTAATACCGCTGCCTCTATGGGCAGTACCGCCGCCTTTCTGGTAGCCGTCAATTTGATTACCACGGGGTTGACGGTACCCTGGTCGATTATCCCGGTCACTATTTTCGGGGCACTCTTCTTCGCAAAGCACTCGGTGTATACCGAACGGGTCCGTAAGATAAGCGAGCGCTTTCACACACTGCTGCGGCAGCAAGGCAGCACAAAGGGCTACTATCCGGGCCTCGAAACTGGCGCCGTGAATGACGGTCGTGACAGTTTTGGCGGCGCAGCTTCACGCTACGAGTATGAGGCCCGCACCGTAGCCGATGCCGTGTTCGAACGGCTGCAGAAGCTGGAAGGGGTGCAGCAGATTTCGGACGAGGCCGCGAACATACTCCACACCTACCTTGAACAGGTAAAGCTGCTGAGCACACAGGTGGAAGAGATCGATTCGATTATGCGGGAGATTCCGAAAGCCGAGATCGAAGATGACCGTACACATCTGGAGCATAAAATTGACGAAACCACGAGCGAACAACTGAAGCGCGAGTATCAGCGTTCGATTGAAGAGATTGATCAACATCTGGTGGCCTACCACCAGCTGGAAGAGCAGCGGGAGGTGATCGATTTGCGAATTCATTCTGCAATCAATACACTTAAAAAACTGAGACTTGATATTGCGCGTATCAACAGTGTAACTCAAGTTCAGACCATGCCGCATTTCGATGAAGTGAAGCGGCAGTCCGAAGAGCTTTCGCACTATATCCGGGATTTAGCCGGGGGCTATGAAGAGGTAAATTAACTGCGCGAGGGAGGCAAAATGAATAGATTTGGAAAAGCAGGACGACTGTTGGCATATACCGCCGAAGCCGTGATCGGAACACCCCAGCAGCGCGGGCTTTCCGGTTTTACTATAGAAAAAGCTGCCTCCTCGGAGCAATTGCTGCCGGTAATAGATCTTCTTCGGAAAGTCGCCTCGAATACTTATCGCTACCAGGAAGTTCGCGCCGCTACTCCGCTCGAGGAGTTTGTCCGCCGGGGTGTCGAGGCTTTTCTGCGCTTTTATTCCCGTCCCGAACAGGCCGAAAAGGTGGATGCCGTACTGGAGTTGTTTGAAAGCGGTGTGAATCAGGAGCTGCTGGCCGAAGCAATTTCGAAGGTGTGGATGCCGGAGCTTGAACTCGATGACCGAGAAATCTTTCCCCGCTGGAAAGTCACTAATCTCAGAACTAATCCCCATCCGGTCAAACCGACCGAAGTAGTATTGCAGTTGAACGCGCTCTATACCCTTCCTGAAGAAGCGGCGCAGCAACACCGGGACTTGCCGGAACAGTTCAAGCTGCTGGTACGGGAGCTGCGGGCCGATCCGGGCCAGAAAGTAGCCGACTATGATCATCCGGTTCCTCTGTACGAGGAGGACAGCCGGCATGAGCTGGTGTCCTGTCTGCAGGAACTGGAAGGTGATCTTGCCTTTGAAAAGCAGCAAGGGGTGCTGCCGGATGAGTACCGGGTTCCGGTTCTGCTGTCGGTTTCCGTCACGCACGCTGGTCTGGATACTCCGACGGGGCAATGGATCGAATGGCTGTTGAAGGAAAAGCATTACCGTCATCTCGAAGTGATTGTATTGACCGAGGAGAGGATACGGGCGGTGAAACGGATTCTGGCGGAAGCAGACGATGGTTCCGAGGCCTCCGGCCAGACGGCCGGTCGGGCAACCGGTGAAGACCCGCTGGAGGTTTTCTCTGTATTCGGCAAGTACGGACGCCACTTTACCGCCCTCAAATACGCACAGCTCATTCTCGAGAAAACCCACAATATCCGTGCTGGTTTCAAGCTCGACACCGATGAGGGCATCCGCAGCCGGGATCTCTTCGAGGCTACCGGTTCGACCTGGTTTCAGACTCTGTGTCACCGGTATTGGGGCGGCCAGGCCGAGGATTCGGAGGGAAATGCGGTTGAGCTGGCGGTGAACGAAGGCGAATACATGAACAGCACGGACATCGACAAGCTCGGCTATAAACAGGCGCTGCGGGCACCGGATGTGGCCGTGCCCAACACCTGGACCGGTCCGAACATGTTTTTTCAAAAATCATTTGCCCATGGCCGAATGACCGCTTTGTATAACACCGCCGGTTCGCTGGAAGAGGGAATTTCACATCCGGTAGTCAAGGGCGGGGGTTACGGCATCACCAATCACGGTCTGCGCCGGGCGCTGCCGTTTACCTTTTCCTGGGTCGGAAGAGCGGAGGATCAGCAGTTCTATTTTTCCGGGCTGCCGCACGGCATTCGGGGCATTTTTCATCCGAACTTGAGAATCGCCCATTACAAGTCGTCGGTATCCGGTGCTGAGCAGAAGACTGCCGCCACCCGCTTTATCGGGGACATGTACCGGCTGATTATCTTCAAGCGGCTGGTCGAGATGCTGGATGTTAAATATCAGATCGATCCGATGCCGGGAGTGTTTGCCGGCGAGCTGGCCCGGGCGCAGGCCGCCTTTGCCACCCTGTTGAAGGCTTGCGAGTTCATGGTTCACAAAAACCAAACCGCCGCGCGCTACATTTTAGAGCAGGGGGTCGACGAGTTGCTCGATCTGGAGGACAGAATCGATCGCGGCGAAGTCGAAGCTGCGTTCCGGCGTGAACGCGCCGGTTGGGATCTGTTTGTCAAACTCGTTGACCGGACTCCGCCGGACAGGTTGAAAAAGATATTCAATCTTTTATAATGGCGCAAGATAGAATAAGATAAGAGGTTCAATATGCCGATACGCAACGCCTGTCAGCTCATTACCTATGCTGATAGTGTGGGCAGGAATTTGCCCGACTTACGCTATGCCCTTTCACATTACCTTTCCGGTTTGTTCGGAGGCCTGCATGTGCTTCCCTTTTACCCCTCCTCCGGGGACCGTGGTTTTGCCCCGCTGACGTACAATGAAGTAGACCCGCGCTTCGGAAGCTGGAGCGATATCGAGGCCCTGGCAGAAGAGTACGATCTGATGGTAGATATGATGGTGAATCATATCTCCCGCCGCTCGGAGTACTTTCAGGATTTTGTTCAGAAAAAAGACGACTCCCGGTGGGCCGATCTGTTTATCCGCTTCAAGGATTTCTGGCCGGGGGGAGAACCGACCGAACAGGATCTCGAGAAGATCTATACCCGCAAACCGCGCCCTCCGTACCTCGATGTCGAGTTTGCCGACGGCAGCCGGGAAAAAATTTGGTGTACTTTCGATTTCGAGCAGATAGATCTTGATCTGGAAAGCGAAACGACCCGTAACCTGGTCCGTGAGTTTCTGCAGAATCTGTGTGCCCGCGGGGCGAACATGATCCGCCTGGACGCTTTTGCCTACACTACTAAAAAGCCGGGTACCAACTGCTTTTTCGTAGAGCCGCAGGTATGGGAGCATCTTTCCTTCGCCTATAAAAGCATCCGCGATTACGGGGCCCTGCTGCTGCCGGAGGTGCACGAGCACTACACTATGCAGAAACGGATTGCCGAATACGGGTATCCGGTATACGACTTTGCCCTGCCGATGCTGGTGCTGCAGACTCTCTACGACGGAGATGCCCGCAACCTGAAGCGCTGGCTGTCGATCTGCCCGCGCAATCAGTTCACAACCCTCGACACCCACGACGGAATCGGTGTGGTGGATGTTCGCGACTTGATGACTGATGAGGAGATGGAGCGGACGAAAGAGAATGTGTACAGCAAGGGTGCCAATGTAAAGCGCATCTACAACACTGCCAAGTACCAAAATCTGGATGTGTACCAGATCAACTGTACCTATTATTCGGCCCTCGCTGAGGACGATGATGCCTATCTGCTGGCAAGGGCCCTGCAGTTTTTTGCTCCCGGTATTCCGCAGGTGTACTATGTGGGCGCTTTAGCGGGAAAAAACGACATAGATCTGGTCGAAAAAACCCAGATGGGCCGCAACATAAACCGGCATAACTACACACTCGAAGAAATTGCAGCGGAGGTGCAGCGGCCGGTGGTGCAGCGCCTGTTCGAGCTGATGAAATTCAGGAACAGCTGCCAGGCCTTCGACGGCAGTTACGAGCTGCTGCCGAGCCCCGACCATATCGTACATATCCGGTGGCACAAAGGGCAGCGCTCGGCCGAGCTGTACGCCGATGTGGCTGCGAAGACTTATGAAATTAAAGCGTATTAATTAGTAAGCCCGGCGGGCACGGAGCGAGAGGCCACAAGGTTTACACCAGTGCCGCCGAAATCTTCTATGAGCACATCGCCGACTTTGACCGGCGGATTGATCGAGAGGTTGTAAACCTCCCGCAGCAGATCGTTGATCAGTTCAAAAGGCAGCGGCGCATCGGTTTTCACCGGCAGGCGCGGGTGCTGTTCGTCTTTCAGGCGGCAGGTAGCGGTGACCACCCGCTTCGGGGCCAGTATCTCTTCGCGGGCGTACTCCTCCCCCCGGGGGCAGCGGTTTCCGCTTACCTCTACATCCTCTCCCTCTACTGTTACCTGGAGGTGGCAGCCCACGGGGCAGACAATACAGATCATTTCCTTTGTATTTTTATTAGGGCTCATCCTGAAGTGTTACCTCCACTTTTGAATCGGGTGTAATATCAATATCTTTGAAGATTTTCGGGTTCAGCTTGAGTTTTATCATTTCACTCGGCTGCACATGGGGCTTTTTCTGCTTCTTGACTACTTCTCCGTTCACCAGTATCTGCAGGCGGGCGTTGTTGGAGACAACCAGCGGGCGCATGTAGACATCGCTCTCGACGTCCGGATCGATACGGGTCGGGTTCACATAGCGGATATTGGCGCCCGGTTTGATGGTAAGCTCCCGCTTCGGCCGTTTTCCGTTGAGGTAGGCAATTACGTTTTCACCGGCCAGCCGCGCTTCGGCACTGACAAAGTCTACCAGATCGTGGACATGCAGCACATTGCCGGCGGAGAAGACGCCCTCGATCGAGGTCATCAGCATGCTGTCCACCGTTGCGCCGTTGGTCAGCGGGTTCAGCTCGATGCCGACCTGCTTCGACAGTTCGTTTTCGGGAATCAGGCCTACTGACAGCAGCAGGGTATCGCATTTTATCTGAAAGGTCTTGTCGTGATCGGGTACTCCGTTGCTCAGCGGGGTGATATCGACGGCCTCTACCCGCTCTTTGCCGTAAATTCGCGTCACCACGTGGCTGAGGTAGAGCGGAATTTTGAAATCGTTAAGACACTGGGAGATGTTGCGGGTCAGGCCGGAAGGATAGGGCTGAATTTCCACTACCGCATGCACATTGCTGCCGACCCACTGCATTCTGCGGGCCATGATCAGGCCAATGTCCCCCGAACCGACGATCACTACGTCTTTTCCGGGGATATAGCCGTTCATATTCACCAGCCGCTGTGCCAGTCCGGCGGTGTACACCCCGGCCGGACGGGTACCCGGGATCATTACGTTTCCACGGTTGCGTTCACGGCAACCCATCGCCAGCACTACCGACCGGGTTACGAACTTCACTACCCCGTACTCCGGCGAGTAGCCGAAACACTCCTTGCGGCCGTCCTCCAGCAGGGTCATCTCCATGACTGTAGTACCACAGAACACCATTACATCGGACTTTTGAATCGTCCGAATCCAGCGTTCGGCGTATTCCGGGCCGGTGAGCTCCTCTTTGAACTCGTGCAGGCCGAAGCCGTTGTGGATGCATTGCAGCAGCACTCCGCCCAGTTCTTCTTCTCTCTCTACCAGAGCGGTAGAAAAGCCGGCTTTCGAGATGGTTGCGGCGGCCGACATACCGGCGGCTCCCCCGCCGATTACCAGTGCATCTATTTGTTCTGTTCGCATAAGGATCTCCAAATAACCTTGCTCTGCTTCCCGCGTTTACTGACTTCAGCGTAACTCTTACCGGTTTCGCGCATAATAATCTCTATTATCTTGCCTGTACAGAAGCCCCCCTGACAGCGTCCCATTCCTGACCGGGTAAAGAATTTGATGCCGTCGAGGGTGTCGTGCCCTCGGCGGACGGCTTCGATGATCTCGGCCTCCGAGATGTTTTCGCAGCGACAGACGATGTTGCCGTAGGCCGGGTTCTCTTTAATCAGATCATCTATGTCGTAGGCGCTCTTATTGCGAATGCGCGGCACCTGATTGACGTTCGGGTCGTAATCGCTGCGCTCCTGCAGAGTCAGTCCCTCTTCTTTGAGGATATCCTTGACATATTCGGCGATTGCCGGGGCTGCGGTGAGGCCCGGAGACTGTATACCTGCCACGTGTACGAAGTGCGGCACTTTCTGGCTGGCTTCGATATAAAAATCGCCGCTCGGCAGTGCCGGGCGGAGACCAGAAAAAGCGGTTATCACATCTTTGGTGGATACTTTCGGAATCATCTGCCGTGCAGAGTCGAAGATTGCCTTCAGTTTACTGCTTGAGGTTGAAAGGTCGTCTTTTGCATGGATATTTTCAGCCGTAGGCCCAACCAGTACCGTTCCTTCTACGGTCGGGATGACCAGCATGCCTTTCGAGACGGTGTTGGGCACCGGGAAAAGGACTTTGCTTGGGCAGGCTTTGGTCATGCGGTCGAGCAGGTAATACTCTCCCTTCCGGGGGGTAATCTCGTACTCCTCGGCACCGAAGAGCTTCGATACATCGTCGGCATATAGGCCGGCTGCGTTGACCACGTAGCGTGAATTGATGACATCACCGTTTGCAGAGTGTAGCTCGAAGAGACCCTGCTTATAATCGGCACTGCTTACCTCGAAGTCGGTGATTACCCGTACGCCGTTATGCTGAGCCGATTCGACCAGTGCGAATACGAAGCGGTAGGGTTCGATAATGCCGCCGCCCGGCGCGTACAGGCCGCCGACTACATCGCTGGTGAGTTTCGGCTCTAAATCGAGAATTCTCTCCCGTGAGCAGAGTTCGATGCCGATAGCTCCGTTTTGCCGCCCGCGGTCGTAGAGGTATTGAACCGTTTTCATCTCCTCCTCATTCATAGCCGCCACTAAGATTCCGCAGCGGCTGAAGGGGAAATGCAGTTCTCTCTGCAGCTGATCGAACATGACATTTCCCTGCAGCTCGAGGCGTGCCTTCAGCAGAGATGGGTCGTGATGAAAACCGCCGTGTATAATACCTGAGTTGGCCTTGGATGTGCCGAAGGACACATCCGTCTCTTTCTCTATGAGGGCGATTTGTATGTCATACATAGACAGACGGCGGGCGATGGCAGCGCCGCTGACACCGGCGCCTATAATTGCCAGATCGTATACGTTCATACATTTAAGCGTAGTTAGTTAGATATGGATTGTCAAGAAGAGTGCTTATAAGAACAATCAAAAAAGAATATTAATATACATTGACAAACAAAAACGAACATGAAATAATTATTTAGTGAATGAAAAAAATAATATATTTGCCGGAATGATCCGGTGGAGATTAGGAGGAGAAGTGTATGGCTGAAGATTTTGTATGGGTCGATTTCGATCTACTGGAAAGGTTTATGACGGATGCATTCGAAGCGATCGGTATTCCGCGCGAAGATGCAAAGGTGTGTGCTGAGGTGTTGATTACTTCGGATAAGCGCGGTATCGACTCGCACGGAATCGGAAGATTCAAACGTATCTACATAGATAGAATCACCGACGGAATTCTTGAAACCAAAACCAATTTTGAAGTGGTAAAAGACGGCAAGACTACGGCGGTTGTGGACGGACACAACGGCATGGGGCATGTAATCGGCAAGCAAGCGATGCAGATGGCGATCGACAAGGCCAAGGAACATGGAATGGGCATGGTGGCGGTGCGGAACACTACCCACTACGGAATCGCCGGGTATTATTCTCTGATGGCGATTGAAAACGGAATGATCGGCATTACCGGCACCAATGCCCGCCCCTCGATTGCACCGACTTTCGGTGTTGAGAACATGCTGGGTACCAATCCGTTGACGATCGGGTTCCCAACCGATGAAGATTTTCCCTTCGTACTTGACTGCGCCACATCTGTTTCGCAGCGCGGTAAAATCGAGGCGTATTCACGGCTCGGTAAAAACCTGCCGGAAGGCTGGGTTCTGGGGAAAGACGGAAAGTCGAAAACCGATTCTACCCAGGTACTGAAGGATCTGGTGGCCGGAACGGCAGCCCTGGCTCCATTGGGTGGCATAGGCGAAGAGAACGGCGGGTACAAGGGCTACGGCTACGCTACCGTAGTCGAGGTGCTGTCGGCCGCTCTGCAGGATGGAAAATACCTGAAGGACCTGCTCGGCTACGATGAGAACGGAAACAAGATTCCCTATCCGTTGGGCCACTTCTTTATCGCCATCGACATCGAAGGTTTTCTCGGCCTGGATGTGTTCAAGCGGGTTGCCGGAGATATCATGCGTAAATTGCGTAATTCCGAAAAGATGCCCGGAGCAGATCAGATTTACACTGCCGGCGAAAAAGAGTATGAAGCCTGGTTGTTCCGCAAAGACAAAGGGGCCAAGGTAGACAAGCAACTGCAGCAGGAGCTGATCGAAGTACGCGACAGGTTCAACCTGCCCTACACATTCGATTTCGAGAAATAGCACGTGAAGGAGAAACCTATATGGACTTGAAAGAAAGAGCTCTCAAATACCATTCCGAGGGGCAGCCCGGAAAACTGGCGGTAGTGGCAACCAAGCCCTGCCAGACCTCCGCCGATCTGTCGCTGGCCTACACCCCCGGTGTAGCCAAACCGGTGATGGAAATTGCGGGGAATCCCGAAGACGGATTCAAATACACCAACCGCGGAAATCTGGTGGCGGTGGTGTCAAACGGAAGCGCTATACTCGGATTGGGTAATCAGGGTGCACTGGCCAGTAAACCGGTTATGGAAGGCAAAGGTGTACTGTTCAAACGCTTTGCCGATGTGGATGTCTTCGATATAGAACTGGACACCCAGGATCCGGATGAAATCATCAAAGCCGTGCAGCTGATGGAACCGACCTTCGGCGGTATTAATCTCGAAGACATTAAAGCCCCGGATTGTTTTTACATTGAGAACGAGCTGAAACGGACCACCAACATTCCGATTTTTCATGACGACCAACACGGCACCGCTATCATCAGCGCCGCCGGACTCTTGAACGCACTGGAGATCAACGGCAAAAAAATTGAGGATATCAAGGTTGTTTTCAACGGCGCCGGCGCGGCCGGTATATCCTGTGCACGCCTGTTCGTAGAGATGGGGGTTAAAAAGGAAAACCTGGTACTGTGCGACAGTAAGGGGGTGATTTACAACGGCCGGCCCGGAAAGCTCAATGCCGAAAAAGAGGAGTTTGCCCGCGATACCGAACTGCGCACGTTGGAAGAGGCTATGAAGGGTGCTGATGCATTTATCGGAGTGTCCGTGAAAGATGCGGTTAGCCCTGAGATGCTCAACTCGATGGCCAAGGATCCGATTGTGTTTGCAATGGCAAACCCCGACCCGGAGATCACCTACGATCTGGCCATAAAAACCCGCGATGATGTGATAATGGCCACCGGGCGCAGCGATTTCCCCAATCAGATCAACAATGTGCTCGGATTTCCGTTCATTTTCCGCGGAGCCCTGGATGTACGGGCTACCAATATTACCGAGGGCATGAAGATCGCCGCCGCCGAGGCGCTGGCCGCACTTGCCAAGCAGCCGGTACCGGAAGTGGTGAAAAAGGCCTACGACAACACCGATTTTTCTTTCGGCCGCAACTACATCGTGCCGAAGCCCTTCGATCCGCGCGTAATCGAATGGGAAGCTACTGCAGTTGCTAAAAAGGCTGTTGAAGAGGGTGTTGCCCGTGAGCCGATCAAAGACTGGGATGCGTATGTGAGGACACTGCGTGCACGAGTCGAAAAGTTCTGGGAATAATTTACACTGCCGGTTGCCTGCTTAGCTCAGCGCTTCGCAGGGGACCGGCAATTTTTTTTTGCTTTTTTACTGCAACGCTTCTTCTGCTATTACTACTTGAATATTACGGTGTTCGAGCTCTTCGCGGAAGTTTGCCTCGATCTTCTTGTCGGTGATGAGCATGCTGATCTTGTCGATTGGAGCAGTGACGAAGTTTGAGACCACCCCCATTTTGGTGTGGTCTGCCACCACGATCACCGGGCCCTGGGTTCGCTCGATCATCAGACGGGTGACCTCGGCTTCTTGATGAATAGGAGTGGTGAGGCCGTAGTTGATGCTGATTCCGTCGATACCGATAATGGCCTTACTGCCGCAGACATGGTTCAGTACGCAGTGGGCGAAGCCGCCGATCAGCGAGTTGGACTGGCGGCGGAAGAGCCCGCCGGTCAGGATGAGCTCTACATCGGGATCCTTCACTTCGACCACGGCGCCGGCGTTACTGGTAATTACTCTTAATTTTTTGCCGGACAGGTGGCGCAGAACCTGAGAGGTGGTCGAGCCGGTATTGATCAGCAGGGTATCGCCCTCTTCTACAAACTGATTGAGGGCTTGGCCGATCAGCTCCTTGGCTCCGCGGTTGATTTGGTCCTTTTCGGTGTACAGTGGTTCGATGCGCATGCGGTGGCGCAGAATCGCACCGCCATGGGTTCTGTCGAGTATTCCGTGCTTTTCAAGTACATCGAGGTCTCGTCGAATGGTGAGTTCAGTTACACCGAACAGCTTGCTCAGCTCGGCCACCTTCACTATGCCCTGTTCTTGAATTAGTTTTTGTATTCTGGACTGTCTGTCAGCCGGTATGTATGATTCAGCCATTGCCTGCTCCAGTATTCGTGCTGTCATTTTAAGTTTACAATTTTAGTTTGTCAATGAATTTATGTTTGTTTGTGTTCTAAAAGTTACTTTATGTATGTTCTATTCAGAATTAATAATAACGTTTTCTTGACAGGTAGGGGGAGCAGTTATAGAATAATTCACGACTACAAGGTACGAGGAGTGAATGATATGGCTGAAAAGAAATATGTTGGATCTATTGATCAGGGAACCACCAGTTCCCGCTTTATTCTGTTCGATAAAGGCGGTCAGATAGTTGCTTCCCATCAGTTAGAGCACAAGCAATACTTTCCCCGGGCGGGCTGGGTAGAACATGATCCTCTGGAAATATGGAACCGTACCCAGGAAGTTATCAAAGAGACCCTGAATGAAGCCGGTGTCAGTGCGGATGAGATTGCCTCGGTGGGAATTACGAACCAGCGCGAAACGACGATTGTATGGGATAAAAACACCGGAAAGCCGTATTACAACGCAATCGTGTGGCAGGATACCCGCACCTCGAGTATCATCGAAAAGCTGGCTGAGAACGGCGATAAGGACTGTTACAGAGAGAAAGTGGGACTTCCGCTGGCAACCTATTTTGCCGGTCCGAAAATTAAATGGATAATGGAAAACGTGCCCGAAGCTAAGATGGCGGCTGAAAAGGGTGAGGCGCTGTTCGGTACCATCGACACCTGGGTGGTGTGGTGGCTCACCGGCGGACCGAACGGCGGGTCGCATATTACCGATGTAACGAATGCTGCTCGTACCATGATGATGAATATCAACACCCTGGAATGGGACACGGATATGATGAAAGTAATGGAGGTAAATCCCTCTATGCTGCCGGAAATCCGGCCCTCCAGCGATCCATCATTTTTCGGCTATACCAAGCAGGACGGGCCCTTCGGAGCAGAAATACCGGTGGCAGGCATACTGGGAGATCAGCAGGCCGCACTGTTCGGACAGACGTGCTACACTCCCGGAGAGGCCAAGAGCACCTACGGCACCGGCGGATTCCTTCTGTTGAACACGGGCGAGGAACCTGTCCAGTCGAAACACGGTCTGCTGACCACCGTCGGCTTCAAAATCGGCGATCAACCGGCAGTATATGCGCTGGAGGGCTCGATTGCGGTAGCCGGTTCGCTGGTACAGTGGTTCCGTGATAACCTCAAAATGATCAGCACGGCTCCCGAGATCAATGACCTGGCCGATCAGGTCGAAGACAATGGCGGAATTTATATAGTGCCGGCTTTCTCGGGGCTGTTTGCCCCGCACTGGAACAGTAATGCCCGCGGCATCATTGCCGGACTCACGCATTACATTACAAAGGCTCACTTGGCTCGGGCGGTGCTCGAATCGACCGCCTATCAGGTAGTAGAGCTGGTCGAAGCGATGGAAAAGGATTCGAACGTCCATCTGACAGACCTGAAAGTTGACGGTGGAATGGTGGCCAGCGAGATGCTGATGCAGTTTCAGGCCGACGTCCTGAACGTCAATGTAATTCGGCCCGAAGTAACCGAAACCACTGCCCTCGGAGCCGCATATGCCGCCGGTCTGGCTGTGGGGTTCTGGAAGGATCTTGATGATCTGAAGAAGAACTGGGAGGTCGGAAAAGTATGGAAACCGACTATGACCGGTGAAAAACGGGAGAAGCTGATACACGGCTGGAAAAAAGCGGTTCAGCGCACCATAGACTGGGTCGATTAATGGCAAGTTGATATATTTGTTTCACAGCTTTTGTACTGTCGGCCTTGACAGAAAGTTGGTGTGCACTACAATATAAATAGTGAAGTCTTTTAAGGAGGATCACGTATGAAATATCGGATTAAAGTTGATAAGGATAAGTGCATCGCAGACGGTGTATGTTATTCTATGGATCCAGATCACTATGTAGAAGACGATGAAGGCAAGGCGGAAGCCGCCGATGGAAAGATGGATGGTGTTATGTCCATTGGTGAGTATGACGACGATGCATATGATGAAGCCAAAGATGCCTGCGATGCGTGTCCGGTAGAGGCAATCGAAATCGAAAAGCTCTAAATTACACACATCAGTTTTCTAGACCGGCCTTCGATGCAGGGCCGGTTTTTTTCTGACTTATAGAACATCTTGGCGGGTAATATGGTATTGGCTCTTATCTCGGTTTTACTGGGTTTTGTTCTGCTGGTCTGGAGTGCCGACCGCTTTGTTGAAGGGGCTGCTTTCACCGCAAGGTATTTCGGCGTACCGACCTTGCTCATCGGAATGGTGGTAGTCGGGTTCGGTACATCAGCTCCTGAACTGCTGGTTTCTACTTTGGCCTCTATACAGGGAAATCCGGGCCTGGCTCTCGGCAACGCCTATGGTTCGAACATCAGCAATATAGCCCTCATCATTGGCATTACTGTTCTCATAAGCCCCATAGCGGTGCATTCACAGGTGCTTCGAAAAGAACTTCCCATTCTGATTCTTATTACCGCCCTATCTGTGTGGCAGATTCGAGATGGAAGTGTCTCGCGGGCTGAAGGTCTGCTTCTCTTGGCAGTCTTTTTTGTCGTGATGTTCTGGAATATTCGTCAGGGAATGCTGAACCGGACCGATGTATTTGTAAATGAAATCGAACAGGACTTCTCGCGTCAGGATATCTCCCTGTCGAAGGCTATCGTGTCACTGATAGTGGGTCTGGTTATCTTGGTCGCAAGTTCAAGGCTCCTGGTCTGGGGGGCGGTCGAAATAGCCAGCGGATTGGGAGTAAGCGACTTGATCATAGGCTTGACGATAGTGGCCGTAGGGACCTCTCTCCCAGAGCTGGCCTCCTCGATTGCCGCGGCCAAGAAAAATGAGCCCGATATAGCCTTAGGCAATGTAATAGGATCGAATATCTTCAACACACTCGCAGTGGTAGGAATTGCCGGAACAATACAACCGATTCTATCAGGGAAAGAGGTGTTTTACAGAGATGCATTGGTAATGTCTATTCTGACACTCACGCTGTGTGCACTCAGCTACAGTTTCTCCGGCCGGCCGGCGCGAATCAACCGCATTGAAGGCGCAGTGCTGTTTTTAGTGTACATTGGGTACATAGTGTATCTTATAAAAACAGCTTTGTAGGTATCAGCCCCCGCCGATCGGAAAATAGAGAAACAGATTGTCACCGTCCTCGAGCGGATAATCAAAGGACCGTTTTTCCTTGTTTACTATCGGCTTGAGATAGGTGCGGTGTTCCGGTTTCACCTTCAGCTGGTCTAAAAGCTGAGAGACGGTAGTTCCGGGTTCTATATCGAGGGTCGAATTATTAGGGACCCCTTCGATGCGAAAGAATCCCATATATTCAATAGTTATCTGCATGTGGTTATACTAATTTAATATGAGCTCATCGGTCAAGTATTGTGGCGAATGATGACTTTCCGGCTGGCGAAAATCAGTATTCCCGCCATCAGGACGATGCCCAGATTGTATACCAGGTTCAGCTGCATCACCGCCTCCAGCCCGGCCGATTTTTCAACCAGACTCACCAGTTTCACCCCGAAGGCGCCGGCGCCGAAGACAAAGGTAAATTTCAGGCCGAAGCCTATCGAACGCCATTTGGCCGGAGTGAGGTAGGCCACCAGGCTGTTTTCAATCGGTTGCATCCCCAGCAGAAACAGTACAAACAGTCCGGAAGCCGGAATGATAACCCAGCTCTTGAAGAGAATGATAGCTAGCAGAAACGGCAAAGCAATCAGGAAAAAGAAAAAGTAGCCGTGCTTGAGGCTGTAGCGGTCGGCCACATGTCCGCCTACATACTGCCCGACTATTCCAACTACATATACAAAGGTAGCAACTATATTGGCGGTAAGGGTGTTGAAGGCGGTACCGTCCTCTATCGGGGTTATATTCTCAGAGACCCACAGCCGGACCTGCTCGCTGATATCACCTAAACGGTACTCCAGAAAGGTCGGCAGAATTAGAGTAAAACTCCTGAATAGAATTCCGCCGAATGCCAGAGCCAGTGCAAAAATGAGAAAGAGCCGGCGGGCGGTTCGGTCGTCCAGCGGTTCGGTCTGCATCTGGTCGCTGCCCTTCTGTACATGGAACGGTGCAAACAGCCCCGCGAAGCCGAGTACAATGCCGATTACTCCGACAACTACCAGGCCGCCCCGCCATCCGATCAAAAAGTTGAACAATCCGACGGCAAACGGAACCATAGCCATGCCGACGTTGCCCCACATGCCGTTTATGCCCAGTGCCCGGCCCCGCTCTCTGATTCCCTGCGTGACCAAAGCGGTGCCGGAGGGGTGGTAGGATGAGCATCCGACGCCCACCAGCGCGAAACTGGCGGAAAGCAGACTGAGGGACGGGTAGATTCCCGCCAACACGAGTCCCGCACCGGCGATCATTAAACCGGAACCGAGGGCCGGCTTGTGCCCCCATCGGTCGCTGATCCATCCCCACAGGGCTGCCAGTACCCCGTATAAAAAGTACATCCAAAAGCTCAAGCCCACCACTTCGGAAACCGGGAGGCCGAGATCACGGCTCATCGGCATTACCATGGCCGGAAAGGCGAGCATGGCGAAGTGAGTGAAGAAGTGGCCCGCTGCTGCAATAAACAAGATAATCTTTTCGTTCCGATTCATGGCTGCAAGAATAACATGAAGTTATATGAATATAGAAGTTGCAAAAGCGACTTTTCTTCAGAATAATTGTTATAGGAGGACTCATGCATATCGGTGCCACTGAAATTATCATAATTCTGGTTTTGTTCTTTCTGCTGTTCGGCGCAAAGAAGCTGCCCGAAGCGGCCCGCTCTTTTGCGAAATCACTGAAGATATTCAAGAAGGAAATGCATTCCGTATCCGAGGATTTCAAGGTGGAATCGGACGAAAAGCAGGGTGAGAATGAAGAGCCGGAAGGCCCCTCAAAAACGCAGTGAAACCTTTTGGGATCACCTGGAGATACTGCGCTGGAAACTGCTTACGGTAATCGGGATTACGGCCCTCGCTGCTCTGAGTGCCTTTCTTTTTGGGGATGTACTGGTTGATATGCTGCTGGAAATACCGCGTGAGCTAGGAATCGATTTAATCTATATCAAGCCGCAGGAAAAATTTCTCGCATATCTGCGGGCGGCCGTTTATATGTCAATGATAGTAGGAGTACCCGTGCTCATCATCGAGCTGATCAGCTTCGTGCTGCCGGCTCTGACTCCGAAGGAGATGCGGATAGTTATACCGGCGGCAACGGTAGTTGTTCTCTTGTATCTTACCGGGATGCTGTATTCCTATTTTTTTCTGCTTCCGTATGCACTCGGCTTTTTTTTCGAATTCGGCACCGGACAGGTCAGAGCCGCCTGGAGCATCGGTGCGTATATCCAGCTGGTGGGCTCCATTACCATGGTCAGCGGCCTTATCTTTCTGTTGCCGGTGGTGCTATGGGCCGCCGTCCGAACCGGGCTGGTCGAAGTGGCGCAACTTGCAGCCGGGCGAAAGTATGTGGTCTTGGGCTTGTTTATAGCCGCGGCACTGTTTACACCGCCCGATCCTTTTACTCAGATAGTGGTTGCCTCCATTCTCTATGGACTCTACGAGCTTACACTGCTGCTGCTTCGTATATCCGAATATGTAAAAGGGGGAGGAGATGAATAGACGTGAATTTCTGCAGACCTTTGCACGTTACAGTCTGGCAGCCGGAGCCGGTGCACTGCTCGGTAATCCGCTGCGGGTTTTTGGTCAGGATACCGGCAGTAATTACGATATGGTGGCGGTAATGGGAGACGGACCGGCGGGTATGTTCGATGTCGGTATCGCAGCCCTGGGAGGTCTGCAGCGGTATGTGAAACGCGGACAGGTAGTGCTGATTAAGCCCAATGCCTCCTGGAACGTAGATCCCGAACGGGGGGCCACCACTAGTCCGGCATTAGTAAAACGGATTGTCGAACACTGTGTCGAGGCGGGAGCCGCGAAGGTCTATGTGGTGGACCATACGATCGACGACTGGAAGCTCTGTTTCGAAACCACTAAAATTGAGTCGGCCGCTA
Organism: uncultured Sediminispirochaeta sp.; assembly: GCA_964603735.1. Lineage (GTDB taxonomy): Bacteria > Spirochaetota > Spirochaetia > DSM-16054 > Sediminispirochaetaceae > DSBN01. The sequence continues at coordinate 25,182 of CAZRWN010000011.1, read as the reverse complement.
AACAGGGAGGCGGGCAGATTATCCCCGGCTCTTCCAAAGGGTATTTTCAGCAGACTGCGGTTCCCGGAGCGAAAAATCTGAAAAGTGTTATGGTTCACGAAATGGTCCTGGATGCGGATGTACTGATCAACGTCCCGATTTTGAAGCATCACGGAAGTACGACCATCACTTGCGCATTGAAGAATCTCATGGGGCTGGTGTGGGACCGCTGGTATTTCCATGCCAATGATCTGCATCGCTGTATCGCCGAGTTTGCCCTATTGCGTACTCCTACTCTCAATGTGGTGGATGCCCATACCGTTATGATGAGCGGAGGCCCGCGGGGCAGTTCCTACAGATCTTCCCTCAAAGTAAAGAAAATGCAGATAATCAGTCCCGATATTGTGGCCGCCGATTCTGCCGCAGCTGCAACCTGGGGTACCGATGCCGACAATGTACGCTACATTAACATTGCGGATGAACTGGGGGTCGGCACGAAGAATCTGGATTCCCTCAACATCAAACGGATGCGTGTATGAGTCGAGTTGTGTACAGAAGTGCAAAAATCGTAAGAATATGTGCGGCAGCGGCTGTATTGATACTGTTTTACCTCGGCCTCAGCATATCCGCCCCTTTCTACGATGCTCTGCTCGACTATCTGACCCGGCTGCAGCTGTTGCCTTCACTGATCAATACAGTCCTTTCGGGCGCCGGCTGGCTGTCGGCCGGATTCATACCGGTAGCGCTGCTCACTCTGCTGGCCGGACGGCTCTACTGTTCAGTGTTGTGTCCGCTGGGCATTATTCAGGATGTCATCATTTTTTTTGCCGGCACAAAGCGGCACCGGCGATTTAAGCGGAGTTCCCCGAGGGCACTGCTGCATGCTGTGGTTGCAGTGGTTTCGGTAATCGGACTGCTGTCCGGTATTCCGGTTCTCTTCGGACTATTGGAGCCCTACGCTTTCTGGGGCAGACTGTACCGGGATATTGCCATGCCCATGGGGGCCGGCCTCAGCACGGGCGCGGTGGAGGTGATGAAGGAGTTTGATATCTTCTGGGCGCCCCTGCCGTTCCGCGGAGATCTGGGGGCGGTACTGCTGACCCTTCTTGCGGCGGTGTTGCTGGTATTTTTGACCTGCAGATACGGACGCTGGTACTGCAACCGGCTCTGTCCGGCGGGCGCGGTACTGAGATTGCTTGCGCTGCGGCCCGTGCTGAGAATGGAGTTTAATACCGAGCTCTGTACGCAGTGTGGAGTATGTGCGCATGTCTGTCCGGCCGGCTGTATTGATGTTTCCTCACAAACTGTCGATCACAACCGCTGCATCATGTGCCTCGAATGCACCGACCGCTGTCCGTTCAATGCGATTGATCTCGCTGCCGGCGGGCGCGGAAAATTGGGTGTGGGCTCCATGCGCCTCGACCCTAACCGTAGAAAGGCGGTTCTGCTTGCGATTGGTTCCGTCGGGGCTGCAGTACTCGGCGGGCTGGGTTTCAGGCTCGGACGCCGTAGCGAGCAGGGGGGCAGAGCGGCGCTGCCACCGGGGGCCCGCAGCACTGTCCGCTATACTTCGCGCTGTATTTCCTGTCACACCTGTGTATCGGTCTGCCCGACTCATGTGCTGCAGCCCTCGTTTTTTACGCTGGGGGTTTCGGGCTTCCTCCAGCCGGTGATGGACTACGGTACATCGTACTGCGAATGGGAGTGTAACCGCTGTTCGCAGATTTGTCCGACCGGCGCGATCGAGCCGCTGAGTCTCCCCGAGAAAAAACGCATCCAGCTGGGAACGGTGAAATTTGTAGAGGACCGCTGTGTAGTTTTCAAAGACGGGACCGACTGCGGCGCCTGTGCGGAGGTGTGTCCCACCCAGGCGGTCCGGATGGTTCCCTACAAAGACGGCCTCACCCAGCCCCATACCGAAACCGAAATTTGTTCAGGCTGCGGAAGCTGCCAGTATGCCTGTCCGGTAGAGGAGCCGAAGGCAATTTTTGTTGAGCCGCATGCGGTGCATAGAGTGAGGAGCGAACGAGAACCCCAGCAGGTTTCACCTGAAGATGATGTGCCGGAAGAGTTTCCATTTTAGTCAGAAATTGATTATGATACCTGTCAAATCGAGGAGACATGACAAGCTTTAGAATAGCTGTGATTCCGGTTTGCCGCCACTCAGGGCTTCGAATCGCTGCTCTTTCTCAAGAAAGGCTTAGAAGAGAGAGATGCGCTTTCTGAAGTTGATGAGCTGAGAGATTCGATCTATTCACTATAGACAACGCAGCGGTTTCGGCCGCTGTTTTTTCCATGGTACAGGGCAGTATCGGCCTCTTTGATAACTGTTTTATCGGTTTTACCATCAGTAAAACAGGAAATGCCGAAGGTCATGGTTATGCTCAATTCGTTTTTACCGCAGAAGTAGGAACTCTGCTCGATCTTCGTGCGTATTTTCTCCGCAAGTGTGAGTGCTCCCTCCGTGTCGGTTTCAGGCAGCAGCAGCAAAAACTCCTCTCCCCCCCAACGGCTGACCTGATCCTGTTTTCTGGTCATTGAAGTAAGAATTTGCGATACCTCCTGAAGAATCTCATCGCCGCAGTCATGTCCGTAAGTGTCGTTAGCTGCCTTGAAATAGTCGATGTCGGTGATAATTACCGAGAAGGGGAACTGATTACGGAGGGCCCGGTCGTATTCATACTCGATGAGATCGGTCATTTTTCGGCGGTTGAAAAGACCGGTTAGGGCATCTTTGGTGGCTTTTTCATAGAGTTTGCGGTTCATTTCTACTAACTCCACCTTTGATGCTTCTAGTTCTTCCTGCATTTTGATTCCTTTGAGGATCTCCTTATTCAGCTGAATATTGATCTCTTCAACCTTTTCTCGGTAGGCCTTCAGCTCCAGGTGGGTGCGGATGCGGGCTAAGAGTTCGGCACCGTGGAAGGGTTTCAGGATATAGTCCACCGCTCCGACTTCGAAGCCTTTCACAATGCTTTCTTTATCTATTTTTGCTGTGAGAAAAATGATAGGAACCTCTTTATATTCCGGATGCTCTCTTACCCGGGTGCAAATTTCGAATCCGTCCATTTCGGGCATCATAATATCGAGTAAAATCAGATCGAAGGAAGCGTTTTCTATCTTGTTCAGTACATCGCGTCCGGTTTGTGAGAATGAGATCTGATAGCCTTCCTTCTTCAGATGCGAGGCCACGAGTTGGATGTTTTGCGCATTATCATCTACTATAAGGATTGAACGGTTGTGCGGGTTGATGTGGTGATTTTCCATAGCGGCCCCTAACTGAAAAGTAATGGAAAAGCTGTGTAGAAAGCAAGTAATATGGTAAGGTGTAGACATGAAGCAATTTGATTTTTCCCAGGTAACTACTCGCGGCGGCGACAGAGGAGAGAGCAGCCTTGCCAACGGTGAGCGGCGCCGTAAAGACGATCTCATCTTTCATGCGTTAGGCACCATAGATGAGCTGAGCGCACAACTGGGAGTGGCCCGATCGATGCTCGACAAGGATCCGGCCAAGGGTATTTTGTTTGCCCAGGAGCGGCTGCAGATTATCGGGGGCTTGCTGGCGGTGCCCAAGCGGGCCGAACAGTTCCAGCGCATCCGGAAGATAGAGGCACGGGACATCGAGGAGCTGGAAAAGAAAGAGTACCGCATCATGCAACACACCAAGGTGCCGGAAAAATTCGTTATTCCCGGCGATTCGACCGCTGCCGCCCATTTGCACGTGGCCCGATCGGTATGCCGGCGCAGTGAACGCTGGGTGGTCAACTGCATTCGTGAGCGCGGAATGGACCAGTTGATTCCGGCTCAGCAGTTTCTGAACCGCTTAGCCGACTACCTGTTCATCCTGGCCTTATGGATCGAACAGCGATAAAATGGAAAGTTCGACACGGAGGAATGTATGAAGGCTTATTCATTACAGGGTTTGCCGGCCCGCAGCCGGGGAGAGGGCATCGATTTACGCGCAGTGCACGGCGAGAGGATGACCATTGCATATTGGGAATTTCAGCCCGAGACGGATCTTCCGGAGCATTCCCATCCGCATGAGCAGATAGCGATGCTGCAGGAGGGACGCTTTGTCCTGACGGTGGGCGGAGAAGCGCGGGAGCTGCAGCCGGGAGAGGTGATAGTGATACCCCCGGATGTACCCCATTCGGGCCGCTCGATTACCGCCAGCAAGGTGATCGATATCTTCTCCCCTGTCCGTGAGGATATGCGCGAGTAGCCTTTAGGATGCCCTTAGGGGTGTTTTTCCTACATTTAAGTAGCCAAAAATCTGCTTTAACACTTTTCTGTAGGTCTTTTTTAATAAAATTACATAAATGTAGGCTAGTGTTCACCGGTATTGCACCCACATCTGCCTCATATCTCCGCCCGATTTCGTGTTAAGAATACGGTATTTTTTTAATTCTTTTTATTATAATAACTTATTCGCTATTTGTCTTGTTTCTGAACATATTCTTTCGGTTTGGCACACGGCTTGCTTTATACGGGTAACACGCTCGAGGAGGAATTTGTATGAAGCGATGGATGCGGTATATATGTGCCGCTGGAGTATTGGGCTTGGGTTCGCTTACCCATGCAGCGGCGGAGGACCCCGCCTTAAGCGCGGTGGTCAGCCGATTCGAGCTGGCATTTGACATGCTCTGGCTGATTATGGCGGCAGTATTGGTGTTTTTTATGCAGGCCGGCTTTGCTATGGTGGAGTCCGGATTGAGCAGGGCCAAGAACGCCGGAAACATTATGATGAAAAACCTGATGGATTTTTCTGCCGGGGCAGTGGCCTACTGGGCAGTCGGCTGGGGATTGATGTACGGGGCCACGCTGGCAGGGTTTATCGGCAGCGATCAGTTTTTTCTGAGCGGTGCCGACAGCGGACTGTACCGCGACTGGATGTTCCAGGTCGTTTTCGCCGCCACCGCCGCGACTATCGTCTCCGGAGCGATGGCCGAGCGAACCAAGTTCGGGGGATATTTAGTGTACAGTGTGTTTATCTCTGCACTTATCTATCCTATTTCAGGCCATTGGATTTGGAACGGAGGCTGGCTGGCGGAACTCGGATTTCATGATTTTGCCGGCAGCACGGTTGTCCATTCGGTGGGCGCCTGGGCGGCGCTGGTAGGGGCTTTTTTCCTGGGAGCCCGCAAAGGAAAATATGTAAAGGTAAACGGCAAGACTATTGTCCGGGCAATTCCCGGCCACAACATGCCCCTGGCTGCCCTGGGCGTGTTCATCCTCTGGTTCGGATGGTACGGCTTCAATGCCGGAAGTACGCTCTCGGGAACCGATCCGGCTATAGCCCACGTAGCAGTAACGACTACCCTGGCTGCCGCAACCGGAGCGATCGGAGCTATGGTCACTTCCTGGCTGTGGTTCGGTAAGCCGGATCCGAGTATGTCACTCAACGGTGCACTGGCCGGGCTGGTGGGAATTACCGCCGGCACATGGGTGGTCGCTCCCCTGGGTGCACTTATCATCGGTCTGGCGGCGGGTGCTTTGGTTGTAGCCTCAGTCGAGTTCGTCGACAAGGTACTGCACATCGATGACCCGGTTGGAGCAGTTTCAGTTCACGGCGTGTGCGGCGTCTGGGGTACTCTGGCCGTAGGCTTGTTTGCCGACGGGGCGAACGATCCCTCATTAGTCGGCCTGTTTTACGGCGGGGGAGCGGGACAGCTGTTAATCCAGTTTATTGGAGTTGCGGCCGTTTTCGCCTGGGCTGCGCTCACTGCCGGTATTCTGTTCGGAACCCTGAAGGCGGCCGGTCTGCTGCGGGTTGATGCAAAGGAAGAGCTGATGGGGCTGGACATCGGTGAGCACGGTATGGAGTCTTACAGCGGATTCCAGATTTTCAGCAACATGTAAGGGAGGAGAATACTATGCGTCTGATAATTGCCTACATTCAGCCTCACATGCTGAACAGTGTCAAAGAGGAGCTGTATAAAGCGGAAGTGTACAAGATATCCGTGACCAATTCACTCGGCTGCGGTCAGCAGAAGGGGTATACCGAGTCGTACCGTGGTGTCGATATAGAGGTAAACCTTTTGAAAAAGACCCGCATCGAGATAGCTGTGAATGAGGACTTTGTTACACCCACCATCGATGCCATCATCGCCGGAGCCCGCACCGGAGAGATTGGCGACGGAAAGATTTTTATCGTTCCTCTGCAGGATGTAATTCGAATCCGCAGCGGAGAAACCGGCCGGGAGGCGATCGGCTGAATCAATAGCCCGTGGGGTCGCGGATTTTGCGGCTGCGCGGGCCTTTCTTGCGAACGGCTGCTCACTTGCATATGCTGTAAGTGAGGAGTGTTCGTATGGATGAACTGAAAATTGCCGGAAAGAGTTACCGATTCACTAATCTTGCAGAAGCGGAAAAGAAGGGAATGCCGGTTACTGAGCTCCCTTTCTCAATTCGTATCCTGCTCGAGAATATCCTGCGAAACCACGACGGACGGTTTTTTACCGACCGGCATATTAAAGTTGCAGCCGATTGGCAGCGACAGCAGGGGCAGGTTGATGTGCCCTTTCTACCGGCCCGCGTCCTGATGCAGGACTTTACCGGAGTGCCGGCTGTGGTGGATATCGCCTCGCTGCGCTCTGAAATGGAACGGCGAGGCCTGGATGCCGAAAAGATCCAGCCCCTGCTGCCGGTGGATGTGGTAATTGACCATTCGGTTCAGGTCGATTATTACGGCACCACTCGGGCTCTCAGGGCGAATGTCCGGCGGGAATACCAACGCAACTCCGAGCGCTACCGGCTGCTGAAATGGGCCCAATCGGCGTTCAGCGATTTCTCCGTGCTCCCGCCGGGAATGGGTATTTGTCATCAGGTGAACCTGGAGTATTTGGCCGGTGTAGTCAGCGAGCGCGGCGGCACGCTGCTGCCCGATACGCTGGTAGGCACCGATTCGCATACGCCTATGGTAAACGGAGCCGGCGTGCTGGGGTGGGGCGTCGGCGGGATCGAAGCCGAGGCGGCCATGCTGGGCCAGCCGATCTATTTTACCCTGCCGGAGGTGATCGGTGTACACCTGGAGGGTGCGCTGCGACCGGGCACCACCACCACCGATTTAGTCCTTTATATAACCGAGACCTTGCGCAAAGAAGGGGTGGTCGGTAAGTTCGTAGAGTTTTCCGGTGAAGCTGTGTCGAAGCTTGGTGTTCCCGACCGGGCAACGCTGTCGAATATGTCGCCGGAGTTCGGCTGTACGGTAACCTATTTCCCCCTCGATCAGCGCAGCATCGAGTATCTGGAACTTACCGGCCGGTCAGCCGAGCAGATAGAAATTGTTGAGAAATACGCAAAGGCGAATCTGCTCTGGCGCAGCGGCTCGGAGCGTATCCAGTTCAGTAAGCTTATTAAAATAGATCTGAACGAGGTTCAGCCGGCGGTAGCCGGGCCGAAGCGTCCCCAGGACAGAATAGTGCTTCCGCAGTTGAAACAGCGGGTAGCTGAGCTGCTCGCCGGCGATACAGACGAATCTGACGAATCTGACGGCTCCGCGGAAGCTGCGGCTGCTAAAAGCGTTTCAGTTGCAGAATCAGCCGCCAGCCGGCGCCCGGAGGACGAAGGCTGGCAGATTCCTCCGGGCGATAAGAAGGTGAACATCCATACCACCGAGAGCGATCTGGAGCGGATAAAAGACGGCTCGGTAGTTATAGCTGCCATTACCAGCTGCACCAATACATCGAACCCCGAGGTCATGGTGGCGGCCGGATTACTGGCCAGGCGGGCGGTTGAGTACGGATTGAGAGTACCCGACTGGGTAAAAACAAGCCTGGCGCCGGGATCGCGGGTTGTGAGCGATTACCTGCGGTTGACCGCATTACTGCCGTATTTAGAGGCTCTCGGATTTCACGTGGTAGGCTACGGCTGTACCACCTGCATCGGAAACAGCGGAGATTTACCTCCGCGCATCGATGCGGAGGTGAAACGGCGAGACCTGCAGGTGGCCTCGGTTTTGTCGGGAAACCGTAATTTCGAAGCAAGGATTCATCCCGACGTAAAGATGAACTTCCTGGCCTCCCCACCGTTGGTGGTTGCCTATGCCCTGGCCGGCCGGGTCGATATCGATATTACCCGCGAACCGGTCGGCTACGATCCGAACGGCGAACCGGTTTACCTCCACGAGCTCTGGCCGGCACCGGATGAGATTCGGAAGCTCGTTCAGACGGTAGTGGTACCGAAACTGTTTAATCAGAGCTATGCCGGATTGTATGCCGGCGACGAGCTGTGGCAGCGGCTGGATTCACCCGAAGGTAGTGCCTATGCATGGGATCCGGATTCGAATTATATTCGCGAGGCGCCGTTCTTCGAAGACCTTCCAATCGAGCCGGCCGCTCCTGCTCCGATAAAAGCAGCCAGAGCGCTCCTGCTCTTAGGAGACTCTGTGACAACCGATCACATTTCACCGGCCGGTAAATTCAGTGTCGACAGCCCTGCCGGCCGCTTTCTGTCCGAGAGAGGGGTTGATGAGGCACAGTTCAACACCTACGGCTCTCGCCGCGGAAATCATGAGGTAATGATCCGCGGTACCTTTGCCAATGTGAGACTGAAAAACTACATGGTGGAACAGGCGGGCGGCTTCACGCTGCTGCTGCCCGGCGAAGAGGAAGTGACCGTCTACGAAGCCGCGCAGGAGTATCAACGCCGGGGGGTGCCGTTGGTGGTGCTGGCAGGCAAGGAGTACGGCTGCGGGTCTTCCCGCGACTGGGCTGCAAAAGGGGCCGCTTTGCTGGGAGTGAGAGCGGTAGTTGCCGAGAGCTTCGAACGGATTCACCGCTCGAACCTGATCGGCATGGGAGTATTGCCTCTCCAGTTTGCGAAGGGCGTGTCGTGGCGTACACTCGGTCTCGACGGCCGCGAAGAGTATACAATCGAAGGGGTGGAAGAGGGATTGAGCCCCGGTCAGAGGCTGCAGGTGAAAGCCGCGCATACAAGGCCCGGCGGCGAGGATGACAGTATAAATTTCGAGCTGCAGTGCAGGCTCGATTCACAAGTGGAAGTCGAGTACTGGCGGAACGGGGGTGTGCTGAACTACGTGCTGCGGCGTTATGCTTCGAAAGACTGAACGAACTCCCGGATGCGCTCTTCATTGATGTTTTCGAAGCTGGTAGTAGTGCCGGACACCTTTTTCAGCAGGAAGCGTTCGAAGAAATTCATTTTCTCGAAGTAGAGCGCCCCGCCGAGGACTCCGGTCGTCTTGGCATGTTCCACTAATACCTTGGGAAAGTTTTTTGCGAAGTAGTCCTGCGCCTGCTCCTCGGGGGTGAGGCAGCATAAGAACAATCCGATCGGCCGCTGAATCAGCGAGTCGGTGTTGTGTACACAGTAGCTGCGGAGCTTTTTGTTAACTGATCCGGCATGAATGTTGCTGCCTATCAGAACCCGGTCGAAGTCGTGCGGATCCGGTGCTTTTGTGTCCCGCACATTCACTTCGGTCACTTCTCCCGTGAGTTCCTTGCGCATTAACTTTACACATTTTTCAGCGGCCCCGTACTTTGAGTTATACACTATTAGTGTATGCATGCGGATACCTCCTTTTTAAAAGGTAATGATTTCATATCCCTGCTTTAAATAGCGTTCCATACTCGGGTGCCCGCTCATGTCGTCGCACAACGGCAGGTTATTCTTTTGGGCAATTTCCAGAGTCCCCATCTGATACGAACAGGCGCGGCACACGCAGTCGAGCAGCCCTTTTTCAATGCACTCGAGGTACATGTTCCTAAACGGGGCATCTTCCTTCTCGAAATCGGCGATGAGCTTGGTTGTACTGCCCTCCATCACCATTTTCACTGCATACCCCTTCCCGTGCAGATCGAGTGCATTTAGAAGGACATGCACAAAACACATCATCTCGCCATTGAATGCAAACAGACAGTATTTTTTATTCATGATTCCCCCCCCCTATTGGATTTCGACCTTCAGCCGCTTGTTTATTTTCCCTTTGCTCTTGTGGCCGACAATTTTGAATGTCCCGATTTCTTTAGTGTTGGCAACGTGGGTGCCGCCGTCGGCCTGCAGATCGAGGCCGTCTATCTCCACCACCCTGATTTCCTGCAAGGAGTCCGGAAGAAGGTTGATTTTGGTTCTGATGAGATCGGGAATTTGTTCCGCCTCTTGCCGGGGCAGCACCTTCGCACTTATTGCGCGCCCGTTTTGTATCTCAACATTAACCTTCTCTTCGATGTCGTGCACCAGGTCGGCGGAGAAGTTTTCGAACTCGAAATCCATGCGCGCCTTCAAGGGTTCCATGTTGCCGCCGGTTACCTGGGCGTTGTAGTCGCGCCACACCACTCCGCACAGCACATGCATTGCCGAGTGGGTCCGCATCAACTGATAACGTCGCTCCCAGTCGATCTTTCCTGTCACCCGGGCGCCGACCTCCGGCACCTGTCCCTCCACATGGTGCAGAATACGGTCGCCGTCACGTGAGGTCTTGGTCACCGCAACACTTACAGCGCCGAACTCCAGCCGCCCGGTGTCATACGGCTGTCCGCCGCCTCCGGGGAAGAAGGCACTGCGATCCAACGCCACTGTGCCCGCCTCCGGATCAACATCGGTAACAACCGCCTCGAACTCTTTTAGATAAGAATCGTCGTGATATAACATTCCAGTCATGGGGTCTCCTTTTTCTCTGTTAACTTCAGTATAGGGGTGCAGCCGCGGAGGCGCAAGAATTAAGTAATGTTAACAAACTTGTGGTCCAACTCTGATACCCACTATATATAGCGGATGATGATTACCCCAAGCACTATATATGGGGCTGCTTCCAATCCGACCACAAGATTTTTAACACTAAGAAAAAACCAAAATAGGTATTGACAAATTTAGTCCAATATGTGATGCTTCTGCATGGAGACACACTTCATCTTCAAAATCACACACAATCCATTCATTCTCAAATGCAAAAATAAGCGGGTGCACCAGCCGGGTGTACCGAAAAGTGTGCACGCGTACGTGCATACGCAGCAGCAGGGAGGCCATGGCGGCTTTCCTGCCGCCGGGTGCCTGCAGCAGACGGAATCCGTCGCTGCAGGCCTGCGATCGAGGGCCCCGAACCGGGGTGGGCGTGCTGCCCGCTGCGGTTCGGGGCTTTTGCGTTTTAAAGCGCTTTCGAATACGCCCGATTAGGGCAAGGAGGAGTAAACGTGCATCAATCCATTCCAACGGCCATCAGTTACGATGACGTGCTGCTGCAGCCGGGTTATTCCGAGATTCTGCCCTCGCAGGCGGACACAGGCAGCGAACTCTGTCGCGGTATCCAGCTGGAGATACCGCTGCTCTCGGCGGCCATGGACACCATTACCGAAGCGGACATGGCAGTTGCCTTGGGTGATGCCGGCGGAGCGGGGGTCATCCACCGCAACATGAGCCCGGCCCAGCAGGCTGAACAGGTCGAACGGGCCAAGCAGGCTCCCGGCGCATCACCAGGCCGGCCTGCCGGCCGGACTCCCGCGCAGCGCATCGTCGGCGCGGCGGTCGCTCCGGCGGACTACGAGCGGCGGCTGCCCCTGCTGCAGGAGAGCGGGGTCGACTTTCTGGTTATCGACACCGCCCACGGCGATTCGAAGAGTGTGATCGACACGGTCAAAGCCATCAAACAGAGCTGCTCTATAGCGGTGATCGCCGGCAACGTGGCCACCGCCGGCGGAACCCGCCGCCTGATCGAAGCCGGTGCCGATGCCGTTAAAGTAGGGGTGGGGCCCGGCTCCATCTGTACCACCCGCATCGTAGCCGGGGTCGGCGTTCCCCAGCTCTCGGCGGTGTTGAAGTGCGCCGAGGCCGCCAAACCCTACGGGATACCGGTGATCGCCGACGGCGGCATCCGCTACTCCGGAGACATCGTTAAAGCCCTGGCCGCCGGCGCCTCCACGGTCATGCTGGGCAACCTCCTGTCCGGCTATCAGGAGGCCCCCGGCGAAGTCTTCGAGCAGGACGGACAGCTGTTCAAACTGTATCGCGGCATGGGATCGGAAGGCGCGATGAAAGCCGGCGGGGCCGACCGCTACCAGGACAGCTCCAGCCAGCCCGGCGCTCCGGTACCCGAAGGGGTCGAGGGCGTTGTCCCGGTCAAAGGAAAGGTAGCCGACTTCATCCACCAGCTGATGCAGGGCCTGCGCAAGGGCATGGGTTACTGCGGCTGCCCGACCGTCCCCGAACTCCAGGAGTACGCCCGCTTCGTCCGCCTCACCCCAGCCGGCGTCCGCGAGAGTCACGTCCACAGCCTGGCCGGCATGAAGGCCGCGGTGAACTATGCCCACACATTCAAGCACTAAACCGGCTGCGGGCCGGCAAACCGCCGCCGCGGACAAGCGGAGCCCCCAAGCATCCATCCGCCGCCTCTACGTCGAAAAGCGGCCCGCCCTCGACCACGAAGCCGCCGAGCTGCTGCACACCGTCCGCCATCGCCTGGGCATCGCGGCCGTCTCCTCGGTCCGCATTCTGCAGCGCTACGACTTCTACGACCCCGGCCCCGCCGCCTACCCACAGCTCCGCGACCAGGTCTTCTCCGACCCCGCCTCCGAGCAGGTCTTCGAACAGCTGCCGCCCCACGACGCCCACCTGGCCGTCGAGTATCTGCCGGGCCAGTACGACGCCCGGGCCGCCGCCGCTTCGCAGGCGGTCAGTCTGGTCCTCGATCAAGCCTATGCGCCCGTCAAATCGGCGCGGGTCTATCTATTTTATGGGGCGGGGATAACAAGTGAAGACTTGCAGCCGGTGCAAAGCTACTTGGTCAACCCAGTAGAGGCGCGTGTCGCTTCTGTTACAATCTTTGAACAGTTAGAGGGCCACGCCCCGGAGCCCGCGGGGCCGGCATACCTGGCCGGGTTCCGCCAGCTCTCCGCCCAACAGCTGCGGCAGCTGCACGGCGAACTGGGCCTGGCCATGCTGCCGGCTGACCTGCAGCTGGTTCAGCACCATTTTTCGACCGAGGAGCGGCGCGATCCCAGCATCGCCGAGCTGCGGGTGCTGGACACCTACTGGTCCGACCACTGCCGCCACACCACCTTTACCACCACCATCGAGTCGGTAGAAATCGAAGCGCCGGAGCGGCAGCGCCATCTGCAGCGGAGCTACCAGATGTTCCGGCAGGCCCGGGCCGCCGGCGGCCGCAGCGCTGAAGCAAGCACCCTGATGGAGCTGGCCCTGGCGGGCATGCGGGAGCTGCGGCGGCAGGGCAAGCTCGCCGACCTGGAAGAGTCGGAGGAGGTAAATGCGGCCAGCCTGCAGGTGCAGGTCGACACTCCCGACGGCGACGAGGACTGGCTGCTGATGTTCAAGAACGAGACCCACAACCATCCCACCGAGATCGAACCCTTCGGCGGGGCGGCCACCTGTCTGGGCGGGGCGATCCGCGATCCCCTTTCCGGACGGGCGTATGTGTACCAGGCCATGCGGCTGACCGGCAGCGGCGACCCGCGCCGGCCCCTGGCGGAGACCCGGCCGGGCAAGCTGCCGCAGCGGGTCATCACCACCGAGGCGGCCCGCGGCTACAGCTCCTATGGCAACCAGGTGGGCGTGGCCACCGGGTATGTGCGCGAGTGCTACCATCCCGGTTTCGAAGCCAAGCGGATGGAGGTCGGCGCGGTGGTTGGAGCCGCCCCGCGCAGCTCGGTGAAGCGCGGTACGCCGGCCCCCGGCGACGTAGTCCTGCTGGTCGGCGGGGCCACCGGACGCGACGGTATCGGCGGGGCGACCGGCTCATCCAAGGGCCACACCACCGATTCGGTGCAGAGTGCCGCGGCGGAGGTGCAGAAGGGCAACCCGCCGGAGGAGCGGGCCCTGCAGCGCTACTTCCGTCGCCCCGAGGTAGCCCGGCGCATAAAACGCAGCAACGACTTCGGCGCCGGGGGGGTGGCAGTGGCGGTAGGCGAACTGGCTCCCGGCCTCGACATCGATTTGGATGCGGTGCCGAAGAAGTACAGCGGCCTGGACGGGGTTGAGCTGGCGCTCTCGGAGTCGCAGGAACGCATGGCAGTTGTCATTGACGCCGCCGACCGCGATTTCATGATAGAGGCGGCGGCCGGCGAAAATCTTGTGGCCACCGAGATAGCCATGGTTACCGCCAGCGGGCGCCTGCGGATGCAGTGGCGTGGTCAGAAGCTTGTGGATCTCAGCCGCGGTTTTCTGGACAGCAGCGGCACCGCCCGGCGGGCGGCGGTCAAAATCGCCCCGCCGCCGGCCGCTCCTATCGCGAACCCCCTAACTGGCCTAAATCTTGCGGGACAGCAGGGGCTGGTGGAGCAGTTCGACTCGACCATCGGGGCGCGCAGCGTGCTGCTGCCCTTCGGAGGTGCCCGCCAGCTGACGCCGGCCGAGGCGATGGCCGCCAAGCTGCCGGTGGAGGCCGGCCGCACCCGCACCGTCAGCTTGATGGCCGCCGGCTACAATCCGGACATCGCGGCCTGGAGCCCCTACCACGGCGGGCTAAATGCAGTGGTGGAAGCGGTCTGCCGCGTAGTCGCCGCCGGGGCCGACCCGGCGCGGGTGCGGCTGTCGCTGCAGGAGTACTTCCAGCGGCTGGAGGACGACCCCTACAAATGGGGCCAGCCTTTCGCTGCCCTGCTGGGCGCCTACCGGGCGCAGATCGAGCTGGAGACCCCGGCCATCGGCGGCAAGGACAGCATGTCCGGCAGCTTCGAGGAGTTGAGTGTGCCGCCGACCCTGGCCGCCTTTGCGGTGGCCGCCGGAAAACTGACGCACGTCACTTCACCGGAGTTCAAAGCGCCGGGCCGCCAGATCGTGCTGCTGCAGGTGGAGATCGACGACGAGCAGATCGTGGACCTGCCGGCACTGCGCCGCTGTCTGGCCTATCTGCATGAGCAGATTGCCGCCGGACGCGTTGCAGCGGCCCGCAGCCTGCGCCAGGGCGGGGTGCAGGCGGCCCTGCGGGAAATGGCTTTCGGCAACTTCATCGGCGCCGACACCGAACGGCCGCCCGCGGCGGATACCCGCTACGGCGGCTTCGTGCTGGAAGTGGAATCGGCGGCCGGTCTGCCGCAGCCGCCGGCGGGCAGCCGGCTGGCAGTGCTGGGCCGCACTGTTGCCGAAGCGCAGCTGAACGGCCGGCCGCTGAAAGAGCTGCTGGCCGAGTGGCAGGCGCCGCTGGCCGACGTGTTTCCGATAACCGCCCCGCCCGCCGCTGCTGCTCTGACGAAGATTGGTGCTGCGCGGCCGGGGCGCAGCAAATGCAGCGGCGGGCGGACGGCGCTGCCGCGGGTGGTGATTCCGGTGTTTCCGGGGACCAACTGCGAGGAGGAGAGTGCGGTGCGGTTCCGGGCGGCCGGGGCCGCAGCGGTGTTGCCGGTGTTCCGTAACCGGAATCTGGAGCAGGTGGAAGAATCCATCGCCGAGCTGGCGGCGCAAATCCGCCGGGCGCAGATTATGATGCTGCCGGGAGGCTTCAGCGCCGGCGACGAACCGGCCGGGGCGGGCAAGTACATTGCCGCGGTGCTGCGCAGCCCGGCGGTGCGGGATGCGGTGGAGGACCTGCTGCACCGCCGTGACGGACTGATTCTGGGGATTTGCAACGGGTTCCAGGCGCTGGTACGGACGGGGCTGCTGCCGTATGGGGAGTACCGGCGCCCGTCGGACGATATGCCGACGCTGGCCCGAAACTCCATCGGCCGACACGTGTCCCGTTACGTAACAACGACGACCGTTTCACTGCGCGCAGCCTGGCTGACAGAATTGTCACTGGGGGAGCTGCACACCGTTCCCGTGAGCCATGGAGAGGGACGATTTTTTTCCACCAAAGATGAATTGGAAAAGTTGTTCGCAAACGGACAGGTTGTGTTTCAGTACTGTGACGGCGACGGACGGCCGACGATGGAGTATCCGGACAATCCGAACGGGTCGCTGGCGGCGGTGGAGGGAATTTGCAGCCCCGACGGGCGGGTGCTGGGCAAGATGGGTCACTCCGAGCGGACCGGCGACGGGGTGGCGGTAAATGTCCCCGGGCGGAAGGAGCAGGGGCTCTTCCGGGCGGGGGTGGAGTACTTCAAGTGAGAATTTTTATGAGAGGTGAAGGATGCTGGTAACGATTGTGCTGGGGAGTTCCTCGGACGCGAAGGTGATGAAGGGTGCCGCGGAGGCGCTGGATGCCTGCGGTGTGGAGTGGGAGGCGCGGATTCTGTCGGCCCACCGGATGCCGGAGGAGCTGAAGGAGTATATCAAGGCGCAGGTGGCGGCCGGTACGCGGGTGTTTATCGCCGGGGCGGGGCTGGCGGCCCATCTGCCGGGGGTGATTGCCGCGCACACCACCCGGCCGGTGATCGGGGTGCCGATTCGGGCGGCTTTCGACGGGCTGGACGCCCTGTTGTCGATTGTGCAGATGCCGAAGGGCGTGCCGGTGGCCACGGTGGGCGTGAACAACAGCTACAACGCCGGCCTGCTGGCGGCGCAAATGCTGGCGGCGGGAGCTGCAGCCTCCGGCGCGGATGGATTAGATGAAAAAGTGCGGCGGCTGCGGGAGGAACGCGCGGCGGCTTTGATGCGAGAACCACAAAATCGGGAGGTATTCGAATGAAAAAGATGTTGTATGAAGGCAAGGCCAAACAGTTGTTTGCGACGGGTGATGAGAACACGGTGTTGATCCACTACAAGGACGATGCCACCGCCTTTAACGGCGAGAAGAAGGGCAGCATTGCCGGCAAGGGCGAGATGAACAACGCCATTACCACGCTGATTTTTCAGCTGCTGGAGCGCAACGGGGTGAACACCCATTTTATCGAGAAGACCGGGCCGCGGGACCAGATTTGCCGCAAGACCAGAATTATTCCGCTGGAGGTTATCATCCGTAATGTGGTGGCCGGCAGCATGTCCAAGCGCTTTGGAGTGCCGGAAGGAACGGCCCTGCGCGAGCCGGTCTACGAGCTGACCTACAAAAACGACGATTTAGGCGACCCGCCGATGAACGACTACCATGCGGTGGGCTTGGGGCTGGCTTCCTGGGAGGATCTGGAGATCATCTACCGCTACGCCAAGCGGATCAATGCGGTGCTGAAGCCCTTCTTTCTGGAGCAGGGCATCCGCCTGATCGACTTCAAGCTGGAGTTCGGCTGGGCAAAGCCGCGGGCCGGTGCAGGGAGCGGGGCTTCCGAAGGAGGCTCAGGGGCTGGTTCGAAGCTTGTGGGCGGAGCTGCTGCCGAGGAGATCGTACTGGCCGACGAAATATCGCCGGATACCTGCCGCTTCTGGGATGCTGCGACCAATGAAAAACTCGACAAGGACCGCTTTCGCCGCGACCTGGGTAAGGTGGAGGATGCGTATCACGAGATCCTCGGCCGTCTGGAAAAAGTTGCACAGGCCTGAGGTGGGTATGATAGAAGAAGACAAACTGCACGAGGAGTGCGGGGTTTTCGGCGTGTGGTGGCCCGGCCCCGAGCGCGATGGCGGTGTCGAGGATGGGGGGCTTTCGGTAGCGCAGCTGATCTACTATGGGCTGCTGGCCCTGCAGCACCGCGGGCAGGAGAGTGCCGGCATAGTCTGCAACGGGCTAAGCGCTGCGCCGGAGGAGGCAGCCGCGCCGGCGTTTCAACTGGAGAAGGGCATGGGGCTGGTGGCGGAAGTGTTTTCACAGGTAAAGCTGGACGGATTAAAGGGGACGGCCGGGCTGGGGCACACTCGCTATTCTACCGCCGGCGGCAGCACCGCCGTCAATGCTCAGCCTTTGATCGGCCACAGTAAGCAGGGGCCCTTGGCGGTTGTACACAACGGAAATCTGACGAATGCCGATATCATTCGGGAGCTCCTGGAGGAATCGGGCAGTGTCTTTCGTACTGAAAGCGACTCGGAAGTTCTGCTGAATTTGGTTGCCCGCTCTGCGGTAAAAAAGGGCGCGGCCGAAGCGGCCTGGGATGCCACTCAGGCGGTGCAGGGATCGTTTTCATTTATAGTGATGACCGGTGATTCGGTAATCGGCGCTCGGGATCGCAACGGTATTCGCCCCCTGTGCATCGGTTCGCTCGGCGGCGGATATGTGCTGACCTCCGAAAGCTGTGCCCTCGATGCGGTGGGAGCAGACTTTCTGCGGGACGTAGACCCGGGTGAGATCGTGGTGGTGAATGATGAAGGTCTGCACTCGCTGCGGGGCAGCGAAAAAACCCGCACTCAGACCTGCTCGTTCGAATACATTTACTTTGCCCGGCCCGATTCTGTGGTGGATGGAAAGTTGGTGTATGACATCCGGCGTGAATCCGGCAAGATTCTGGCCCGGGAGGCCCCGGTAGAGGCCGATTTTGTGGCGGCGGTTCCCGATTCGGGCGTGCCGGCGGCCATCGGATTTTCGGAGCAGTCCGGAACCCCCTACGGGATCGCCCTGATAAAGAATCGGTATGCCGGCCGTTCGTTCATCAAGCCTTCGGACGGCGACCGGCGGCAAACGGTGCAGGTGAAGCTGAATCCGATGACCGGAGCGGTGCAGGGTAAAAGGGTTGTTCTGATTGATGATTCGATAGTCAGGGGGACTACTATGCGGATGCTGGTGTCGAAGCTGCAGCAGGCCGGAGCGGCCGAAGTACATGTGCGGATTGCCTCGCCGCCGGTGGCTTTTCCCTGCTATTTCGGAATCGACACTCCTTATCGTGAAGACCTTATCTCCAGCCGGCACGATGAGGAGCGGGTTCGGGCTCATATCGGCGCCGATTCACTGGCCTTTCTGTCCCTGGACGGGCTGGCGGAAGCTCTTGGCGGGAAGGATTCCTTCTGCACCGGCTGTTTTGCCGGGGTGTATCCGGTGGGAGCTCCCATCGGGACTGCCTCGGCAATGTTTAGCCGGGAGGGGGTCAAAAATGAAGTACAGTGAAGCGGGCGTCGACACGCGCCAGGGCCGGGAACTGGTCGAGCGGATCCGCAGCTTTTCCGCCGCCACCATTCCGGAGCCGGGCGATGGAATGGCAGCGGGTCGGGTACTGACCGGCTTGGGAGGTTTCGGTGCCCTCTACCAGCTGGGCGAGTACCGGCAGCCGGTGCTGGTCTCAGGCACTGACGGGGTTGGGACCAAGCTGCAGCTGGCGGTGCAGTCCGGTCGGTTCAAATCGATCGGGATTGATTGCGTGGCGATGTGCGTAAACGACATCCTGTGCCACGGGGCCCGGCCGCTGTTTTTTCTCGACTACCTGGCCCATGCCGATCTGCCGACCGACAGTCTATCCGAGGTAGTAGCGGGAATTTCAGAGGGCTGTCAGCAGTCCGGCTGTGCCCTGATCGGGGGAGAAACCGCGCAGATGCCGGGGACCTACCGCCGTGGGGATTTTGATGTAGCCGGCTTTGCGGTCGGAGTGGTAGAGCGGGATCAGCTAGTGGACGGGTCGGATATTACAGAGGGCGACCATCTAATTGGTCTGGCTGCGTCGGGCCTGCACAGCAACGGGTTTTCCCTGGTTCGGGCTTTGCTCTCGGCCGGCCACGTCGATCTGGCGGCGGACTTCTACGGCCGGCCGCTGATAGAAGAGCTGCTCACTCCTACCCGCATCTACCTACCGGCGATTCTGCCGCTGGTGGAGGCAGGGCTGATAAAGGGTATGGCCCACATCACCGGAGGCGGATTATACGAAAACCTGCCAAGGATGTTTCAATTTCCGCAGCCTGCGGCCGGCGGGACGGTGCATGGCGCAGTGCAACCGGGCGGGGCAAGGCCGAATCCGGCGCCGCTGGGAGCCTGCCTGGCCGGGGGATCATGGCACATCCCGCCGATTTTCGAGTATCTCGAACAGCTCGGGGTTGCGCGCCGCGAGATGCTGCACACCTTTAATATGGGGATTGGCTTTGTTGTAGCGGCGGCCCCGGACCGCAGCGAAGTGCTTGTTCGAAGCTTGGAGGCGGCCGGTTTCCCGGCCGGTAGAATCGGCCGGGTAGTTGCACGGGAGGGGCTATGCTTCGAGTAGCAGTGTGCATTTCCGGCAACGGAAGTCTCGTCCCTCCGCTGCTCGCAGCGGCCCCGGGTATTCCCGTCGAGATCAGCTGCGTGGTAGCTGACCGGCCGGAGGCCCCGGGACTCAACAGCAGCTGGGCGGAGCAGGTTGAGACTATCTGCATCGACCGCCGGCAGTTCTCCTCCGCTGAGCAGCTTTCGGATGCCGTTTTAGCGGCCGTTCGTTCGCGGGCCGATATTGTAGTTTTGGCAGGCTTTCTATCCATTTTGAAAGGTAGTATACTAGAGGTATATGAGGGACGTATATTGAATATACATCCTGCCCTGCTGCCTAAATTCGGAGGGAAGGGGATGTACGGAATGCATGTACATCGGGCGGTGCTGGCTGCCGGTGAACGGGAGAGCGGCTGTACTGTACACCATGTAACCAGTGGAATCGACAGCGGACCGATAGTTATGCAGAGTAAAGTTACGCTTTCACCTGATGAAACAGCGGACAGCCTGCAGAAAAAAGTCAGACATTCGGAAGGTCCCACACTGATTGCGGCCCTGAGGATGCTGGCAGGCTCTGCTCAGGCTGAGGTGCAAGGAGGACGGATATGCGGGTAATGGTAGTTGGCGGCGGCGGCCGAGAGCATGCCCTGGCCTGGAAGCTGGCCCTCAGCGGCAGAGTCGAGGAGATCCTCTGTGTTCCCGGTAACGGCGGAACAGCCGGTACGCCCAAGTGCACGAATTATCCGGCCGGCAGTTTCGATGAGCAAGTTCAACTGGCAGTGGATAAAGAGGTCGACTTTGTGATAATCGGGCCAGAGCTCCCGCTGGTGATGGGGATGGCTGATAAACTGCGCAAAGCCGGTATTCCGGCCGTGGGACCCGAAGCGTCCGCGGCAAAACTGGAGGGCAGCAAGGCGTTTGCCAAGGATTTTATGAGGCGCTACGGCGTGAATACCGCCGGCTATAGAACCTTTCATAAAGGTCAGCTCAAAGCGGCGCTGCAGTACCTGGAACAGCTGGACTATCCGGTTGTGTTGAAGGCGGACGGCCTGGCCGCCGGAAAGGGTGTGACCATTCCAAAGAGCAGGGATGAGGCCGAGAGTACGCTGCGCTCTCTGTTCGAAGAGAACGCGCTCGGGGAGAGCGGCCATACGGTGGTTATCGAGGAGTTCGTCCCCGGCCGGGAGGTGTCGGTTATAGTACTGCTGGACGGGAATCATGTGCTGCCGATGATTTCGGCGAAAGATCATAAGCGGATCGGTGAAAATGACACAGGTCCGAACACCGGGGGAATGGGTGCTATTGCTCCGAACCCGTTTTACACTGCGAAGTACCGCAAAAAATTCGAAAAACACATTCTAATTCCCACGATGGAGGGAATCCGGCAGGAGGGGTGGGATTATCGCGGAGCACTCTATTTCGGTCTCATGATGACCAAAGACGACGTGTTTCTGCTGGAGTATAATGTGCGCTTCGGCGATCCGGAGACGCAGGCAATTATACCTCTGCTCAAGGAAGATCTCTCACAGCTGCTGTACGATATATCACTCGGTCGACTTGACGGAACCCCGCTTAGTTTTTATGAGGGGACCGCCTGCAACGTGGTGATGGCTTCATCGGGGTATCCGGGTGAGTACGAGAGCGGGTTTCCCATACAGATCGACCTGCCCATATCCTCTTCCATCTTTGTCGCCGGTGCTCGCGAACAGGAGGAGGAAGCAGGAGTTCGCCGGCTGTACACCTGCGGCGGGAGAGTCCTTTCGGTTACCGGAATCGGTAAAAATCCACAGGATGCCTGCCGGGAGGCGTATGTGGCACTTGAAAATATCTATTTCGAGGGCCGTTACTACCGGCGAGATATCGGGAAGTTATAAAAACGTCCATGTACCTTGAATTTTTCTCCACACTGAATATATCATCTTGCACAGTGGGAGGGAAAGAGCTGTATGAACTTGCTTATAACCGGTATTACCGGTAACTTCGGATATTCTGTCTATAAAGCTCTGCGTGGAAGAAGCGATCTCAGTATTTATGCCGGTGCAAGAAACCCTGAAAGAGTGAACTTCCTGATCGAAGATCCGGAAATCAAGGTTCGCCGCTTTGATTTTCTGGATCCGGGCAGCTTCGAACCGGCGTTGAAGGATATGCATGCGGTGGTGCTGGTACGACCTCCGGCCATCACCAAGGTAAAGCACACGATTTTTCCGTTTATCGACTTGCTGCGGGAAAAGGGAGTTCAACATGTGTTGTTTCTCTCACTGCAGGGAGTAGACGAGAACAAATTCACACCGCACTATAAAATAGAGACCTATATACGAAAGAGCGGGGTACCCTATACCTTTTTACAGCCGAGCTTCTTTATGGAAAACCTCATAACTGCCCATCGAGAAGAGATTCGTTATGAATCCCGAATCATGGTGCCGGCCGGAGAAGGAAGGACTAATTTTATCGCGGTGGACGATATCGCGCAGGTTGCCGCCCGCTGTATCGGGAACAGCCGGCATTACAATACAGCTTACGAGCTGACCGGAGATCAGGACTACTCGTATTACGATATTGCGCGCATACTTTCCGAGGAACTCGGGCGCACCATTAGCTATGAAAAGCCGGGATTTCTGCAGTTCATCATGTACCGGCTCAAGAAAGGGGAGCAGTTTGGCTTCGTACTGGTGATGGCCTTTATCTACGCTTCGGTGAAGGCCGGTAAGGCCGACAGGAAGACAGACATCTTGACCGAACAGTTCAAGGTGCGGCCTACCGATCTGAGGGATTTTATTCGGGAGCGGAGTTCTTACTTTCAGCGGGACAACTGAGAGAGTTCGGGGCGCGGGAGTCAGGCTTCCGGCGGCGGTTGGCAGTGCGAACAGAAGTGGCTGCCCCGCTGAGCTACATAGATCTTTTCTATTCTTGCTCCGCAGTGCGGACAGGCCTCGCCG
Organism: uncultured Sediminispirochaeta sp.; assembly: GCA_964603735.1. GTDB lineage: Bacteria > Spirochaetota > Spirochaetia > DSM-16054 > Sediminispirochaetaceae > DSBN01. The sequence continues at coordinate 2,400 of CAZRWN010000011.1, read as the reverse complement.
GCGCGGCCGTACACCTGCAGTGCTGCGAGGTTCTCCCCACGCCGGCCGGCGGAGATGTAGTTGGTCTCTCCGCCGCCTAAGGACGTGCCGCGCTTGGCCAGCCCCTGTCCGAGGACTGTCCGTATCTGCAGCAACAGCTCTTCGGCTTTTTCTTCAGTTATGCGGCTGCTTTTCTGCAGCGGATGAATTCCGGCGGCGAAAAGTGCTTCGTCGCAATAGATATTGCCCAGTCCGGCCAGAAAACTCTGATCCAGCAGCAGCGCTTTTATTTGTCGTGTGCGGGATCTCAGCGCCGCGGCAAACATGGCGGGTGTCAGTGCCGGGTCCAGCGGTTCGGGGCCGAGTTTGGCCAGAATATCCCGCGGGCAGCGGGTAAAAATTATTCTGCCGAACTTGCGGGTATCGTGAAACCTCAGTCTGCGCCCGTCATCCAGTAGAAACTCGACCCGGTCGTGCGGATCCTGCAAGTCGTCATGCGGGCAGAGTTCGTACTGTCCGGTCATCCGCAGGTGGGTGAGCAAAAAAGCCGTCTCGGCGGCGGAGGTTCCGGCCGATGGGCCGCCTGCAGCCGCGCTCGGCTGCATTCGGAACACAATATATTTTCCCCGTCGCCAAACCGTCTCGATCTGCAGGCCGCTCACCTCCCGGCGGAACTCATCCGGCGAAAGCGGACGGACGGTGTTGCTCCAGCTGATGCGGACACTGATTACAGTTCGGCCTTCGATTCCAGCTGCGCGTAAATCGTCGACTATGGTTTGAACTTCGGGCAGTTCGGGCATGCATTGCTCCAGTCTTCGGTTTGCAGTATTATAATTTCATGGATAACAAAAATGAGCAAGCTGGAGGTGTTCGCCTCATACCCGGAATGCCGGTCTTGGGACTGATGCTAACCGTCTTCGTGGTAAATATGACCTCCAGATCGATTCTCTCTCCACTGCTGTTGCGGGTTGAGCATGACTTCGCGGTCAGCCATGGCCCGGCGGCTCAGTTGTTTCTGTTTATTGGGATCGGGTACAGCGTTGCGATGCTCTTTTCCGGTTTCGTCTCCTCGCAGAGCACCCATCGCGGTGCGATTTTTATCTCGGCGGTAGTGATGGCAGCCGGGTTGCTCTTCATGTCCTTGGCCCCGACGATGCTCATGATGCGGGCGGGGGTACTGCTGATGGGAGCCGGATCCGGTTTGTACCCGCCGTCGAGCATAGCGACCATCACCGGTCACTTTGACCGGCGTGATTGGCAGAAGGCCCTTTCTATACATGAAATAGGACCGCATCTGGCCATGGTCTTGGCGCCGCTCTATGCGAATTTTATATTACGGTTCGCCGGCTGGCGAGCCGCGGTCGGTTTGCTTTCCGGAATAATCCTGGTGGCAGGCTCGATTTTCTTTTTTAGTATCGACGCCGGTAAAATGAAAGGGGAGGCCCCCACCCTGAATGCCCTGCTGCCGTTGTTCCGTGAGCCGAACTTCTGGATTCTTATGCTGTTTTTCGGACTTGCGCTCGGCAGTATTCAGGGCATTTACCTGCTGGTCCCCACCTTCCTGGTTACGGAGGCGGGTTTTTCGCTGGAAGGAGCCAACAGCATTTTCAGTATTTCACGATTTTTACCGATTGTAGCCCTGCTGACCGCCGGTCTGTTGATGGACCGTCTCGGTTTGCGCAGAACCCTGCTGCTGACCCTGGCCGGCGCCGGGCTGAGCATTGTTCTTATGGGCCTGCTCCGGGGGTCACTCCTGGTGGCCGCGGTGTTTCTACAGCCTACCATTGGAGCACTCTTTTTTCCGGCTGGTTTGGCGGCCCTGGCGAATGTCGGACCGCCGCAGTCGCGCAATGTGGCCGTTTCGATGGTTCTGCCGGTATCAGCGCTGCTGGGAACCGGGCTGATCCCGGCCTTTCTCGGTTATATGGGAGATGTGCTTACCTTCTCCGCAGGCTTTCTGATAGTCGGCGCAGCAATAACGCTGGCCAGTCTGCTGGCGGTATTTATTACTGTTGCGGAGTCTGAATGAGGTGAAAATATTGTGCTGTACTTTCGTTTTTTATAGCCGAATTTAAATTAAACTGCTAAATTCAAAATGTAGAAATTGAAAAAAGTCTATTGATTACCTCAATATTATGCTAAAAGCTATATAAACCCAAAACTAATCTAGTAAAACATAAAGGATATCCCCGAATATGAATCTATGTACGGCATAGTATGAAGATGCGGTCTGGATTTGATAAGAATTTACTCACCCCTGGCTTCAGGTTTCTCTACTTTATCGTACTCTGTATTGGTCTGTGGTGGTTGTGGTTTTATTTTTCGCATCCCCTCGATGAGCTGCTGCATAGAATTGACCTGAACGTGCATTGTGGATGTCTATGATGCACTGTCGGTTCAAAGGGTGTATAAACGGGCCTA
>CAZRWN010000010.1:71140-97728 GCA_964603735.1 uncultured Sediminispirochaeta sp. | reverse complement strand
CATCAGGCACAGCGCCTGCAGTTGTGCAAACTTGAGTCCCGGTTCCGACTCGTGGATGTACCACAAGGCGTGGACTTCCACAAAACTCGATAAGGTGAAACGCTCCACAGAACGAAGTTCGAAGCCCCGTATTTCCCGTTCAAGGGTAGCTCGGGAAGCGGCACAGAAATTATCGAACCATTCCTTGCCAAAACCCTCCGGTTCGCCGAGGCTGATACTGAAGGTAGGTTGATAATCGTTGTATTTCGGATGGGACGGACCAAAGAACCTGACACGGTCGTCTGCATGTTCGGAGATGCTCCAGCCTTCAGGGAGCAGTGCGGATATGCGAAGCCCTTCATGGGCATAGCCGACAGATGCTTCCGGCAGGAGGATGAAGCGGGCTGTATCGGCGGCGTGATCAAAGGCTGCTCGGTAGTCTGCTAACCGGTCTGCCGGGGCTAGGCAGGTGATGGAGAAGACCACGTTTGCCACCTGGGCAAAGGTCTCGTGCCTGAACACGTCGACCTCCAGATCATCGTCCCGATAGCTGAGGATCTGGCGGACCGCCGGTGCGCCGTTGACCATAATCTCTTCCCGGTTCTCTAAGTTGCGGGATTCGAGTGCGGCCGACGCCTCGGCCATGGCGAGGTACGCTTCCGTCGACTCTTTTTCAACCGCGGTCATTTTGGTCATGACTCGTGCACCCGGCTCGCCGTGCTCGTACGGCTCGTCGAGATCGTCGGCGTAGATTGCGCTGTTGCTATCCGGATCTTCGATCTGTTCCTCGAAGCCCACGGGGAGCTCGATGGAGACCCGTGTCGCCCAACTGAAAAAATGAATGTATTTCGTCGTTTCCATTTCGTTCTCACCCATGGTCTTATACTCAATATTCCTCAGTACGGGTCCGGTTAGTACCAATGGTGCTTTATCCCGTAGCACCCCTTCTGCCTGTGAAAGGAATGGAAGGCAGAAGAATAGTATTAATAGTCTTAGAAACTTCATAGAGGGACCTCTAGTTTTAATGGGAGTATAGCACGGACAGGGGGTTTTGTCTTTCTATTGGGTCTTGCAGCCCGGAAAGAGACCTCTTTTCGAAATATTCGAGTATACCACAAAATGTTCCATATTTTCACATGAGCTATATGACGTAGATGGAAGATCGGTGGTTTTCGACTATATGGGCGACATATACGCAGGCCAAATGTCTAATATGAAAAATAAGATAGCTTCAGGGTCTAGTGGCCTTGCGGCTGTGGCCTGGTCACTCACTCCCTTCGTTGCTCGGCTATGTATCCGTAGGGGTTCGAATCCCCCTGGGCAGATATTTTGTATAAGATAAAGTGTTTTATATAAAGAAAATCTAGTACTTGTTGCGGCTCGTTTTTAAATGGAACATTTGTCCTGTGTGGACGTGTGGGCCATAAAATGAACCATATTTTTTGCAGCTAACGCACACCATTTATCATCAATTACCCGTCAACTTTAATATAACGGGAGATAGTCGCCTTGTTTTTTCTTCGAGGCCGAAGCGTTCCCTCAGAGAGGCATTGGTGAGGTTGTCCTTCATGATCCATTTGAGGCATGCATGTAAATAGCGGGCCCGCACCCGGTAATTGGCTTACATACCCAATATTTTTAGATTGAAAAGATAAAGTAGGCGGAGAAAAGAACCTCCTGATGCTTTATAACAGACTAGTCAACTAGTATAATAAAATATGTAAAAACGCTGGGAATATTCGAAATAAAGACAAAACTCTCGCGGATCTGCGACGATGTAGCGCGTACCGGTAAGAGCGTTCTCGTAACCAAACGCGGCAAACCTCTCGTTCGTATAGACCCCTTGCCCGAAACTACCTCCGGTGGATCCGAGGTCTGGGAAAAGCGCAGAGAGTATGAGGCCTCATCCGAGATTACGGATGACTTTTCACTGCCGGAGAGAGAAGCTGATCCACTGTACGACCCGTTTGCCGAAGATAACGAGAGTAAGCAAGAATGAAGTACCTGCTCGACACCTCTGTTTATAGTCAGCCTTTGAAAAAAGACCCTGTTCCGCAGGTCATCCGGAAATGGGAAGAAGTAGGTGATGACGCATGCTGTATATCCGTATTCTGTGAGATGGAACTACTTCAAGGGATAAAAATTTCTAGAAGTGAAAAACTTTTCGATATGTACAATACTATACTAAAAAATAGAATTCCGGTTTTCCCTTTTACCGGTGAAGAGGCTGAAATATATGCTGACATTCAAGCTATACTGATACAAACCGGCAGCCGTAGACCGGTTATCGACCTCTGTATTGCCGTCACTTCAATTGCACAGGCTTGTACTCTCGTCACTCTCAATACAACAGATTTTTCTTCTATTCCCGGTTTGGTGATCGAAAATTGGAGCGGGCCCTCCGTGTCCAGTCCTATATAGTGCAGGCGGTAAGAAAGATGGAGGTAAAAACAACCAGGCTCATTATCAATCTTTTATTCATGTGCTTTTTTCATACCTTATCTGATTTTTATGGCGTACATACATTTGTCGTTTGAACCGACATATAGGATACCGTCAGCAATGAGCGGAATGGATTCCACATCCGCAGCTGTGCGATATTTTTGTAACAAACTGCCGTCCGCAGCTTTAAGGGCATAGAGATGGACGCCGGAACCGGCGTAGACCACCCCATCAAAAATCACAGGGGTGGTTTCCACGAATTTGCCGGTTTTATATTTCCACTTGAGTGTGCCATTATCAGCTGAAACAGAGTAGATGGAAGTGCTTGAACCGAAATAGACGGTATTATCCACCACAGCAGGCCCGGATTTTAGCCAGCTGTCGGCCTTGAATTTCCACTTCAGTGAACCTTTTTTCGTGTGAAAGGCGTAGAGGTGCTCATCTGAGCAAAAATAGACCGTCTCGTTCAGCACGACCGGATCACTGAGATGACTGGGGGCTTTGTATTTCCATTTTAATCTTCCGTCTTTCGCATCTAGAACGTATATGAAGTTATCTCCGGAGCAGCAATACACAACACCGTCCACCACTGTGGGTTTGGATCTGACACTGTATCGGGTTTTATATTGCCATAGCACATCGCCTGTATCAAAGTCCACGGCATACACATGGTAATCATCCGAGCCGAAAAACAGAACGTCGTCTACGACTACCGGACTGGATCTTACCCGGTCGCCTGTTTCAAATTTCCACTTCAGTGTGCCGCTTTCGGCGTCAATGGCGTACAGGTGCCGATCCCATGAACCTATATAGAGAATTCCCTTGTAGAAGGCCGGACTTGAGTTTATGAGGCTTTCGGTTTTGTACTTCCATTTCAAGCTGCCGTCGTGAATATTGACGGCATAGATGTACTTATCGTATGAGCCGAAGTAAACCGTGCCGGCCCCTGTCGCGGGCCCGGTCATCACCGCCCCGTCGGTCCTGTATTTCCAAAGTAGATCTGCTGTTGAACAGGATGTAAGAGCCAACAGTACACTGCACAACAGAAAAATTAGAATATTTTTCATTAGAACCTCATTACTCTTCAGGTTCATTATCTCGTGTGTTCGTTGTGAGGTCAAGCTGGGTTTGTTTTAACCCACTTTCCGCACCTTTCCCCGTGGCACATATTGACGAACCAGTCTATGCGGTACGGACCTCTGCGCTACTTCCACACGCAGAAATAGCGTAATGACTAGATTATCTTATTTCACGGCCCGCAATACCACAAAGCCTCCTTCGCCGTGGCCCTCTTTCGCCTCCTGTATCTCCGTAATCTCCTGAATATTGCCGAAAACGGTCTGCAGTACCGCCTCTATCTCGAATCCCAGTTGCTTTAGTCCGGAGATCACTTCGGAGGCGGAGCGAAAAGTCGCCGCCCGGTAAAAGACGTCCTCCTCCTTATGCTGTAGATACAGCTGTCCAAGGGGTGAATCCGCATCGACAAAGCCGAAAAGCGCCAGTCCCCCGGGTTTTAAGACCCGCCGTATCTCCTTCATCGCCTTATCCATATCGTCGAGGAAGCAGATGGCGGTGACCATTAGGGTGTAATCAAAGCTCTCATCCGGGTATGGCAGATCCTCCGCCGTCCCGCGTTTCATCTCGATACCTCGATCCTTTGCCTTCTCGAGCATGGGTACGGAGGGTTCTACCCCATAACGCACTCCGAGCCTGGAGGCGAAAAGACCGCTGCCGGCTCCGATCTCGAGACCGGTCTTATTTTCATCAGGTATGACCCTCTTCAAGGCTTCGACCTCGGTATCGTACACCGCCTTGAAGGTGGAGAACCACTGTTCATACTCATCTAAGTAACTGTCAAAAGGTTCTGTTATCGGCATATTTCCCCCTTGTGTAGTAAACTTGTTTCTCGCAAACAGAGAATCTTCTCTTTAAGACTCTCAGCACTATTCGCAGACGACGGCCGTCATCAAGGACCGCTTAGGTGGTACAAGACTACCTTTTCTTTTACAATAATAGCAAGAAGACCACAAAAGTGAGGTAAAAAAATGTCCATTCGTTTTTTTCGCAGGGTAAAAATTGCACCCGGTGTCTCTCTTAACCTCAGCAAATCAGGGCCTTCCGTGTCATTCGGTCCCAGGGGAGCAAAGGTGACCGCAGGCCGACGTGGGTTGCGCCGTACCATAGGGCTGCCCGGAAGCGGGCTCTACTACACCGAGAACAGGCCCTGGGGGGGTGCGGGCGAAAAAAAAGGTTCCTCTTCTCGGGATCACGAGCGGGCCGATATGGGGGGAGTGGAAAAGAAGCTGGACCTCGGCTTCTTTCAGCGTCTCTTTACTCCAGAGGATGAGAGGACTCTTGTTGAAGGACTTAAGGAGTTTGTCCGTGGTGATGAAGAGACTTCTCTGAAGCTGCTGGAGCAGTCGGCTCACCTCGTCGATGCCAGTTTCATGGCCGGTTTTATTGCACTAAAGCTGGGGAATTTTTCGAAGGCAACGGAACATCTCCGGCAGGCGATAGAGAAGGGGGAGAGGATCGGTACGTACCTCGACAAGTACGGGCTGCGCCTCTCTTTCTACCTGCCGATTACCGAACACGTGCGGGCAGCCATTGAACCGTCGGTGCGTGGGGCCCTGTTGGCGTTGATTGAGTGCGAGCAGGAGCTCGGTGAAACCTCCCGGGCCGCCGCGGATGCACGACGGCTGCTGAATATGGACGAAGCTGATCCGGCGGCACTCCTGTCCCTGGTAGAGCTGTTAAGCGATGCCGGCGGCGGGGCTGAGGAAGATTCTAACCTAAAGGAGATAGTAAGTCTTACCTCCTCTGTGGAGAACGAGAGCGAGATCCATGCCGCCCTTCTCTACTACAAGGGCACCGCCCTGCATAAGCTGGGTATGCCCACGGCCGCCCGGGATGCCTTTACCAAGGGTCTCCGCCGCAGCAAGAACCGCTCCGAAGAGCTGCTGCGCGCCCTCCGCTACAGGCGGGCCCTGGTATACCGGGAGCTCGGGAAGGCTTCTCGGGCCAGGGCGGAGATGGAGAGGCTGTACGCCGAGGATCCGGATTACGAAGACGTTGCCGATTTTCTCCGTGCTTAGGTGGGTATATAAAAGATTTCCGGTATCTCGGCTATATGGACGAAGTACTCGGAGTCAGTAGATATGTCTCCGCTGGGCTCCGGAATTGCCCCAGCATCTTCATATCAGTGCTGTATGTTCTATAGAGCGGTGAGCCCCGAAATCGGAAGAGAAAGTCTTTTTCCGGCCCTCCGGCTAAATCCAGAAAGCCGTTGAGGACGATTATTTCTTCCGCCTGCTTCTCGAAACGGCTCTGTAGAGCGAGATCGCTCCAGTTATCGAGCGGCTGCTTCGGAGTCGTCTCGGCGTAAATATCCCAGCTCTGAGGAGCAATCGACTCCGCTTCTTCTCCTACCCTTCAGGTACTGAGGTAACACTCACTGCTCAGCCCGAAACAGGGTGGCTCTTCGAGAGAAGGGAGGGCGACTTATCCGGAAGCGCGAACCCGACGCATCGACGTACATGGCCGGGGAGACTTTAGAAATCACGGCCGAACCAGCCGAGGGACATCAGTTCCACTCCTGGAGCGGCGACCTCAGCTCGGACCCGTACGGCACCCCGGGTATACTCACGGCCTCCCCCGGTTTCGGCTACGGTTTTTCCCACTGGGAATCATCCGAGCTGGAGGTTTCCACACGGAATCCCTACTCTTTTGTCATACAAGAGGACAGCAGCCTGACTGCAGTCTTTCTCGAGACGGCAATAATGACTTGAAGTGACTCCAGAATGACAATCTGCAGGAGGAAAAAGGCGCTGTAAATCAGCAGGTCCAGGCCGGTGTAGCCGGATACCAGCAGAGCGGGAAATGCCATAGCCCCAAAAGCAAACCTAACCACAGCGAAGTTGCGAGGGCGGGTACGTCGCGCTGCGCTACGGAATAGGAATGGAGATTGCTGTTGCGCTGCTACGAAAAGTTCTCAGTCACTGTCCTTCGCCCTCCAGTAGATCAGCTCATCGCCTGCGGTGAGATCCCCCGAAGATTCTACGTCATTGAAGGTCTCCAGCTCGTCTCTGCTGATACCGAGCTCTTCGGCCGCAGAATCAAGGTCTTCTCCCGCCTGAAGGCTGTAGACCTCGCGGACATAGCGTTTTTCGGCGAGGCTGGTCTTGATTGCCTCGGCAGAGATGTTGGGGCGATCGGGTACGTGAAAGCGATAGCTGCCCGGAGCTATATAGGGCTTCATGATCTGCGGATTGCGCAGCCACATCTCACGGAAGGTCAAGTCCACCGCCTCCGCGAGGTCTGCAATGTAGAGTGGTTGGTCGCCGGTTTCGAGCTCAATCGTCTTGAGGGGGGCGGTCCTGTCTGGACTGCTGAAGCCGAGATCAGAGGCATCTTCCATGATGATCTTGATGGCAATGATCCTGGGGATGTAGTCCTCGGTCTCGGCGGGGAAGACCATGGACCAGTAATCAGAGGAGTTCTGCCGCTGTATGCGGTCCGTCACGCCGGTGATACCTAAATTGAAGCTTGCGCATGCCAGCGTCCAAGTGTCTGCCGCTTCGCGAGCCTGCTCCAGATAGTGCAGCGCCGCTTTGGTGGAGGCTTCGTAGTCGTAGCGCTCGTCGACGAACCGGTTCGCTTCGAGATCGAAATCTTTGGCTGTCCATTCAGTGAACTGCCAGATTCCCGCTGCCCCGTCCGACGAGACTGCCCGAGCGTCAAGGTCACTTTCCGCCACAGCCACGTACTTGAGATCCGCAGGCATGTCCCGGTGTTCGAGCTCCTTCTCCACGAGGGGGAAGATCACATCCGCCCGCTGCAGCCAGCGCTCTATCTGCCAGGGCCGGGAGAGAAAGGAATTGTACCAGTAGGAAATCCGCTGCTCCGTGTCTGCATGGTCGAGAGGAACTCTCTCGTCCGCGAACACGATCTCCTCGGGAAGGGAATAGAGTCGGACTGGCCCGCTTTCACTATTTGCACATGAGGGAAAACCCGTCATCAGAGTGGATGCAATCAGAACCAGCAGTATTGTTACACTCTTCTCTCGTCTCACACGATAAATTATAGGAAACCATGACCATCATGTCAAACCGAAAGAGGGTCTTTAGGGACAAGGGGGAAACTTCAGGTCAAGGGCGCGATCTTTCGGGAAGCATGCAGTATAAGTAATGCAGAATACGGAGAATGCGATACAATTTATTCGGAAGATCTTAACAGCGGTCAGTTTTACTCCGGAATTAGGATAAGAAATCCGCTTTCAGCGCCTTGAGTTGTTCGTGCTTTCCGCACAACGTCCTGCGTGGTTAGCTGCCACTCCTGGAGCAGGGGATCGCCGTATTCAAAGCTGGTATAGGAGTATCCCTCGCCGAAGGCGTACAGGGGTTCCTGTGTCAGGTCGGCGTAGCGGTCACCGTGCTGCCCACGGACCTGTGAGTAGAAGACCGGCTGCTGGCCGATGTGGTAGGGAAACGAAATAGTCAGTTTGCCGGTAAAGTTGCAGTCTCCGAACAGTAGATCGGCCAGTGCGCTGCCGCCTAACATCCCCGGGTTGAACTGTTCAACAACCGCCGCCGCTTGATACACCGCCTTTGGCAGAACCAGAGGTTTGGAGTTTATCAGAACTACGATCAGCTCTTTTCCGCTTTTCTGTAGAGTTTTCTGCAGGGCCTCCGCCAGCTGCAGCTGGCCTCCCTGCAGTTCCAGCGTGGCCGTGCTTTTCATCTCCCCGGTCAGATGGTGCTGGTCACCGAGAACCAGCACCACAGCGTCCGCTTCTTCGGCAATTTTCCGGGCCGCTTCTATTTCTTCAATTGCAGGTTCGGTGCCGGCTTCTATACTGCAGCCGGGGTCTCCCTTGAAACTGCCGATTGAGAGTGGAGTGATGTCCTGTATACCTTCCCAGGTTTCGGGAACCTTCAGATCAAGTGTGTCGAAGATTGTGGTATTGATGACAAAGAAACCGTAAAAATGTTCATACTGGTCGGTTTTATGAAGAATATCCCCCTGGCGATGGAGGAGTCGGCCTTTATCGACGGTGCCTCGGTGTACCGCAGCTTTTTCCTGATCATCATGCCGATAGTAAAGCCGGCCATGGCAACCGTAGCTATATTCACCTTTCTAGGTTCCTGGAACGAGCTGATGTTTGCCATAACCTTCATCAGCAAACAGCAGATGCGAACCCTCACCGTCGGGCTGCAGTCCATGGTCGGCCAGTACGCCACCCAGTGGGGCCCCATCGGTGCTGGCCTGGTCATCGGCACCATTCCGACAATAATCATCTATTCGATCATCAGCAGGCAGGTCCAGAACAGCCTGACCACCGCCGGCGCGGTGAAGGGGTGATGGCAGGAGAGGAAACCACGCTCATCCGGCAATCGCGCGGGCGGTACAGTGTCCGTCCTTTGCTGGAAGGGCCGATCATACGTTCTCTTGACATGCAATGGTAACAGGAATACCATTGTACCATGAAGATTACCATTGATAAAGCTGGCCGAATTGTTATTCCGAAATCCATCCGGGAGCGCTACCACCTGCAGCCGGGTACAGAACTGCAGATCGAGAGCGAGTCGGATGGAATATCGCTTAAAATATGTGGTAAAGAGCCATCCATCATCCGGAAAAGGGGCATTTTAGTGCACCACGGCTCCGATACGCTTACTCTTGACACAGCAGATTTTGTTAATCGTCTTAGGGAAAGCCGCAACCTCGAGCTTACACGCGATAGTGCAGCGGAAGGGCCGAAAGAGTGAGAGTGTATTTTGATACCTCAGTTATAGTTCCGGCACTCGTTGATCAACTCGCGAACCACCAAAGTTCATTTGCCGTTTTCTATGCGTATACAAGTGGCGAAAATCGGGGATTCTGTTCTACACATACACTATCTGAACTTTACTCGGTACTCACTGCTTTGCCGTTGCCCAGGCGAATACACAGCATCGAAGCCCGTATGCTTATTGAAGAGAGTGTTGCTGCTCGGCTCGAAGTCATAGAACTTAATAAATCTGAATATATGCGTGCATTGGAAAACGTATCGGCAAAAGGGCTCACGAGCGGAATCATCTACGATGCACTACACGTAGAGGCAGCTAAAAAGTCATCCTGTTCAAGAATATATACTTACAATTTAGATCATTTTGAAGCATTAGCCCCGGACGATTTAACCACCACCAGCCCCTGAGTCTACCCGCTGAGATACGACAGCCTGCATTCAGTTTTCCGGTAGAAACTGCAAAAGTTGCGACGTCGCAACTTTTGCTTAACATGTGTTAAGAATTAGCCAGCAGAGCTGGTCTGATTGAAGAGGTCTATAATCCGATTCCAACCAGATTGTTGTGACCCGAGGCCGGATAAACGTGGTAATGCAAAGGCTGAAAGAAAAGAAAATCCCGAAATCCCTTGCTCTCTAGGTTCTTTGCCTCCGTTTCTTCCTTCGATATAATGTACAACCATGAAACGCGATGCCCATAGTGGCGATGATACTCATTTGCATCCTCTTTGCCGGGCTTCGGCTGCCCGCACAGCTGGTTGCCTAATTCTCGCCACTCCACCCGTACATCAAGGACCTTATGTATGTGTGTGTTATCAGCACCCATTACAGCTATCACTCTGTATTAAGTGTAGAAAATGGGTGATCTTCTGGTCAAACCGACAGCATAATTTTGATGTTTTTGCAGCAGCCCCGGCCGACACCCCGAGGTGCACCGATTGGGCATGCGGGGCTCTCTCGGCGAGAGTATACGCAGACTGCGGGACATTCTCAACAGGCTCCCCGCATGGGATGCACGAGTATTACTCATGGATTTTACCACGACTGTATCATTATACAAAAACCATCTTGTCGTGCTGCAGAGAAAGTTATACACTCGCTGAAGTATGAAAAAGATGCAGCCTTCCGCTACCCTGAAACGACTTTTGGTTATCGCTTTTCCCATGGTCATCTCGCAGACCTCCGATACTCTCATGCTCTTTGTGGATCGGTTTTTCCTCTCCCGGGTGGGAGAAGAATACCTGGCGGCTTCGATGAGCGGCGGTCTCACTCAGTTTATGCTGGGCTCTTTTTTCATCGGTACCATCGGCTATGTAACGGCGGTGGTGGCCCAGTATTACGGGGCGGGAAGGCACGAAAAATGTGCCGAAGCGACCTTTCAGGCTGTTGTTCTCTCTTTTCTGAGTTATCCCCTTCTGCTGGCCCTCTCCCCGCTGATGCGGATTTTTTTCTCCTCCCTGGGGCAGACGGATTTGCAGGTTGAACTGGCCTATTCATATTTCCAGACGCTCATATTCGGCATAATCTTTCTTATCTTGCGGCACGCTCTGGCCGGTTTTTTTATCGGCATCGGGAGAACCACCGTAGTAATGATTGCCAACGCGGTGGGTATGTTTGTGAATATTCCCCTGAATTATGTGCTGATCTACGGTAAGTTTGGTTTTCCCGCCCTCGGCCTGCGGGGGGCTGCGATCGGTACGGTTCTGGGAAACATGACGATCTTTCTCATTTTGGCTGCCTTCTATCTTCGGGGTAAAAACCGGGCCGATTTTTCTACCCATACATCGCTCTCGTTTCGGCCTAAAATACTCAAAACTCTTCTAAAGTTCGGTGTTCCCGCCGGGCTGGCGATGTTTCTCAATATTGCGGCCTTTAACCTCTTTGTCCAAGCCATGCACTCTTACGGAACCAAGGTTGCAGCGGCGGTGACTATCGCTTTTAACTGGGATGTAGTGGCATTTCTGCCGATGCTCGGGATGGGGCACGCCGTTACCGCCTTGGTGGGGCAGAACGTAGGCGCCGGCGACTACCCGGAGGCACGGAGGTCTGCTTTTGTCGGAATTAAAACAGCCTGGGTATATTCATTTTCCATAATGATACTCTTTATTGTAGCGGCCCGGCCGCTGGTAGAGGTGTTTATCCCGGGGCTCGAGGGCGGCAGTACCGAGGTAAGCAGTTTGGCCGTTATCATGCTCAGACTGGCCTCATTCTACGTGCTGGCGGACTCCGCACAGATCGTGTTTACCGGCGCCCTGCGCGGTGCCGGAGATACCCGCTGGGTGATGATCGTCTCGGTTGCCCTGCACTGGGCTTTTGCCTGTGTGGCGCTCGTTCTCATTAGAGTCTACAAGGTAGACCCGGTTGTTGCTTGGATTGCATTTATTAGTTTCATCATAGTGATGGGCAGCAGCATGTTTCTCCGGTTTCACGGCGGCAAGTGGAAGGACATCAAAATGATCGACTCCGAAGCACCCGAATACCCCTACACCGTCGGAACATTTCCCGAAATTATCGCCGAAGAGCCGGTGGAGCCGCATCTCCCCGAGAAATAGGGGCACTTCCTTCTGAAATCCGAAGTGCAGCGCCCGCGACGTAGGCGGTTTGCACCTTTCGGCTCAAACCGCCAAATGCCGGGTAATTATCCGCGTATTCCGGAGACAGCTGCTTCCTTTTCGGCTGCAGTTTCTCCGATTCTTTCTTTCTCCGGTGCTTTGATGGTAAGCATCAGTATAAAGGATATGAAGGCGCATGCCGCTGCGATATTGAAGGCAACACTCAATGGAAAAGCGGAGGCAATCCAGCCCCCGAGCGGGGCTCCGAAACCGTAGGCCAAATAGACGATACCGTAGTTTCCACCATAATATTTGGTTCCATAGAAATCTGCCGTCAAAGAGGGGAACACCGCCATGAATCCGCCGAAACAGGCGGTCACAATAAACAGGGAGATAGCGAAGGGTATGCTGGTACTGATAAAGTTGAAGGTGAGCATGGCAAGGGCGGTTAACAGCGAAAAGAAGGCGATTGTGCGCGTACGTCCGAGTTTATCCGATGCGGCTCCCCAAAGCACCCGGCCCCCACCGTTAAACAGGCCGAGCATGCCGACTATACCGGCGGCCTCGGCTACCCTCAGTCCTGCAATTTCTTGTCCCACCGGCGAGGCAATTCCGATCATCATCAACCCCGATGCGGTGCCGACCATGAAGGATATCCAGATTTTGTAGAAAGCCGGTGTTGTCAGCATCTCCTTTTTAGTGAAATGGACTTCGCGCTGCTGTTTATTGGTGGGGTTCCACCCTGCGGGTTGGTAGCCCTTCGGAGGAAGTACCATCCACTGCGCTCCCGCGGTTACGAGAATAAAAAATACGATCCCCAATATCCGCATTGCCGTCAGCGGACCGATATTTTCGATCAGCAGCTGGCCGATCGGGCTGAAGACTATAGTTCCGAGGCCCATGCCGGCTACGGCTACTCCGCTGATTGCTCCGCGCTTATCGGGAAACCATTTGTTGCAGGTTGCCAGCGGAGTAATGTAGGCAAATCCGATGCCTAAGCCGCTCAAGACTCCGTAAAAAATGTACAAGTGAATGACATTGGTAGCGAAACTCGAGAGGAAAAGTCCCAGGCCGAGCAGCGCACCGCCGATTATGGTAACCTTTTTCGGTCCGATCTTATCTTGAATAATTCCTCCGGGAATTGCACCTAGCGCGAAAAAGAAAATGATCAGAGAAAAGACAAAATTGAGGGGGGTGGCAAGAGATTCCGGAGAAACATTTTGATGCTCGGCGAGAATTACAGCCAGTGGGTCACGATAAATACTCCAAGCGTAGACGGCACCAATGCAGGGTATAATCAGCATGGTACTGCTGTCCATCCGGCACAAAAGGGGTCTTACCTCGAAAAGTAAAATAAAAAATGAAGCTATATCGATGACTCATGAGCCTAAACCTGAGTAAGTTGCTATAGCTTTTGGGATAGTATTCTAATAAAACATTTGCTGCAAGCCGTTAGTACCGACGAAGAATCTGAATTCCGAAGGTCTTAGCTCTTAACAATGGAGATTTATATCTTAGAGTTATGCTGGCTGCCGGCGATTGTACATCCAGGGATCGATTCGCACCCATTCGAAGTGAAAATCCGGATTACGTGCAAACGGCTGATTTAACAGATCTATCCCGGCCTGATAGCCGAAACTGGTCGGGATTTCGGGCGTCAGCCGGGATGCTGACAGGATGAAAATAAGGAGTATCAGCATACCTGAGTTCCTCATGAAAGAAATTTAAATTCCTGACATGCATAATAATAGCAAATGGTCTGCCACAGCTTGGTTACATTTGACGCTCACCTTCCGCCCGCCTTACTTTTAATGTATGAACTCGAATATACCGGTTGGCAGGCTTTTTCTAACAATATTCACCTTATTCCTTTTGATTGCAGGGACGGTGAATGCCGATGCCCAGGAAGTGCTGTTGATAGAGATTGAAGGCACTATCACCGCCGGGACTACGCAGTTTATACAGGAGAGTCTCGAGGAGGCAGAGCAGGGGCAGTACGATGCGCTCCTGCTGAGCCTGAACACGCCGGGTGGTTTGGTCGACGCAACCCTCGATATTATCCAGGACATACTGAACAGCCCGGTTCCGGTTCTTACCTATGTACACCCCCGGGGAGCGATAGCCGCTTCGGCGGGGACCTTTATTATGCTCTCCGGTCACGTGGCGGCGATGGCTCCGGGAACCACCATCGGGGCGGCGATGCCGGTTACCATGCAGCCGGGAAGTGAAGGCCAACAAAAAGCCGGCGAAAAAACCATCAAGTTTTTAGCCGGACATATGCGCAACATCGCCGAAGAACGCGGCCGTCCGGCCGAACTGGCCGGCCGCTTCGTGACCGAAAACCTCACTCTTGGCGCAGAACCGGCCGAGGAGCGGGATATAATAGATCTGCAAGCCAATGACTATACGGCCCTCCTCGATCAGGTGGATGGCCGCACGGTGAATGTCCGGGGGAAAGAGGTCCGGCTATCCACCGCCGAGGCCGAGCTGAGCACGCAGGATATGAACTTCAGACAGCAGGTAAGCAGTTTTATCAGCAACCCGCAGGTGGCCTTTATCCTGCTTATGCTGGGGGTCTACGGAATATTTTTCGGACTTAACATGCCCGGGACCTTTATACCCGAGATAATTGGGGCACTTTCCCTAATTCTGGCACTTTTCGGACTGGGAATGTTCGATATAAATACACTCGGTATTGTCCTGATCGTCATAGCAATTATTCTATTCGTGGCAGAAGCCTTTACCCCCACATTCGGTATCTTTACGGCCTTCGGGGCGGCTGCCCTGCTGACCGGGGCCCTGATGCTGCCGGTCGAACCTCTGCTGCCCGGCGGATGGTACCGGGAGTTCATCATTACCGTTCTGGGGATGGTAGCGGTTACCGTTGCGTTCTTTATCCTGGTGATTACAAAGCTGATTGCATCGAGTCGCAGGCCTCCTGCCCATGCGGATTTCGGGATGAAGGGTTTTGAAGGTACGGTGACGGAGGATCTGAATCCTGATGGGCTCATCAAGATTCGCGGTGAATGGTGGCGGGCCACAAGCGCCGACGGGGAAGTGATCCCGAAAGAGAGCCGGGTTACGGTCAGGGACAAGGATGGAATGGTCCTGATCGTAGCGAAGAAAGAAAATGAATTAACGGAATAGAGGAGGAGATTTATGCAATTCTTAGCAGAACTATTTGGATTAAACACATGGGCGACAGTCGGCGGTCTTGTCATAATTGTGCTGCTGTTGGCCTCGGCCATCCACATCCTGCGGGAGTGGCAGCGCGGGGTAGTACTACGCCTCGGAAGATTCGTAAATGTGAGGGGGCCGGGTTTAATATTCGTAGTCCCGCTCATCGATCGTGTGTATAAGGTGCCCCTGCGCACCGTGGTGTTCGATGTGCCGGAACAGGAGGTGATTACCCTCGACAACGTCTCATGCAAAGTGAATGCGGTGCTGTATTACCGGGTGGTCGAGCCCGCCAAGGCCATGGTCAATGTGGAGAGATACCACGAAGCAACCATCCAGCAGGCCCAAACCACTTTGAGAAGCGTGGCCGGCCAGGCCCAATTCGATGAACTGCTCTCGGAGCGCGACAAGCTCAACCAAGAGCTTCAGAAAATTATCGATGAGGCCACTGACCCCTGGGGCATCAAGGTTACGTCGGTTGAAATCAAAGACGTCGTAATACCGACCGACATGCAGCAGGCAATTGCGCGGCAGGCGGTGGCCGAACGAGACCGCAGAGCAATCGTTATTCGCGCCGAAGGTGAAAAGGAGGCCTCCAAGCGGATTGCGGAGGCGGCCAAAATACTCTCCGAACAGCCGGGCGGTATGACCCTCAGATCTTTCCGAACCGCATCAGAGGTATCCTCGGAGAACGCTTCGACACTTGTGTTCCCGCTGCCCATCGAGTTCGGTGACATTCTTTCCGGATTGAAGCAGAACAGCGAAAAGGCGGCCAACGAGTAAGTAAGAATCATAAATATTCATCTAAGACGTGTCGCAAAAACTCATTGTCCCACTATAGAAGGCAACTTCTAAAGTCTGTCTTCTATAGTGGGTCGACTTATTGCAAAGGAAGTAGACCATCTCAACTCTCTTAGAGAATAATGGGCAGGTAATGCCCAAAGCAATGATCCTCGAGCACATATGGGACTTCTATTTTGAGCCGCAGACAAATTTAAAAGGTACTCTGGAGACAGTTGCGCATGACATAAGAACTCCGATGACGCGTATAAGGACGAGAGCTGAAGTTGCTCTCAGGCAGCATAACGATCCGGAGCAGATGAGTTCTACACTCCAGACGATTGTTAAGGCAGTTGCACAGGCGCACAAGGGGTCTGTTACTGTTGCCGATCGAGAAAAGGGTGCAAGCGAGTTTATCATAACCTTGCCCAAGGAGGATTGTGAATGAAATTTATGCTAAGTTTGCAAAGATAGTTTATACTCTAAGATAAATGTGCTTGATGTAAGGAGCAGCGATGTCACGGGAAGAGATACGGCTTACTTCCATGACTGCGGCGGCAGGGTGAGCGGCCAAACGGGGCTCTGCCTCGCTGGCGCAGGTTCTGCGGCCGTTGGCCGGAATGTTTTCCGGCGTGGGGGATAAAAATTTATTAGTCGGACTCGAAATCAGCGATGACGCGGCGGTGTACAAACTGGATGCTGAGCGGGCAGTCATACTCACGGTCGACTTCTTTACTCCGGTGGTTGACGACCCATACAGTTACGGCGCCATTGCGGCGGCCAATGCTATGAGCGATATTTACGCTATGGGCGGCGAGGTCAGCATTGCGCTGAATATCTGTGCATTTCCCGGCGATATGGATGAGGCGATTATTACTGAGATACTGCGGGGCGGGGCCGAAAAGGTGAAGGCGGCCGGAGGTATTCTGGCCGGCGGCCATACGGTGGATGATAAAGAGCCGAAGTACGGCCTGTCGGTGATGGGCTTTGTCGCTCTCGAGTCGGTCATGACCAAGGCACAGGCCCGGCCCGGAGACAAGCTTATCCTCACAAAACCACTTGGAACCGGCATCATTACCACTGCCGGCAAGAAGGGCAAGGCTGAGTCCGCTCATATCGATGGAGCGATAGAAAGCATGCAGCTGTTGAGCCGCACTGCCGCCCGCATTCTGGTGGAAGCGGGAATCCGCGCCTGTACCGATGTTACCGGCTTCGGTCTGCTGGGCCATGCCTGTGAAATGGCCGCGAAGAGCGGTTCGGGGATGAGATTCTCGGCTTCGGCCCTTACCTTTCTGCCCGGAGCCCGGGATTATGCGGAGATGGGGCTCTTTCCGGGGGGAACCGGTAAAAATAGTCAGGCCTTTGGGCCGAACATCCGCTTTTCAGCTTCCGTAGACCAAGCGGTCAGGCAGCTGCTGTGTACACCGGAAACCTCAGGCGGTTTGTTGGCTGCGGTTCCGGCTGCCAAGCTCGATGCGGTGCTGACCGGCTTTGAAGAACAGGAGGCCTTTTGCAGCCTGATCGGCGAGGTGACCGAAGAGGGTGGAATAGAGGTTACGGGTTGACCTGCTCCCGGGCGGCTCAATTCGCTTCCGCGACGCTCAGCACACCACCCGGTTGTCGCCGTCGCGTTTCACCATTCCTTTTTCTTCCATTTTCACGAGCAGGGGAATCATATAACGTCGCGACAGGCCGGTTTTCTCTTTCGCTTCGGGGATGGAGAAAACCGCACCCGGTTTGAGACCTGCCAAAATTTGGTTCGCCAGGGCTTGAAAGTTTTCGCTGCTGTAATAGATGTCGCCCTCAAGAGCAACTACTTTTCCGGTGCGCGCCAGGTTCCCAAGTTCCTTTTTGGCGCCCGGCTCTCTGATATCCTTCAGTTGCAGCCCTTTTACGCGCTGCTCCTCCAGCATGGCGAGCAGCCTTCTTCCGAGAGGTGAGATCGGTGTTTCATTTTCCAGCTGCTCAGGCGAAATCAGCAGCTGATCTTTCTGCACGATACCATTTGATACCAGGACTTCCTTGATAAGATACTCTTTTACTTCCTCCGGCAAGGGGGCGGAGTGCATAAACTCGGCTCGGTTCACACCCCCCGGCCGTGAAGCCAGGGACAGCAGATGCTGCAGTTCGCTCTGAAAGCGCGCTTCCAGTATCACTGAATCGCCGATAAACCGAGCGGGTCTTTGTTCGGCGGAGATGAATGTTTCTACCGCCTGCCGGTCGGCTGCCAAGCTGATGCTGATCCAGTCGTTCAGGAGAAAGCGCAGGACCGCCTGGCTGGTGACCTTGGCCGGCACCGGGTATGTTTCCAGAACCGATCCCAACCGCGTCCTGAAATGGCGATCGGTGTTTCCGGGCCAGATAAAATGGCCCTTGCCCAGAATGCGATGGCCGCCCTGTTGAATAAACAGGCAGGGGGCCAGCCATGAGGTGGCGGCCGCTTCGTTCAGCACGATTCTGGCGAAGCCCGGTGTTTTGAGAAAGTGAATTTTTCCGATATAGTGCCCGGTCCCGCTGGCCACTTCCAGCTCCATGTGGTTTTTTATCACCCTCCGGTTATCATTGAGCTGTTCCCACTGCACGATGAACTCCCGTTCCGTCCAAAAATCTATGGGGTGCAAGGCTGCAATGCAGCCGCGGGAGATGTCTTTCTTTTTAACTCCGTGCAGGTTGCAGGCCACTCTGGAAACGGGATAGGCCGTTTCGAGCGAACTGTAGTAGGACTGTATGCCGCGAATTCTTGAGTGCAAGCCCTGCGGCAGAATGGTCAGCTCGTCGCCCGCCGACAGTGTCCCGCCTGACAGCGAGCCGGTTATTACTGTGCCGGAACCTTTGATGGTAAAGGCGCGGTCGATATGAATGTAGGGCGAGCCGTCGGATTTAATCGCCGGAGTTTTTTTCAGCAGATCAAGGAGGAGGCTGCGCAGCTGCTCTATGCCTTGTCCGGTGATAGCTGAGACCGGAATAAGCGGAATGTCCTTACCGAATATGCGCTGCAGATTCTCCTGAACGATCTCCTGCACATATTCCAGCATATCCTCTTCAATGAGATCGGTTTTGGTAATGGCACAGACAATCTGTCGGATACCCATGGCCTTGAGAACCTGGGCATGGTCTTCGGTCTGCTGCATCCAAGCTTCGTTGCCGGCTACTACCAGTACGGCACAGGAGAGGCTCCAGGCTCCGGCCACCATGTTGCGGATGAAGCGTTCGTGGCCGGGCACGTCGATAACGCCGATCGGCTGGCCGTCGGGCCCTTCGAAATGAGCAAATCCCAGATCGATGGTCATGCCCCGTTCCTTCTCCTCCGGCAGCCGGTCGGCATCGATGCCGGTGAGCGCTTCTATCAGGGCCGTTTTGCCGTGGTCGACGTGTCCGGATGTTCCGATGATATGCAAAATTTAGCCTCCCAGTAGACTGTGTAGCTGCTGTCTGATGTGGGGGATTTCCTGCTTCCGTATCGTGGCCAGGTTCAGTTGGACCTTATCCGCAGTTATTGTTCCGATTATCGGCGGGGAGGCCTTTCGAAGGGTTGCGAGAAGCTTCTCGGGCGGTTCATCGACTTCGATGCGCAGCGCCAGTGAGGGAAAACTCTCATCCGGGGCTGAGCCCCCGCCGGTGGTGAAGCTTGCTTCCACCACCGACACCTTTTGCCGGTCGATCCCACGCAGTAACATCCGGGCTCGGTTTTTCAGTTCCTGCATATCCACGGCCAGGCTGCCGGCTACCATTGTTTCGCTGCCGTTCAGTCGGCGGATGAGGCTTGCCTCGAGAAGCGAGTAGACTGTTTTTCCCGGCCGAATCACCCGCATAAATGGATGCCGTTCGAGCTTTTCTATAAGCTGTTTTTTTCCGACGATTATGCCGGCTTGCGGTCCGCTCAGTACCTTGTCGCCGGAGAAACAGACCAGATCGGCCCCGCCGGCCAGATGCGAGCGAACGGAGGTTTCTCCCGGCAGCTGTTCATCTATTACGCCGGAACCCTGATCTACGCACAGCAGCACTCCTTCCGGTTTGATCCCGGCCAGTTCGCGTATGGAGGGGGAAGAGGTAAAACCCCGGATTGCGAAGTTGGAGCGGTGGACAGACAGAATCATGGCGGTCTCGTCCGAGAATGCCGATCGGTAATCCTGTTCGGTACAGATGTTGGTAGTGCCGATCTCCGCCAGGCGGGCGCCGGACTGTGCAAGAATCTCGGGAATTCTGAACCCCCCTCCGATTTGCACCTGTTCGCCACGGTTGACGATGACCTCTCTGCCTTCGGCAAAGGTTTTCAGAATGAGAAACACCGCTGCGGCGTTGTTGTTCACCACCAGAGCATCTTCAGCCCCTGTCAGGGATGCTATCAGGCGCGGAATGAAGCCCTTGCGGTTCCCGCGTTTTCCGGTGCTCAGGTCGAACTCAAGATTCGAGTACCCGCAGTTCAGCTCTTCAGCAGCTTTCCACACCTCCGGTGCGATCGGTGCGCGGCCCATGTTGGTGTGAATGATTATTCCGGATGCATTAACCACTTTCTGCAGCCGGTCCTGTTCGGCCGTTCGGCATGCCGCGTTCAGCTGCTGAACGATTTGCGCAAAATCGGGCACCTCATCCGGTTGGTGTACTACTGAGCGGCGGATCTGGTTCAAGGTGCTGCGGGCGAGTTCGGCCACGACCGGCCTGCTGAGCAACTGAAAATGCTGCTTGACAGTGTCATTTTGGAGCAGCGCATCGATTTGTGGTAGTTGTGCCAGCTTGTTCGGTTTCATGTTGTTATCGGAAGTGGGAGGAATCGAACCTCCCGACGTAACTACACGCCCAACGGTTTTGAAGACCGCGGAGACCACCAGATCTCATCAGCTTCCGCGTAAAGTCTAATCGCTGCTCAGTGGGCTGTCAAGCTTTTGGCCGTATTACTCGTTCTAATATAAGTAAATAAGTCAGGATATGCGGAGAATAATTTCAAAGAAAAGTTTGCATTGCTGTGCTAATGGACTACAATTAAATGTAGTCAACCAGATGGTTTCATGCTGGTAAAATCTTCGAGAAGGAGGAATACATGCCTGAAGATTTCAAACCGGGTTGTCAGCGGCCGAAAAGCGGACCCGTCGGCGGAGCATCCACGGCAAAGGATTCCGCGGAACAAGTTATGCAAAAGGAGGAGAAAAAAACTATGATCAAAGTCGGACAACAAGCCCCTGATTTTTCAGCTGCGGCCTATCACAAGGGCAAATTTGTCGAAGTAAAGCTGTCCGAATACCTCGGCAAATGGGTAGTTTTGTGTTTCTATCCGGGTGATTTTACCTTTGTCTGAGCGACCGAAATTTCGGCGGTCGCCGAAAAACACAGCGAATTTCAAAAACTTGGTGTAACAGTTCTTTCAGTAAGCGTTGACAGTATTTATGTTCACAAAATGTGGAATGACCATGAACTATCAAAAATGGTCGATGGCGGTGTGCCGTTTCCGATGCTCTCGGACGGAGGCGGATTGATAGGCACGGCGTACGGAGTATATGATGCCGATTCCGGGGTAAACACCCGCGGCAGATTCCTTATAGACCCGGATGGCAACATTCAGGGCTTTGAAGTTCTCACCCCTCCGGTGGGACGGAACGTGTCCGAAACCCTGCGACAGATCCAGGCGTTCCAGCTTGTGCGGGAGAAAAAAGGCGCTGAAGCGACTCCCTCAGGCTGGGCACCGGGTAAAAAGACTCTGAAACCTTCTCCTGATCTGGTAGGCAATGTGTGGAAAGAGTGGAAGCCCAGCATGGCCTTTGACGAATAAGAGAACTGTATACCGGCCGTTGAGACCGATGAAAGTTTTTCGGAGGTCTCAACGGTGCTTCCGTAACATGTGTAAAAAGTAGTTCCTTACTGAAGACTGCAGCCCAAAGGTCCTGCGGACCCGACGGACTGCCGGCACTCCCGGATCCACGGGGCCCACGTCTATAAAATTGAATTTTTATTCAATTATTGAGAGCCGCGCCAGTCGCTGGAGTCGGTTGCTGATGGCCTGGTGGCTTACGCCCAGGATTCGGGCGGTTTTGCGCATGCTTCCGTGGGTGTCCATGAGCTGCAGCATGTGCTGATAGGGGATGTGGCGTTTGGTGTAGTAGTCGAGGTTGAAGGTTCGTTCGCTGAAGGTTCGGCCGCAGGCGAGGCATTTGAAACGCACGATTTTGCCGCGGAGTTTGGTGGTGTAGCGGCCGGCTATATGACACCAGTTTTGATCAGTCGGTGCTCCTGAGTGGAACTCACAGTTCGGGTTGGGACAGTACTTTGGTCTTTGCATCTTTTTCTCCTCGTAAAATATGGTTACACTTTAGATAGAGGGCAGGAGACGGTGCTCTGCTTCAAAATTTTCCGAAAATTTTGCTAATTTTTTAATTTTGTAAGTAAAAAGGGTGATGGTATGCAACGATTTTTCAAAAAGACTGTAAAAATACTCTGTATTGACGGCGGCGGTATAAGGGGGTACATTCCCGCGCTTGTGCTGGCGGAGGTGGAAAGACGGCTTCGGCAGCAGGGGAATGAGAAATCGCTGGGTACTCTGTTCGATTTTATTGCCGGCACCTCGACCGGTTCGATTATTACTCTTGGATTGACTGCGCCTGCCGAGAAGGAGGGGGACTCCGAGTCACCGCGGTATTCGCACAAGGCGGCGGCTTTTTCGGCTGAGAGACTGGTGCATATGTACGAACGGCACGGCTTGGAGATTTTTCCGTATTGGAATCTCCGGCAGCTGCAGGATATGCGCCATGCGTTCACGGAGAAATATGATAACGGACCGTTTCATGAGATTCTGGACGGCTATTTCGGCCGGCGGAAGATCAGCGATGCGCTGACCGACATGCTGATAACTACGTACGATATCGAGCAGCACCGGCCGCTTATTATGAAGAAGGTTCCTTATAAGCGACAGCTGGGTGAGTCGAGCGATTACTATATGGCCGATGTGATCAAAGCCTCTGCAGCTGCACCCACTTACTTCGAGCCGGTGCGGGTGGCGAGTGTCGA
Organism: uncultured Sediminispirochaeta sp.; assembly: GCA_964603735.1. GTDB lineage: Bacteria > Spirochaetota > Spirochaetia > DSM-16054 > Sediminispirochaetaceae > DSBN01. The sequence goes on along the minus strand of CAZRWN010000010.1, from coordinate 75,018 downwards.
CGAGAGCCGACAGCACTATCTGGTAGACGGCGGGGTGTTTGCGGTGAACCCGGCGATGTGCGCTTTTGTAGAGGCCCAGCGGATCTTTCCGCGTGCCCGCAAGTACGTGATTTTTTCGCTGGGGACCGGCGAGTACATTCCGGACTGGGATATCGAGAAAGTGATGCGCTGGGGGCTGCTGGAGTGGCTGCAGCCTTCGAAAAAGGTGCCCGCCGTCACCATTCTGAATAACGGGCAGGCGCAGGCGGTGGATTACCATTTGAGTCATATGCCGAAAGTGGAATACCACCGCATCAATGTTCCTCTGGACGGCTGCAGCGAAGATATGGATGATGCCAGCGCCGAAAACATGAGTTGTCTAGCGCAGAGAGCTGAACAGATTATTCTCGAGCAGAGCAGTTCGCTGGAGCGAATGGTCAGACTTCTGAAGTAGGTTCGTCCTCGAAAGTAAACACGGCCACCTGCTCGTTCAGGGTACGGGCGGCATCCCGCAGCTGTTCGGAAGCCTCTGATATAACTGAGATTACCTTTACGGTGGTGGTTTCGGAGTTGATCTCCTCGAGTGAATTGACCACGGTCTGAATTTCCTGTTCAATCTCCTGAAAGGCGGCACTCATCGCATCGATATCCGAATATTCATATTCAATTCCGCGAATCCGGCGCTCGAGATTCCGATGGTGAGTGCTGCAATAAGGCCGATCGAAACAGCTCCGGCCAGAGCTATTCTGAATTGCATTGTTGACTACTCTATGTGTTGCGAAAGAGCAATGTTCAGAGCTACATCGGTGGCGGCAAAAGTGAGAAACTCCTGGCTCATGCTCACTTCGAGGGAGCTGTCCGGGCTTAGGTCGAAACGGGAGCCGAAGCTGAAAGTGGAACTGAACTTATCTGCCCGAACATATCCGGTTTGGTAGGGGCTGGTGGATCCGTTGATGGTACCAACAAAAGCGATGGCGGGCTGCATCTGCCATTCTATAGTGAGAGAGAAAGGGAGTACGAGGTTCATAAACTCTGACTCGAGCAGAATGTCGGCTGTACTGAGATAGGCTGCTCCCACTGAGGCATTGAAAGAGAATCGTGACACAGCATAATCGGCGTAGAGGCGCAGCGCGATGTCGAATCCGCCGCTGAGCAGATCATGCGAGGCTAGGTTTATAGGGATTTTTATCAAACTTCCGGCACTTAAAGCGAGTGGTATTCCTTCATCCTGGAATAGCCGGATGCGGGGTTCAATTTGCAGTGCACTAATTGCACACAGCGCAGCCTCCTCGTTCAGAATAACTCTGTCTGCGTTTTCGAGGTAAAATCGGAGGCCATAGTCAGGCCGCAGTTCGCGATCGGCATTCGGAAAGCCGAACAGTCCATGGTACCATTGCAGAAAGCCGTCCAGCACTCCTGGAAAGTGTGTGGCAAGGTGCAGAGTCGCGCTGGCATCGATTCTGTTCCCGAAACCGTAACGTACTCCAAGGGTGGTGTAGGCGGCTTCACTGTCGAGTTCTGCAGTAATCTCGGGATTGCCGCCGGCCTCTGTATCGAGAAAGAAGTTGTTTCCGTAACTCTGTATGAGGTAGAGCCGGGCACTGTCCGGCTTTTGAAGGGCGGCACTGCGCGGTTCAAACTGTGCAAAGGAGGTATATAACGGATGCAGATTATGCGATTTCAGCGGTTCGGCGGTAATCGAAGCGGGTGGCCAGAGCGGCCAAAAGAGCAGGATAAGGATAAGAAACTTATTTGTACCGTGCATTGTAGTACATAATACTAAAATTATGTGCTTTTGCAAATAACATTGATACATTAACGTTTTCATCATAATTTAACTTTTTTGTTGCATAAATCCTGAAGACACGTTACATTATCTGGAACGCTGTTTCAAAATAAAATCTCATCTGCGTTCTCTCGAGATCGATTCGAGTCCGGAGGAAATAATGAAAATTCGAGGAAAGATGCTATCCGCCTTTGGGGTAGTTGTGATAGTGATTCTCTTCAGCGGTATAGTCGGCTACCTGCAGATTGGAAGACTCCAGACCTCAGCACGGAAGGTTGCCCTGGTTACTATTCCTCATGCGAGAGTAATGCAGGATTATGGGCTGGCCGTTACCACTGCCCATCTCTGGATAGAGGAGATAATGGCTGGAACCGAAAGCCGGCAGCAGAAGCAGGCAGTCGATGAGCTGTTCGATGAGGCGCATTGGTATATAAAGGCCCTGAAAGAGGGTGGAAGTAATGAAAAATACCAGATCGAACCAATCCACGATAAGCAACTGCGTAATGATCTGGATAGTCTGAAACATAAGCTCGACAGGTTTGTGCGTACCGTGGAAGTAAGATTTGAACTCACGGAGCAGAATGATGATGCCGTGGCAGTGGCCGATGAAACCTTTGACAGGCAATATGGTCAGATGATGACTGAAGCCCAGGCGGTTGAGGCGAAGATAGGTGTGCACGTGGAACAGAGTATGGCCGCTATGAGTGAAACGGCTGATGCCGGCCGGCTAATGTTGATGGGTGCTACCATCATCGGAGTTCTGTTTTCTCTGTTAATAGCCATGTTCTTTTCCGGCAGAATGAGTAAACGAATATCAAAACTGTTTCAGTTTAGCGGGCGCCTGGCGGAGGGAGATTTTTCAGACACGGTTACCCTGAACAGCCGCGATGAAATCGGGATGATCGGCGAGAGCATGAATAATGTCTCGCGTTCTCTGCACTCAATGGTTTCGGAGGTGCAAGCTGTAACCGGTAATTTGACTGATACCAGTCTGGAACTCTCTACCAATATGGATCAAACCTCCACGGCGGTAAATCAGATTACCGGGCATCTGGAAACTATGCGCTCTCTGGTTGTGAATCTCTCGGCCAGCATTGAGGAGTCTTCAGCATCGCTGGAGGAGATCGACCGCAGTATCGGCTCGCTGGATGAGATGATCGAGACGCAGTCTTCGAGCGTAACCGAGTCGTCGGCCTCGGTAGAACAGATGGTTTCAAACATACAGTCGGTAACTCAAAACGTGGTCAACATGGAGGAGAGTTTTACTACGCTGAAAAATGCCTCCCAGCAGGGCCGGGCTGTGCTAGATCAAAACAGCAGCGCGGTGAACAGAATTGCCGAGGAATCCTCGGCACTGCTGGAAACCAATCAGATTATTGCCGGTATCGCCGGTAAAACCAACCTTCTGGCGATGAACGCCGCCATCGAAGCAGCCCACGCCGGGGAAGCCGGGCGGGGTTTTGCTGTCGTTGCCGATGAAATCCGCAAGCTGGCAGAAGATACTAGTGTAAAATCGAAAGAGAGCGCCACGTTTATCAAGAATCTGAAGACTCTCATGGACGGGATGGTAGGCTCTTCGGATGAACTGGTGCAGGCCTTCGATGAGGTGGAACAGCGCATCAGCCAGGTAGTGAATCTGAGCAGCGAAATCAAGAGCAGCATGGAAGAACAAAGCGCCGGCAGTTCACAGGTTCTGGAGGCTCTTTCGCAGATCAACGATATCACCAGTCAGGTGAAAAACGGATCGACGGAGATGCGCACCGGCAGTCAGGCGATTATCGGTGAAATGGAAAATGTGAAAACAAATACTCAGGATGTGCGGCAGAGTATAGAAGAGATTGCCCAGGGCTCGGCCGAGATCAACAAAGCAGTCAGTCATGTAAATGAACTCTCAGAGCGCAACAAGAACTACGTTGAGTCGCTCGAGGGCGAAATGAAAAAGTTTAAGCTCGAGAAACTGGAAGAGCTCACTGAATAATCCACGCAGTTCCGGAAAGGGCGTTTGATAAGAAGGGGCCTCTGAAGAAGAGGCCCCGGCGGACTCATTCTGCTTCCATATCCCAGCGGAAGCTCGCAACTGATATGGTAATGGTGGCAAGTGCAAGCGATGTCA
>CAZRWN010000010.1:7961-71040 GCA_964603735.1 uncultured Sediminispirochaeta sp. | reverse complement strand
TCCCAGCGGAAGCTCGCAACTGATATGGTAATGGTGGCAAGTGCAAGCGATGTCAGTATCAGTAGCTGCGGCCAAAAAGCGGCGAAGCTGTGCCCGTTGCTGATGCCGTTCAGCAGTATAATCCCCTGGCGGAGCGGCAGCACTTGCGCCGCCGACAGGAGGGCCATGAGAGTCTGCACTGCAAACTGAATGCCCAGCAAGAGTCCCGGGTGCACAGGAGTAACCTGCAGACGCTTCAGCACCTTCTTGTGCCGGTAGTCGGCCAATGTAAGAGGAAGACCCATCAGGCCAATTGCACAGATGCCGATTGCAATGAATGCCCCGAAGGTCTGTTCCTTTTACTGGATCCATTGGGACCGAGAATTCCGAAAATCTCCCCCGAATAGACGGTGAAGGATAAATCCCTCACCGCCGTTAAAGAGCCGTAGTTCTTGCTCAGGTTTTGAACCACCAGCACCTCATTCATGTGCATCTCCCTTTTTCCTGATCGGTACCTGAACTTCGGTGAGCCAGTCGGCCGGGTCTTCCCGGTTCCAGATCCCATCGATGTATGATTCGCGGGGATTGTCGATGGGCTCGTACCCGTTCTGTTCTATCCAGGTAAACAACTGGTTATAGGTCTCCCGGAGAGTTTCGTATGGGCCGCGATGCTGGAGACAGGCGGCCTGCGGGACGGCCGCTATGGTTTTGAACTTTACTTTGTCGGATTCACGGCAAGGGGCCGTTACCGCTTCACAAATCTCAACATCGATGTCGCTTTCGCGATATTCGCCATCGTGGTAAATAGTGAAGCAGTACGCGGGTTCACGGCAAACTGCCCCTACTGACTGCATGTACTCGCCCATCTTGGGAACGATATCGAAATAAGTATCGTAGCTCGGCACTATAGTGCGCATTGATGCTACAACTACCTCCGGCAGTTCTTTTATCATTACTTGTGGTTTCATGTGTTTTTCTCCTTCAATCTGTTGGAGATACTCCCGTAATTTCTCTATTTGCGTTTCGGTTTTACGGAGCTGTTCTTTCAGGCACTCTTCCTGTTTCTGCAGCAGTTTTGTAATCTGCCCGCTCCCCTGTAGGATTTCTCTTATCTGTTCAAGAGAGAACCCGAGGGACTTCAGCTTGAGAATCCTGTTGATTTGTGGCAGCTGCTGTCCGCTGTAGTAGCGATAGCCCGTCCAGTCGTCCACGCGCTCCGGTTTCAAGAGCCCGATTCGATCATAATGCCGTAGTGTTTTGGGAGTAACCCTGTTAATCTTTGAAAATTCTCCTATTGAATACATACTCACTCCTGCGCAAGAGGTGTTTTTGAGTATAGAGTTTGCCCTAAGGGCAAAGTCAAGCAAAGATGAAGAAAGTTCTAAAAAGATATAAAAAATGAAAGTGAGGCGGTCAGCGGGCTTCCAGGCTCAGCATTAATGTTTCTGTCAGACGGATATCCCGGCTGCTGGAGCCGCACATAATCGTGTAAGAGCCGGAGATTAAATGCCACGCACCGTCGTTTTCGTTGAACAGAAAAAAGGACCTGTTATCAATCGGAACTCTCACTTTCTTACTTTCTCCCGGCTGCAGATGGATCTTTTCAAAGCCCCGCAGAGCTTTCGGCGGACGGGGACGGTCGGGATAGTCGGAGGGGGGCTCCGGATACGAGACATAGATCTGAATGACCTCGCTGCCGGCCCGGGATCCTGTGTTGGTCAACCCGACCTCAACTGACAGCACCGCCCCGTCAGGGGTATGTGGGAGTTGGCGTGCAACGAGATGCGGCTCAGAAAGCTGTAAGGTTTCGTACGTAAACCGGGTATAGCTCAGGCCGTGTCCGAAGGGAAACTGTGGTTCGATATGATGCATGTCGAAATTCCGGTACCCTACCGCCAAGCCCTCATGGTAGTCTACTTGTTTTTTTGCTCTTATTCCGCGGATTCCCTGCGGTCCGAAAAAGCGTAAAAACGAGATCTTTTCGGGTCTTTGGTGGTAGTGTTCAACCGCAGAAATGTCCTCCCAACGGCGGCTCATCGAGAAAGGCAGCCGTCCGGAAGGATTGATCCGGCCGAAAAGTATGTCACTGATAACCCTGCCTGTATTCTGACCCAGATAAAAGGAATGCAGGATTGCCTTCACCTCGTCAGCCCAGGGGTGCGTACAGACATCTCCGCCGGCTGTGAGAATTACTGCAAGATTCGAGTTCAGCTCTTTTACTGCCATAATGAGTTCGGACTCACGGCCCGGAAGCTGCCAGCTGCGGTCATAGAATTCGCTTTCGAGCACATGGTCGAAACCGGTAGCGAAAATTACCGCATCGGCCTTCTCGATTTTATTCTGATCGGAGGTCGAGTAGGGTGGTTTGCCTGCCTCGATGTATTCGATACTGCAATCCGGTCCCGCGGCTGCACGAAGCCCCTCTAAAATACTGACCGGCTCGGCTGCTTTTACATAACTGGAACCACCGCCGCCGGTGTCCGTATCTGCGGCAGTGCGTCCGGTTACCACTAAGGATTTTATCTTGTCTCTATTCAGAGGCAGCAGGGCCTCATTCTTCAGCAATACTACCGCCTCCTCCGCGGCAGTCTGCGCAGTTCTGGAATTTTTTTTAAGTAGCGAATCGAGGGAGACACTGTGGCCGGCTTTTTGACGTTCGACTACCTGACGATCATACGCCCCGATCTCAAAGCCCAGTGTGAGCAACCTTCTCACTTTATCATCGATCTCTTCAATTGCAATGCGTCCGCGGTACAGTTCTTTTTTCAGTTTTTTAGTTGTGAACCACTTGGCCTGCGGCATCTCAATATCGAGTCCGGCATTTACTGCGTCGGCAGTGCTGTACACCGAAATCCAGTCGGAAATTACTACGCCCTCGAAACCCCACTCGCCTTTGAGTATATCACTTATCAAGCGACGGTTTTCACTCATCCAGGTACCATTCACCGGATTGTAGGCTGTCATTACGGCCTTCGTGTCGGCCATTATGACAGTTTTTCTGAATGCAGGCATGTAGAGCTCGCGCAGGGTGGTTTCATCGATATTCGAGCTCTCACGATGACGGTCATAGTCGGAGTTATTGGCAACATAATGTTTGACGCTTGCTGCAACTCCCTGTGACTGAACTCCGCGGATATAGGCGGTTGCCATTTCTCCCGCTAAGTACGGATCTTCGCCCATATACTCAAAATTACGGCCGCAGGTCGGCACTCTGGCAATATTGATGCCGGGAGCTAGCAGGATAGAAATTCCCTTTGCACGGCACTCTGTGCCAATACTCTTAGCCGTGGCATGCTGCAGGGACCGGTTCCAGGAGGCCGCCATTGCTACGGCGGATGGATACGAGGTTGCCGGCCCATGCCCGCGAACCCCGGAGGTCGCATCACTCATCCACACCTGGGGCAAACCGAGCCGCGGAATCGCCGGCACTGAAAACTTATCCTGTCCGGAAATAAACCGCAGTTTTTCCTCCAGGGTGAACTGGGCCAACAGTCTTTCAGCCCGCTTCTTTGTAGGTAGTTTACACGGAGCGCTTGCTCCTAAGGCCGGTTGCTGGTTGCGAATCTCGAGGCTTTCATCTTCGAGTATTCCCTTGGTAATTCTGTGCAGGATATTTCTTTTCATTCGGTTCGTCATATTTCTATTGTGCGGCAAAAATCAGCCCGGGGCAAGGACCTTTATTCCAGATTCTTGCTGCCGATTCATGCTGCTTAAGTACGCGCAAACAGTTTTGTATCATCTTGAAAAGATGTGCTATAGTTAGGTATATGAATGTTCTTACGAATGGAATCGATGGCCGCCTTTGTGCAGGCTCTTTATTTGTGCTCCTGATCGTTCTGAGCGCTCCTTTAGGAGCGATTGACTTCAGCGGGGCGGAAGTAGATTATTCGCTGCGAATAATCGGGTCTCAACAGGACGACCTTGAAAGCGGTTCTACCGGAGCAGTCTGGACCAACGTTTTAGCTGCCCGCTTTCCGATTTTGCTGGAAAATGAGAACTTCGCAATTGTTCCGGGGGTTTCATTCACCAGCATGTACTATCGTTATGATGCAACCAATGAAAGAGCAGTGCCCACCGATGTCGAATGGCGCGAGTTGACAGCCTTAGTCCCTGTGCTGGATTTTACTTTTCGCTGGCAGTTTCTCAAGCGCAGCTGGGGCCGAATTGCAGCCGAAAGCGGTATTGGTTTTCATTTGCCGGTGCCTCTGAAATCCTGGACTACCGGCGCCGGTTCCGAGGAGAACGCCGGAAAGATTACCCCCGCCTTGTATTCCGGCGTGCAGTATGTGCTGCCCGAGGTTGCGCTACAGGCAAACTGGCCTGTTTCTGAAAAATTCGAAATCATTACCCGCGTGTCTGGTTACATTCCCGTGTACCGCCTCTGGGACGGGAAAGGGCTGCCGTTGAGTGACGGGCTTATGACTGGTTTACATATCGGAGCCTTCTTCCCCTACTAACCCAGTTGTCTGAAGCTTGGTGCTAGAATTCTGCTAGATCGTTATCTATAGGAGTGTTAACTCGTCAATATAGTAAAAATACTATTCTTTATCGGTAATTGCCTACATATGCAAGAACTGCCTAAGAAATAGCACCAAGCTTAGATATACTGGGTAGGAAAGAGGTCTCTTTGTTCGTCTTCTGAGTAGGCCACCACTAACGAGCCCAGTGCTACCGTGACCATGTCGATAAAAACCGCAAAGCTGCTCAAGAGGGGCAGAATCGGGTAAATGATCAGGAAGCCGTTCTCTATACCGCGGCCGTACAGGGTGCACAAAGCGGTTAGGGCCGCGGCAACCCCGAAGCCGGGAACGGTGCTGGTCAGCAGTGAGGCGGCTATGCTCACCCCGATAATCCAGGTTATTTCCACGAATTCGATGCCGAGACTGGAATAGGACTTGAGAATTACAATGAACGTGATGCTGCTGACCATCGCGGTGCCGGCTTTTGCAAAGAGTGCAAACAGCGGTATTGTTACGGAGCCTATCTTGCGGGGAACTCCCAGATTTTCCTTGATATGGGGAATCAGGGGAACCAAGCTGAAGTAGCTGTTGCCGGAGAAAAACGCGGCAATTGAAGGGGCCAGTATCGCGTACAGATACTTAAATGGGTTCTGACGGCCGGTGAGAAAATACAGAAGTATTGGATAGATGCAAAAAATGATAAAGACAGTGAGAATCCCGATCAGCAGCAGCAGCTCGGAGTAGAGTTCCAGTTCTTCAGAGCGGCGCAGGTGCACAACAAAATAGGCGGCCAGCACAACCAGACCGAGTCCTAATAATTCATTCACGAACTTTGCAATATGGTAGAAAATACGGGTGAGAGAATCAAACACCTGGACCACCGGCCGGGTGAGCACTTTATCGAATGAAAAATTCAGGCCCAGGAAGAGAGAAAAAAACACGACCGGAAAAAGGATGCTGCCTTCTCCGATGAAAATATTGAAAAGGTTATTCGGAAAGATATTAAAAATCAGCTCTTTGAAACTGGGGTAGGCGTGAACTACCTCGGTTTCGACAATGATAGGAATACGCTCGGGTGCGATCGCTAATACTATTCCCGTGCCTATACTGACCAGCAGGGCGGCAGTCGCAGCTATAATGAGAAAGCTCTTGCCGATTACCGGCAGGGTACGGCGGTCCATTCGCAATCTAAAGGTGCCGTATGCCAGTGAAAAGAAGATCAGCGGGAAGAGGGCGTAACGACCGATGTGCAGCACAATTTGGGCTGCGAATTCGGTGTTCTGAAAGGCAGATTCATTCGTAGGAAATACGTAGATTCCTAAAATAACGCCGACGGTTGCTGCAAGTAGGTACTTCATCCATAGTTTCATGATGACATACCATAGACCTTATAAGGGTGGAAAGTCAATCTAAGCTCTATTTTCCTTTAGTAGAAAAACCGAGGGCACTCCACACTGAGCGGTCGGAGTGCCGGTACCACTTTCCGTGGGTGCCGCGAGCCTTCTCTTTAAGGGTTCGATGAATAAAGTAGGCAAACTCGTCGGGGGCGGTGGTGTCTGATGTGAATCCGTTGAGCATTACCGGTTCGTTTTGGTAGAGGGTGAACATACTGTCGGTAAAGGTCTTTATGCCTCCTATCCCCACCGCGTCAATCGGCGGCAGTACCTCCAGACCGGCGGTGTGCAGAATGATCGAGAGCTGCCCCTGTTTCTGTTTTTGAAAGTATCCCAAGACTTCCCGCAGAAAATAGAGGCCGCCCTTCACGTAGTTGTCGATATAGCTGTCAATGGCTGCCAGACTGAGTTCATGCAGGGGCTTGTTCTCCATCAAAGTGCTGAAGACGAAAATTACCTCATCCACTTTATCTGCCCTGTTCACCGCCTCTACCAGAACATTGTGGACCGAGACAGATGAGTGTCGCGTCCAGGGAATGATGGTCAGGTTCTCCTCAGCTGCTTCACCGGGAAGCGCTTCGCCGGATTCGCCTTCATCGGCGCGAATTACATAATTGCCGTCTTCAAGAAACAGTTCTGACAGACGCTGGCCCAAAGGGGATGTTTTTCCATTTAATAAAAGTGTACGACCCATAGGCTAGTATAGTAATTGAAAAAGAGTTTGAAATTCAAGAAACAGTTAATGTATGATACATATAAAAAGATGGAGATTTGATATGAAAATAGCTATAGGGCAAATAAATACAAAAATCGGCGATTTCAAGGGCAATATTGATAAAATCTTACGGTATGCTGAGCGTGCGGCGGATGATCTGGTGGATCTGCTGGTAATGCCGGAAATGAGCATCTGCGGCTATCCACCGATGGATTTACTCGATTATGACCGCTTCGTCCGAGAAAATCAGAAAGCAGTCCGGCGGCTGCAGAAAGAGCTGCCGCCGCAGATAGCAGTGGCGGTGGGCTATGTCGACCGGACCCGTGGTACTTCCGGAAAGCCGCTGCAGAATGTGGTGTCCGTCCTGCAGGACGGAAAAATACTGCACACCCAGGCTAAAACCCTTCTGCCCACCTACGATGTATTCGATGAGGCGCGCTATTTCGAACCGGCTGCTCAAAGGTCGGTGTTCGAACTGAATAGAATCAGGATCGGAGTGGCTATATGCGAAGATATCTGGTGGGAACAGGAATCCGCTCCGGGCACACGCTATGCAGTTGATCCGGTCAAAGAGCTGATGGATGCCGGGGCAGATATGCTGCTCAGCCCGTCAGCCTCTCCCTTTTTCAGCGGAAAACAGGAGTTGCGGCTGGGTCTGCTGGAGAAGATCGGACAATCCTCAGCTGTTCCGACTGTGTATGTAAATATGGTCGGCGGGAATGATAACCTGATTTTCGACGGATGCTCAATGATGACCGATAGCGAAGGTCGGCTGATTAAGTGTGCTGATGAGTTTGTTGAAGACTATCTGGTAATCGATACCGAGGCAGAGCATCAGCCGGTAAAGCTTCCTGAAGCGGATGAAAATGAAAAACTGAGAAAAGCACTGGTGTTGGGAGTACGTGACTACGTAATAAAGTGTGGGTTTTCACGGGTGCACCTCGGGCTTTCCGGCGGAATAGACTCGGCACTGGTGGCAGTGATTGCCACTCAGGCGCTGGGACCTGAGAATGTCCACTCCTTTGCCCTGCCGTCGCGGTACTCGTCGGAGGCAAGTGAAACGGATGCCCGGCAGCTGGCAGAGAATCTGGGGATCGGATACGATATTCTGCCGATAGAAGAGCCCTTCAAGGCGATTTTAGTAGTAATGGAGCCGGTTTTCGAAGGGAAACGACCTGATGTGACCGAAGAGAACATCCAGGCTCGAATCCGGGGAACTCTCCTGATGGCCTATTCCAACAAATTCGGGTCGCTGCTGCTGACCACCGGCAATAAATCAGAACTGGCCACCGGCTACTGTACACTGTATGGGGATATGTCGGGGGGGTTGTCCGTAATCGGTGATCTGTTGAAAACGCAGGTGTATGAGTTATGCAAGCATATAAATAGTGCGGAAGAGATTATCCCGCAAAACATCATTGATAAGCCTCCTTCGGCGGAACTGCGTCCCGACCAGACCGACCAGGACAGTCTTCCGGCGTATGAGATTCTGGATGATATTCTGGTCAAATACGTACAGGAAAATAAATCGGCCGATGAGATTGCTCATACCGGACACGATATGGAGACTGTACGGGAGGTTTTGAAACTGGTGGGGAGAAATGAATATAAACGGCGGCAGGCTCCGCCGGTATTAAAGGTTTCTACCCGTGCATTTGGTACGGGACGCCGTATGCCGATTGCCAGGAACGTGTACGAGGCCTGAGCTATTTAATTTCGCTGCTCTGCAGCAACAGCAGCTCTACACGGTATTCAGCCGATTCTTCAGCTTTTATCCATGTGTCTACATATTGAAACACACCGTCCCTGCGCATCACGCTCTGGCCGGCTTCTATCTGGTCCAGGAGTCCGAGCGTATTCAACCACCAGAAGAGCTCCTGCATCGATTCGCCCCTGTACCACTCGGCGTTGTTGTCGTGGTGCAGTTCGAGAAAGGCTGCCGTATACGGTTGCCGAATAAGCTGCTCCAGAAGCTGATCAGCGGAAGGACTCGTCGCGCTATCGCTGCTGCCTGGCGCCGATTTCGAAGCGGCCGATTTCGAAGCCGCCGGTTTCGAAGCCGTCGGTTGGGTAGCCGCCGTCTGCTCTGATTCGACTGCTTTTCCGTTGGCTAAATCGAGCCACTTATGCTGCTCTACCGCAACTAACATAAGGTTATAGATATGCGGCAGTGCTGCGTCGGCAATTCCCGCCTCGCGGAGCGGTTTGGCAAACTGCTGCGGAAGCAGCAAATCGGCGGCGAACTCGGCGGCATTACGATACCCGGTGTCACCTCTAATGAACTCTTCCAGGGGGGTGAGCAGCGTCCAGGCCAATACAACCAGGGCTGTTTCCGGCATCATTGAGAGTCCACGATGGTAGTAGCCGGCGCGATCGGAGGGGTGGGGACGGCGGGTCGGCTGACTGAGGGATGAGAGGGTTCCGATGGCATCCAGGTTTTTCTGAAAATGGGCCAGGGCGTGTGTCTTCTGCTGGCTATTGCCGTATCCGAGCCGCAGGCACTCATCCAGGAAATCGTCATAGTAAGACCGGTAATCTTCAAAAGAGATCTTCTGCAGCCCGCTCCCCTGGTACAGAGCCTGGCGGACCGGAGTAATGAGCGGTGACTGCAGAAAGCGCTTGAAGGCATGGTGCACCGGCTGCAGAAATAGTTCCTTTTTCCTCATTTCGATGTCATAAGTCCCGCGTCCGTTCAGACTTTCATAGAGTTTTCTGTAGAGTCCGTCGCTGTCCTGAACCTGGTAAAAATCGAGGTACACCTGAGTCTCGTAACCGTGCAGCTGGACATACATCCCCTGGCTGTGCAGCGCTCTGTTCTCGCGAATATACCACCGGCCTGAACGTTGCTCACGGAAAATGGTGAAGTGATCGGGAGCGTTCCATATCTGCAGACTGTCGGCCAGGGAGTTCAGGATTACCGTGCGTTTGCCGTCATTGCCTTTCACTGCAAATGGCGCAGAGGTAACGATTCGGCCGGCTGTCGAGTTGAATGCATTGTTATACAGCACCAGCGCAGCTTCTTGGCCGAAGCGGTTGCTGTACGCGAATACATTGTGATCAGCCTCGCCGTTGTCCCGGTACAGATCAAAAAGGCGAAAGTTTTCGGAATTAGCAAAAAGGTATCGGCGCTTCATAAGCGGGAAAATGGCTTGGTAGTGGTAGTTGACTAGATCCCAATTCGGGGTTTCATTCCAGTAGGCCCGCCGGTATTCCATGCCGTATTTCTCGTGAAAACCCTCTATCTGTCCGTGGCCGAACATCGGGAGCCCCGGCATGGTAACCATCAGGGTGCATACGCCGAAGTACTTATCACCGTCGCCGAACTGGGCAACCGCGGTATCCTCATCGGGATTGTTCATAAAGTTGACGAAGCGTTTGAGGATTTCCGGCTCGAAGCTGATGGTACTCTTAATGGTATTTTTGTATTTTTCGTTTTCCTCGCTCTTCAGCATGTTCATGAAGGCACTGTTGTATACGCGGTGCATGCCGAGGGTCCGGACAAAGTAGCCCTCCATCATCCAGAAAGCCTCGGCCAGCAGCAGGGTATCCGGTGCTTCCTCCGCCACGCGGTCGACTACCTCTCGCCAGAATTCCCGGGGCATGCGTCGGTAGAACTCTTCCTGACTCATCCCGTGCAGGGAGCGGCCGGGAATGTCGCCGCCGCTGCCGGGGGCCGGGTACCAGAGCCGGTGGATATGCTTGCGGGCCATGGTCATAGCCGCGTCGAAGCGGATGATAGAAAAGTTGCGGGCCACATGCAGAATGGTCTGAATCAGGGCCTCCCGGGTATCGGGATTCAGGAAATCCAGCTGGGCGGTATCGTTCCAGGGCATGGATGTTCCGTCGTTTCCATGGTAGATATATCGGGTCTGGTTCGACGGAAAATGGTGCCACTTAAAGGTAAGGGCTGCGTCGGTGCGGTCGTAGTAGTGATCTTCCAGATAAACCCCTATGTCCGGATGGTCGGAGAGATTCTGGCTGTTGTAGGTGTAGGAGGGATAGGGCGGTTCCGGCAGCTGCAGGAACCAATCCGGATGGTCATATACCCAGTCGCCGTCGATGCCGGTGTGGTTGGGTACCATGTCGCTGGCCAGCCGGATGCCGCGATGCTTACAGCGCTCAGCCAGAGTATGCAGGGCTTCCCAGCCGCCCAGCTCATCGGCAATTTCGTAACGCTTCAGTGAATAGGCGGAGGCTTCTGCCTCCGGATTTCCGCAGGACCGCTTTATCGTCTTGGAAGCATTGCTGCGCTCCCACAAACCGATCAGCCAGAGGGCGTTAAAACCCATATCCGCCAGCCGGTTCAGCTCTTCATCCGGAATCTGATCGAGCCTGTGGATTGTTCGTCCGTAGGCACGGGTGAGTTGATCGAGCCACACCAGGGTGCTCTTTGCAATCAGTACGACTCTGGGCATCCAGTGGGTATCCTGGCTGAAGGCCTCATAATCGAACTGCAGACTGCTGTAGTCGGGGGTACGGGTTGGTCCCGGCCCTGGAGGAAAGGCGGGGCGCTGCTCTTCCTTCAGATAGTCGATGCTTCTCAGCAGTTTCTCCGCATACGGGCCTAAGTACTCTTTCCAGTGCCGCACTACAAAATCCAGCTGCGCCAGTATGCTGTGCGGGGCCTCATGGGCGGGAACCTGCAGAAAATCGATGAGATTAAGTGAGGAGTTTCCCACTCCGGGGAGTTTCTCGAAATAGAGATAAGAAGATTTGACCAGTTGCTGATATTTTGTTTCAGAGGCGAGTGCCGTGTCGTCAATCAGTTCATGATACAGCTTGAGAGCCGGGTTTTGGTTGCTTATCCACAGCAGCATCATTTCTTCGAGGTATACTTCCGAATTGGCTCTGCCGTTTTCGGTGTTCTGCAGATACTCCTCCGCCGACTCTTGGCCTTGGTAGACCGGTTGGGGCGGATAGTGGCGAATCATGGCGGTTAGAGTGTTTCTGAACTCTTCCTGGCCGTATTCTTCCTTTAGATAGTCGCGCAGCTCTCTAAATATATCTGCCCCGTTTTTATCGATGTACAGGTGCACCACGTGGTGGGCAATTTCGTGCAGCAGTGCCAGGGCGTACACTTCGGCCGCCGAGGCGCGCAGTTTCGGGTAGCGGGCGACATTGCGCTTTTTGTTGATTGCCTGTACCAACTCTTGTGCGGCCTTGAGATCGGTACTGACCACATGGCCCTCTTTTGAAAAGAGCGGGCCTTCAAAGCTGTAATAATCCCGGGCAAAGCGGGAGATGTGAAAATCGACTCGCCGGGCGGATATACTTCGTTTGGAAATGCTTCGGGCGGCTTGATTAGAAGCCGCCAGATGGATTTGTTGCGTTAGTTTCTGCATGGATGCTCCTCAGAGACAACGCCTACTCAAGGGTTATCAACTTTTATCTTCGAGTTCATTCATCTTATCACGGATGCGGGCAGCTTCCTCATAATTCTCTTCCGATACGGCCTGATCCAGCTGCTTTTGAAGATCCTCTTTTTCCTTTTTCAAGGGATCGATTTCTGCCTCAATCGGCTGTTCACTGATAGAACTGAGCGGAATTCCGGCCTCATCAACCACCGATTCTTCTATGTAAATCGGGCATTTATGACGAACTGCAATGCCCATCGCATCCGAGGGTCGTGCATCGATTGAAAGAGTCGAATCATTTTTAGATAGCATGAGTTTGGCAAAAAAGGTTCCCTCTTTTAGGGAAGTTATTTCGATTCGATCGAGCGTGACTTCCAACTCTTTGAGGAGAGAGAGAAACAGATCGTGAGTAAGCGGACGCGGCATAGGCACGTTGCCCATTCCGATGAGAATTGACTGTGTCTCCAGTTGCCCTATGAATATGGGTACTGCGAGTTCGGCTCCCAGCGGACGAACCAGTACCGCGTTACCCTGATCGGTGCGTGCGACAGTCCATATTTCAGCTTCTACTAACATGTTGCCAAACCCCCACATAAGTAGGATAAGACATTTACTGCGTCATATCAATATTATGTGGGGTTCTTTCATGCGTAAGATTGGGCTGAGGTTTCGCCGCGGATAGTGCGGAGAGCGGCATCCCGCAGGGCTTCTATCTCTCCTTCGCCAGGATAAATAAACACACGTCCAATGAAATCGACACGCTCTTTTATAAGTGAAGTGAGGCGCTCGTTGTAGGCCAATCCGCCGGTGAGAATAATGCCGTCCAGACGACCGGAGAACACAGTGGCCAGGGCCCCGATCTCTTTGGCAACCTGGTAAGCCATTGCGTGGAAAATGAGGTCGGCCTCTTTATCACCGTTCTGACCGCGTTCGTCTACCTCGCGTCCGTCGGCTGTTCCGAGATAAGCCATGAAACCGCCCTTACCCTTGAGCATTTTCATAATCTCTTTCTTCTCATATTTTCCTGAAAAACAGAGTTCGACCAGCTGACCGGCCGGGAGGGTTCCTGAACGTTCGGGTGAGAAAGGACCCTCACCATTCAAGGCGTTATTCACATCGATAACCTTTCCTTTCTGATGTGCACCTACTGATATGCCGCCGCCCATATGGGCTACTATTAAATTCGCCTCTTCATACTGCGTGCCGATCTCTTTCACAGCACGACGGGCGACCGCCTTTTGGTTCAGGGCGTGAAAAATTGATATACGGGGCAGTTCGGGATGTCCGGATATTCGGGCGAGGTCCTGCAATTCATCCACCACAACCGGATCTGCGATCAGGCTTGGGGCTCCGGAGGCCTGGGCTATTTCATGGGCTATCAAACCCCCGAGGTTGCTGGCGTGCTGTCCGCTGACACCCTTCCGCAGGTCCTCGATCATGCGCTCGTTCACCTCCCAAACACCACCGGGAATCGGCTTCAGGAGACCTCCGCGGCCGATTACTGCATCGAAGCTGTCGGGTTCTATGCCCTTCTTCTTCAGGCTCTCCTGGATGATATCTGAGCGGAAATCATACTGATCGGTAATAGATTCGAACTTTCCGAGTTCATCAGCATTGTGGCGAATCGTTTCGTTGAGTTTCTCTTCTTCGCCCTCAAAAACGGCGATTTTTGTTGATGTAGATCCGGGATTGATTACAAGTACTCTTTCCTTCATAATAACTACTCCTTTTCATTTGCTATTATTACGCACCTCGCCATAGTTGACAACAGTAGATTTATTGTATCATAGAGTGATGACTAAGAACTACAGACCGGTTTCCTTGAGTATTATACTTCTCACCTTATATCTCTCTGCCTGTGCCAGTACCGGTGATCCATCCTTCGGAGACGCCCCGTCAGCAGCGGAGCTCTCACTTGAGCAACTCGGCACGGATATCCCCAGGCTCAATGATCCGATTATCCTAGTGCACGGATTTCTGGGCTTTGACTCGGAGTCTGAGACCGGACTTGCGTTTCCATATTGGGGCGGAACTCTGGATCTGGAAAAACGCCTCACAAAGCGGGGTTTTCAGGTGCACACCGCTCGTGTAGGCCCGGTCTCCTCGAATTGGGACCGTGCCTGTGAATTGTATGCCTATATCAAGGGCGGCTGGGTTGATTACGGGGCTGCGCATGCGCGGAAGTTCGGCCACGCCCGGTATGGTGAATATTATCCGGGGGTGTTTCCAGAATGGGGTTCAGTGTCCGCGGAGAATGGGCGAATACAGAAAGTACACCTGATAGGACACAGTATGGGCGGTCAAACGGCACGTCTGTTAACGGAGCTGCTGGCCTACGGCTCGCGGGCTGAAATTCGTGCCGCCAGCCAAGAACGGACGGCCGAGGCAAAGGCAATGGCCGACCGCCACCAAAGAGCCCGCCGAGCCGAGAGAAGCGACAGAGGTCTTTCTGAGTTGTTTACCGGAGGGCATCGCTGGGTGGCGAGTATCACTACTATCGCCACTCCGCACGACGGTACCACGCTTACTCAGCGGTATGAAGATGTTGGCACCCTCGAGCGGCTGTTTGCCAGGATGGTGACCCGCTCCAGTTTACAGAAGGAGGATCCTCTCATTCAGCTGCATCTGCAGCACTGGGCGGAACGCAGAAGGGAGAATGAAACCTTTGAACAGTTCCTGATGCGGGCGATCCGTCGCGACCTGTGGCAGGATACCGAAGATTTTAGTTATTTTGATCTTACTCTGCAGGGAGCGATGCAGCTGAATATGCAGACTACAACCCACTCAGACGTCTACTATTTCTCATGGGCCACCAGCCGGACGGTTCCGGAAGGCCCAGAGGGGCACCATGTGCCGATGCGCGGAATGAGTCTGCTGCTGCATCCCTCGGCACGGTATATGGGTTCGCTCACCGAATTGCCGTCGAAAGTTGCGGGAGAGCCGGAACAGTGGTGGGAAAATGACGGTATTGTAAATACCTGTTCTATGGACGGCCCCTCGCTCGGGAGGCATACTGCGATTAAGAGATATACAGAACCGCCAAAGCCGGGAGTGTGGAATTTTATGGGAACACTAAAACCGCTCGATCACCTGCAGGTCAGTCTGGTACTGCCGATAAGCGGAGATGCGCCGCCGGGATACGCTTCGTTGGCCGAGTTTTACGAACGGTGGTGCCGCTTTCTTGTCAATCTTCCGGCGGAGTATTCAGACGGGTTCGAATTCGGCGGTGAGTTTTCCCGCGGACAACTCCCGTAGTTGGTTCTGCACCGCATCGGCCTCGGACTGCGGCAGGGTGCCGGCAAGCTGCACTTCCGTAAGGAACTCCTCGTGCTCGAGTGAGGCTTGGTGGTCACTCAGCAGCATGCGCACCGGCTCGTACAGTGAATACGGTACCTGCAGCCGAAAGCCGTACTTGTCTATCAGCTCTTCGATACGGAGGTGTGTCAGCACTTTCTGCGATGCTTCGGTATAAGCTTTAACCAGCCCGCCGGTGCCCAGCTTCGTACCACCGAAATAGCGCACCACCATAATCAGCAGATTCGTTATGCCGCTGCCTTTGATTACTTCAAGTACCGGGCGGCCGGCGGTGCCGTGGGGTTCTCCGTCATCGCTTAAACCGAACAGATCACCCCGTTTTCCGATTTGATACGCATACACGATGTGGCTGGCCTGAGGATGTTCCCGCCAGGCTGTCTTGACTTCTTCCTTGGCATGTTCAGCCGACTCCGCCGCACGGGCAATGGCAATAAAGCGAGATTTTTTTATTTCTATTTCCGTCTGCGCCGCTTCGGCCGGGATGTACACTGCGGCTCCTTTCTCTGTGCGGTTCATGGAACATGCCCGAAGATATTTTCCGTAGCCGACCACAATTGTAGCAAAGGTGCGGTAAGCGCGTCCATCTGCGCCTGCGTCTCCTCGGGAAGCTTTATATCAGCCGCTTGGCCGCACTCTTCGACCTGCCGGCGGGTACGGGCTCCAAACAGGGTGCAGCGATTCCATTCTCTGGACAAGTTCCAGGCCAGGGCCAGCTGTGCCGGTGTCAGATTCAGTCCGCCGGCGATTTGCTGCAGTTCTAACAGGACGGGCTCGATCAGCTGATACACCTGCGGCTGAAGAAACAGCAGTTTTCGGCGGGGGTCGCTTTGCGGGAGTTCCGCGATCCACTCGGGCGAGTGAGCCAGGACGCCCTGGGCAAGTGAACTGTAGGTTACCATCCGGATTCCGTGACTACGGCAGAATGGAATTTGATTCAGTTCGGGCTGGCGCCAGAGCAGCGAATAGCCGAACTGGCAGTAGTCAATACGGCCGGCGGAGAGCAGCGGTCCGATCTGTTCAGCAGAAAAATTGCTGACGCCGACAGATCTGATGAGTCCGCGTTCACGAGTCTTTTCCAAAGCTTCGATCAGGGGGCGCAGATCCCGTCCGGGTTTCGGCCAGTGGATGTAGAAGATGTCTATGTAGTCGGTACAGAGGCGCCGCAGGCTTTTTTCGATGCCCTTTACAACAGTGTCGGCGGGGCGGTTGAAGGTTTTACTGGCGATGCTGACCGAAGCGCGGATCTTGTGCAGCTGTTGTCCCGTGATTTGTTCCGAAATACCGCCGCCGTAGCCTTGAGCCGTATCAAAGTGGCGAATGCCGGCCTTAAGGGCGGCATGAATTGCGCGAACAGCGTTTCTTCGCCAATCATTCGATTCATCAACTGACCAATACTTATCCCCGAATGCCCAGCATCCTAATCCAAGTTCTGGTTTCATAATTTATTCACTATATTGGTTAAAATTCCCATTTTTGACTACCTTCTTGCTTGATTTTTTCTTATATTCGTGGTGTAAACAGCATTTGATATTGAAATAGCGAGGAGGGGCGTATCATACGACGCGTCAGATTTTTTGTTGCACTGAGTGCTGCTTTTTTACTTTTCATCGCCTTTTCATCCGATACTAACAGTACCTTTCAGCAGCCCAACGAGCAGTCCGGCAGTATGGCACGGACAAATTCAGACCAACTCATCGAGGTTGAGGACTTGGCTCAATCTAGCTCGCTCGGCCTTGATGAGGTGTATACTGATCCTCGTTATCGCGCGTTAGTGTTGGATTTTTTTACCAATCAGACCGGGTCCGAGCACATCGCGGATTTGATTTTGCGTGAATCGGAACGCCATGGGCTGCCGGCCAGCCTTACTTTCGCTCTGGCATGGACGGAAAGTCGCTTCGATCAATACGCGGTGAATTACAATCATAGTTCAATCGATCGGGGAGTCTTCCAGTTGAACAACCGCTCTTTTCCCAAACTCCACGAAGAGCAGTTTTTTGATCCTGAAATCAATATTCAGCAAGGAGTCGCCTATCTTAAATACTGCCTCGAGCGCGGCGAGAACCAAATAACTGCGTTGGCAATGTACAATGCCGGTCCTCGCAGGGTAGCCGAGCATGGTGCTCCTCTGGTGACACTGAAGTACATCAACAAGATATTGAGTTATCGGGAACAACTGCAAAGAGATTTTGATTCGCAGCTCAAGATAGCTTCTCTTGAGGCGAAGCTGGGAAAAAGCGTGAAAAACCAGGCAAATGTAGTTGACAGGAGTAAGGTAACTAAATAGCGTTACTGCATGATAATCGTTCTGAAACAGGGAATCAGCCCGCAAGATAAAGAGGAAACCCGCCGGTTTCTAGAAAAGCACGGCTACAAGGTTCGCGAGATTGTCGGCGAACAGGATACGGTGCTAGGTGCAGTCGGACGCGTACAAATGGATGTACGCGAGGTCGAACTGCTTCCGGGGGTTGATCGGGTAATACCGATTTCAAAGCCTTACAAACTGGCATCACGTGAACTGAAGCAAGAGGACACCATAGTGAAAATCGGGCCGGTGCGCATCGGAAACGGGCGCATTGCCGTTATTACCGGGCCCTGCGCGGTGGAGAGCCGCGAGCAGATGATGGAAGCGGCGGCCTTGGCCCGGGAAGCCGGGGCGGTGATGCTGCGCGGCGGTGCGTTCAAACCGCGGACCTCCCCCTATTCATTCCAGGGATTGGGCGAAGAGGGGCTGAAAATACTCAAGGAGGCCGGTGAGGCCTATGGTATGCCGGTTGCCACAGAAATTGTGGGAACGGATTATGTAGACATGTTCGACGAATATGTCGATGTAATTCAGATCGGCGCCCGCAATATGCAGAATTTTGAACTCTTAAAACGGGTGGGTGCTCTCGCCAAGCCGGTCATCCTGAAGCGCGGTCTGGCTGCCACAATTGAAGAGTGGCTGATGGCCGCTGAATACCTCATGGCTCACGGGACTGATGACGTCATTCTCTGTGAACGCGGTATCCGTACCTTTGAAACCTATACCCGCAACACGCTCGACCTGTCGGCTATACCGGTAGTGAAGAAACTGAGCCACTTGCCGGTACTGGTCGATCCCAGTCACGGAACCGGTATCAGAGGCAAGGTTGCACCAATGGCCCTGGCCGCGGTGGCCGCCGGCGCCGACGGACTGATGGTGGAGATGCATCCGCACCCCGATTCCGCCCTGTCCGACGGTCCGCAGTCCTTGTACCCCGAACAGTTCGAGCGGCTGATGCGGGACATTGAGGCTATCGCCCCCGTTTTGGAGAAGGAGCTGGAGCGAATTCCGGAACGCTCGACACTTTCTGCAGCCGGTGCGTGGCAGAAGGGTGAATCCGACGGTACCCCGGATGCCGAGGTCGCTTTTCAGGGTGTCCGGGGAGCCTACAGCGAATCTGCGGTAGAGCGCTTTTTCGGCGAAGGGTATAAAGCGGTGCCCTGCGATACCTTTGCCGATGTGTTCAAATCGGTGCTGCAGGGGAAGGTCGGCTACGGTGCCGTTCCTATTGAAAACTCATTAGCCGGTACGGTTCATGAAGTACTGGACTTGCTGCTGCAGTATCCGGATATCCGTCTTATCGGAGAACAGAAAATTCGCATTATACACAGCCTGATATCCGTAAAAGGTGCCTCTTTCGGCGGGCTCAAAAAGGTGTTCAGTCACCCGCAGGGCTTAGCCCAGTGTTCCCGTTTTTTTGATGAGCACTGGGAAATTGAGCGGATACCATTTTTCGATACTGCCGGAGCGGTAGCCCATGTTGCTCAGATGCAGGACCCCACTCTCGGTGCCATTGCCGGTCGTGAAGCTGCGAAAGTATATGATATGGAAGTCCTGAAAGAGGGCATAGAAAATAATCCCCGCAACTACACCCGCTTCTTCATCATCGCCCGGGAGGAGACCGCGTCTACTCGCACTCCGAACCGAGCTGCGCTGGTTTTTTCGACTCAAGACAAGCCCGGGGCGCTGTTTCAGGTGCTCAAGATTCTGGCTGATTACGGCTTGAATATGAAGAAGCTCGAATCTCGGCCTATACAGGGCAAGCCCTGGAATTACATGTTCTTTGTTGCGGTAGATCTTCCGGCCGATCGTTCGGTCCTCACTGAAGCAATCGGTAAAATGGCTGGTTCGGCTGTAGATGTACGCCTCTTGGGGCATTACTGCGTACAGGGCGAGTAAGCGGCCGCTTCTGTGCTTCCGCTGTCTGACTATTCTCCGGTTTTTACACCGAGCTTTTTCAGCTGTTCCTCTTCCTCTTTATTGGCTACATATTCGTGTTTTTTCTGATTGGCTTTGACGACCGCATTCTTGAGAGCGGTAATCTCTATTTTGATGCCTTTGATGAAGGTGCGCTGGGCACGGGGAGTTTCACTCTTAAAATAGGTGTCCAAGGCCGGCAGTTTGAGCAGGTAGCTCTGGATTTCTTCGATAGTGCTGGTGAGGATCTTGAATAGACGGTCTTCACTCGATTGTTCGAGTTTCTGGTAGGCAGGGCTCATGCGGTTGCCCATGGTGGCAATTACCCGCGACTTCTTGAAGGCCTCGTCAATGAATGTATCGAAATTGATGCGCATAGTCTTGGGCATGGCTGTTTTCTGATCAATATATTCGATTTCATAGATCCGGTTTTCGCCCTTTTTCTGTACCATATTCAGCACCCAGCGCCGGAATTTTTCACTGAAGGTGAGCTTGCGGTTTTCGATCACGCTGGCGTTGTACTTCAATTTTTGGGTTGCCTGTTCGAGCGGGGTGCTGCCGGAGGCCAGAATCCGATATGCTTCCAGCAGAAGCGGTTTGAATGACTTCGGTTTATTATCTTTTTGTTTTTTTTCGACTTCCAATTTTTTGAGAGTATCTACTTTACGCTGCTCTGAGCCGGGACCGGTTTCCTCGTCGAGAACCTCCTCTATCAACTCGGGATAGTAAGGGGTATTGGGCATGTACTGGTTGAATTTAGCTTTAATTGCCTTGATGACATCTCCGCGCCGCTCTTCCAGAGCTTGCGGCTTGAACTGCATTGCATTGAGCATCTGCAGTCGAAACTCGTATTTATAGCGTTCGCGCTGATAATTGGTTATCTTCTTGAGGATCGAAAGGATAATTTTCGACTTTTTTTCCAGCTGGCGGATGCTATCTTGGATGATATTGCTGCTCAGATCTTCCTGGCCGGCGGGGATACGATTCACTATTTCCGCCAGCACTTTTGTATTCAGGTTGCCGCTGGTCTCGCTGAATGTGTTCCACTTAATATAGGTTACGATCTCTACCAGCTGTTTGACGTTCGGCAGGGTTATATAATCCAGATTGAACTGGTAGTAATTATTCAGAAACTCGAGAATTGAATCGTAGACCGAAAGCCGCTGACTAATAACATCCTTTTTTTCCGACTCCTTCATCGGTCCGGCCGGCGGAGTGGTAACTTCTGATATTTTGTGTTCGTGCTTATACGGATCTTCTACCAACAGTCCTTTACGGAGTAGTATATCGTAAAGCGACTGAAAGGATTGGTGGAAAAAGCGAAACTGCTCCTTCAACTGGCGCAGTTCATTTTTTTCTAATGAGTTTCGGTAGTTCTGTAGTGCGGTTTCCAATGACTGGAAAAAATCACTGTGCTCTTCCATCGCCTCCATATTATCATATAAACTGGCTGTTGTAGCAACACAGGAGTGAAGAAATGGGAGAAATTGTACCCTTTACCCCCGAAAAACTGATCATCGGTATTCTTTGCAGCTGTCGAGATTCACTGCCAAAGCTGGAGGATCGGCTGACGGAGCTGTTCGGCCCGATCGACTACAGAAGCAATACGATTCCCTTTACTTTCACTACCTACTACAACCGGGAAATGGGCGCTGAAATCGAACGGTATTTTGTCAGTTTTGAACACCTCATCTCTCCTGATCAGCTGGCATCCTGCAAGCTTCAAACCAATCGCCTCGAAGAGGAGTTCACCGAGGGCGGGCGGCGCAGGGTGAATCTCGATCCCGGTATGCTTTCACTCGGAAAACTCATTCTCGCCTCAACCAAAGATAATGCCCAGCGTATTCCTCTTTCAGATGGCATATATGGTGAAATTACCCTCATTTTCAGACGCAAAGAGTATACTGCCCTTCCGTGGACATATCGCGATTATCAGTCCGATGTATATCAAAAAATACTGCTTGTCATCCGCGGCCGCTATAAACAACAGCTGCAATCGGCCGGATATATCTGATTTTCTGAAGCAAAAGCCCCGCAGCACCCTGTCTCAGTAGATAGAAGCGTAGTACGGAGGAGGGGGACATGAACGGAAGCAATGCCGTAGGACGTGTGCGGCTGCTGCTGGCGGCTGCGGCTCTTGCAGCACTTTTATACAGCTGCAGTTGGGATTTCTTGCAGCCGGGAGTCGAGGTCCAGGTGCGAATTCCGGCCGCCGCATGGGCTGATGCCGGGGTGGCAGTGCGCTATAAGCTGGTGTTTCCGGACGGCCGAGGAGAGCTGCAGGAGCTCTGTCTCGCTACCGGAGAGCGTTCGGCGGTAGTCAGGGTGCAGCGGGGTTACAATGTACCCATAGCTGCGTACCCGTTTGGACGGCTGAAACCGGTCGGGGCTTTTGTTACCCAGCATGTGGAAAAAAATTTCATTAGGAAGGTGGTGCCGCTTCGAGCCCGCTACGGTGCCTCAGCGCACAGCATGCTGGAGTTACGCGCTCAGGCTGAACGCTGTGAAACGGTGCAGACGGAGGCGCTTACCCGCGAGATGGAAGCGGAGGGTGAGGGAGATCCGTGGAAATGTGATCTGGAGCGGATAAAAAGTGCGATCGTACGAGGGCGTTTGAACAGACTGCAGGTCTGCGATCTAGAAGACTTCGACGTGAGCCTCTTACTGCCGGCCGGAGACTGGTTAGCGGGAAACAGTCTGTGGAACGGCACTGTAAGCTCTGACCCGGCCGGCGAACTCAAAACAGTTGAGTTCAGCGGTCTCTATGCGGGCCGGCACTGTTTC
This sequence comes from uncultured Sediminispirochaeta sp., assembly GCA_964603735.1. Taxonomy (GTDB): domain Bacteria; phylum Spirochaetota; class Spirochaetia; order DSM-16054; family Sediminispirochaetaceae; genus DSBN01. Next base: position 48,820 of record CAZRWN010000010.1, on the reverse strand, counting down.
TACTCTCCGGCCAGCGGACTCGAGCTCCACCTGTATGTGGATAAAAACGGAGGCTGCCGCTGGGTCTGCGACAGCCTCCGAAAATAGCTTATTTAACTACAATGTTTGCCAGCTTGTCCTGTACGGTGATCACCTTGATGATCTGCTTGCCGTCGGTCCACTGTTTGATGCGTTCGTTCTCGAGGGCCGTCTGTTTCAGGGTTTCCTCATCGGTACCGGCCGGCAGGTCGAGCTTAGCGCGGACCTTGCCGTTTACCTGCAGTACCACAGTTACCTCTTCCTCTTTGGTCAGTTCCTCGTCCCATTCGGGCCAGTCGGAATCTGAGACCGAAGGTTGATTGCCGAGCTTCTCCCACATCTCCTCGCCAAGGTGCGGCGCATAGGGTGAGATGAGTTTTACAAAGGGCTCCCACAGGGCGCGGTAGATCTGTTTGTCCTGAAAGATCTCGTTGATGAAGATCATCATCTGGGCAATGGCCGTGTTGAACTCCAGCCCTTCGGTGTCCTGACTGACCTTCTTGATGGTCTTGTGAAGCAGCTGCTTGTACTTCTTAGGCGGCTCGTCGTCGATAATCGGTCGTTCGGAGACCCGCCACACACGGTCGAGGAAGCGGTGTACGCCCGCCAGCCCTTTGGTCGACCAGGCTTTGGAAACCTGCAACGGTCCCATGAACATCTCGTACACCCGCATCGAGTCGGCGCCGAAATCGCGGATGATGTCGTCGGGGTTAATGACGTTGCCCAAGGATTTAGACATTTTTACACCGCCTTCGCCCAGGATCATGCCCTGGTTTACCAGGCGCTGGAAGGGCTCTTTGGTGTTGACTGCGCCGATATCGTACAGCACTTTGTGCCAGAAGCGGGCGTAGAGCAGGTGGAGCACCGCATGTTCGGCACCACCGACGTACAGATCGACGGGCATCCAGTATTTGATTTTTTCCAGATCGGCGAATTTCTCCTCGTTCTGCGGATCCAGGTAGCGCAGGTAGTACCAGCAGGAACCGGCCCACTGCGGCATGGTGTTGGTTTCCCGTTTTCCCGGGCCGCCGCACTTGGGGCAGGCGGTGTTCACCCATTCGTCGATGGCCGCCAGCGGCGATTCGCCGGTGCCGGTCGGTTTATAGGAATCGACTTCCGGCAGGGTCAGCGGCAGTTCGTCCTCGGGCAGTGGAACCGGACCGCACTTTTCGCAGTGTACGATGGGAATCGGTTCGCCCCAGTAGCGTTGGCGGCTGAAAATCCAGTCGCGGAGTTTATAGTTGACGGCCCGTTTTCCGAGTCCCTTTTCTTCGAGCCAAGTGGTAATTTTTTCGATGGCATCCTGCTTGTTGAGACCGTCCAAAAAGTCGGAGTTAACGTGCAGCCCGTCCCCAACAAAGGCCTCTTTGTCGACATCGCCGCCCTGCAGTACTTCGATGATCGGCAGGTCGAACTTTTTGGCGAATTCCCAGTCGCGTTCGTCATGGGCCGGGACGGCCATGATGGCGCCGGAACCGTAGGAGATGAGCACGTAGTCGGCGATCCAGATGGGTATCTCTTTTCCGTTCACCGGGTTGATGGCGTAGGAGCCGGTGAAGACACCGGTTTTCTCCTTAGCCAGATCGGTGCGCTCGAGGTCGGACTTCTTTTGGGCCTGGTCGAGATATGATTCCACATCGGCCTGCCGGTCTTTGGTTGTTACCTTTTTGACCAGCGGATGTTCGGGAGCAAGCACCATATAGGTTGCACCGAAGAGGGTGTCGGGACGGGTGGTGTACACCTCGAACTCCTCGCTGCCGTCGGCCAGTTTGAACTTCACATCGGCGCCTTCGGAGCGGCCGATCCAGTTGCGCTGCATGGTCTTGATAGATTCCGACCAGTCCAGCAGTTCGAGGTCCTCCAGCAGCCGGTCGGCGTATTCGGTAATCTTGAGGATCCACTGCCGGATGCTCTTGCGGTTGACTTCTTCTCCGCAGCGTTCGCAGCGGCCGTCCTTTACCTCTTCGTTGGCCAGGCCGGTTTTACAGGAGGGGCACCAGTTAATAGGCGCCTCGTCCTCATAGGCCAGGCCTTGTTCGAAGAGTTTGAGGAAAATCCACTGAGTCCACTGGTAGTACTCCGGTCGATGGGTGGAAACCTGACGGTCCCAGTCGTAACTGAAGCCCAGAGTCTTGATCTGGTTGATGAATAGGTCGATGTTTTCTTCAGTTGTCACGCGCGGCTGAGTGCCGGTCTTAATTGCGTAGTTCTCTGCCGGTAGGCCGAAGGAGTCGAAGCCCATTGGGTGCAGGACCTGATAGCCCCGCATGCGCATAAAGCGGCTGTAGATGTCGGATGCGGTGTATCCTTCGGGGTGGCCGACATGCAGGCCCTGGCTGGAAGGATAGGGAAACATATCCAATACATACAGACGCTTTTCTTTCGGAACAGAGGGGTCCTCGCTCACTTTGAAGGTCTTCTGCTCATCCCAAAACTCTTGCCATTTCTTTTCGATCTCGTTAAATGGGTACTTGCTCATGGCAGAATGATATTCACATGGGCGCTTTGCGTCAACTGCTGTGGGGACGGACGAGGAGCGAGAAAAGATCCTATTTCTTATCCTTCTCCTCTTGGGTGAAGGGGGTAAAGATGACCGATTCGATTCGCTTTCGGCGGATGTTCTCAACCACAAAGGTACCTTTAGGTGTTTCTATTTTCTGATTCTTTACCGGAATAGTGCCGATCTGTTCTACCAGCAGGCCGCCGATTGTCTGTACGTACTTGCTGTGTTCAAAAGTAATATTAAAGCGGTCGTCCAGCTGATGCAGAGAGGTATCTCCGGTGATGCGAAAACTGTTGTCACCTAAATGGGTAATCTTCTCCCAGCCCTGGATCTCGTTCTCATCGTACAGTTCGCCGAACAGCTCTTCGGCTACATCCTCTAATGTGACGATGCCGGCCAGTCCGCCGTATTCGTCCATCACTACCGCAATATTAAGTTTCTCCTTCTTGAAAAGGAAGAACAGCTCGTTCACTCTGCGGGTCTCGGAGACGAAAATGGGGTCGGTCATGATCTCCCGGATGGGTGTATCCCCATCGCCTGCGGCAATATATCGCATCATATCCCTTACCAGGAGAATGCCTACAATGTGTTCGGGGTTGTCATCATACACCGGTATTCGGGAATAGCCCTCTTTTGTGATGTCCTTCAGTACCGAGTTGAGCGACAAATCGGCTTCCAGACTGAATATATCGGTACGGTGAGTCATAATAGTCTGTACTTGGGTGTCGTTGAACCGAAATACACTCTTTACCATACGGGTTTCATAGTTTTCTACTACGCCCTCACGCTCAGCTAGGTGAACCATATGCAGTATCCCGTCCAGAGATGTATGAACCTTCTTCTCCGGGGTAAAAAACTGGGTTATGGCCGAGCTGACGAATCCGATCAGCTTGATGAAGGGGTACAGGACGATGGAAAAGAAACGTATGGGGTAGGCCATCCGCAGCGCGAGCTTTTCGCTGTGGATGATGGCCATCTGTTTCGGAGTAACCTCGGCAAAAATCAAAATGATGAGGGTGAGCACACCGGTCGTAATGCCGACCACCTGACTGCCGAATACCTTTATAGTAAACTGGGTAGCAATGGCCGAGGCGGCGATGTTCACCAGGTTGTTGCCGATTAGAATGGTTGTCAGCAGAGTGTCCGGACGGTTGCTGAGCTTTTCGACCAGTTTTCCGGCTTTCCCGTGGTGCTTGACCAGCGATTTGACCTGAATAAACGAGAGAGAGGTAAAGGCCGTCTCGGTAGAGGAGAAGACTGCTGAGAGGCCGATTAGGATGATTATAGAAATTACTTCTATGATCATACGGCTGCCTGAAACCTATACTGAGAGTGAGAGTTGCTGGGTATGAGAAGATTAGTACCGGATGATAAAGGAACGTCGTCGTCCATGATGTGCAATAAAAATATAAACCTAATGTCGACTATGTGCAAGAGGGCTGGACGCCGGCCTGAACAAATTTGCATTTGCCACTGAGGGTGATTTTTTGTATATTTTTTCACAGAAGTAGAACAAAATCTTACCCCTCAAATCTAAGGAGAATCGAATGGCCAAACACAAGTTCAAAACGGAAGTATCCCAGCTTCTGCACCTTATTATTCACAGCCTCTACTCACACAAAGAGATCTTTCTAAGGGAATTGATCTCAAATTCTTCCGACGCGCTGGACAAGCTGAAATACCTCACTCTGACCGACGATGAGTTCAAAAAGATGAAATTCGAGCCGCGTATAGAGATTTTTTTCGATGAAGATGGTCAGAAGACCCTTACCGTAAAAGATAACGGTATTGGAATGAACAGCGACGACCTGGACGAGCAGCTGGGGACCATCGCCCGTTCGGGTACCAAAAGCTTTTTGAATCAGTTGACCGGTGATGCGAAACAGGATGCAAACCTGATTGGTCAGTTCGGTGTCGGATTTTATTCCGTCTTTATGGTGGCCGACAAAGTCGAAGTCCTTACCCGCAGAGCCGGCGAGGAACAGGCCTGGCAGTGGATCAGCACCGGTGAAGAGAACTACACCATTAAAGAGGCTGAGCGGGATGAGTACGGGACTACCGTTACTCTGCATCTCAACGACGAAGGCGTTGAATATGCAAACCGCTGGCAGATCGAACAGCTAGTCAAGAAATACTCCGACCATATTGCCTTCCCGATCTTTCTGGAATATGACCAGAAGAGCTATGAGGGCGAAGGCGATGACCGCAAGGAGAAAATCGAGCACAAGCGCGAGCAGGTAAACAAAGCCTCCGCCCTCTGGAAACGCTCGAAGAACGAGATTACCGAAGAGGAGTATCACGAGTTCTATAAGACGATTTCCCACGACAACGAGGATCCTCTGCATTATCTGCACACCAAGGCCGAGGGAACCCTGCAGTATACCACCCTTTTTTATATCCCCAAGAAGGCCCCTTTCGATATGTATCAGGCCGATTATGAACCGGGTGTGAAGCTGTATGTCAGCCGGGTTTTCATTACCGACGATTCGAAAGAGCTGATGCCGACCTATCTGCGCTTTGTCCGCGGTATTATTGACTCGGATGATCTTCCCCTGAATGTAAGCCGGGAAATCCTGCAGCAGAACAAGATCATGAACCAGATCCGCTCCAGTTCGGTGAAGAAGCTGCTGGCCGAGTTCAAACAGCTGGCCGAAAACAATGCGGAAAAATATACCCAGTTCATCGAGCAGTACAACCGCCCGCTGAAAGAGGGGCTCTACTCCGACTTCACCAACCGTGAAACCCTCATGGAACTGGTGCGCTTCAAATCGACCGAAGTAGACGGGTTTACCAGCCTGGCCGAGTACAAAGAGCGCATGAATGAGGAACAGAAGGCGATTTATTACATCACCGGTGAAGATGAAGATACCCTGCGTAACTCCCCTCTCCTGGAAGCCTATAAGAAGAAAGGCATCGAAGTGCTCATCATGGATGACGATATCGATGAGATCGTAGTTCCCTCCATCGGCACGTACCAGGAGACGGAATTGAAGTCGGTCAACCGCAGTGGCTCCGCCGAAGAACTGAAAACCGAAGAGGACAAGACCAAAGAGAAAGAGGTCGAGCCCCTGCTGAAAAAGATCAAAGATATCTTAGGCGAGCGGGTGAAGGACGTAGTAGCCTCTAACCGCCTGAGTGATTCCCCCTCCTGTATCGTAGCCGACGAGAACGACCCGACCATGCAGATGCAGCAGATTCTCAAGGCGATGGGCCAGCAGGAGATCCCGGAGATGAAACCTATTCTGGAGGTGAATCCCGACCATGCCATTGTCAAACGCCTGCAGAACTCGGATGACAAGGCCCTGTTGGAAGATGTGAGTTATCTGCTGCTCGAACAGGCAATGCTGGTGGAAGGGGCCGAACTGAAAAAGCCGGCTGATTTTGTGAAGCGACTGAACCGAATTCTTGAAAAGGCGGTGTGAACTCGCATAGCGGTGTAGTGAATATACAAGTAGTTATATAAATCAGTTCTGACCTGAGTTAAGCGGCGTAAACTGCTGGCATGTAGTTTTGCGCCGCTTTTTTCTGCTATACTGTGCTGAGATTATGAAGATAAGGCTGAAAATATTTGATTACGCTGCTATTCTGTTTTCTCTTCTGGTTACGTTGAGTACCGCAGTATACGTATATGCCGGCAGCGGCGGGCCTCTGCGGGTACGGGTGCAAACGGAATCCGGAATCTATGTGTATCCGATGGAAGAAAACCGCCGGGTTGCTGCCGAGGGGCCTATCGGTACCACCTATATTGAGATTGAAGACGGACATGCTGCAGTCGTTCAGTCTCCCTGCCCGAATAAGCTCTGCATCCAGGCCGGTGAACTGCACGAGCACGGAGATTGGAGTGCCTGTATGCCGAATAAGGTGTTTGTAGAAGTAGAGGGCAGGGAAAGCGAGGGCGAGGTTGATGCTACGACTTACTGACCTGCCCACGGCCCTCTATAAGTTTTTTCGCTCGATGAAGCTGGCGGCAGTACTGATCTTGTATCTAATCGGACTGAGCGTTTGGGTCAGTTTCAATCCGCAGGGCGCTGGTCGGACGGTTTCCCTGGTAGTGATAGTGCTACCAGTGGTCTTGTTTGCACTCAATATGACGGTGTGCGCCGTCAGCCGGATTATCGGGCGTCTGAAGAGCGGCAGTTATCAGCACCGCTTGGGCTGGCTGGGGCTTGGCCCGGATTTCATACATATTGCAATTTTACTGTTCTTGATCGGCGGTCTTATGAGCCATTTCGGTCGCATCGACGGCGAGGTGCAGCTGGCAGCGGATGAGATTGCGGTGCTCAACGAGAATTATATGCTTCGATTAGAAGAGTTCAATATAGAGGTTTATGAAGACGGTCGTCCGAAACAGTATGTATCTTCAGTTCAGCTGCTGAGGCGAGAGGCAGGCCAGCCTACGGCACGGACTATAGATACCGCTGAAGTCAGCGTGAATAATCCCTACTCTTTCGGCCGTTTGAAAATTTATCAGCGCAGCTATTCGGATGCAACCGAAAATGGAGTGGGGGACGGAAACCGGCGGGAGCTTGCAAGTGTGCTTCAGGCTGTGTATGATCCCGGGTATCCGGTGATCCTGAGCGGGATGTTGTTGTTCTTAGTGGGAATGTTCTTCGTGGCCGCAGATAAGATTCTGCAGATAAGAGTAACGGATTAACACAGATTTTATTGAGGTGAATACATGCTGACAACCGCCGTCTTTGTTCTTACCCTGGTTTTAATGGTCGATCAGATTGTAAAACTGTTTCGTAAGGGGGAGGTCACCTACGAGATCGAGGGCGTATTGTTCCTGCTCAGTGCCCTGCTGTTGTTTCTCGATTTCGGCTATCGATCGTATGTACTGCGTTTCCCGGCTGTCACCAATACGTATGAAGCCTTGATAATCTTTGCCGGCGGCATCCATTTACTGTTGTTTTTCTTCAGCCGCCGGGCACCGAACACTCGCGAAGCCGAAAAGGCTCCCGGACTATATGCCTATATACAGTTTATCGGCACTGTCGTGGTGTTCGTGTTTCTCTCTCTGGCCTCCTCGCCGCTGATACCGAATGCCCTGGTGCCGCCTGTGCCGGCCCTGCAGTCGCATTGGCTGGTCATGCATGTCCTGCTCAGTTTTGCCGGGGAATCTTTTTTTGTGGTAGCCTTTGCATCGGCCTTAGTTTATTTGCTAAGCTCGCAGGCAGAGACTCGCCGGCAGGCCGACAGAATCACCTACCTTTCGGTTACGGTCGGATATTTCCTGTTTACCGTCGGCGCTCTGATCTTCGGAATGGTATGGGCCGAACAGGCCTGGGGAAGTTATTGGAGCTGGGACCCGAAGGAAACCTGGGCGTTGATAACCTGGCTCACCTATACCCTGTATCTGCACCTCCGGTTTATACGGCGGGCGCGGGGAAATTTAACTGCTTGGGTAGCGGTTGTCGGATTTGCGTTTACAATGTTCACTTTTTTCGGAGTTAACTATCTTATGGACGGGTTGCATAGTTATGTATAATACACAAATGACTAAAGAAATATTGCGGGTAGGAGTAGCACAGATTGACTGTGTACTGGGAGATTTAGAAGCTAACTTTGCCAAGCACCTGGACTATATTCAGCAGGCTCGTCAGCAGCAGGTCGATGTATTACTGTTTCCAGAGCTTTCACTTACCGGTTATGCAATCGGTCCGCAGACTGTAGAAATGTCGCTCGAAAGGCGTGACAGGCATCTCATTGAGCTGGCCGAGGCGGCCGGGCCGATGTGGACACTGGTCGGGTTCATGGAAGAGGGAGTTGCTGCCCAGTTCCACAACAGTCAAGTGGCGCTGCGCAACGGAGAAATCGAGTTTATTCACCGTAAGTTGAATCTGGCTACCTACGGAAAGCTCGAGGAGGGAAAGCACTTTGCAGAGGGGCGCTATTTTGAAAATTTCGAACTCGAGGATCCCCGCTGGAAGTTAGGAACCCTCATTTGTTCGGATGCATGGAATCCGGCGCTGGTCCATCTGGCGGCGGTGCATGGTACTACACTGCTGCTGCTGCCGATTGCCTCAACCCGTTCGGCTGTGGACGGTAATTTTTCCAATCCCCACGGCTGGTCGATAACCGCCGAGTTCTATTCGATGATCTACGGCTTTCCTACTTTGATGGCAAATCATGCCCACGGGGTGTCCGGCCTCGATTTTTGGGGCGGCAGCCGTATTCTTGATCCCTACGGTGGAATAATTGCCGTCGCGGACGAGCGGGAGGAGCTGTTAGTAGGCGAAGTGAACTATATGGACATCAAGAAGGCCCGCTACCGGCTGCCGACACTGCGTGATAGTAACTTGGATCTCGTGGTGCGTGAATTGCAGCGCCTGTCGCAGCAAATCGGAATCCCCCATGAAAGCCGTTTGGTATAGTGAGCCGTTGGAGCAGTTGGAATTGACTTCATCAGAGACTGTTTATATTCTAGATTTATGATGGGGTATTGATTGGATGCATGGTTTCCTGTCTAATAGTGTGAGAAAAGAGTAGAAGGATGGCAGTAGTTGATTGAAAATGAGCTATCGAGCGAAAGTTCATTTCCCCTGATTTGGAAAGTACTTGTAGTCGATGATGAAGAAGAGGTCCACCTGCTCACAAAGATGGTGCTCGGGGACCTTGTGTTCAAAGAGCGGGCGGTCGAACTGCTGGATGCCTATAGTACCAAGGAAGCCGTAAAAGTACTGGAAGAGCATGACGATATAGCGGTAGCCTTGATCGATATCATCATGGAGCACGATGAATCCGGTCTGCAGCTGGTTCGCACTATTCGTAATGACTTGAAGGATACCCTGCTCAGGATCATACTGAGAACCGGTATAGACGGTGACAATTTACAAGAACAGCTGTTCGTCGACTATGATATCAATGACTACAAGGATAAAGGCGAGCTGACAGCGGAAAAACTGCGGGCAGCAGTCATCAATGCCTTTCGCTCCTACGGCGATCTTCGCAAAATCACCGAGCTCAACAATACCCTCGAAAGAAAAGTGCAGGATCGAACCCGTGCTCTTTCAGAGGCGAACCTGAAACTGCGCTCATATATCTCCCGGCTTGAAAATGATCAGGAAGCCGGTGGCAGAATGCAGCAAAAGCTGCTGCCCGATACGCAGAAAACTTTCGGAGATTGCACCTTTGCCAGTCGTATCTACACCTCAATGTATTTGAGTGGGGATTTCCTGGATTATTTCGAGATCGATGCCAACCGAGTCGGGTTTTATATGGCCGATGTATCGGGACACGGAATCTCATCGGCATTCATCACCGTATTGCTTAAAAACTTTATCGATACTCAGCTTGAAAATTACTGGAATGAGGGCGATTCACTGATCATGCGCCCGTATTTGTTGGTCAAGAAACTCAACAGTGAGATACTGCGGGAGAACTTCGGTAAATACCTAACCATATTCTACGGTGTGCTGGATCAAAACTTGAACACACTGCGTTATACCAACTGCGGTCAGTTTCCCTATCCGCTGTTGCGGGAAAACAGTAAAGTCAAACCGCTTGAGCCGGCGGGAACGCCGGTGGGCTTATTCGTAGAACCGGAGTTCATGGAAGAGCATATCTCCGTGGAAAAAGAGGCATCTCTGTTGATTATTTCCGACGGTATCCTGGAGCTGCTTCCGCAGGCAACCGTAAAAGAAAAACGAAACCTGATCCGCCACATTTTCAGCCGTCCCGAGATTAATTTACAGGAGATAACCGAACAGCTCGGCCTTTCGCGGCAGTACAGTTTTCCCGATGATATTACTTTCCTTATGCTGAATAGGAGTGCCGATTATGGATCGAGGTAGATATTTTTATGCTGAAAAGGATGATATAACCTACATCAAAATGGTAGGTAATCTCAAATATACCACCAGCTCAGGATTCGACCATTTTGTGGATGGTTTGATGGAGCGCGGGTTCAAGAATGTAGTTATCGATCTTTCAGAGGCCACCTATATCGACAGCACCAATCTGGGACTCATAGCAAAGATAGCCGGGAGGGCCCGACACAATTCCGAGATGCATGTAACCATCGTTTCTCCCAACGAGGACATCAACGAAATTCTGCGCAGCGTGCGCTTTAACAAACTATTTACCATTGTCGAGGATATGGAAGGGGTCGATGAGCTGGAGGAGATACCCAATGAAGAGCGGGATAAAAAAGAGGATCTCCAGATGCTCATTCAGGCCCATAAAGCCCTGATTGACATTGATGAGGAAAACCGTCCGCAATTCAAAGATGTAGTCGAGCTCTTGGAAAAAGAGGTGAAGGATTTCTAACCACCTAAGAAGGCCGAAGCATCCACCGCTTCCCACGCCCGTCCAAATGATCTGGTTAACTGCGATGCCAGCCACTTGTCAAAATTCGGTGAACCTCGCATCCGCATCGGCGAATTGATAATTCGTTTTTCCCCGTCAACCACTTCGGTGTATACTCCGGGCTTGTACAGGTTCATTCTGGCAAACACTACCCCCTTGCGATAGTTGTGATGGACGTAGTGCACCGTACCATCCTCCTCTACCGCTACTACCATTCCGGTATGGGTAAGATAGTCGTTGGCCTGACCGTCATTGTTGCGGTCGTAGGTATTGTCCCAGAAAATGATATCGCCCGGTTTAGGGCGGCGGGTAGAGTAGAGTGCTTGTTCTTCCTCCAGGAAGCGGTAGAGACGGGTTACCCCGTTGCCGCTGTAGCGGGCCAATGGACTGGCCAGATCGATACCGGCATGCCAGTAAATTGCTAAAACAGTCCCCGTACAATCCGCATTGAAACGGCGGCCGTCGATTACCAGGCGATTACGGCCGCGCACCGAGTGCGCCCCCTCAACCAGTTTGGCTTGAATGCGGTTCAGGCTTCCGCTGCCGTCCGTGCTTTCCTGTAGTTGGGCCGCCAGCCGGGCTGCCTCTTTGTCTTCGTCCGAAGCGCCGCGGCCCGGTCCTCCGAGGCTCTGACAGCCTGAAACCAGAATCAGCAGGGCTATGCTTATAGCCGCTACCGGATGCAGATGTTCGGGACGCCGGCGTCCGCGGGGGCTGCGAGGGCTGTTTCCGCTGGCATTATCCTTGTTCATCTGTACCTCCCTTGAAGCCGATTGCCACCATAAATATTTCGAACGAATCCTTGCGGCTGGACTTCGGTTTGAATGGTTTTGCGCTCTTGAACATCTTCCGCAGCAGCTGCAGGATCTGCTGCTCTTCGCCGCCCTGGAACAGTTTTATTACCAGGTTCCCGCCGGGCTGCAGCAGCTGCCGTGCAGCGGCAATGCACTCTTCGGCCAAGCCCGCCGAGCGGGCGGTATCAACAGTACGATTGCCGGTAGTTGCCGGGGCGGCATCGCTCAGCACTACATCGTAGGGGCCGCGGGCAGCCAGCTTATCTGCAATTTCAGGGGAAAAGGCATCTCCGGTAAACACTTCCACATTCTTGTATCCGCCGGGAATCGAACACTCTTTGAGGTCGATGCTGACAACTCGGCCCTGTGGACCGCTCTGCTCCGAAGCATACATACTCCAGCTTCCCGGAGCAGCTCCGATGTCGAGCACGGTATCGCCGGCATGCAGGACCGTATGTTTTTTTTGAATTTCTTCCAACTTATACACGGAGCGGGCGGGGTAACCGGATTTTTTTGCTCTGTCTGTATAATGATCTGGACGGTTACGTTTCATTGTACCCTCAGTATATATAATAGGTATCGGCAGCGAAAGGTGCATTCTGTAAACGGTTTCTAAATACCGCTTGACCGGCATGGCAAAACTTACTACCTTCAGATTATGAAACAGTCAATCATACGCAAGCCTTTTCGCTATTCTTACAATAATGTAGCCTTTGGACTTATTGTAGTCAATGTGTTGATCTTCATGCTGAACTATATTAGTCCGCACAGCCGTTTCTATACGGCTCTCATACCGGGGGTAATCCTGCAGCGGGGCTTTATATGGCAGTTCGTCACCTATATGTTCACCCACGCCGGTTTTTCACACATCCTTTTCAACATGCTCGGGATATTCTTTTTCGGGGTTCAGGTGGAACGGCGTATGGGCAGCAGTGAGTTCCTGCTGTTCTATATGGTCACGGGATTTCTGGCCGGCTTGTTTTCCTTTATCGTGTATATACTCACCGGCATGTACGGAGTGATTCTTTTGGGTGCTTCCGGGGCGGTGTTTGCCGTACTGCTTGCATTTGCAGTCTATTTTCCGCATGCCAACATCTATATCTTCGGAATTCTCCCGGTGCGGGCTCCGGTACTGGTCATCGGCTATACCGCCATCGAGCTGTTCAACCAGGTCTTCAGCATGCAAAGCGGAGTTGCTCACCTTACTCACTTAGCCGGTTTCGCTTTTGCGTATCTGTATCTGGTTATCCGGATGGGCATCAATCCTATGGATTCGTTTAGAAGCGGAGGCAGGGGAGGCTATTGGCGTTAAAAGCCCTCTTCAACTATCGACGGGCTGCAGCCCTCACCATTTTCTCGGCCGGTCTTACGCTGCTGTTCTTAACAGCAGATCTGTGGGCGTATCCCGGGGATGAAGATATTATAGTCGCGGAGTTCTGGACCGAATTAGATCCCATCATCGAAGGGCGCCAGCCGGGGACTGGCGGCAGCGGCTCGTCGGAGGAAGAGCGGCCAAGCCCCGTCGAGCCGATTATCGGCACCGGGGTTATCTCGCAGGAAGAGGCAATCCGGCGAACCCTCGAAGAGGCCCGTGTGGTGTTCTCCGGCATGATCTACGGTTTTAACGTGCGCTACACCCCTTCCGACCGTGACAGGCAGGTGGAAGAGGAGCTGGTTATCGAACCCCTGGCACAAATACCGAAGGGAGACCCCTCGCTGCATGTCCTCAAGGTCCGCACCACCGACAACCAATACTTTGTGCATATGCGTTACAACCTGGCAGCTTTCCAGCAGCGCCGACTGCAGGCCTGGGACAGCAATACTCTGGCCGTAGCTGCCGGACGCGGAACAGCGCCGCTTTACGGCGGGTACCGGGCCAAATTCGATTCCTTCGATCAGGCCATTAAGAATGCGCTGCGGGAATATCTGCGGCCGCGATACAGGAACAAACCCAGCCGGATTCAGGCAGCGGTGGCCCTGCAAGAACCCCCCTACACCGTAATCGACGCAGGGGGGTATCATTCCAAGGTCCGTATTAAAGTCGATATTCGCGAAGTACAGCCGTACAGCGCGTACTAACTAATTTCTGACTATTCTTGCTCCTCTTCTTCCGGCAGCTTGAGCTCAAGGTGCAGCATGTCCAGTTGGTCCTGATCGACCGGGGCGGGGCAGTCGTCCATCGGCGAGGCGCCGACGTTGTTCTTCGGAAATGCGATTACCTCTTTGATGGAGTCTTCTTGCGCCATCACCATGATCAGGCGGTCGAGCCCCGGTGCAATACCGCCGTGCGGAGGCGGTCCGTACTGGAAGGCCTTCAACAGGAATCCAAAGCGACGCTCGGCCTCCTCTTCGGAGAAACCGACGATGTTGAAGATTCGTTTTTGGATTTCCGGATCGTGGATCCTAATGGAGCCTGAAGCCATCTCGTATCCGTTACATACCAGATCGTATAAGTCGCCCTTTACTTCGCCCGGATTTTTTTCCATGCTGTCAAGGTACTGCTCTTGCGGCATGGTGAACATGTGGTGCGCAGCTTCCCAGCGCTGGTCCTCCTCATCCCACTCGAAAAGCGGGAAGTCGATTACCCATCCAAAGCGGAACTCGCCCGGAGTAGCCAGCCCCAGGTCTTTGCCCAGGCGACTGCGGACAGCGCCCAGCGAGGTGCAGGCGGTGTTCCATTTGTCGGCTACCGCCAGGATCAGGTCGCCGGCTTTGGCGCCGAGTGAGGAAATAATCTCGTCGGCCTGCTCGGAAAAGAATTTGGCAACGCCGCCGTCGAGTCCCTCATCGCCTACCTTCATCCAGGCCAGCCCCTTGGCGCCGTAGATTTTGGCATCCTTTTCGAGCTGGTCGATCTGTTTTCGTGAATAGCTTGCACAGCCGGGGGCTACCAGGGCTTTTACTGTTCCGCCGCTTTCAACCACCGATTTGAAGGCGTTAAAACCGCTTTTTGCAGCTATTTTTCCGAAATCCTGCATCTCCAAATCGTAGCGCAGATCGGGTTTGTCGCTGCCGTATTTATTCATTGCATCGTGATAGCTGAGACGAACGAAAGGCGTTTCGAGATCAATGTTCAGGGCCTGCTTGAATACATGCGCCAGCATCCCCTCGATGACCTCGAACACGTCCTCTTTGGAAACAAAACTCATCTCCATATCGATCTGAGTGTGTTCGGGCTGTCGGTCGCCCCGGGCGTCTTCATCCCGGAAACAGTGGGCAATCTGGAAATAGCGGTCGAATCCGGACACCATCAACAGCTGTTTGAACAGCTGGGGGCTCTGGGGCAAGGCATAGAACTTGCCGGGATGCAGGCGAGCAGGGACCAGAAAGTCACGGGCACCTTCCGGAGTTGAACGGATCATCGAAGGAGTTTCGATCTCCATGAAACCGCGGCCTTTCAGGTATTCACGAACCGCAAAGGTCGCATCTGCACGCAGTTTAATTTTGCGCTGCATGCTGAAAGAGCGCAGGTCCAGGTAACGGTAGGTGAGTCGCAATTCCTCTTTGGCGTCGGTACGCTCATCGATGTTAAAGGGCAGCGGTTCACAGCGGCTCAAGATTTCTATCTCTTTGGCTTGTACTTCGATATCACCGGTATCCATGTCCGGATTCACCATTTCATCCGGCCGGGCCCTCACCACGCCTATTACCGCAATGCAGTATTCCCGCTTCAGGTCGCGGGCGATTGCCTGCAGCTCTGCGGGTGCGTCTTCATCGATAACTACTTGTGTCACACCATAGCGATCGCGCAGACTCACAAAGTGAATTCCGCCATGGTCTCGTGTACGGTGAACCCATCCGTTCAGGACTACTTCATTGCCTGTTCTGGATTTCTCTAATTCTCCGCATGTTGCCGTTCGTTTCATCTTTTCCATGGCAAGACTTTATCATTACTCTAAGTGCTGTTCAAGGTGCCGCCGTGCCTCAGACTGTGGAGTAGGCTTCCCAAAAGCAATGCTCTCATTTATAATCCCCTCATTTGAAACACCGAATGATTATTCTACATTCTATATGGATCGGACTGGTGCTGGTGCTGGTGATTCTCTTCAGCAATTTTCACATTAAAGCCACCACCTCGGAATATATTTATCACTCGATGGACTCACTTCCCCGCAACCGGGTAGGCCTGGTGCTGGGTACCAGCCAATACCTGCGCGGAGGTGGAATGAACCCTTACTTTCGTAATCGTATCGATGCTGCCGCCAGATTGTATAGGTCCGGAAAAATCGATTATGTGATTGTCAGTGGTGACAATTCGGTACATTCCTATAATGAACCGCTGGGAATGCAGCAAGCCCTGGAAGCGCGCGGCCTTCCGTCCGAGCACATTTTTGCAGATTATGCTGGTTTTCGTACCCTCGATTCAGTGGTTCGCTGTAAAGAAGTATTCGGACAAGAGAGTGTTACCATTGTCACTCAGGAGTTCCATGGGCGACGGGCGGTGTTTATTGCCCGGAAGAAGGGGCTTGATGCAGTTGCTTTTGCCGCCGGCAATGTACCGACTGAGTTCGGAGTAAGAGTGCTGATTCGAGAAATGTTTGCCAAGGTAAAGGCTGTGATGGATGTGTATATTTTCCGCACCGAGCCCCGCTTTTTAGGCGAACCGGTTCGGATTCCCGAGTAGCCGCTTAGCGCCGGCGGCGGGTGTAACATTGGGTGCAGCCGAGAACATGTGCGTGCCGCCGATCACTGGACTGAAAAAAGCGGGCATACACCAATCCGTTTTGCGGCAGTTCTTTTTTACACACCGGGCAGAGGCGCGCCTTCAGGCGGCGGGTGGATCTCTTCTTCATAGCGGTGGTGCCGCTGCCGATTGGGCCCCCATAGCAGTACGGGCAGCCGAAAATCTCCATCATACTGTCGGGTTTACCGGGATAGAGTACACTTCTGACCTTTTCGCTCTTCTCCAACACAGTTCCGCACAGAGGACAACGGTGAAATCCGGGGCCCTGCGGTTTTTCGGTCCTTTCCGGGTAGATAGTAGGGCCGTCCTGATCCTTTCCCGGGCGGCGGCGGGGACGCTGCGGGCGGTTTTTATACATAGCCTGACCCTTGAAACCGAGATAGAGAAGGGTGGTTATCAGGGCGCCGGTGAAAAACAGAACTAAAATTTCTATAACTGCATCTCCTCAGATGATAAATGGGCTTATTGCCTGTTTCTATTGTAGCGGGTAGAATGAGCTCGTGGCAACGCTTTTTATTGTAGCAACCCCAATCGGAAATCTCGGAGATATTACCCTGAGAGCACTGGAAGTACTGAAGGGCGTCGATACGATTGCTTGTGAAGATACCCGGCATACCCGCAAACTCCTGACCCATTTCGAGATTTCCAAACCACTGATCAGCTGCCGTTCGCAGAATGAGCTGCAGGCGGCGGCCAGACTGCTCGAACGGCTGGCAGAGGGGCAGAATGTAGCCTATGTAAGCGATGCCGGCACTCCCGGCCTGAGTGATCCTGGCGTGCGGCTGGTCGGCGAGATCAGAGGCGCCGGGTATCCGATTGTACCGATTCCCGGTCCGTCGGCGTTCACTACTCTGTTGAGTGTTTCGGAGTTCGGCGGGAGAACGGTCACATTCGACGGATTTTTGAGCCCGAAGGGCGGAAAACGGGGCAAGCGCATCGCCGAACTGCTGAAAAGGGAAGAAAATTTCGTTCTTTACGAATCTCCGCATAGAATACTGAAGATTTTGGCCGATATCGCCGAAAAAGAACCTGAGCGGCAAGTGCTAATCGGCAGAGAGATGACCAAATTGCATGAAGAGTTCATCAGCGGTACTTCGTCGGAGGTGCTGGAAAGGTTGGAGGGAAGAAATTCTCTCAAAGGCGAGTTTGCGCTACTTGTTTCCGGCCGGAAAAAGAGTTAACATATAAAGAGAAGATGACGATAAGTAAAGTGAAAGGTAGGAGTCGGCAATGAACATTGATGGAATAGGACCTATCGATCCAATATCGAAACTCACAAAGAATCATAGAACGCATAAGGCAGAGAAGACAGATCCTAAGGATTCAATCAATATTTCTGCAGATGCAAAAACCATGGGTGAGGTCTATAAGATTGCCGAGCAGGTAAAGGCTGCCGATGATATTCGATGGGATCGTGTGGCCGAGGTAAAGGAAAAACTCAAAGACCCGAACTATATCAACGACAATGTTGTGGATGAAGTTGCCGATTCGGTAATGAAACTATTCGATATCACTTAATCCATTGTCAGGAGGGTGGTATCGTAAGAATGATAACGAGGCAGGGATACGCTCTCTGCCTTTTTTTTGTGAATGAGGGCTGAATAAGGTGAATGATCTTGAATTGTACGTACCGAGCCGTATTTTTAGTTATTACGGTGCGATCTCGCAGCTTGGTAGATCGTGTCTGCGCCAGTGCAAGCGGGTTCTTTTGGTGACGAATGCTCATCTGGTGGATGGAGCCGGCCTGAAAAGTATCCGCAAGACCGCCGAAGCGAATGGTGTCGATATCATTGTTGCCCCGGAGATAAGCCCCTTTTCCAGCGATTCTGTAGTAGACGAGGTGATGGATCTGGCCCGCATCAGCTATGTCGAGGGAGTAATCGGCTATGGTGATGTTGATGCCCTGTCGGTGTCCAGGGCGGTAGCCCTGCTCACCCCGCGCAGACTCGAGCTGCAGCAGCTGTATGATGGACAGGTGGAGGCTGATGAGTCTCTGCCGTATGTAGAGATTCCAGCCACTTCCTGCAGCCCTTTTCTGTTCAATGGCGGTATGGTATTGGGCGACCGTTATGACAAGAGCACCCGTTTTGTGAATGTAGAAAATTTTCGTCCGTGTGCGGTTATACAGGATCCTTCCCTCCTGAAGGAGTTTTCCCGTAAATACAGAGTTGCAGCATTGCTGGACACTTTGCTGTTGGCGGTGGAAAGTTACTTTTCCCGCAACGCCACTTTTTTTTCTGAGACGCTTGCACTGCGGGGTATAGGAGTGGCGATCAATACCATGCCGGCCCATTTACAGACACCGGATGCAGTCGAGACACTCTTTCAAGCGCAGCAAGCCGGTTTCTTTGCGGCATACGGCTTGAGCATGAGTTCTCCCGGTTGGGGAACCGCGGCTGCATATACCCTGGGACGCATGGTGCAGGTGCCTAAATCGATTATCGCTACCGTACTGCTGCCGTATGTGTTGGAATACGGTATCAAGGTGTGTCCGGAAAAAGTGGCCCGCATGGGTAATATTTTGGGAGAGAATCTGAAAGGCCTGTCGGTTGTGGGGGCCGCCGACAGGGTAGTAGAATCGCTCAGAGCCTCTCTGGGGGTCGAACAGCTGCCTGGACGCCTCAGTGAAATCGGAGTTGCAGAGAAACATCTGTCCGACGCAGCGGCGAAGCTGCTGGAAATACCCTTCTTGGAAGCACTGCCCGAGCCGGTCTCGAGTCAGGAATTGTTTTCATATCTCAAAGACGCCCTGTAGATGATTACGATTCAAAAGCTGAAAACCCTTCCGCCCAAGACACGGGTTCGTAAGATCATCACTATGCTCGAGGAGTGGGAACGCAGCCTCCGTGCTGGCGGAAAAGTGGATCATTATTACCTACGGCAGGTTCTGCAGCTTCTATCTGAAGAGGAAGCCCTGTTGACCCCGGCCCAGCGGTTCGAAGTCGAAAAACTGAATAGCCTATCAGTAGAGCCGAGCGAGCAGTACCTCCACACCCTTCACAATGTAAAGTACGGCATAATGTCGGCCCTCGGTATAGTGCCGGCGGACTGGGATTTTTATGATCCCGAGAGTGGTACACTTGCCCGCAACGGAGATTCGGTCTTGCCCATTTCATTATACCTGGATGATATCAGATCACCGTATAATGTCGGCTCCATTTTCCGTACAGCCGAGGCTTTCGGAGTAGAACGGCTGTTTCTCTCCCGGTTTACCGCCGATCCGCAGCACAAGCGCGCCTTGCGAACCTCCATGGGAGCCACGAGTGCGGTTCCATGGCAGACAGAGTCTTTGGAGGCGGTGGCCGAGCGTGTGCCGGTATGTGCGCTGGAATTGGGCGGCACTCCGATCGATGAATTTGCTTTTCCGTCTGAGGGTGTAGCGGTGCTCGGTTCTGAGGAACTGGGAATCAGCCCGGAGGCTCGCCGCATAGCCGCAGCGAGTGCCGGGATTGTTTCGATACCCCTGCGCGGGTCCAAGGGTTCTCTTAATGTTGCGGTTGCCTGCGGCATTCTGCTGCAGGCATGGCAGCACTCCCTCAAGCCGCATCCTGTGTGATTCGTACTGAGTTCCATTTTAGAAAGCCGAAATATATAACACCCTGATATTCCCAGATTTTAGCATGTCGACGGGCGGCCAATTTTCCCAGCAGTTCATTCATTATATCGATTATCGACTCGGGGGCGCATGCCCCCTTTCCTATAATTATCTCGCGCGGAAGCAGCGCGGCCATTTCACGTGACGGAAGATAACCGATGACCTCCTGCCCGGTTTCGCAACTGCGGAGACTGGCGCGTACGTATGGTTTTTGACTGATCAGTACCGCTTCGATGTGTCGGATTTCGTAAATTGGTTTCATGGAACCCCCTTGTAACTATCTTTACAAGTAAAGAGGTTCGGTGTGCGGCTGTGCTTCAAAAAAAACACCGCAGAATTGTGAGATTCTGCGGTGAATAAAAGGGATTAGGGGGTATGTATGAAATTAGCGATGCAATGCCCGCTCAATCTCCGGTTGATTAAAGCCGACAATGATGCGTCCGTTTACGTCGATCACCGGCACGCCCATCTGGCCTGACTTTCGTACCATTTCATCAGCTTTCGACTGATCCGAGGCAACATTGTATTCGGTGAAATTGATTTTTCTCTGCCGTAAATAATCTTTTGCCTTTCGACAATAGCCGCATGTGGGAGTTGAATAGAGTGCAACTGCCATAGCGTACCTCCGTTGTAACCTATTAAAAAATGAATGTATAGAAAATATAATATATAGATATTCGGAAGTCAACTACCAGGCTTCTTTTTTTTAATATTTGGCTTACATGCTCTCGCGCTTGGCCGCCTCATGTTCGAAAGCGCGGGAAAGACGCTCGATGATCAGCTGTACCTGCTCTTCGGTTTTGATGCCGTAACTGCGGAGTACCGTCGGGTTTAACTGTTCGTAGGAGATCTCTCCGTCCTCCAGGTTTACCAGTGCGTTGGCCAGATACACTGTAAACACTACATCGCGCATGGACGGGTCGCAGTTGTTTGGTTCGTGATGGTAGCGGATGGCTTCTATCAGGGTGGAAGGGAAGTTCCATTTTTCTGCAATGCGTCCGCCGATTTCCGCGTGGTTGAGTCCGGCGGAAAGGTCTTCGAACACCTCACGGTCGATCCCGCGTTCATCGCAGAAACTGGATATCTTTTCGAGGAGCTGCGGATGGACTTCGGAGAAGATGATCTTACCCATATCGTGCAAAATTCCGCCCACGTAGGCGTCGTCGAGCAGATCCTTTTTCCGCTTGAAATTCTTGGCCAGATTATACGCATAGAAAGCGGTCTTGTAGGAGTGATTCCACAGCCATTTCATCTGCTGGTTCAATATCTGCTGGGTTCCATAGGAGTACAGCAGGTTCTTCAGTCCGCGCAGTCCGACCAGCTTGACCGCCTCGACGATATTGTCCACCCGTTTGGGCAGCATAAACTGTGCCGAGTTTACTACCTTCAGCAGATCGGCGGTGAGCGAGGGGTCGGTACTTATGTCGCGGGCAATGGCGCTTATCTCAGAATCGGGATCGTTGATGAGTTTCTGCAGATGCAGAATATTATCCGGAAACTGCGGTAGTTCGTCGATCTCTCTGACGATCTCTTCGCTGAGTACATCCAGGCTCTCCGCATGTACTTCGCTGAAGGGAATAGTGATTCGGGCGACTGTTTCACCGTTTTCTACGTCAATATCGAACGCATCCTCGTCCAGACCGATTTTCTTCAGCATGAGAACCAGTATCACTATTCCGAGACCGGCGCCCTCGGAGTCGTCGATAACCGTGGAGAGCGCTTCTTCCATGGTTTCGAAAGCCCGGGAACGGGCAATACGGTCGTACACGCGCATCTGCTCTTTGCGGGATATTTCAGTGTTGTTTTTAATGCTCAGGGTAAATGTTTTCTGCTTTACCTGAAACACGATTTTAATGTAAAGGCCGGCTTCTTTCTGTTTTTCGAGGTAATAATTTATATTGGACAGCGTGTCGTCCTTGAAGCTGCGCATGCCCTCTTCGTAGTCTTTCGGGTTGGAAATCTCCAGCTGCTTTTCCTGAAAATAGACTCGTTTTGTATTGGCCTTTTTAGCATTGACCGCCAGTTCTTTCATACAGTAGGCAATTCTGTCTTTCAGATGATCCTGGCCGAATTCTCTCAAAAAGAAAGCCAGGATTTCTTCGAGATATTCTTCGGTCTCGTGAGGAAGAGTATAGGTTTTTATGGCTAACGGAACCGAGCTCCGAATAGCTTTTTTGACCTGTTCAGTGTTCACCGCTGGAGACATACACACCACCCGCAATTTTATTGTTTATATAATACGCTCTATATCATAAGTCTATAAAAACGAAAGTCAAGTATAAAAAATATCTTATCCGGAATAATTCTTAACTTGGTTGGCCATTTCCTTCAAACGATGCTCAATATGGGCGTTTATTGAATCCTTCGGAAACACTCCGCGGGCGCTGCGGCGGCCGGAGACCATCCCCGTCATTACTTCTAGGCCCTCGTCGATTGTATTGATCGGATAGATATGGAACATTCCTGATTCTATAGCCGCACACACATCGGTGTTAACCATCACGTTTTGACGGTTTTGCTCGGGTATTATAACTCCCTGCGACCCGGTCAGTCCGAACAGTTTGCACATAGAAAAGAACCCTTCGATTTTCTCCGATATTCCGCCTACGGGCAATATCTCACCCATTTGATTTACCGAACCCGTTACCGCAATTCCCTGATCGAATGCGGTTTCTCCGACTGCCGAGAGAAGGGCATAGACCTCGGCGGCGGAAGCTGAATCGCCGTCTATCTCGCTGTAGGACTGCTCGAAACAGAGGCTTGCATACATGGAAAGGGGGAAGGAGTGGGCATACTTGTTCCGCAGATATCCCTCGAGGATAAGCACCCATTTATCATGGATTTCACCGGAAAGCCCAACCTCCCGTTCGATGTTGATGATGCCCTCGTTGCCAGGGGCTACCCGGGCGGAAACCACCGTCGGCAGACCGAAGCTGTAATATCCCCGGTCGTGGATAGCGAGGCCGTTGATGGTGCCGATTTTTCGACCGCTGAACTGCATACTTATTTCGCCGGTCGAGATCATCTCGATCATCTTTTCTTCCGGCAGTCCAGCCAGATATTTACGCTCATTCAGAGCTTTTTCCACCGCTTCACGACCAACTCTTTTCCGGCCCATTTTGGTGGCCCAGTAACTGGACTCGCGCAGCAAATCGGCGATCAAAGAGAACTGTGTGCTGATTTTATCACGCTGTTCGGCCAGAAGAATTCCGTACTGGACAACCCTGGCAATTCCGTCATTTTCGAAGGCCAGCAGTTTCTCATCCTCCTCTATCATGCGGATAAACCCGATGTAGCGGGCCAGGTTGTCCTGGGAGAGGGGCATTACCGAATCGAATTCGGCGGAGATCTTAAAATGTTTGTGAAAGTCGGTGTCCTGGTTGTAGAGGTAGTCGTATAGATTTTCCGTGCCGACCACGATAACTTTTGTGTCGATTTTTATTGGCTGGGGCTTCATCATGGTGTACTGAAAACTGACCACATGCTCACTCGGCTGAATCTCGACCTGTTCGGTTTGAAGTACGCGCTTGAGTTGATCCCACAGGTCTTCATCTCTGAGAATGTCCTGGGCATTCAGGACGAGGAAACCCCCGGATGCCCGCACCAGCGAACCGGCCTTGATCATCATAAATGTGCTGCGGCTCTGCCCGTTCAGGTCGAGCCGGCTTTCGATGGTACCGAAAAGGTTGGTGGCGGTCGGATGGTGCTCAAAAATGATCGGTACCGTTTTAGTGTTGCTGTTATCGACCAGTACGTTCACTCCGTAGCGCACCAATGCGGGATTGCCGCTGTCATCGGTCGGCTGTTCACGCAAAAACAGAAACAGATGATGCACAATATCGTTTTTAAGGCCTTCGAGGTAGCTGTTTACGGCCTGTTCGGTATAGTGTTCCCTTAGCCGGTCGACCTCCTCTTCCACCCCCGGAGTAACGGTTTCTATCTGCAGGCTCTCCAACTCCTTCTCGAGGGCGGCCCGTCCGTCTTTCAGCTCCTGGAAAAGGTGCCGCATCTCGTCCATCAGCTGGTAGTAGCGCTCGCGGGCTTTGTTCCAATAGTCGTTGCTGAGTTCACCGGATTGCACCAGCTTCTGCAGCTGTTCGAAATCTACCGCCCGTCCCTCGTAGACCGGAACTATATCGGTAGACTCACTGTCTTCTTCATGAATATGTACCAGTTTGAAGCCTTCCCCGTTGATCTTTTCCTCGAAGTCGGTCAGTGCATGATTCTCTTCCTGTTCAATCATACCGATCAGACGGTCACGTTCCTGCTTATAGCTGTCGCTGTCCAGTTTTTTGCGGATCAGGCCTTTCATGTCTTCGACTAACTGATGGACTGCATGCTTGAAGGCGCGTCCTTGTCCCTGCTCGAGGTAGAGTACCTGCGGATAGTCGGGTTCGAGAAAGTTGAATACAAATACAATATCCTTCAGAGGAACATCTTTCGATTCATATTGAGACAGCACTTTCTTTATAGAAGTGGTGCGGCCCGTTCCGGATTGTCCGGTTACAAAAATGTTGTATCCGCGTCCACGAATTTCGGTCCCCATCTGCAAGGCCCGCAATGCTCTGGGTTGGCCGATGACGTCCGGAAGTTCGATGCTCTTCTGCAGTTCTTCGATTTCGTTGGTATCGATTGATATCGAAATTTGATCGGCAGGCAATTCACGATGTTCCATTATTACTCCGTAAACTCAACTATAGGGATGCGGCTAAGCGCTTGTCAAGCAATATATGCCCTACTATAATGGAGCCATGCAATTGCGTGAAGTAGTACAGTATTTTAATTCCATTTTGCCGCTCGAGGATGTAGCCCGTTCCGACTACTCTATGAACGGACTGCAGGTAGGCGAGCTCGATGCGGAGGTTTCCAAAGCTGCTTTCGCCGTAGATGCCTGTATGGCCAGCTTTGAGAGAGCGGCACGAAGCGGTGCGCAGCTGCTGTGTGTGCACCACGGGCTCTTTTGGGGGAAACCGCTTGCAATCACCGGCGAACACTACCGGCGGATAAAATTCCTGCTCGATCACGGTCTGGCACTGTATGCAGCCCATTTGCCGCTGGATATGGAGCCGAATCTCGGAAACAATGCCGGTATAGCCGATCTGCTGCAGCTGCAGCAGCGACAGCCCTTCGGTGATTACCACGGAGTCAAGATCGGGGTAAAAGGCGAATTGCCGAGTGACGCAACTGTTGAGGAGATTTTGGGCATGCTCGGACTGGATCGAGAGAGTGCCTTGGGCGTGCTTCCGTTCGGGACCGATTCGATTAAGAGTGTAGGGGTTATTTCTGGCGGCGCCGATAAGGAAGTAGGACAGGCTTTGGAAGCGGGGCTTGACCTCTATATAACCGGCGAGTTGAACCACCAGGTGTATCATACCTGCCTGGAGGGACACATAAATCTCATTTCGGCCGGACATTATAATACCGAAGTGTTCGGTGTGCAGAATTTGATGAAGAAAATCAGTACCGATAAAGGCCTTGCTGTGGAGTTTATCGATGTGCCGACGGGTCTTTGAGAATGGATACTGCAGTGCCGACGAATAGTGTTAAATCCTCGCTCACACCGTTTTGGCTTTCCGCAGCTATTATTATTGCCGACCAAATTAGCAAAGCACTGATTGTTGCCAACATCCCGCTGCACACAATCGGTGCCTCTTTTTTCGACGGATTTGTGCGGATAATTCATACACGAAATCTGGCGATTGCTTTCAGTCTGGGCCGCTCTCTTCCGGAAGAAACCCGCACGGTTCTTTTTATAATATTGCCATCGATACTACTGGTGCTGCTGATTGTGTATTTTATTAAAACAGATGAGTTTACCACTCTGCAGCGCTGGGCTGTGGCCGGTATTATCGGAGGAGGATTCGGAAATATGATCGACCGGGTTTTCCGCCCCCAGGGGGTAGTCGACTTTATTGATGTCCGCTTCTACGGCCTGTTCGGCTTGGAGAGATGGCCGACCTTCAATGTGGCCGATTCATCGATTGTAATTGCTGGAATTCTGTTAGCTGCCTCATTTATTTTTGAAAAAGGAGATTCACATGAATAAGAAGGTAAATACGCTCCTGTTTGTACTCGGAGCTACTGTTTTCAATATCATAATGATGATTGTTATTTTAACGGTCGGTTTAGCTGTAATAAGTGTTTTTGCCGGCGAGAGTATCGGTTCCGGTACCGCCCAGATCCTTTTTCTGCTGTTGTTTGTCGGGTCGATTGCCGGTGCCTTTTTTGTCTACCATCAGGCGATCAAACTACTCTCCAGGAAAATCGAAATGGAAAAATATTTTCATCCCATTTTTACGCGGTTCAAAAAGTGATTGTTATTAATACCCGTCCGACATGGCGCGGTTTTTATCTTTCTTATACAAGTCGTTGTACACGAAGCCGCGGTTTTTGAGAGTATCCTTCAGCTCCTGCGGGAAGGGCATATAACGCCAGAAGATTCCGCGGACCTCCCGGTCCAGCTTCTGAGTCCCTTCACTCTCTTTGGTAATCCACAGCAGATAGTCCTGAATAAAAAACTCTTTTACATCTCCGCGCAGCTTTTGCCCTTCGAACCACATATAGTAGTTGCCTGTCAGCCCCTCTTCCATCCAGTAGTGCTGGGCCTTCTCTTTGGCTACCTGCCAGCGCAAATCGGCAATGGCCATGATGATCGCCGAACGCAGGTTTTTAGGGTACATCGGGAGGGCAACCCGGCCGCGGCTGGTGGCCCGGTTATACCTTTCAAACGGCTCCCAGCAGATGCCGCGGTCGCCGTAACAGGGTACCAGTATGATATGCGGTACGATCCGGTTAGTCTGCTGCTTGAAACTGCGGAGAAAAACACCGGGATCGATGCGCTCTATTTCGGAGAGCTGCTTGATTACATTTTCGCGGGTACCGAGTTCGAAGTCGAGCGCGCGAAAGTACTGTTTCATGAGAAATGGTATGTGATTACCCTGCCGGCCGACACTCATCTTGGCCATCTGGCGAACGGAGTTGAACTCCTGCTCGATGGTTTTAGCATCAACCTGCTGGCTGGCCCCGAGGTCGTCGGCTTTGTTTTCCAGCTTTTCCAGCAGCTGATCTGCTTCTTCGAGCTGGCGGAAGAGTGAGGAGAGCTCTTTATCGATGGTAAACAGACGCTTTACCAGCTGGTTGATTTCGCTGAGGGCGCTGCGCTGTTCGGGAGAGTAGGGCGATTTGAGCCCGTAATACTCTTCCATGGTCTGGTGCGAACTGAGGCTGCCGGCTTTGGACTGCAGTTGCGATTCGAGCGCCTCGAGTTCGCTTAGTTTTGATTTTATCTGGCCGATTTGCACATCGCGGTTGCCCCGGGCTTTTTCGGCCTGCACCATTATGCGGTCGCCCCGGTCCTTTTGGGAGATCTTTACCTCATCCTGAGCCGACTGACCGATCCGGCCCATAGCCACTTTGTAGAGCCACTCGTCAACGTAGTGAATTGGCTCGCCGGTGTGATTTTCATCGATCACCCGTGCCAGTATATCGCGTTGTTCTTTAGATACCGCTGTCGGGAGCAGGTAACCGAAACGCAGCATATACCGCTTCGGTTCGGGTAATTTTGTGTGGATTTTGGCAGCTATTGAGGCAGCCAGGTTCCAGTAGGCGGATATGAGTTTGTGGCGGTATAGGGAGCGCTCTTTCGGGTCCTGCACATTCAGAAACTTTGCCAGTAATGAGTGTACCCGTTTGGCCGGTTCTCCTTCACCGGAGAGGGCCTGTTTGTAGTAATCGGTAGAAGAAAATATCGGGTTTGGTTCGTCTTTGAAGAGTTTTTCCATTCTTGGAAAACTCTGCTTGTTTAGATCGAGATCTTCGACTGATGATGTGGGTTTTTCTGCTTTCGGTTCGCCGAAGAGATCGGCAAAATCAGGAGTTTCCTCAGTGTCTTCCTCGTCAATTCCCATTAACTCGGCGACTTCAGGATCAATATCTCCTGAAAAAGATTGGTCACTCAAAACTTTTCCCGTATTAAAAAAAGGTTGTGGAGGTGGTGGGAATCGAACCCATGACCTCGTGAATGCCATTCACGCGCTCTAGCCAACTGAGCTACACCCCCACGACGGTGTGAAAAATATACCTATAACCGCCGGCTCTGTCAATACCTTCTACCTATACATTGTCGTCCGGTTCACGCTCAGTCTTGAACTGTTCTACCTCTTGTGAAATCGCGTTCACCTTTTCGGTTATGTCTTGAATGATATTTTCAACATAATTCATCGACTCGGCGATTTCGTTAGTTCCGCTGGATATTTCATGAATGCCGGTTTTTACCGTCGCTGAAATCTGAGTTACCCGTTCGGTAACCCGGCCGACCACATCAACCGATTCGAGCATTTCCTCCGACCCGCTCTTCACCTCCGAAGCGATATGATTCAGGTCGGTAATCGCTTCCAGAATCTGCTGACTGCCCTGTGAGAGCTCCTGGGTGTTCGAATTGATCTCATTGAAGGCATCAACCGTTTCCTGGGTTTCGCGTCTGATGACATCGAAGGTCTCCAGGTTGGTGTGCGAAGCCTTTGAGGCACTTTCCAGAGATTCAAGAATCTCCTTTATGGTGGTGCTTATCTGCTTGGAGTTATTCTGAGAAGCCTCGGCCAGTTTTCGGATTTCATCTGCAACTACTGCAAAGCCTTTTCCAGACTCTCCGGCGTGCGCTGCCTCGATGGCCGCATTCATGGACAAGAGATTGGTCTGTCCGGCTACGTTTGTGATTACTTCCGAGATTTCAGTAATCCGCCCGGCCTGCTGAACTATCTCTTCAATGGCCCGGCTGGACTCTTCTACGGTTTTGCTGCCTTCTTCGATCGTTTTGGACAGAGACTGCGAAGCAGACTGCTTATTCTCTATGGTCTGGGCAACGCTCTGTAGGCTGGCCATCATCTCTTCGATGGAAGCGGTGGACTGGGTAATAGCGGAACTCTGGGATTCAACGTTGTTCTTGAGATTCTCGACTGTACGCCGCAGTTCCTCTATGGCTGAAGATTCCTCCTGAACCTCATTATCCAGCCGTTCGATTTCTTTGTTTATATTCTGTACGTTCGAGCTGATTTCCGTTGAAGCCGAGGTGGTCTCCTCAGCGTTGGCCGCCAGATCGCTTTGGCGTTGATTGATCGACTGCATATCACCCTTTACTGTGGTGATAATTTCTCTCAAACGGTCAACGAAGCTGTTGAATGATTCTGCGAGGACACCGATTTCATCCTTCGATTTTACATCCATCTGAACCGTCAAATCGCGGGCTCCCTGGGATATCTCCTGCAGATTTTTCGTGGTAAGAGTAATCGAGCGTACGATTATCCGGCTTATCAAGACGAATGCCAGCACCAGTACACCGATCACAATAAGTGTGGTGGTCATAGTAGCCTGCAGTACCGGACCAATCACCTGCTTTTGCAGTTCGCTCTTGGGGTATGCCACCGCAACTGTCCAAGGCGTGAGATCGACCTGCTTATAACCGAAGATGCTGTCTTTATACAGGTTGTCGCCGGCTGCATTTACACTGGTTATTCCACGCGACTCCGCGCTGATCTTACTCAGCAGCTCTTCAGGCTGCTGTACCTTAAAATTTGTGAGCAGCTCGGAGAAGCTAATCGAGAGGGTTTCCTGGCCTTCGCCGAAAATCAGGGAGCCGCTCTTCTGGTCTATAAGATATATTCCGCCTACGCTCGACTCGGTCTCCTCCTGCAGATAGCTTATTAAGCTGTTCAGGGTCATGTCGATTGCTGAAACTCCGATGATCTGTCCGTCCTCACGTATCGGCATGGATGCGCTCAAAATGATATTTCCCTCATCATTAGACTGATCAATATACGGTTCAGTCACGGTAAACTCTCCGCTTTCCATGGCATCAATATACCAGGGTCTCTCCCTTGCGTCGTAGTCCGGAGGTAAATTGATCCAGTTATTTGCCAATGCATTCAGGCTCTGCGGTGCCGCCATGTAAATGAGGCCCACTTTTGGGTCTTCGGCAAAGGATTTTGCCACCTCTAAATAGGGTTCGTATTCCGGCATTGCCTGATAAACCGATTGCTCGTTCGAATCGGGCATCGCTTTCATCATATCCAGAACAAAGGGCATCCTGGAAAAATCTTCCAAAATCTGCTGCTGGCGCTGCATGATGCTGGAGAGGTTCAAGGCCAGCTTTTCCGTGTATAACAGGGTCTGCTGCTCTTTTTCAGCCTGCAGCATGTCGCGCTGAGTAATAAATGATAGATATCCTGCACCGAGTAGTAGAACTAAAGGGAGCACAATCAGGATTATTAAAAGCTTACCGTTTAACTTCATAGCTTTCTCCTACTAGTGAATAGCTATGATTATGCTAGGAATTTCCGAATAATGCAAATTTAGTTTTTTAGTCAGATAATTCAGGTATAAGACTTAGATAAAAAAAAGGGGTGTCTAATGGTAAGACACCCCGTGGGTTGAGTAATTACGCTTTACAGTGATTTATGGCAGAACCACCAATCGTACCCCTCGTACTCTTTGAGACGCTTCTCTGCATCCTGCTCGGTGGAGGCCGGCGGAATGATTACACGGTCGCCAATCAGTTCGTTATCGGGCCAGTTGGCCGGGGTTGCTACTCCATTGTCATCGGAAACCTGCAGTGCTCTCAGAGAGCGGAGTACTTCGTCCATGTTGCGTCCGATTTCCTGCGGGTAGTAGAGGACCAAACGAACAAAGCCCTTAGGATCGATGAGGAAAACCGCCCGAACGGTGTTGGTGCCTTTTCCGGGGTGCACCATGCCGAGGGCTTGGGCTACTTTACCCATTTCATCCGCGATGATCGGAAATGGTATCTTTACATCGAGTTTGTCATTGATCCATTCGGTCCATTTTATGTGGCTGTGGACCTGATCGATTGAAAGCCCCAGAAGCTCCGCACCGGCTTTGTTAAACTCTTCCGCCTTTTTAGCGAATGATACGAACTCTGTGGTACATACGGGAGTGAAATCTCCGGGATGTGAAAATAGCACAATCCATTTTCCTTTGTAGTCGTGGGGCAGCTTCTTTACGCCGTGGGTTGTCTTTACTTCCATTTCAGGGAATTTGTCTCCTAAGAGTGGCATGTTTTGTTCCATTTTTCTCTCCTTCAAATTAATATTTTTTAATAATCGTAACGATTACTAATTAAAGCCAAAAAAATATCAAGCCTCCCCGTACGCACTCACATTTCTTCGGCACTCCTTGCAGATACCGAAGAAGTCGATTTTGTGTTCGTCTACCAGGTGGCCTGATTCTGTCTGAGCTATTTGCTCGAGGTCTTCCTTCGGGTTGAGGGCAAGGTCGTATACCCTATTGCACTTCCGACAGATAAAATGATAATGCTCATGGATATCGGCATCGTAACGGTCGAATGTACTTCCGTGCTGAAGACGTTTTATCTTGCCCTGCTCGACCAGAATATTCAGATTGCGATAGACTGTCCCCAGACTCAGGTTTGGAAATTCATCCCGAATACCGTCGAAGACCATCTGGGCGGTCGGATGAGAGTCCGTGGACTTGAGATACTCAAATATGTGTTCGCGCTGTCTGCTCTTTCTGTATACTGTTTCTGCCATACAATATCCTTAATCGGAACGATTACTAATTTAATAGAAGACCGTGATCTTGTCAAGGACATTTGGAAAAATTGATAAAAAGTCGGATCGAAACGAGACTACGCAGCATTTATTCCGAAATTTAGATATCCGAAGGCGAGGGCGGCTCTGGAGCCTTTTCTCCTTCAGCTACGAAGATAAGGGCTCTGGAGTTGATGCAGAAGCGTAAACCCGTCGGCTCCGGACCGTCGGAAAATACATGCCCGAGGTGTGAACCGGACTGGCTGTCTACGACCTCAACGCGGTACATCCCGTGGCTGTAGTCTTCAACCAGAACCACTGCATCATGAGAAATCGGCTCATAGAAGCTCGGCCAGCCCGAACCGGAGTCGAATTTTGAATCCGAGTGAAACAGCGGTTGCGCGGAGGCCGCCGAGTAGTAAATGCCCCGCTGGTGATTGCTGTAATACTCGCCGGTAAATGGGCTCTCGGTTGCTTTACGCCGTAAAATGGCATATTGCTTTGGGTTCAGAATCTTCCGCCATTGTTCATCTGTAAACTGCATTGGAAACTTCGGAAGTTTGTGCGCTTTATATACTTTGTAGTCACGCAACATAGCAATGCCTCCTTTAGGTGCTTATTTTCGCCCGTCGCTTTTCTATTCTCCGCTGCCGACGCCTCAGGCGAAACTGCTTTGTATCGTCGAATATTCCGTATAGACAGGGGATAAACAGCAGAGCGGTAATGGTGGAGAATATGAGGCCGAAGATTATGGTGCTGGCCATCGGACCCCAGACTACCGAACGCCCGCCTATACCGATAGCGGTTGGGATGAGGCCGGCGATAGTGGTAAAAGAGGTCAGCAGGATCGGCCTGAGGCGGGTGGTCGAAGCGCGCATAACCGCATCGAAGGTACTGTAGTTTTCTTCGCGCAGATTGTTGATGAAGCTGATCAGAACGATTGCGTCGTTGACCGCGATTCCTGCCAGTGCTACACCGGCGTACATCACGGTTGTCGAGAAAGGCGTGCCGGACAGAACCAGAAAAAGAATAACCCCGGCGAAGGAAAACGGTACCGAGAACAGAATCAGGAAAGGCTGCCCGTAAGAGCGGAATTGGGTTCCCAAAATAATGTAGATGAGAAATACCCCTATCAAAAAAATTCGCAGAATTTGAATCAGCAGGTTGTTGAATTCGGCAAACTCACCGCCTACTAAAAACTCTGTACGCGAGTCGGATGGTGCGAAAGTCTGGTTGTAGAACTGTTCTATCTCCGCATTGATCTGCCGTATGCGCTCTTCGTTGTAGGCCTCGGCCTCAATAGTGACCTCACGTTTTCCGTCGATGCGCTTGATGGATGCAATACCGGAAGATTCTTCGATGGTACAGACCGAGTTAAACGGCACCAGGTTCCCGCTCGGGGTGGGAATTTTGAGCTGCTGCAGCTGATACATCGAATCGATGCTGCCGACATTGTACTGCACCAGTACGTCTATCTCCTCGTTTTCTTTGAAAATTGTGGTTGCAGTCTCCCCGTCGATAGAGCTGCGGATGTAGCGGCCCACCGCGGCGGTGCTGAGCCCGTACCGGGCTGCCTGCGACTGATTCACCCTGACCCTGAGCTCCGGAGTTCCGCTCTCGATATTGTCACTGATATTGTACAGCTCCGGGTATTCGCCCAGTTTCTGTTGAACCGCCCGTGAGATGTCTATGAGCCGCTGGTAATTGTCTCCCTGAACCCTGAAGGATATGGGTGGATCGGTCGGAGGACCAGTGGTAGCTTTTCTGTAGCGGACTTTCTCCGGCCCGGGAATATCAGCACTCAGTTGTTCAACCTCACGGATGATAGCGTTGATAGAACGGGTTCTTCCGCGGTCGCGCTCTTTTAGGTCGACAATAATCTCGGCTACATTGCTCTTGCTGGTAGTGCTGGTTCCGCTTTCGGCAAAGCCGATGGTGCTGTTAACAGCCAGCACTTCCCCCTCGCCGATCAGCGGCAGCAGTTTTTCTTCGAATTGTGCAACGATGGTGTTGGTTTTCTCGCGCGGAGTTCCGGCCGGCATTTCGATATCAATGTAGAAGAGAGAATAATCTTCGGCACTGAACAGGTCCTGCTGCACCGTACCGGTTAAGCCCAGGAGAAAGATCATGACGATGAGCATCACCAGTACGGTGAGTTTTCTGCGCTTGTACAGGGCCGAGAGCAGTTTCTGATAGCGGCTGCGGAGGACTTCAAAAAAGCGTTTGGTCTTTTTCTTTGATTTGCTGGCCCAGTCTGCAAAATGCACCGGCAGGAACACCAATGCTTCGAAGGTGGAGGCAAACAGGGCTACCGACACGGTTAGCGGAATAACTCGCAGAAACTTGCCGATAGTGCCGGGCAGAATCATAAGGGGCAGGAAGGCTGCAATGGTGGTTGCGCTGGCGGCAACCACCGGCCAGACTACCTGGTTGGTTCCTTCTATCGCGGCGTCGATTCGCGAAAGCCCCTCTTGCTGCAGCCGGTAGCTGTTCTCTATAATCACGATTGCATGGTCCACAATCAATCCGAGGACCAATACCAATCCGAACAGTGTATTGGTGTTCAGACTCTCGCCCATATATTCGAGCAGCAGAAAAGTGATTGCGAAAGTTACGGGTATGCCGATTGCCGTGATGAGTGCATTGCGAAGCCCGATAAACAGGAACAGAATAATCACCAACAGGATGAAGCCAAGCAGAAAGTTATTCAGCAGTGTATTGATACTGTCTTTGATCTGAACGGTAGAGTCGTTGAACACGGTAATGTTCATCCCGTTCGGCAGCTCCTGCTGAAACTGGTCTACAGCCTCTTTTACTCCGCCGGTTACCGTCAGACTGTCTCCGCCGGAGACTTTAGAAATCTTGAAGTTTATGGACTGGACACCATTGAAGCGCGCCCGAGTTCCTTCGGTATCGTAGATTTCTCGTACGGTGGCTACATCGCTCACCTGTACCGACCCGCTGCGGGTGGTGCGGACTATCAGTCGTTCGAACTGTTCCGGCTCCTGCAGCTTTCCGATCGTACGCAAGAGATATTCTCGGTTGGGGGTTCTGAGGGTGCCGCCCGGTACGGTGGTATTGCTCTGGCTGACGGTATTAATCACCGAGTCGATGGGAATTCCCAGAGCTTCCAGTTTTTGGGCATCCGCCTGAATAAGGATCTGCCGCTCGCGACTGCCGACGACTTCGATATTCGAGACATCCGAAACATTCTGAAGCCGCTCTTCGAGCTGTTCGGCCTGTGTGTTGAGGGTGTCGTATTCAACATTGCCGCTGAGGATAACCTCGATAACCGGCAGAAAATCGGCGGCTGAAAAATCGTCGATCTCCTCTTGAAGGGTTCCATCCGGCAGGTCCACTTTACTGAAGCGGGTCTGTACTTCCTGAAACAGCTTGTCGAATTCTCTTTCCGATATTCCGTCGTCGAATTCGATTCTGACCACCGAAAGACCTTCGCTGGTGACCGACTGAATCCGTTTTAGGTTTTCGATGTCTCTATACTGGTTTTCGACGGGTACGGTAACCGTTTCCTCTACATCCTCGGCCGAGACCCCGGGATAGGGAACAATGATATTGGCCCAGAAGAAGGGTACCTCGGAGAACTGCTCCTTCGGCAGCCGCACTACACTGAAAACACCCAGAACTAGCAGGGTCACCATGAGAATATTGATTAATACCGGATTACGGACTGAGAATGAACCTATACTCATTGCCGGCTCCCGCTTTCTCCGATCGTAGTTGAACTCACCGCGTCACCATCACTGAGACTGGTTATACCGGAAATTATTAACAGATCTCCTGCCTGCAGCCCTTCGAGTACCTCGACCCGGTTCCCTATTCTGCGTCCGGTCTGAATCGGCTGCACCCTGGCTTTACCCTCTTCGGCTACAAACACAACATCTTCCCCGTTTCTTCTGGCAAGTGCCGATGAGGGGATGATGAGGTGTTCGGCTTCCACGGTAGGTAGTATAGTTGCCTCGGCGGACATGCCGGATTTTACCGCCGGACCGCATGTGTTTTCGAACTCGAGTATCACCGGATAGCTGCCGGTTCCGGGATCGCTGCCGGCGGCGATTGCCACTACCTCCGCTGCATACGATTCACCTCCGCAGGCGGCCGGAATAGTAACCGAAGCCCGGCTGCCTTCACGGAATTGTCCGATCATCCCTTCACCGACCGATATCTGCAGCCGGAGAGTTGAGAGGTCGACCACCTTGGCTACCTGCGTACCGGTCGAAAGAAAGTTGCCGATTGTGGCAGTAGATTGTTTTTCAGCAATAAACCCGGAAATCGGAGAGGTGAGGGAACAGTCCTCGAAGGTCTTTTGGGTCTGTTTGTATCTGGCCTCAGCGCCGCGGAGTGCGCTGCGGGCCCGCAGCAGATCGGCGCGGGATGCTCCGCCTTTTTCCACCAGGTTCTCCTTTGTCTGATAATCGATACGAGCATTCTCCAGCTGCTCTTTGGCCTGCTCCATATTTAAGCGGGCAATTTCGGAGTCAACCTGCACCAGTACCTCATCCTTAGATACCTGCTTGCCCAGCTCAAAACTTACTGCTTCGATGATTCCCTGAGTCTGACTCACTACCATCGCCTCTCTGATTCCGGATACTGTCCCGGAGCCCTTGATTTCGTTGATGAGCGTTCCCTTGGTTACCTCGAGGACTTCGACTGCCAGCGGCTGTGACGTTTGCGCTGACTCGGGAGGTGTCTCCGATTGAGATGGTCGCGAACAGCCGGCCAGCAGGGTCAGGATAAGTAAAAAGAGTAGAGGAGTAATAAGGCGTGGATATCTTTTTGTCATCGGAGAACCTCCATCTGTATTATCTTGCTATGAATAGTAATTATAAAATTCAAGGAAGGCAAAAATTTTGCGAAAACTAGTCCAAACTAGTATGATGTAACTCATATGGAATATAAGGAGTGAAGCAGTATGTGGGATGATGTCAGAGTAACCGCCGATATGGTAAGCCTGGGCGAGCTGCAGCATACACAAGCCCCGAAGAGGGTCCGGCTGTATGGCAACTCGCAGCGCAGTCAATCGTACAGCGGCATTTGGGGATACGGATTTGATCACGGCCGGGACGGAAAAGGTTTGTTTCAAAACGCCTATTTTCATGTTCAGCTGCCACACTCCTATCGTGAAGGCTCGGCAATCGAACCGCATGCGCACATCAGGCTGCTGCCCGGCGGAGACGCAGCCGTGGGTCAAAAACTCCTGCTGGAGTTCGAGTATGTGTGGGTAAATGTGAACGAATCAGCACCGGCGGATACATCCATTATTCCCCTGAACTATACGGTAGGTGCCGAAGATCTGACTGATGGAAACGCAATTATTTCCTTCGGCACTATTGAAAAAAAGAACTCGGGAATTAGTTCGATGTTGAGCTGCCGTTTTTCCCGAATCACCATAGAGGACGGATGGGAAGATTACTGGAGACCGAACGGGCTGGACAACGACAACTTCGAAGGAATGATGGTGTTTCTGGAGTTCGATTTTCATATTCAAAAGGACAGCGAGGGGAGCCGAGAACCATATTCAAAATAGTGATGAGGAGGACTTATGAAATATCGCCGCTTAGGGAAAACAGATTTCAAGATTTCTGAGGTTTCATTAGGCACATGGCAGGTCGGCGGCAAGTGGGGGACCGGCTTTGACGATTCGCAGGCCGATCGTATTCTCCACCAAGCCGTCGACAACGGGGTCAATTTTATCGACACCGCCGATGTGTATGAGGACGGGCAGAGCGAAGCCGCCGTCGGACGGGTAGCGCGCAGCCGTGATGAGCAGGTGTATGTTGCCACAAAATGTGGGCGAAAAATAAATCCGCATGTCTCGGAAGGCTACACGCCGGAAGTGCTGCGGGGCTTTGTCGAGGAGAGTCTGAAAAACACCGGACTCGAACGCTTAGACTTGGTGCAGCTGCACTGCCCCCCCACGGACGTATATTACCGGCCGGAGATTTTCGAGCTGTTCGACCGCTTGAAGGACGAGGGCAAAGTCCGTTATCTCGGGGTGAGTGTAGAAAAAGTGGAAGAGGGGCTGAAAGCGATAGAGTATCCGAATGTGGCTACCGTGCAGATCATCTTCAATATTTTTCGCCAAAGACCTTCGGAGCTCTTTTTTAACCGGGCCAAGGAAAAGGATGTCGGCATAATTGTACGGGTTCCTCTGGCCAGCGGTCTTTTATCTGGGAAATTTACCAAAAAGTCGCAGTTTGAAAAGGGCGATCACCGCTACTTTAACCGTTCGGGAGAAGCCTTTGATCGGGGAGAGACCTTTGCCGGCCTCGAATACGAGCAGGGTCTGGAACTGGTCGAGGAACTGAAAGAGATCTGTGCGGACTGTCCCGAGTCGACCTTGGCGCAGACTGCCCTGCGGTGGATTCTGATGTTTTCACAGGTCTCCACGATTATTCCGGGGGCCTCTAAACCGGAACAGCTGCTGAGCAATATTCAGGCCTCTGATATGCCGACCATTCCGATGGATGTGTATAACCGCATCGAAGAACTATACCTGCACAAAGTGAAGCCGCTGGTGCATCACCGCTGGTAGGCGGGGTGATTACAGGGGCAGTTCTAGCTTAAGCCGAAAGCCCGGCGGCGGTTCTATCTCGAGAGTGCCGTCGATCTGTTCGACCAGGTTCTCGACTAGAGTCAAACCGATCCCATCGGAGGAAGCGATATCCTTGAGTGCACCGCCGGAAACAGAAGGAATGCCGGGACCGTTATCCCTGACCAGCAGGCTGAGTCCTTCTGCATTTGTATGTGCTTCGACTCTGAACTCTACCGGAGAGCCTTCCGGCGGGCTGACATATTTTACACTATTGGTAAACAGTTCGGTTAAGATCAGACCGGTAGGAATGAGGGTATTGGTGTCCAGGGTCACCTCTTCGTCGATTACAACTTCGGTTTGAATCAGCTTGGAGACGGGAGCAGTGGTTTCGAGACTGTTGAGCAGGTCGGAGACATATTCACGCAATGAAACATCCTGAAAGTCGCTGCTGCGGTACAGCTTTTCATGAACCAGAGAGATAGACAGAATTTTTCCGCGGAGGTGTTCCAAAAGCTCTTTAACAGCTTCGTCTTCGGTGCGAAAACTCTGCAGGTTTATCAGGCTGCTCACCAGGGACAGATTGTTTTTAATTCGGTGGTGGATCTCCTTGAGAAGAGTATCTTTCTGCTCTAGCGAGGCGGCCAGCTCTTCTTGGATCTGCTGTTTGGCCTCTAACTCGGAGTTGAGCTGTTCATAAAGCTCGCTGCGGGAAAAGGCCAGCGCCGCCGCATGTGCAAAGGGAATCAGTTTTTCCGCAGTGGCCCGGTTGTATGCCCCGACGGTTTTGTGCTCCACGCTCAGCAGACCATAGATTTTGGTTCGGGTATAGATCGGCAGCAAAATAATTGAATGTATATAGTCCGTTTCCGGATAAGTAGTCCAGCGGGGATCTTTTTTTGTATTGTGAATTATTATCGGGCGTTTTGTCTGAAGCACCTGTTTGGCCAGTATGAATTTTTCCAGAGGCATTTCCAATTCTTTGATAAAATCCCCGGCCCCCATCTCTTCGTAGCCATAGGCGCGCACAATCTCCACATTGTCTCCCCGCAGCATCCTTATGTTTCCCGAGGTGTATTCGACCAGGCGCTGCAGTTGTTCGAAGATGGTATCCAGGAGTGAATCCCGCTTTACTTGGCTGGTGAGGGCAATCGTAATTTCCTGCATAATTTCGGCGTACAGATGCTTTTCCTGGATTTCTGCCAGCAGCTTGGACTGGTGCTGTTCTTTGCGAATTCGGTCGGTGATATCCATCATGCTGACCAACACATGGCGGGCGCTGTCTTCAGTATCGAGTATGCTTATGCTGACCAGGAGGTGGAGAAGTTGACCATCCATGGTTTGGTTGATGGTCTCTCCCTCGAAATAGCGTTCTCCCTTCCACAAGGCTATCAGCTCTTTATGCAGAAAGGGCAGCGTGTGCGGCACTATGACTTTGTCGATGGATCCGAGAAGTTCGTTTTTGGAGCGAGCATGAACCAATTTGATAGTAGCCGGATTCACGTCGTTTACCTGAGCACGGCCAATGATATCGAAGACGCGGTTGGGATCTGCGGCCAGATACTGATCTAACTCCTTTTCAGAAGAGATTGAGAGGTTTCGAAGTGCAGCTATGACCTCGGAAAAATCCTCTTCCCAAATGGCCACTTTAGAGTGCTCGAACATGGTCTGATAGTGAGCCTTACTCAACCGAAGTTGTTTATTTTCCTCTGTAAGCCGCTGTAACTGCTCGTCTCGATGGAATTCCGTCATTCTGCCTCGTTTTCCTTAGATTACTATAGCTTCTTAGGGTGTTCAATATTAGTTTTATTTAAGGGAGTATTAAAGTATGTTTTTAGAGATTATTGTGGCTGTAGTAGGGAGTCTGATCCTGATCGCCGGACTGCTGGGCTGCATAATTCCGGTGCTGCCGGGACCTCCGGTGGCTTATCTCCCGCTTTTGCTGGTTTCCTGGGTCGGTGGATGGGAAGTGTATGCGCTGTGGGTGCTGATCGTAATGGCAATTGCCGCTGTCGGTGCCGCTGCACTGGACTCGGTTTTGCCGATACTCACCAGCCGCAGATCCGGCGCAAGCAAAGCCGGCATATGGGGCAGTGTGGTCGGCATGCTGGTGGGTACCATCTTTTTTCCGCCTTTCGGTACGGTAATCGGCGCCTTTATCGGTGCACTGGCCGGCGAGCTGCTGGTTCGGCGGGAAGGGCGCAACCCGATGAAAGCCGCCTGGGGGGTGTTTACCGGCACCCTCTTAGCTACTGTAATAAAGTTGTCGGTAAGCGGTGCGGCGGCAGTGCTGTTTGTACGCGGACTTATACAGATTTTCTGAGCAGATATAGAGATACCGTGTTGGCCAAAAAGTGGAGCAGTACCGCCGAGTAGATATCGCCGCCGAGAATCCTCAGCAGTCCGAGGACCGCCCCCATGGCCAGCGCATAGAACGGCCAGATGAGCATGCTCTTTTGCGGGGGAAAGTGGCTCAGAGCGAACAGAACAGTGGCCGGCAAATAGCCGACCGCCGGCTGAAGTGCACCTCGGAAGAAGAGCTCCTCGCCGTACGCGCTCAATAAAGATAGTAGTAGAACAGTGGAGATGTGCAGCGGTCCCAAACTGTGGTGCAGGCTGTTCCAGAAACGGGCTATAGCCGGCACCTTTTTAGGGCCGGCTATGTCGAAGAGAATGTGTAAGCCCAGGGCGCTCGCCAACAGGAGTAGCTCTAAGGCGGGATAGGGCCGTTCGGCTGAAAAGCTCAGCAGCCATTCGCCGCGGCCATAGTAGGCCCAGGCCAGGCCGACTGCTCCGAGCAGCAGATAAAACAGAGCCGCGATGAGTATGAGCCGTTTTTCCTGCATA
>CAZRWN010000010.1:0-7861 GCA_964603735.1 uncultured Sediminispirochaeta sp. | reverse complement strand
TCCGAGCAGCAGATAAAACAGAGCCGCGATGAGTATGAGCCGTTTTTCCTGCATAAGGCGATATTATATACCACGAAAGCCGGTTATGCTAGCCAATGGTTTCGCTGCGGACAAACTTTTTGCTGGTGGCCAGTTCAACGCACTTGTAGGCGCCATCGTAGGTGCCGATTTTCTTGTTCTTCACGATTTGGTCGCAGTACATCTCCAGCAGATCGTCCTCGTTGGTCATTAGATCGATTGCCTGCAGAGTGTGGCCGATTGTCCTGGTTTCGATGGTACCATCGCCGATCTCAGCACCGCGTACCGCGCCCCACATCTCGTGGCCGCCGACCCGTTCGTTGAAAATCTTGGGAATCGGGTAGAAGGCCAGTTCGCTGGGTTTTGTGATCATCACATCGGTCACCCGCATGAGGTAGTTAGTGGCATAGACCGCATGGAAGATGTTGTCGTGCAGAAACACGTGCAGGCCGCGAATCGAATTTTCGCGGATCGAATCTACGAATGCGCTGGTATCCTTCCAGTCGAAGTGGGTGGTCAGCTGCTCTGTCCGGTCGCCGAGCTCCCGCTGCAGCCACTCCCAGTTGTCCTTGTGGTCGCCTAAATTAACAAACAGGCTCAGTTTTTCCTCGCGGATGAGAGGCAGGCAGTGTTCGATAACCGCTTTGAACAGTTCGCGCTGAGCACCGGCACCGCCCATAGTTATCATGAAGCGGCGGGGCTCTCCGCTGTGCATCCGTCGCAGCCGGGCGGCGCAGTCCGCTTCGACGTTCTCGACCAGTTCATGATCAACATGATGACCGGTGTAGTGAATTGCATCGGAGGGCAGCGGTTGCATTACCTTTCCTGACTCGTCAAATCCGCGCATGGTACGGAAGCCGTAATAGCCGGAGGGCGACTGCACTCCGTGTTTGGCACCCTCGGTGAGCTGGAAGGCCATCGGCCAATTGTCGAACATCATATCGACCACATTCGTCATACCGCCGGCAACTGCGCCCATACAGTTCCACATGTGGGCGGTCAGAATGGGCATATCCTGCGGCAGAGCCTGATGCAGATTGCGGAAAAGTTCGCTCATCTTGTAATCTTTGACATTGGTCTTGAGAAAACGCCAGGGCCAGCCGACGATCCAGCCGTTCAGCAGTCCCGAGAGCAGGGGCAGGGTCGGCTCGCCGGTAGTCACCGGTTCCCAGACGTACTTGTTAAAAAAGGCGCTTCTCTGGGACATCCGCGACCAGCGGCTGTACCAGCTGTTGCACCAGTTGATCACATCGCTGGTAATGCCGGGAATCGTCAGTAGGTCGAGCCAGTAGGGGGTAAAGCCCATCGCCCGGGCGGCCGAAGCGCCGGCCATAGCGATACGGTAGTGCCCGAAGCCCATGCGGATTGTGCTGATGATGACTCCGTTTTCGGGGTCCAGCTCTGCCGGCGGGCCGGCCACGGGTGGCGCGCCGCCGGGGGCGGCGCTGTCTGGTGCTCCGGGCCGGTTGGCCGGAGCGTCCGAGCGAACAATATTTTTTAGTCCGAAAATCGGCCCCAGGTAGGGATTTTCCTGCAGTGTGAGCGAGTAGGTCTCCTGCGGATCGTAGTTGAACTTTTTGATGAACATCCGCTGCCACCGTTCGGCGGCGCGGCTGTGGCTTTTTTTGATTGGGTTGTCGTACACGTAGTAACGTCCGTCTCGCTTTTGCATTCTCTTCTCCAAAACTTATTCTATTTACTCGAACCGAGCGTCAGCCCTGCAATAAAGTAGCGCTGCAGGAAGATAAATACGATCAGGGTTGGGACTGTTGCCATCAGTGCTCCGGAAATAATAACCGTCCAGTCCTGGACATACTGTCCCTGAAGAACTGCCAAGCCGGTAGTCACCGGCATCTTCTCCGACGAACGGATAAGCACCAGCGGCCAGATGTAGTCGTTGAAGATCCAGGTGAACTCCAGGGTAGCAATAGCGGCAAAGGCCGGCAGAGTCAATGGCAGCATGATCTTCCACCAGATTCCCAGTTCCGAGCAGCCGTCGATACGGG
Organism: uncultured Sediminispirochaeta sp.; assembly: GCA_964603735.1. Classification (GTDB taxonomy): domain Bacteria; phylum Spirochaetota; class Spirochaetia; order DSM-16054; family Sediminispirochaetaceae; genus DSBN01. The sequence goes on along the minus strand of CAZRWN010000010.1, from coordinate 5,837 downwards.
CCGACTCCATCACCTGAATTGGCACGGTCATCATATAGTTTCGCAGTACAAAGGTACAGAACCCGAGCTGAAATGCGGTGTGGATGGCAATCAGGCTGATATAGGTGTCGTAGATTCCGATTGCATCAGAGAGCTTGAAGACCGGCAGCAGCAATATCTGGAATGGCAACATGGTTCCGGCTACGAACATGAAATAGAAAAAGGTACGGCCCTTGAAGCGGAAACGCGCCAGTGCGTAGGCGCCTATGGACGATAACAGCAGCGTCAGGAATAGGGACGGCATGGTGATAATAAAACTGTTGGGCAGGTACTTGTGCAAGCCGCCGCGCTGCCAGGCTTCTATATAACTTTTCAGATCGACTCTGTCCGGCAGAGCTAAAAAGCCGTGTGACATGATATCGGCATTGGTGCGCATACTGGTGATGATGGCCACGAAAATAGGAACCAGCCAGACCAGCGTGACGACAACCAGAAAAATATACAGTAGTGCCCTCACTGCCGGAGGAATACTTGATCGTCTAGCCATTTGCTTCCTCCTTGGCGATGCGGCTGAGGTAGAACATGATAAAAATCACACTTATAATGAAAATAATTACCGCAATCGCGGCTCCGTAGCCCATGCGGTAGTTGTTGAATGCCTCGATGTACATGTAGTTTGCCAGGACACTGGACTGGTTGTAGGGGCCGCCGCGGGTCATAACTGAAACAAGGTCGAAGGCGCGCAGCGAGTCGATAATGCTGATGACGATGACAATGACGGTGATCGGTGCCAGCTGCGGCAGTATCACATTGAAGAATCGCTGCACCGCGTTAGCGCCGTCGACCTCGGATGCGTCGACGAGGTTTTGGTCCACGCTCTGCAGTCCGGCCAGGTAGAGCACCATTACATAGCCCACCTGCCTCCAGATGGCGACTGCTATAACCGCTTCCATGACGACCTTTGGGTTGCTGAGCCAGCCGGTAGCCATTTGGCCTAAGCCAATGCGACGCAGGACCTCGTTAATCAGCCCGCCGTGAGGGCTGTAGAGCCAGGACCAGACAAGGCCACAGACCACGAGTGAGAGCACCATCGGTAGAAAGAAGCTGGCCTTGAAGGCCTTGGCACCGGGGATGTTCCTGTTCAAAACCATCGCCAACGTGAGTCCGAGTACGATGGGAATAGTCATAAACAGGATGATCCACTCCAAGTTGTTAGAAAGACTGATGTAAAAGACCTCGTCTTGAAATAATCGTTCGTAATTTGTAAATCCATTGAACCGCGGTGGAGAGAGTCCGTCCCAGCTGGTAAAGCTGAGGTAAAAACTGTATACCATCGGTCCGATAATCCAGATCAGGTAAATCGTCACCGGAATAGCGAGGAAGGCATACGGAATCAGCTTGTAGCGGATTTTTGAATCCAGCATTCAGTTCCTCCTTGGGGTATGAAAGACCGGCGGCATATGCCGCCGGTCTGAATGATGATGAATAAGTGGTTTATTCTTCTTCGAAGAGCTGCTGGCGGGCTTTTTCCAGTTTTTCAGTAATCTCTTCAGCTTGGTCGGGATTCTGCCAGAACTCCATAAAACCGTTCATGCCCCGGTCAGCCATTTCCGGAGTAGTGTCGCGGTCGTAGAACTGAGCGACATAATCGGCCTTGTTGATGAGCTCGCGGCCCTTCAGCTGGTTCTCATTATATACCGAGGTGTCGACTTCGTTGTTGGTTACCAGACGACCGAGTTCTTTAGCCACATATTCCTGTACTTCTTTAGAGCCGAAGAACTTGAGCAGCTTTCTAGCCATCTCGGGATTCTGGCTGTTCTTCGGGATGAAGTAGCCGTCGGTAGGTGCATCTTCGCCGACCGGTACGCTCGGGTCGATGATGGGGAAGCGGAAGAAGTCCAGATACTCCAGGTCCTCTTCAGGATAAGAGTCGCGGATAAAGTCGCCCATCAGGTACATAGCGGCGTCGCCTTTGGTCATGAAGGGAATTGCTTCGGCCCAGGCGTAGGAAGCGGGGCTTTCCACAAAGTAACCCTTGTCGATCATCGGTCCCCAGTACTCTTCGAATACTTTCAGGACGCGCGGATCATCGTAGCTTTCTTTGCCCAGCATCAGGTTGATGTGGAACTCGGGGCCGTTGACGCGCATGTTGAGGTAGTCGAACCAGGCAGCTGCCGTCCAGCGGTATTTGGTTCCGATGGTGAAGGGAGTTACACCGTTGCTTTTCAGCTTTTCACATACGTCCATCAGTTCGTCCCAGGTTTCGGGGATTTCGATGTCGTATTCGTCAAACACGCGGGTGTCATAGTAGATTGCCCACCAGTACCAGTTACCCGGCAGGAAGTACTGCTTGTCGTCGACCGAACTCATGGCACGGAAGCCTTTGGCATAGCTTTCGTTCCAGCCGGCTTCTTCCCACACATCGCTGATGTCCATAATCAGGCCTTTATCTATGAAGAAGCGGGCGCGGTTACCTGCGAACCAGGTCAGCACATCGGGGGGTGCCGAAGAGGTAAGATAGGCGCGGATGGCCTGTTTGAAATCCTCGTGAGCAACGGTACTGTGAATAGCCTTTGCATCAGGATTCTGTTCCCTGAACATCTCCATGAGTTCAGCTTCTACGCGCTTCGGTTCCGGGTCACTCCAATAGGAATTGTATACGACCACATTCTGCTCTCCGGCCTGGCTGGCTTCGGCAGCGCCTTCCTGCTGACCGCCGGCGAACAGGGGAGCCATGCCGAGGACGAACAGTACGGCGAGAACACTTACAATAATCTTGTTTCTCATAAACCAAGATCCTCCTTTACTTAGTGTAAGAAAATTATGCGCCTGCCGATGAATTCGGTCAATGATAAGATTTGAATGTAATTGTAGATATTTTAAGCTGTCCGGTTTATACTTTGGGGCAATACGCGTATGGGAAAATTTGCCTTTGCTGTTTTAACCGAAATGGAGCTGAAGCTCCCCTTTTACCTCCTGGGAGTCGGTGTCGATTTTCACCAGGAGATGGATCCGCATAACCGGCCGAAAGGCTTTCCGCATTACCAGTGGATCCAGTGTGAAGAGGGCGAGGGAGTGCTGCACCTCGACGGGCAGGATTATGTAGTCGGGGCTGATCAGGCGATGTTCCTGTATCCGGGAGTGTCGCACCGCTATTATCCGGTGACCTCGCCCTGGAAGGTGCACTGGTTCACCTTCGGCGGAAAGAATCTGCCGCCGATTCTGGAGGTTGCCGGCCTGACCGAATCGGGAGTGTATTCGGTGGTGCATGCCGAACAGCTGGTAAACAAAATGAGGGTCGCATTTTTTCATCTGCTCTCCGATTCGAATCTGAAGGGACTGGAGTGTTCCTCCCTGGTCTATGATTTTCTTATTACGCTTATGAAGTACGCCTACCGCAGCGACAACGAGCCGGTAGTGACCAAGTACTCCCGACTTAAACCGGTCTTCGATTTTATCGAGCAGCATTATCAGGACATAATAACCATAGACGACCTGGCTGCGACACTCGATGTAAGCCCGCAGCACCTCTGCCACCTGTTCAAGGAGACGATGAATCACCGTCCCTTTGAGTACGTGAACTCATACCGCATCGCTCGCAGCAAAGATCTGATGGTGCAGGAACCGGAATTAAGTTTGTCGGAGGTGGCCGAACGCTGCGGCTACGAGTCGCTGAGTTACTTCAGCAGTGTATTTCGTAAAACCGAGGGTTTGAGCCCGGGAGAATATAAAAAGATTCACCTCGGGCGGGTATAGCTGTTATAATACTACCTGAGGAGCAGAGCTTATGACTGCGAATTCGGAAAATCAAGACGTAGAACAAAGAGATGTAGTCCTGGTCCACGGCCCACATGTCGGCTGGGTAGATGTCGAGAACATCAAAAACTATTTAGACAAAAAATGCTGTACCGACTGCTGGCTCTACCTGGAGACGGCTCCGGTGGAAAGGGTGGAACGAGCCCTGGAAGAGGATCAGCGCATCCGGATGCGGGTTGCCAAGAGCCCCAAAAAATCGGCGAAATCCTACTACTCGGAACTCGTAAACGAGGGGCGTTCAGTTGAAGTGAAGCGGCTTGAAGAGGTTTCCGACCGGTCCATGAACCGCGGCGGCTGCTAAGGCGGGCCCCCCGGCTGCGGGCTATAGCCGGCCGCGGTGCCGGCTACAGAATATTCTCCCGTTTGAAGCGCGGCAGCAGCCGGCTCATAGCCAGCCAGTCCAGCAGCAGCACCGCAAGGCTGAACAGCAGCGCGTAGCCGGTATGAAAGGTGATTACCCCGGTGATTTGCATTACTATCAGCAGCACCAGCGGCACTACCACCATCGCCGACATCTGTTGCGCCTCGAGGTAGGTTTTTGCCCGCAGCGAGACCAGCAGCGTGACGGTCAGCCCCAGCAGCGAGAGGGCCGGGGCGGTAATGAAGATGCCGACCAGCCACATCGGGCTGCGCACCATTAATTCTTCTATGTAGTAATAAGAGATCCCGTTGACCACTGCAAAATAAAACAGAAAGCCCACTACCGTCAGGAAGAAACCGGGAAGAAAGGCTCCCAGCAGCTTGGAAGCGATAAACTCCCGCTGGGTGATGGGGGTATAGAGCAGGGTTTCGAGGGTGTTCCGCTCTTTTTCGCCGACGATGGAATTGGCGGTGACAATGGAAGATATCATCACCGGTATGACCATAAACAGCGGCAGAAAGGTATAGTTGAGAAAAATATACTGAATCTGCAGCGGAACGGTGGAAAAGACCGCCGGTATATTGTAGAGGGGAATAATCTGTTCCATCATCTCGGCGTTGCTGATGAATTTGATTCCGTAGGTGAACACCGTAATAGAAATAGCCGCCGGCATAATGATACACAGCAGCAGGGGTACCACTACCATCGGCAGCACCACCATCTTCATGCCGGCTACCTCTTTCAGATCTTTTCGTATAACCGCACGAATTCTAGACCAGTTCATGCTGACTCCTTTCGATGTAATGAAAATAAGCATCTTCGAGGGATGGCTGGGGGATTCTCACGCCGGTGATGATATGGCCGGACCTGATCAGCGACTGAATATGGCCATTGATTTCCTGTTCAGCCCGTATCGGATAGGTGAACTGTCCCGAATTGGTGACGATTTCGACCTGCTTTTCGCGCTGGACTGATTTCACGATTTCGGCTTTACTGCCGTGCTTTACCAGCTCTCCTTGCGAGAGAAAACCGAAGCTGTCGCAGATTTTCTCGGCCAGCGACAGATTGTGGGTGCAGAGAAAAATAGCGGTGTGCTGCTCCTCCGCCAGGGTCCGAATGAGCGTGTTGACCTTTTCGGCGGCATCGGGATCCAGACCGGAGGTCGGTTCATCCAGAAAGATCAACTCCGGTTCATGCAGAAGGGTGCGGGCAATCTGGATACGCTTTTTCTGGCCGGTGGATAGAGTGGCAAACTTGTCGTCCCGCCGCTCCCAGAGCTCCATGCGCTTGAGATAGTACTGAATACGACCGAGGGCTGTACCGCGGTCGATACCGTACATGTCGGCAAAGAACAGCAGATTCTCCTGTACAGAAAGCTGCGTGTACAGGGCCGCCTGTTCGCTGAGGGTAGCGGTTCGCTGCCGAATGGCGGTGGAACCGTTTGTTTCGCCGAGCACCCGGTACGTTCCGCCGGTGGGCTGCAGGGTGCCGTTGAGAACTCTGACTGCAGTGGTCTTGCCGGCCCCGTTGGGACCGAGCAGGCCGAACACCTCGCCGGCCTCTACCTGCAAGTCTACTTGCTTGAGGGCTTCCACCCCGTTTGCATACTGTTTTGAAAGTTGTTGTGCCTCGATAATTGCCATAACTCGAGATTATCCGCAATGAGCTGGGTTTGGGTATA
>CAZRWN010000009.1:0-105744 GCA_964603735.1 uncultured Sediminispirochaeta sp. | reverse complement strand
AAGTCGGGATGGCCAGACTCGAACTGGCGGTCTCCTGCTCCCAAAGCAGGCGCCTTAGCCACTAGGCTACATCCCGAAATTGTGCTGCAAGTATATCCATTCTCAATATGCTGGTCAAGATGGGCGGTAATCTAAGTGCAATCCCGAGCATAGATTGAAAAGTATGTGATTCAGGGCTGCCAATAGCGGGCAGAAGAAGCATTCGGAAAATTAATTCTCCTCAGGACCTATAATACTCTGCCATTTCTCTCGGTTAATGTGCTTATCAATTAACTCCTCTTCGGTGAAGCGGGTCAGGTGCTCGAGACGGCGGGCAATGTCAGGGGAAATAACGTGTTCAATGCGGCAGGCGGTGTCCTGGGCCTCTTCCACCGGCAGGCAGAGGACTTTGTGCAGGAATCCGGCCACCGCGAAATGCCGGTCGGTGACCGACTGGGCAATTTTTTTTCCCTGCGCGGTTAGTACTATGTACGAGTTTTTCTCATAGTTCACAAGGCCCTTTTCCTTCAGTGCTTTCAGTGCGGAGGTAACCGAAGGCATTTGGACGCTTAGAGCAGCGGCGATATCCTTTACCCGGGCGACCCGGTTTTTGGTTTCAAGGGTGAGAATCGTTTCGAGGTAGTCTTCCATACTGGGCGAAAGTGAAGAGTCCGCAGCCATAACAGTACTACTATATCCGACTTTTAATATTTCAGCAATAATGGGCGCTCCGGACCAGCACTGACTCATCGGACTACACCGATGGCAACGCCCCGCGGTGGACTCATATAATCATAATTGACATTCTCCGATACTAACTTATAATCAGAGTTAGGGTTTTTTAACATGTTTGAATTGTCCGAAGAAGTGAAAAAAAGAATCGCCGCGCTTACCGATGATTTTACTCATCAGTTGCCATCACGCCTGAAAGAATTGCAGAATACTCTTACAGAGCTCAAGAAATCGGTCGATATTGATAATATGAAAAACTTTCGTTTGATGGTGCATAAGCTGGCCGGCTCGGCGGCGACCTTCGGACATGAGAATTTGTCACTCAGAGCCAAGGAGTTCGAGGCATATTTGGATGGCTTTATTGAGGATGCCTTAGTGCCGACCGACACCGATTGGGAAAAAATCGAGTGGTATCTGGACCACCTGCAGGTTGACGTGGATGATACCAGCGATTTGGAAGAACTCCAGGCTCCCGATGAAACCGATGAAATCATTTCTAACGAAAACGAAGACCAGGAACTCTACTATACCCGGACTATTCATCTTTACGGCTTTCCGATTGACCAGGTGGTGGAACTTTCGAAACAGCTGGGGTTTTACGGCTATAATGTGAAGGTTCTGCCCGGCTTAAATGAGGTGGAGGCCACCCTGAAAACCGGCGGCTCTGAACTCATTTTTGTGCATACCCATCAGTTTGAAAAAGAAACCCGCTTCGAGCAGCGATTAGCGCGACTGAAGAAAAGCTATCCGAAGGAGCTGTATGTGGTGTTTATCTCCGATGAGGACACCTTCGAGCTGCGCCTCAAGTCGGTACGCGCCGGCGGGGATGCTTTTTATGTGCTGCCCCTCGATATCGGTCAGCTGATGGATAAGCTGGAGTCATTAGTTAACCGGGAGAAAGAAAATCCGTATCATGTACTGATAGTTGATGACGATCAGGAACAGGTTGCCTATTATGCCCTGCTGCTGCAGCAGGCCGGAATGATTACTTCGGTGGCTTCCGACCCGATGAAGGTTTTGAGCGTGCTGGTCGAATCGAAGCCCGACCTCATACTGATGGATATCTATATGCCCGGCTGCAGCGGTACCGAACTTACCCGGCTCCTGCGGCAGCACGACGCTTTTATTACCATTCCGATTGTGTTCCTTACTTTCGAATCTTCGAAGGAGAGACAGCTGTCGGCAATTCGGCAGGGAGGTGATGATTTTCTTACCAAGCCGATCAAAGCGGACAATCTTATTTCGGTGGTAAAGCTGCGGGCCGAGCGCAACCGCAACTTGCGCTATTTCATGGAACGGGATTCACTTACCGGACTGCTGAACCATTCGAATTTGAAGGAACAACTCCATCGGGAGGTAATGCGCTGCCAGCGAACCACTCTTCCGCTCAGTTTCGCAATGATCGACGCCGACCATTTCAAACGGGTCAATGATACGTACGGCCATCTTACCGGTGATCGCGTGCTTAAATCTCTGGCACGAATTCTGCAGGACCGTCTGCGGCGAACCGATATACTCGGCCGCTACGGCGGTGAAGAGTTCGGGGTGATCTTGCTCAACACCGATGGAAAACAGGCGGTAGAAATAATGGATGAAATCCGGGACAATTTTTCACGGGTGATGCATCATGCCGAACATCAGGAGTTTACCGTCACATTTTCCTGCGGAGTGGCCTCCTTTCCCGACATCAAAAACGCGGGGAAGTTGAGTTCGGCGGCAGATGAGGCCTTGTATGCAGCCAAAGCGAAGGGGCGAAACCGGGTTTATCACGTGGACGATCTTTCCGATTCAAAGTAAGTGCGGGAAATCCTTCATATTCGTTTTAATTGAATTTGCCAGTCTAAAGACCACTCGACATGCTGCCACCACGGATCACCGGTGGTTCTTATTGTGTAAGCCCCTATCCTCGAGCTGTTCCATACTCGTTTAGGTGGGATTAGGGCAAACTGCCTGGCCGGCGGCTGCTCTGCCGGGGAAAATTCGTGAGCTGCTAAAAAGATTCCCGCTTCAACCGGAAAAAGGCATTCCGACGGCGCAGCGAGAACAGAGCTGTCCGGTAAGGCTGCCCGCAGACTGCCGGCGGTGTGCGGCGGCCCGATTGTTACCTCCAGAAACAGTGCTTCGCCGGTCAGCTTCAGTTTTCCGGTTTCAATTATAGGCCCGCCGGTACCTTTAACGGTAGGCTTGCCGGCGAAGCGGGCAAAGGGCGCACTGTCCGGCGGCGCGCTGCACCAGGCCAGGGGAATTACCGGCTCGAAAGCCAGGGCGGATGTCAGCCCGAGTTCCCGGAACAGCCTCTGCCGCCGAGTCTGCAGTTCGAGCCGGGCCTGCTGGTTGAGAAAGATTGAAAGTAGATAGAATTCCCGCGTCATTATTTGCAAAAGATGCCACAATAAATTACATTGGTCAAATAGAAGGAGTACCGCACGATGAAAAGAAAAGTCCAGAGAATCTCCAACTACATCACGGATCAGCTGCAAATGATCGATGGAGTTGTTGCCATTACTCTGCATGAATCTGCGGAAAGCGATATAAACGATCCGTATTTTTTTCTCAGTCTGGATGTCTATTATCAGGGGGCCTTGCCCGATGCCGGCCGCCGGCAGAGCCTGTTCGAAGATGCGGGCGGCTTCGAAACATCCGCCTATTCCAGCAAAGACCGGTTTTTTATGGAAAAGCTGCCGGTGCGGATTGAGTATAAGCATATCAAGCGGGTCGAGCATTTGCTGCAGAATGTAAATGAGAATCTGTGGGCTTTCCGCGAAACCGGAACCTACATGTTCTATCGCCTGGCTAAGGGCGCGGTTCTCTACGAGGACGGCTCATGGCTCAACGAAATCCGTAATCGTCTCAGTCAGCTTCCAGAGAGCTTTTGGGAAGCCTTGCGCGAATCCTTTTTTTACAGCGCCGAGCACAATCTGGTCGATCTGAAATCTGCGGTTTTGCAGAAGGACGATCTGTTTTATCTTTTATCACTTTCTGGGTTTATCAAGAGCATCTGCAGTTTTCTCTTCGCACTGAACAAGCGGTTTGAACCCTCGGGACGGCAGCTCTTCGAACAGACACTGGCCCTCAATACCCTGCCGGAGAACTTCCGCGGACGTTTTTACAGTATCTTGCGCGAAGATCCCGAGTTTCCGCCCGAACGCAAGCAGGAGATAGCTGAACTGATGACCCGCAGTATGATAAACTTAATGTAAGAGGGACATCTGGTGAAACTATTCCTTATATTGATGCTTGGCCTCGGCCTCTCTGGCTGCGGGGACCGGCAAGTTGAACGCATCGAAGTAATGACTGACCTTCCCGCAGAGCAGGAGTCTGTCCGTTTAGAAGAACGCCCCGGCGTAGCTCCCGAGAGAGAAGGACGTCTGCTGCACACGGATGCGGGCTTGCGGAGCCCGCGCTATACCTTTCGCTATGCAAAACAGTTTTCCGCACCCGAGACTGAACTTGCTCTGCGGCTCGAATACAGATCGACCACCGAACTGCAGCTGGGTCTGGATTTCGAAGAGGCTGATTCTTTGATCGCCGAGCTGCCGAACAGTAGCGGAAGACAGTCAGTGTTGGTAGTGCCTCTCGGCACGGAGCTCCCGCACACATTCCAAATCGATGCCGTTGGTAAGGCGGACGAAGCTGCTGAAAACGGCAGTACCGCCGATCTTTTACAATTGGAACGTATAGCCCTTCAGCAGCTGCTGCCGCCGGAGGAGACAGTAGACGGATTTGAGTTCTCAGTCCCTTTGCCGGCGGCCGAGTCCCCACTGTATCAATATCGCTATCGTATCGATTATGCCTACCACCGCGAACTGCTGCCGGCCGCCGCCTCCGGTTCGAAGGAAGATGGTTCTTCTGACGAAGCCTCGGACGAAGTAGTGCCGCTGCGGATGAGCTCCGGCGGCCGGAGTTCCGCATTTCGTTTGTTTGCCAAAGAAGGCGAGCATTCAATATACTTCTATTCAAAAGATCTGGCTTTCCAGCCCTCCGATTTGAGGGTTGAAACGGATTTGCCGGGCTTCCGGATTACTCAGGTCTCTTCTCAACCAGTGGGGCTGTTTGCTGAAGATACCCCAGTACCGATACCAGCCGACATGGGGACCATCCTCCGCTACGATCCCCAGGCTTGGCGCCGCAGTGACTGGGAGCTGTTCTCCTGGAACCTGTTTCCATCCATATTGATGTTCGACTTTCGCGATTACGATATTCAGGCGGCGTTTTTGAAACGCTTGGCCTTTTTCGTGGAAAAGAAGGGCAGTACCGGAAGGCTGCTGCCGAACAGCGTGATCGATCCGCTGCACGGCTGGAACGCCCACAATTATCGGGCCCGCGATTTGGCAGCCTTCTTCCAGAAGGCCGAAAGTGAAAACTTTCCTCTGAATCCGGAAGAGGAATTGCTGCGCCGGATTCTCATCGACCGGGGAATTATTCACCGCGAGGACGGTGAGTTTCTGCCGGGGGAGGGCGGTTTCCTTTCCTTGTCCCGGGAGAGCAGTGATCGTCTGCGCTACCTCTTTGTGACCCATGAAGGGTACCATGGGCTGTATTTTGCCTCCCAGGAATACCGCCGGGCGGTTCATTCGGTGTGGATGCAGCTCAGTAAAGCGGAAAAACAGTTCTGGAAGCTCTTTCTGGACTGGAAGTCATACAATGTCGAAGATGAATATCTTGTGGAAAACGAGTTTCAGGCCTATCTCATGCAGCAGCACCGATCATATGTGGATACCTATTTCAAAGATTATATCATTCCACGCTTTGTATCACTCTATCCCGAGTATGAACAGAAGGCCGCGGCCTTTTTACAGCACTATCCCGAGCATTTCAGCCGTTCGGCCGAACTGATTGAGCGAGCGGCCCAGTCTTTGGTGGGAATTTCGGCCGGAGATCTGGTGTGTATCCGTGAATCAGAATGAACAAAGACAAAAAATAGGGCCCGGTCTAGCCAAAGTCTTTACACTCTTGTAGTAATCTGCTATCTTTGCCATACTTCATTGCAGATAATTAACTGAAGGTAGGAATCAAATATGGCGCGAAGATGTGAAATATGCGGAAAAGGAACAGTTGCGGGACACAGCGTACCCCGTAAAGGTCAGCCCAAAAAACAGGGCGGTGCAGGACAACATATCGGTGTGAAATCAAAACGCGTTTTTCGTCCGAACATTGTAAAGGTAAAAGCCCTCCTGGGTACACAGAAGAAAACAATCAATGTATGCACACGCTGCCTGCGAAGCGGGAAGGTTGTCAAAGCGTAAATCCGAATAAGTCGGATCAAGAGCCCTTCCAGGGGCTCTTTTTTTTGCGGCGGATTTTGTAGGAGAGATGTGCTGGCCGGCGGGTGAGAGCGAACGCTATGCGGTCTCTGCAAAACCGGTTAAAGTAGCAGTAAATGTAAACAGAGATAATATTTAAGGAGAGAAGCAATGAAGCGCTGGACGGTACACGCTTTCGAGGGAACCTCGTGTTGTTCTGCCGACGGGATGGCACATATTCTGGAGGTGTTTCGACAGCACCGCAACGGACCGGTATGTGTGGTGGTCTCGCCGAAGAGCGATATACCTCCGGCACTGCTCTCACTGGTCGACCAGGCGATCGTTCGTGAAGAGTCGCTCTGGGGAACCATGGAGTCTCTCAGCCAGCAGATGTCCGGACTGGCCGACGAGCTGGTACCTCCGGATTACCGGCAGGATCTGGAGGCGGCTATTCGTGAGGATTTCCGGAATATTGAAGACATTCTTCGGGCTGTCTGGCTGGTGCGCGACTCTTCACCCCGCACCCGGGAATACATAAGCGGTCTGGGAGCTGTGTGGGTTGCACAGGTGTTCCATTCCAGGCTGAAGGCCGAAGGCTACTCGGTGAAGTGGCTGGACACCCGCGAGGTCATCAGCGTAAAGGCGCAGGAGTACGGAACCGAGGTTCAATGGAACGACACGAAAAGGGCGCTCGACCAGGCCTTTGACAACAACGGCCAGCTAGATTTTCTGGTAGTTACCGGAGGACTGGGGCGTACGGTCGAGGGGGCGGCCACATCGCTGGGCAAAGACGGTGCCGAACTGACCGCTACTATCCTCGCTAATCTGCTCGATGCTGAACAGATTACTCTCTGGAAACAGGTGGATGGGGTGATGAGTGCTGATCCTCAAAAGGTTCCCGGTTCCGAGGTCATTCCCGAACTCACCTATCAGGAGGCCACCGAACTGGCCTATTTCGGGGCAGAGGTTCTGCATCCGCCGGCCATGACTCCGGCCCTGGTGAAGGGTATCCCCCTGGCAATCCGCAACATCAGTTATCCTGCTGAGCCGGGAACGGTTATATCCTCAAAGGTGACCACCTCCTATAACAAACCGGTAAAAGGTTTTTCGATCGTAAACGAGGTTTCTCTGCTCAATATCGAAGGTGCGGGAATGATCGGTGTGCCCGGCATCTCCTCGCGCCTGTTCTCTTCGCTGAACCGCGAAGGCATTTCTGTCATTCTCATCAGCCAAGCCTCCTCCGAACACTCCATCTGCTGTGCGATTCCCTCCCATCAGGCCCGCAGTGCCCGTGAGATTGCCCGCGAAGCCTTTGCGGCCGAACTGAAAAGTTACCGAATCAACTCGATCGAGGTAGAAGATAACTGCGCTATCCTGGCGGCGGTGGGCGATCAGATGTCCGGCATTCCCGGAATCTCGGCTAAATTCTTCGGGGCGCTCGGCAACGCCGGCGTAAATGTGCGGGCAATTGCTCAGGGCTCCTCGGAGCGTAATATCAGTGCGGTTATTTCGGAGAAAGATGCCACCCGGGCTCTGCGGGCGGTTCACGCCGGCTTTTATCTGTCGAATCAGACCCTCAGTATCGGCATTATCGGGCCGGGACTCATCGGCAGCACACTGCTCGACCAGATTGCCGGAGAATCCGAACGTCTAAATCGCGATTTCGGTATCGACTTGCGGGTACGGGCCATAACCGACTCTAAAAAGATGACCCTGGCTAAAACCGGTATCGATATTGTGGATTGGAAGAAGGCGCTTTCCGAGCGCTCCGAGCCAACCCGCATGGAAGCTTTCATTGAGCATCTCGATGCCGAGTATTTTCCGCATACCGTTCTCATAGACTGCACCACTTCGGCGGAACTGCCGAGACAGTATGCCGATTGGCTGAACCGTGGAATTCACATTATTACTCCTAACAAGAAGGCCGGAACCGCGCCGCTGCCGGAATACCGGCAGATCATGAGTACGGCCAAACAGCATCGATGTCACTTTTTATATGAAACCACCGTCGGGGCGGGGCTGCCGATTATCGGTACCCTGCGCGATCTTATCCAGACTGGTGACAAGATCCACCGCATCGAGGGGGTGTTTTCGGGCACCCTGGCGTACCTGTTTTGGAAATTCGACGGCACAGCCCCCTTCAGCAGTCTAGTGCAGGAGGCAAAAGAACTCGGTTACACTGAGCCTGACCCCCGGGACGATTTGTCCGGGATGGATATTGTGCGCAAGACAGTCATCTTGGCCCGGGAAATAGGCTGGGAAGTGGAAGTGGAGCAGGTACCGGTCTACAGTCTGGTTCCCAAAGAGTTGGAGGAGGTCTCTGTAGATGAGTTTCTCGGAAAACTCTCCATGATGGATGAAGAGATGAACCGTTTGTATGCCGCTGCGGAGCAGGAGGACAACGTACTGAAGTACGCCGGGATTATCGAATCCGACGGTAGCTGTAAGGTGGAACTGCGCCCATATGCAAAAGACCACCCCTTTGCCCGTATTACCGGCAGCGACAACATCGTGGCTTTTACCACCGACCGTTACAACAGTCAGCCGCTGGTGGTTCAGGGGCCCGGAGCCGGGCCACAGGTAACCGCCGGTGGGGTTTTTGCCGATTTACTGCGCCTGGCCGCCTATCTTGGAGCAAATTTATAGTGTAAAATAAGGATAGTATGAAGTTTGTAAGTACCAGGGGAGGTTCTCCACACGTAAGCGCCGCGGATGCTATCCTGCAGGGACCGGCTCCGGACGGCGGTCTGTATGTGCCGCAGGAATTACCTTCGCTGTCTGAGGAGGTGTTCGACGCGCATCTCTCTTATCAGGAATCCGCCGAGTTGATTCTGCGACCTTTCTTCGAAGGCGATCGTCTGGCAGCGCGCTTACCCGAACTCTGCCGTTCCGCATTTTCCTTTGAGGTTCCGCTGCATGCGCTGGAAGAGAATCGGCTGGTGCTGGAACTGTTTCACGGTCCGACCGCTGCCTTCAAGGATTTCGGGGCCCGCTTTTTAGCCGCCGCACTTACCGAGCTGCAGCACGAAGCCTCCGATGAACTGACGGTAGTGGTGGCCACCACCGGTAATACCGGTGGAGCTATGGCCGCTGCCTTCTACGGGCTGGAAGGGCTGAATGTGAAGATCTTGTTTCCAAAGGGACAGGTGTCCGGCCGGCAGTTCAAGCAGCTTACCTGCTGGAACGGTAATATACGTAGTTATGAAGTAGATGGAGAGTTCGAGGATTGTCAGCAGCTGGTTAAATCGGCGCTTTTTTCCGAGGATCTCAAACGCAAGTATCGGCTTACATCGGGCAACAGTGTAAACATCGGCCGGCTGCTGCCGCAGATTGTCTATTATATATACGGCTCGGTTCGCTTTCAGCATATCACCGGCCGCAGGCCGATTGTCATTATTCCATCTGGTAATGTCGGAAACTCGGTCGGGGCGTATTACGCCGTTGCTATGGGAGCTCCCATAGACCGGATCGTACTGGCAGTGAACGCCAATCGTGCAATCCCTGACTTTCTGGCAATGGGAAGATATGAGCCGCGGCCGAGTATACCGACCCTGGCCAAGGCCATGGATGTAGGTGACCCCAGCAATAGGGAGCGTCTACAGAACCTGTTCCCTGATATGGACGAACTTCGCCGCCATGTCTTTGCCTACAGTGTCAGCGACGCGGAAATCAAAAACACTATTCGCTACGTACAATCGAGCTTTCATTATACCCTGTGTCCTCATACCGCTACTGCCGAGTATGTGCGTGAAGACTTTTATCCGGATGAGCCAACCTTGGTGGTAGCCACTGCTCACCCGGCCAAATTCGAGCACATAGTCGAGCCTCTAATCGGTCGCTATATAGAGATACCCGAATCCTTGCGGGATCTTATCGAATCTGAGAGCCGCTATACTCCGATTCAGCCTGTTTTAGAGCAACTTTTTTAAAAATAATTGTAAAATTGGTATAGACCTTTAGGGCAAAAATTGGAAAAGTGTTATTTGACAGCGGTGAATTCCGTTGTACAATAATCTCTGTTAAACTCAATAAAAAAAGGAGTGGGTAGGATGAAAAAAGCTCTAACAGTGTTGCTCGTTTTCATGCTTTCGTTTTCTTTGTTCGCAGGCGGACAACAAGAGGGTGCCGCCGAGAGCACCGAGGGCGGCGATGAGCCGTTTAAAGTCGCATTTGTGTATATCGGTATTCCCGGTGACCTCGGTTGGACCTATATGCATGACATTGGCCGCAAGGAAATGGTAGAAAATCTCGGTGATAAGGTGGAGACCACCTATATCGAGAATGTACCCGAAGGCCCTGACGCTGCCAGAATCATGCGCCAGTACGCGCAAAACGGCTACGACATGATTTTTGCAACCTCATTCGGTTACATGGATCCGATGTACGAGGTAGCCCAGGAATTTCCGGATGTATATTTCGAGCACTGCTCGGGATACAAAACCGCCGACAACATGTCCACTTATTTTGGCAGGATGTATCAGCCCCGTTATCTCTCCGGTCTGGTTGCAGGTGATGCTACCGAATCCAATACCATTGGTTACGTAGCCGCCTTCCCGATTCCGGAAGTAATCCGCGGTATCAATGCATTTGCGCTCGGTGTGCAGGAAGTGAATCCCGATGCAACCGTAAAAGTTGTATGGACCAACACCTGGTACGATCCTGTCAAAGAGCGTGAAGCGGCAGTTGCTCTGCTCGACAGCGACGCGGATGTAATTGCACAGCATCAGGACACCACCGAACCACAGAAAGCTGCCGAAGAGCGCGGCAAAGTTAGTATCGGCTACGATGCCGATATGCGCAAATTTGTAGGTGACTCGGTACTGGTCAGCCCGGTATGGCATTTCGGTCCTTACTACACCCGCACTGTACAGGAAGCTATGGACGGTGAATGGGAAAGTCATCAGTTCTGGGGCGGTCTAAAAGAAGATACCGTGCGTCTCTCTCCGATGAGCCCTAGAGTTCCGCAAGATATTCAGGACCTGGTCAAAGCCGAACGCGATAAAATCGTAAACGGCGAGTGGGACGTGTTCTGGGGACCGGTAAAGAACCAGAAAGGCGAAGTCGTAGTGCCTGAAGGCGAAAAGATGAGCGATGGCGACATGCTCAATATGAACTTTTTCGTAGAAGGTGTAGCAGGTAGTCTCAGCGACAAATAATCGCTGCAGAGTAGTTTTACACGAAAAACCACACGGCCCGGCCGGTCGGCCGGGCCGATTTCAATTTAACAGAGCACATTTATGGAAACCGAAAAAAAGCCTATTTTGGAGATGCGAGGTATAACCAAGCGTTTTCCCGGAGTAGTTGCCAATGATCATGTCGACCTCGAACTATTTTCCGGAGAGGTTCTGGCGCTGCTCGGAGAAAACGGTGCCGGCAAGAGTTCGCTTATGAACGTTCTGGCCGGTTTATACCGGCCGGATGAAGGGGCAATTTTTATCGGCGGAGAGAAGGTATTTATTGATTCTCCCCGCGACGCGATGAACCTCGGCATTGGAATGGTGCACCAGAATTTTATGCTGGTAGATACGATGACGGTGGCCGAAAATATTATTCTCGGACTGAAGGAAATCTCTTCAATCCCCGACATGCGGCGTATCAGCGCCCGCATCCGCGAGATATCCAAGCATTACAATCTGAAGGTCGATCCCAATGCCTATATCTGGCAGCTCAGCGTCGGGGAGCAGCAGCGGGTCGAAATCCTAAAACAAATTTACCGCGGTGCCGAAATCCTCATACTCGATGAGCCGACTGCAGTACTGACTCCCCAGGAGTCCGACGAGCTCAACAAAATTCTGCAGCAAATGACGAATGAAGGAAAATCGGCCATTTTCATTACTCATAAAATGGAAGAGGTAATCGAATTCTCCGACTGGGTCCGGGTTCTGCAGCACGGTAAGCTGGTTACGGTCAAGCGGACCGCTGAAACCAGTCCGCAGGAACTGGCCCGGCTGATGGTCGGACGGGAGGTTTTGTTTCGTATCGATAAAGGCCCGGCGGAACCGAAAGAGGTAATTCTCGAGCTGAAGGACGTCGAGGCCAATGACGAAAAGGGACTGCCGGCACTGCGGGGCGTAAATCTGCAGGTGCGGAGGGGCGAGATTGTCGGTATTGCCGGGGTGGCCGGAAACGGACAGCGCGTGCTGACCGAGGTAATCACCGGGCTGCACAAAGTGCTGGGAGGCAGCATCGAGATCGAGGGCCAGAACATGACCAACCACTCACCCCTTTCAATTATCCGGGCCGGGGTCAGCCACATCCCTTCCGATCGTATCGCAATGGGCGTAGTCGGAGACATGAGTGTGGCCAGCAATCTGGTAATGAAAGACTACCGCCGCAAGCCGATTACCCATAGCGGGCTGCTTGATCCGCGCCGGATTCTCGAGTTTGCCCGGCGGATGATCGATGCCTTCAAGATTTCAACACCCACTCCGGCTACACATGTAAAATTCCTCTCAGGAGGCAATATACAAAAAACTATTCTGGCCCGTGAAATCAATTCCTGCGGTGGAGTTTTGATTGCCGCATATCCCTCCCGTGGTCTGGATGTCGGTGCAACCGAGGCGGTGCGCAAAGAGATAGTCAAGCAGCGGGACTGCGGAAACGGCGTATTACTGGTTTCGGAGGATCTCGACGAACTATTATCGGTAGCCGACAAAATAGCGGTTATGTTCGAAGGCCAGATCATGGGCGAGGTCGATTCGGCTGAAGCGGATGTCGAGATGATCGGATTGATGATGGCCGGCGTTACTAAGAGTAAGGCCGAGCAAGAGTACTACAGGAGTGATCATGCAACTGGTGTTTGAAAAGCGTAAATCAATATCCCGCCAGGCGATTATACTGGTGCCGATATTCTCCTTCCTGGTATCCCTGTTTCTCACCGGAATTCTTCTAATGATTTTTGGTGCGAACCCGTTCAGGACTTTCGCGGCCATGTTCGCGGGGGCGTTCGGCAGCTGGAGCAATTTCACCGAAACGCTGGTCAAAGCGATCCCGCTTATGTTTACCGGACTCGGAGTGACAATCGCCTTCAAACTTCGTTTTTGGAATATCGGAGCCGAAGGACAGTTGACCTTCGGCGGGGTTATCGCTACATGGGTGGCCCTGTTCTGGTCACCCTGGCTTCCGTCGTGGCTTTTATTGCCTATGGTTATGCTGCTTGGAATGGCCGCCGGTGCCGCCTGGGCCGGAATCCCCGCGCTGCTGAAAACTCAGTTGAACGTAGATGAGACGCTGGTTACTCTGATGCTCAACTATGTAGCCATTCTGTTTGCCGAGGGGCTGTATTACGGCCCCTGGCGCGATCCGGGGGGCTACGGCTTTCCTGGCACTAAGCAGTTTCCCGAAGCGGCCTGGCTGCCGCGTTTCGCCGGGCGGGCGCACGTCGGGTTGTTTATTGCAATCGGCATCGGTCTATTGCTGTGGGTAGCTATGAACCGCACTAAATGGGGGTTTGAGCTGAATATGATCGGTAAGAACCAGAAAGCGGCTCGTTGTCTGGGTGTCAATGTAAAACGGAACATTGTGGTAGCCCTGCTCATTTCAGGGGCGCTGGCCGGATTGGCTGGAGTATGCGAAGTAACCGCAATTTCGCACCGTCTGCAGCAGGGGATATCAATGGGCTACGGCTATACGGCAATCATTGTGGCCTGGCTCAGTCAGCTCAACCCAATTGCCGGTCTATTTGTTGCGGTTTTAATGGCAGGTTTGCTGGTCGGCGGAGATCAGGTACAGATGATGATGGGTTTGCCGGCTGCGATGGGGCTGGTGCTGCAGGGAATGATTCTGTTTCCAATGCTGGCCGGATCTCTGTTCACCGAATACCGTATTAAGCGCATCAATCCTCAAAACAGCCGGGTAGTACAGAATGAAGAGGGGGCCTCGGCATGATACCACTGATTACTTCCATTATTGCAATTACTCTGAGCGCGGGAACCTCTCTGGTGTATGCCACCATAGGTGAAATCTACACCGAGCGTTCCGGTATTTTGAACCTCGGCCTGGAGGGAATGATGCTGATGGGCGCTGTTACCGCCTTCGCCACAGCATATCATACCGGCAACCTGCTGCTGTCGATTCTGTTGGCCATGCTGGTGGGGATGCTGTTGGCCTTGATCCATGCCTTTCTCTCGATAACCATGCACGCCAACCAGGTTGTCAGTGGTTTGAGTATAACGCTCTTCGGTACCGGCTTTGCCAGTTTCATCGGACAGCGTCTCGGTCCGGAGAGCAACGGCTATAATCTGAGTGGAATGAGTGCGGTCAAGTTCACCCGCCTGCAGGTAGAAGGGCTTGGCGAGCTTCCGATAATCGGGGCGGTGTTTAATCAGGACCCCCTTACCTATATTGTGTATCTGCTTATCCCGGTGGCCTGGTACTTCATGTACAAAACCAAGTACGGGCTCAATCTGCGTTCTGTCGGAGAGAATCCGCAGACCGCCGATGCGATGGGCCTGAACGTGACAAAAATTCGCTATCTTTATACAATATTTGGTGGTATGCTGGTAGGTCTGGGAGGCGCGCACCTTTCATTGGCGTACACTCCCGGCTGGACGGAAAACATTACCGGTGGCCGAGGCTGGATTGTTATAGCTCTGGTAATCTTTTCCATGTGGAATCCGTCGAGGGCAATCCTTGGAGCGATTCTCTTCGGTGGGATCAATGCGGTGCAGTTCAGATTGCAGGCCTCAGGGACCGACATTCCCTCGGCCTATCTGAATATGGCCCCCTACATCGCTACCGTACTGGTGTTAGTGCTGGTAACTGTGTGGGAATCCCACAACCGCAAGGTTGGGCCTCCCGCTGCCCTGGGAACTTCGTATATGCGCGAAGATAAATAGGCGAGGGGTTCACCACAAAAGGAGGCACAGGTCTTCGCAGTTTGCGAAGGCCTGTTTTGCATTAAAGCCGGCGGATATAGCAGCGACGTCGTTTGTTTATACGGGTTTCAAAGTTTTTCATCAGGGTGATGATATTCGAATTGTCTTCCAGCTCGCCGCAGGTTTGTACATGCGAAATTCCGTATTCCATGCATTCACGGTACAGTTCGGTCAGCAGGATGGCATTGATGCCCCGGTTCTGATAATCCGGGCGAATCCCGATCAGATAAAACACCAATTCACTCGGCTTCTTCAATGCTTTCAGTAGGTGATAAAAACCGAAGGGAAACAGACGCCCGCCTGATTTTTGCAGGGCTTCCGTAAGGCGCGGCATGGCAATTGCAAAACCGACTACCTTGTCCAGCTCATCGGTCAGCACTTTTATAAAATCGGGGTTCACGAAACCGAGGTACTGTTTTATGTAGCTGTTAATCTGCTTTTGACTGAGCTCCACTACCCCGTAGAGATCGGTGTAGGCGGCATTCAGGGTGTCGAATACCCCCTGACCGTAGGCCAGCACATCCTTAGTACGCTTGAAATGCAGGAGGTTTAGGTTGTTCCTCTGCAGCACCAAGTCGCGCATACGGGTGAACTTTTCTCCGATCTGCTCCGGGACTTTTATTTCGAACTGCAGCCAATCTACGTCTTTTTTATATCCAAGCTGTTCGAGCAGGGCCGGGTAATAGGCATGGTTGTAGATCATGGGCAGGGTGCCGCGCTCATCGAAACCGTCTACCAGCAGCCCTTCTTTATCGAGATCGGTGAATCCGAGCGGGCCGTGGACGGCTTCGAGTCCCTGTTCTGCGGCCCACTGTTCAACCGCCCCCAACAGGGCGGCCGCCACATCCTGACGGTTTACCGTATCGAACCAGCCGAAACGCAAATACCGCAGCTGCCACTTCTCCATAAACTTATTATTGCGGATTGCCGCTATTCTTCCGAGAATCTGGCCGTCTTCATATGCCAGCCAGTAGCGCGCCTGGCAATATTCAAAGGAGGGATTTTTTTTTGGTGACAGAGTGTTCAGTTCATCGAATATGAGCGGGGGTACCCAGTATGGGTTGTCTTTGTACAATCTATATGGAAACTTTATAAACTCTTTTAAGTCTCGCCGGCTTCGTACTTCTCTCAGCTTCACCATAATGGGTAACAGTATGCAATGGAAATTATTCGGCTGTCTATGCCTTTTCTTGTAAATAATTATGCAAAAACCGGTCTCTGGGTTGTATATTTTTCCAGGCTTTGAGTAATGGATATTGACCAATTCCGCCTAAAAAGGTAATTTTTCAGCAGAGCACAACATGCGTCCGGTGTGGGGAAACGGGTCACCTTATACCGGTGTAATACCTCCTTCGTCAATGTGTGGTATTCCCTGCACCGGACCTTTTTTACCTTGCTCTTAATTCATTCTATGAAAGGAAGACTCAATGACTATGAGAAAAAGCTTTCGAGTTGCAGTATACAGTATTGCGTTTCTTCTGCTGAGCATCGGCGTATGGGCCGGCGGCTCACAGGAATCCGGACAAACAACCTTAGCAAGAATCCAAGAGCAGGGTAGTTTTGTTCTCGGTCTGGATGACAGTTTTCCCCCGATGGGATTCCGGGGAGAATCCGGAGACATCGTGGGATTCGATATTGACCTGGCCAAGGAAGTTGCCAAGCGGATGGGAGTTGAGCTGAAACTCCGCCCGGTAGACTGGGACGGCGTAATCCTCAGCCTGAACAAGGGCGACATCGATCTTATCTGGAACGGCATGACTATTACCGAAAGCCGCCAGGAGAAGATAGATTTTTCAGAGCCATATCTGGCCAATCGGCAAGTCGTGATTGTAGCGGCCGATTCGGATATTGCTACCAAGACAGATTTAGCTGGTAAAAAGGTCGGAGTGCAGATGGGCAGCAGCAGCGAAACCGCTATTTCGCGCGAACCCGCAGTAATGGACAGCTTCGATCAGCTGAAAAAGTACGCTGACAATGTGGTAGCTCTGCTCGACCTCCAGGCCGGTCGTGTAGATGCGGTAGTGGTTGACGAAATAATGGGCCGCTATTACATCGCCAAGCGCCCCGGAGTGTATGAGGTGATAAGCGAGGACTTCGGCCGCGAGGAGTACGGAATCGGTTTCCGCCAGGAAGATGATGCGTTTCGACGGAAAGTGGATGAAATTCTAAACGAAATGCGGGCTGACGGCACCGCCGCTGAAATCTCGGAAGAGTGGTTCGGCGAAGATATCGTTCTAGACTAAACCGGAAGGAATTACGATTGGAGTACATCCTCTCGATAACAGGCCACATCCTCAAGGGGTGTGGCCTTACTCTGCAAATATATTTTGTCACGGTAATCGGATCAGTGCCGTTGGCAATTCTGTTCGCCCTCGGGCGCACCTCCGGGCCTAAATTTCTCGATAAGGCTCTGGGAATTTACGCCTGGATATTCAGGGGTACTCCGCTGCTGCTCCAACTCTTCTTCTTCTATTACGGGCTGACTATATTCGGCATATCGCTGCCGCCCTTCGGAGCCGCCGCACTCACCTTTATCATAAACTATGCCGCCTACATGATGGAAATATTCCGTTCGGGTATTCAATCCATTGACAAGGGGCAGTACGAAGCCGCCCGTGCGCTTAATATGAGCTACTGGCAGACTATGTGGCGGATTATACTTCCGCAGGCCCTCAAACGGACTTTGCCGCCCTCGGCTAATGAGGCCATTACTCTGGTAAAGGATACCGCTCTGGTGGTTGTAATCGGAATGGGCGAACTGCTGCGTTCGGCCAAAGAGATTTTTACCCGCGATTTTACCATTACCCCCTTCGTAATTGCCGCAATCTTCTATTTATTGCTGACGAGTGTGGTGATAAATGTGTTCCGCACATTGGAGAAAAAGCTGGAGGTATACGACTAATGGCGATGGTAAAGCTCGCGAATATTCACAAGTACTTTGGAGAGGTGAAGGCGGTCGACGGAGTTGATCTGGAGGTTACCCCCGGAGAAGTTGTTTCGATTATCGGCCCCTCGGGGTCGGGCAAGAGCACGCTGCTGCGCTGTATCAATCAACTCGAGACGGTCAATATCGGAAGTGTCGAGATCGAGGGCCAGCCCGTTGTAGAAATTGACAATGAAGGTCATCGTACCCATTTAGAAAAAAGCAAGGTATTAGCCGCCCAAAAAAAGCTGGGGATGGTCTTTCAGCATTTCAATCTATTTCCGCATAAAACCGTGCTAGAAAATGTAATCGAAGCTCCCCTAATAGTGAACAAAGAGAGCCGCAAGAGCGCAATTGTCCGGGCCGAGAAACTGCTCGAGCGGGTAGGTCTGGCCGATAAACACAACGCCTATCCTTCTCAAATTTCCGGAGGACAGAAGCAGCGGGTTGCGATTGCCCGTGCCCTTGGAATGGAACCCGACATACTGCTCTGCGATGAGCCTACTTCGGCCCTCGATCCGGAGCTGGTCGGCGAGGTTCTGGCGGTGCTGCGCGATCTGGCGCAGGCCAACATGACTATGCTGGTGGTAACCCACGAGATGGCCTTTGCCCGCGAAATATCCGACCGCGTCATTTTCATGGACCAAGGCAAGATTTTGGAGGACGGCAGTCCGGAGAAGATTTTTAAGCATCCCGATCACCCCCGTATCCGCGATTTTATCAGTAAGATGATTTGAAAGCTGATCTGAATCAGCCACGGATCGATCTCCCGGCCCGGCTCGAGCCCCCCGCTCTCCTGAACCCCCAGAACCCCAGAACCGAAACTTTCCTTACTATTTTTCTCTGCATTTTCTTGCTTTCTGTATCTTTGAATTACTATATTTCCAATAGGAACTTTTTTTATTTTAATCTGGAAAAGGAGTATGAAATGATATCGAAGAAAATGGAATCTGCCCTGAATGAGCAGATCAACAAGGAAATGTATTCTGCCTATCTTTACATGGCAATGTCTGCCGATGCAACCGACAAGGGGCTCGACGGATTTGCCCGCTGGTTTATGGTTCAATACCACGAAGAGATGTTCCATGCCATGAAGCTCTACGAATACGTGAACGATCAGGGTGGCAAGGTCGTGCTGCAGGCTATCCAGGAACCGCCGGCCGAGTTTTCCGGCATTCAGGATATGTTCGAGAAAACCCTGGAGCATGAGCAGTTTGTTACTAAAAGCATCAACGAGCTGGTCGATCTTGCAATTGCAGAGAAAGATCACGCAACCCACCACTTCCTGAACTGGTACGTGGAAGAGCAGGTTGAGGAAGAGAAGAACGATCATGATATTCTGGCAAAACTTGCTATGATATCCGGTGATAAGCAAGGTCACGGTCTGTACATGCTGGACAAAGAGATTGGTGCCCGCTCGCTTGGTGTCCCTTCCGATTTCAGTCAGGAAGGTTTCACGAAAGGTGTCGAATCATAGACGCTTTTTTACCCGGACGTATACAGCCCCGCCGGCGAAAACCGCGGGGCTGTTTTAGTAGGCCAGCTTCTAAAAGACACTCTATTGCCGATACTATCTCCGCCCTTCGCCAGCTCTGCATACTGGCGAAGCCGAACATATGACGATATCCTTGCTCTGCCTCCGAACGGCAGCGCCGGCCGCTGAGGATATCGGCTGCATCTGCGGCTGAGTATCTGCCTGGATACACACTGAAAAAATTGATGATAGCCATGCTTCCGGCCGGCTGTGGCGGGCGACTGCGATTGCAGACATCGCAGCCGTTGCAGAATACGGCTTGCATTCCCATCGCCTCCATGAGTCCGTTGCGCACGCACTTTTCGGTCTTGGTCAGGGCCGTTAAAAGCCTTTCGCCGGCGACAGTCCGATCACGGGCATCATACAGCACCACCGAATACGCCGGCGCGGTATCTCTCCCCCCGCGTCCCGATTCCTGCAAAAAGGCCTCGATCGACCGGCTTAGATTAAAATGGATTACCGATCTGATATCTTTTTTATCGACACCCATTCCGAAGGCATTTGTGGCGCACAGAATTCCAGCTTTAGAACTTAAAAACCAGTCCTGTACCCGCTGCTTCTCCTCACGCTCCAGTCCTGCGTGGTAGAAGAAGATGTCTCCGCTGCAGAGGTAATTCCGCAGATACATTGCACAGCGTTGGCTCTGTATGCGGGTGGAGCAGAACACCAGGGCTGGTCGCGGCAGGCAGTAGCGATAATCCGGGTCGAGCAGACGGCGCAAATCGTAGAGCTTACACAGGCTTTTAATTACATGGTAACTGATATTAGGCCGGTCCGGATTGGCCCGGATTACATGCGCCGCTTCATCGGGAAACAGAATTTTCTGAATGTTCGCAAGTACCGTATCCGAGGCGGTCGCGGTGAATGCGCTGCTCATTTTCGGCTTGCAGGCTTCGATGAGTTCCGGGATGCGCAGCAGGGCCGGCCGAAACTCTTTGCCCCACATCGGCAGGGTATGAGCCTCATCAATTACTACATGATCTATACGCAGTTGCGACAGCCGGCGAATGGCATCAGTACCGGTAAGCGTCTCCGGATTGGACAGGAGAAAACGGCTGGTTCCCGATTCCAGCCGCTGCCACGCTGATTTCCGCTGGGCTGCAGTCTGGCCGCCGCGCAGCAGCTCTGCGGGAATCTCCCGCTCTTCGAGCCGCCGTTTTTGGTCAGACATCAGCGAAAGCAGGGGAAACAGGATAATGGTGATGCCCTCGAGCAGTACCCCTGGCAGCATGAAACAGAGGCTTTTCCCGGCCCCGGTCGGCAGTATGGCGATCTGGCGATGAAAGGCATCGACGGTTTCTCCGGAGTCATTCTGGATGCCGGGTTCAAAGTACCCGGCCCCCTCGAGGATGTTGCTAATTACCAGTCGCTGATAGGGAAAAAGATATTTGATCCCGAACTGTTCCCTCGCCGCTAAGGCAAGCGGATCTTCATCACGCGCTTGGTTTTCTGGCTTGTTTTGGTGAGATAGAGATACCTTCATATAGATAAAGAGTACCAAAAAACATACCTGCTTCAATTTTTTTCGGAAGAACAGTGAAGAATGAGAATCGGGAAGGGATTGACACTGGGTGGCATTGCCAATAGTCTACTTACGTTCTCAGTAGGAGCGGCATGTATGTACAAATTCCCTTTTCAAAAGGCTTTAATAACCGGTGGATCGAGCGGAATCGGCCTGGCGATTGCAAAAAAAATGGTAGAATATGGGCTGGATGTCGTCCTGGTGGCCAGAGATCCAAAAAAGCTTGCCGCTGCCGAGGAACAGTTGAATGCGGCTGCGGTGGCTGC
Source organism: uncultured Sediminispirochaeta sp. (assembly GCA_964603735.1). Lineage (GTDB taxonomy): Bacteria > Spirochaetota > Spirochaetia > DSM-16054 > Sediminispirochaetaceae > DSBN01. The sequence continues at coordinate 84,669 of CAZRWN010000009.1, read as the reverse complement.
TAAGAGAAAGGTCAGAATAATGACTGCGGCAGTTGATGTAGCGGATCGAAAAATGGTGGAAAATTCGCTCGTCCCGCTCTGTAAGAATGGCAATGTGCCGGATTTAGTGATAAACTGCGCAGGCATGGCGTATCCGAACTATTTTGAACGGATTGATTCCGATGTCTTTGATAAAACGGTTCAAATCAATCTCACAGGCACATGGAATATCCTCAAAGCGGTTGTGCCGATGATGCAGGCGGGCGGGTATATCGTAAATGTCTCGTCGGTGTCCGGGTTTGTGGGCACCTTTGGCTACACCGCCTACAGCGCTACCAAGTTTGGGATAATCGGCCTCAGTGAAGCTTTGCGCAACGAAATGGCGCCGAGGGGAATCGGGGTATCGGTGCTGTGCCCGCCGGATACCGACACACCGCAGCTTGAGCAGGAAAACCTCACTAAACCGCCTGAAACCCGGGCAATATCGGGGAACGGCGGAAAAATGCAGCCTGTACATGTAGCAGAAGCTATGATCGCCGGAGTGAGAAAACGCAAATTCTACATTATTCCGGGTATACAGAGCAAACTGATTTTCTTAATCAAGCGTTTGTTTCCCGGATTTATTTTTAAGATACTAAATATAGTTGCAACAAGATCTTCAACAAACGAGGGGTAATGGAGTATGTCCAAGGAGCAGCAGATTTCTGAGATGAATAAGACGATCTTTAATAAATGTTACGATTTCAAGGAGGCCGAAGAGGCGCGCACCGCGGGCATTTATCCTTTTTTCAAACCGATCGAGCGAAGTCAGGGTACGAAGGTGTATATCGAAGGCCGTGAAATGCTAATGGCCGGGTCCAACAACTATCTCGGTCTAGCCAACGACCCGCGGCTGAAAGAAGCGGCAGAGAATGTAGTCGAGCGCTACGGGACAAGCTGTTCGGGGTCCCGTTTTATGAACGGTACACTGGATATGCACGAGCAGTTCGAAGAACAGCTGGCCGATTTCGTTGGTAAAAAGTCGGCGGTCTGTTTTACAACCGGGTATCAAACCAACCTGGGAGCAATCTCGGCCTTAGTGGGGCGGGGGGAGCATGTGATCAGCGATAAGCTCAACCATGCATCGATAATGGACGGTATCTTTCTCACCACCGGTATTCACAAACAGATAAATCTGCACCGCTATAAACACAACAATATGGAGGACTTGGAAACACTACTCAGTAAGATTCCGCTAGAAGAACCCAAGCTGATTATAACCGACGGGGTTTTTTCGATGGAGGGGGATATTGCTCTGCTTCCGGAAATGAAGCGTCTGTCGGACAAATACAATGCCGGCGTGTATCTCGATGAGGCCCACGCCATCGGGGTTGTGGGAAAGAACGGCCGCGGAACCTGCGAGCATTATGGAGATTCCGACCTGGCCGATCTGATCATGTGCACCTTCTCCAAATCTTTTGGATCGATTGGCGGGTTTGTGGCCGGTGATCCCTCCCTGGTAGATTATATCAAGCACTTCTCCAGACCGCTCATTTTCAGCGCTTCAATGCCCCCGGCCAATATCGCTGCGGCGATGAAAGCGCTCGAAATCATGAAAAGTGAACCAGAACGGATTCACAGACTCCAGGAGATTGCAGTAAAAATGATCGAAGGGTTCCGGTCGATCGGTTTCGATGTCGGATCAGCCGAGACTCCCATTGTGCCGTTGATTATAGGCGACAATAATAAAACCTTCGCATTCTGGAAGGTCCTGTTCGAACGGGGAATCTATGTGAACCCCGTCATCAGTCCGGCGGTACCTCCCAACCGGGCCTTGATTCGGACCTCGTACATGGCAATTCACAGGGATGAAGAGCTGGATTTCTTTTTGGAGGTAGCGGAGGAGGAGGGTAAAAAACTCGGGATCATATAAATGAAATCCGGAGTTTTACTTTCTGAAAGTGGCGTCAAATGGTATAGTAGTGTCTGAATATATAGAGATATTATTAAAGCGAGGAAAAGATGAGCGAAGAGTTATCTTACATTTTGGTAACCCCCTATACAATTGCAAAAAGTAGAACCGGTGGAGTTATTTCCCGGCTTCTCTCACGGCTCGATTTAGAGCTGGTCGGTGCGCAGATGTTCGCTCCTACGCAGGAGTTCGCCGAACAGTATGCCGAACTGATCCGCACCAGCGGCACTTTCACCCGCAAGATCACCGGTGAGCTGTTGAGCGACTATGTGCTGCAAAACTTTGCCCCTTCGACCCGTCGACACCGGGTTCTGATGATGTTGTTCCGGGGAGAGAACGCAACCCGCAAACTCTCCGACATAGCCGGAGCGATTTATCCGGAAAATCGCGGAGTCGAGTCACTTACCGGTGAGACAATCCGTGATACCTACGCCGACCTGATTATGGATCCTGAAGATCCGAAAAAGGTTCGCTATTTCGAACCGGCGGTGTTGACGCCTAGAAGTCAGGAAATTGCACTGCGCAACATGAAACTGTTTGCCGATTTCATTAAGAATGAACCTACTATCATTCAGAACATGAAGTATAACGATCCTAAAATAATCGAACGCACTTTGGTTATCATCAAACCGGATAACTGGAAGTACGCCAGTTCGAAACCCGGAACCATTATCGATATGTTCAGTAGAACCGGTCTCCGGATTATTGGTGTGAAGGTGCATAGGATGTCAGTCGGCGAAGCACTGGAGTTTTACGGTCCGGTGAAAAACGTACTGCGTGATAAGCTCGCTCCGGTGTTCGGTCAAAAGGCAGCCGAATTGCTGGAGAACGAGTTCGGACTGAAGCTGAGCGAACAGACCATTCGCTTTCTTACAGAATCCTTTGGGGTGGAATATGCCGAGGATCAGTTTTCCCAGATTGTCGAGTTTATGTCGGGACACAAGCCCGACGAGGTTCCGGTAGACGAGCTGAACGAGCCCGGCAATGTAAAGTGCATGGCTCTTATTTATGAGGGTGAGAACGCTGTGCAGAGGATTCGCGAGGTGTTGGGACCGACTGATCCCATGAAAGCCCCCGGAGGAACTGTACGGCGAGAGTTCGGTCGCGATGTGATGGTGAACACCGCGCACGCATCCGATTCTCCTGATAATGCCAAGCGCGAGATGGAGGTTATTAAGCTTCAGCAAAACAACTGTTATCAGATTCTGAACGACTATATCAAAAGTCAGGAAGCCTGATGGATATTTTCGATGTAGTGATAGTTGGAAGCGGCCCGGCAGGATTAGGGGCCGCTTTTTCACTGATTGATGCCCGCCCCGGCCTCTCAGTATTGATTATCGACCGGGAGAGTTACTCAACCGGCGGATTGCGTAATGACTGTAAAATGAATTTTACCTATCCGATCGGATTCCCTCTTGATAATTGGGAGCGGGAGGAAGCGGAACACTACCTCGAACTGGTCAAATCCGAACTAAAACCGAACATTCTTCCAAAGAAAAATTTACTCAAGTATCAGAAACGGGCCGAAAGGCTAGGGGTGGAACTGTTGAACGTTCAGCAGACCCATCTGGGCACCGACGGCGGTCTGGAACTAATTAAAGAGTTGACGGCCCGATTGGAAGAGAAGGGCGTAAAGTTTGCCTTGAAAGAGGAGATGTGCAGTCTCTCGGCCGCCGAACATGTTATCCACACCGACATTCGCAGCATAGGCTACAAATCACTGATCATCGCCCCCGGCAGAAAAGGCTTCCGCTTTCTGCAGAATGTAATGGACAGTCTCGAGGTCTCTTACGTTGACCACATTGTCGATATAGGCATTCGGGTGGAAACCCGGGTAGAGCGGTATCCTATTGTTACCGATTACTATGATCCCAAGTTTATGTTTCCCGGAAAGGTGCGTACCTTCTGCACCAACAGCGGAAACGCCTACGTGGTACGGGAAAGATACGAAACCCAGCACAAAGAGGTGTACCACTCGGTGAACGGCCACGCTTATTCCAAAAAGAAGGGCAGCGGAAACGGCTTGGCTAATTTCGCCATGCTCAAAACGGTTCGGCTGACCGCGCCGCTGGCCAGCGGCCAGCAGTTCGCGGAAATACTCGGCATGCAGGCCGATCTGCTCGGCGGCGGAAGACCGCTGATGCAGCGGGTAGGCGATTTCCGACTCGGAAAGCGATCAAAGTCGGGTACCTTCAACGACGATCTCTACGACTACGAGCCGACTCTCAAGACTACTTGTCCAGGAGATATTAGTCTGGCTATGCCCTCCAAGATTCTGCGCAGCATCTGGAAATCGATGAAGCAGCTCGACACCATTGTTCCCGGGGTGCTGCACCCGAGTACGATTATGTACTATCCCGAAATAAAGCTGTATGCCAATAAGCCGCAGTTTCTTGACCGCCATTTTCAAGTGGTTGAAGATGTATACTTTGCCGGAGACGGGGCCGGCACCAGCCGCGGGATAACGGCCGCTTGGGCCAGCGGAATTCGAGCGGCCGAGGGAATTCTGACTAAATAACTACAATTTAAAGACTTATTAGAAATAATAGACAAAAACAGCGAGTATGATATACTGACTGCATGGAAACTGTATTCGGACCTGTTCCTTCCCGCAGACTGGGAAGAAGTATCGGAATAAATAATATTCCTCCAAAAGTGTGCTCATACTCCTGCGTATATTGTCAGCTCGGCAGAGCGTTGAATATGCAGTGTAATCGCAGCAAATTCTACGACCCGCAGCAGATCCTACGGGATGTTACAGCTAAGCTGGATGAAGTGCGGCGCAGCGGTGCTTCCGTAGATTATCTTACTTTCGTCCCCGACGGCGAACCAACTCTTGATGTAAACCTGGGAGAAGCGATTGCCGAGGTGAAAAAGTTCGGAATTCCGGTGGCTCTCATCAGCAACAGCTCTCTAATGGACCAGCCGAAACTGCGCACAGAGCTGATGATGCTCGACTGGATTTCATTGAAAATCGACAGTGTTCGTGAGGCAACCTGGAGAAGGCTGGACCGGCCGCATAAGAACATCGATTTTTCCAGCATGTTGGAGGGTATTGTACGGTTTTCGGAGGATTTTGCTGGGAAGCTGACCACGGAAACTATGTTGATTGCGGACTACAACGACAGTAATGAGGAGATAGAGGCAATCGGAGAGTTCCTCGAACGTATTGAACCCCAGATTTCATATATCTCTATTCCCACCCGTCCGCCGGCTGAAAAACAGGCCGTTCCGGCCGACGAAGTAGCATTGGCCAAGGCTTACAGCAACTTTGCAGCCCGAGTGGCGCATGTCGAGCATCTCATCGGCTATGAAGGCAACGAGTTCGGTTTTTCGGGCGATGCCTATCAGGACATACTCAGTATCAGCGCGGTTCATCCCATGCGCAGGGAGGCTGTCCTGCAGCTGCTCGACAAGGATCAAGCCGACTATAGGGTGGTTGAGCAGCTCATTCAGGAGGGACGCATCATCTCTACCGAATATCAAGGTCACACCTACTTTGTGCGTAAATTCCGCGAAAAGCAGATGGGCTGAGATTAGTCAACCGCCGCCCCGCCTGCCGGGCGGGGTCTAGTAACTACCGCTCGAACTGTACCCTTCTGCCAGTTCGATGTACTCCGCTGCATTCCGTTTTATGGCGGCAATTTCCTCTTCGGTGAGCTCCCGAGCCAGCTTGGCCGGTGATCCGATCAGCAGTGAGCGGGGAGGAAACTTTTTGTTCTGAGTGACCAAGGCTCCGGCCCCGATTATAGACTCCTCGCCGATTTCAGCTCCGTCGAGTACGATTGCACCCATTCCGACCAAACAGTTGTCGCCGATCGAGCAGGCGTGAATAACCGCATTATGTCCGACCGTTACGTTTTCTCCAATTCTTACCGGCAGATCATCGGCCACATGCACTGTCGAGTTGTCCTGTACATTACTGCCCCTGCCGATATACACCGGGGCAAGATCTCCACGGATCGATACGTGAAACCAGATCGAACTCTTCTCTTCTAAATAGACTTCACCGCCAATCTCTGCACTTTGAGCAATAAAAACGGCTTTATTTACATCCGGTTTGTGTTGTTTATAGTTGTATAACATGGCAAAACTCCCTTGGTTGATTAATGACATTGTAGTGGGAAAAAGGACTGCCGGCAAGCTGAACCCGCGAGCTTGCTAAAATCGACTTGACACTCCCAACGGTAATGGAGACAATATCTAAAATCTATCGGGGAGATACGCATGAAAATTCTAATAGCTCCTGACTCATTCAAAGGCAGCAACAGCAGCCTGAAGGTTGCCGAGGCCATCGAAGAGGGCATCTACCGGGTATTTCCGGATGCGGAAATTGAGAAAGTTCCCATTGCCGACGGTGGGGAAGGCACGGTAGAAGCCCTTGTACAGGCCAATGAAGGTGAAATGGTGCATTTGAGTGTGCAGGGTCCTCTTGGCGATCCGGTAGAGTCTTTTTATGGAATTGTTGATGAGAGCACTGCGGTCATCGAAATGGCGGCTGCCTCTGGACTCGATTTAGTTCCCGAGGAGAGGCGTGATGTACGCCGCGCGTCCACTTACGGGACCGGCGAGCTCATTCTGCATGCTTTGGAACAGGGTGTCGAGGAGATCATTCTGGCAATTGGCGGGAGTGCAACCAACGACGGGGGAACTGGCATGGCCTGCGCATTGGGCTACAGATTTCTAGATGAGCAGGGCAGCGAACTGCCGCCCGGTGGAGCCGGATTGAAGCAGCTGGCGAAAATCGATGATTCTGAGGTGGACCCGCGGGTGAGAGCGGCTCGGTTCCGGGTCGCCTGCGATGTGAACAATCCTCTGACCGGTGAACGCGGTGCCAGTGCTGTATACGGGCCGCAGAAGGGCGCTGCCCCGCAGGATGTAAAAGACCTTGATGCGGCTCTGCAGAATCTATCCGACGTTGTCCGGAAGCAGTTCAATATAGATGCCGGTGAAACCCCCGGAGCCGGAGCCGCCGGCGGTTTGGGCTACGGTCTGATGGTGTTCTGCGGAGCAAGCCTGGAAAAAGGAATCGATATCGTGCTGGATGCGGTCAATTTCGACGAACGCTTAGAGCACAAAGACCTGGTGATTACCGGAGAGGGCAAAATCGACGGCCAGACGGCTTATGGCAAGCTGCCGGTGGGAGTTGCCTATCGGGCTAAGCAAAAAGGTGTGCCGGTACTGGTTATCGCCGGTGACATCGGAGATGGAGTTGAAGCGGTGTACGAAGTAGGTATTGACGCTGTGATGAGCAGTGTGAACCGGGCCATGAGTCTCAAGGAGGCTATGGACAGAAGCAGTGAACTGCTGATTGATTCTGCGGAGCGAGCGATGCGAATGATCCGTCTGGGGATGGATCTTTGTTGAAGCGGAGGTAAAAAAAGGCCGGCAGACCAGATGGGTGCCGGCTTTTTCTGAGAGTGGTTATCTATCCCCTATCAAGGCCGTTGAGTTGTTCGAAGACCTTATATAGCCCCTGTGTACCCAGGTTTTCCAGTCCTAAAGCCATCGCACTGGTGTAGAACTGCTGAGCCAGAGCGAGCCCCGGCAGTGCAACTCCCATTCGCCGGGCTTCATCCAGTGCAATCCGCATATCCTTGACAAAATGCTTTATAAAGAATCCCGGATCATAGTTCCCGTCGGCGATACGGGTTCCGAGATTGTTGATTGACCAGGATGAGGCCGCGCCTTTTCCGATTACGGCGATTACATCATGCAGATCCATACCGGCTTTGTAGGCGTACAGCAGAGATTCCACTACTCCGATCATAGTGCTGGCAATCAGAATTTGATTGCACATTTTCGTATGCTGTCCCTTTCCGGGGCCGCCCATATAGGCGATATTTTCTCCCATCAGCTTAAAATACGGCTGAACTATGTCAAAGGTGGCTCGTTCACCCCCCACCATAATTGCCAGAGTGCCGTTACGGGCCCCTACATCCCCGCCCGAGACAGGTGCATCGAGAGTATGGATTCCCCGCTTCACGGCGGCAGTATGTATATGTTCGGCCAGCGCAGGAGTTGAAGTAGTCATATCCACTACGTAGGTGCCTTTTCTTGCATGTGCAATCACACCGTTTTCGCCCAGCATTACCTCTTCTACATCCTGAGGGTAGCCAACGATAGTAAAGACCACATCGCTGTTGGCTGCAACTTCGGCCGGGCTTCCGCACCATTGAGCACCGGCATCAATAAGTGTCTGTGCTTTGGTCTGGGTGCGATTATATACATTCACATTATACCCGGCCTTGACCAGGTGACCACACATGCTGCCGCCCATTACTCCGGTGCCAATCCATCCTACTGTTTCCATTGTCTGCCTCCAAATTTTTAATCTTGAAAGAACTTCACGCTGTAATAGTAAATCTGTTATACTATTCTATACTATCTTACCACAATTTGATAACCATGGGGGCGTGCTTGGAAAAACTAGATGAAGAGCTGAAAAATGCACACACACGGGCGGTTCAGGCGCAGGTACACGCCTATTCCCCCTACTCAGGCTTTCAGGTGGGAGCTGCTCTGATAGCTGAAGATGGCACTGTCTTCCCCGGCTGCAACGTCGAAAACGCAAGCTACGGTGCTACTATCTGTGCTGAACGGGGCGCTGTAATGGCTGCGAATTCGGAGGGAGTTCGCAATTTCAGGGCCCTGGTTGTTGTTACCTCTGCCGAGCCGCCTTCCGTACCCTGTGCTTTGTGTTTACAGGTTCTGGCAGAGTTCTGTCCGCTCGATTTCCCGATATATACGGCCAATCGCAAGGAAATCGTGAACCGGTTTACCCTTAGAGATCTTCTTCCACACCCTTTTAATGAGGTTCCTTCAGCATAAGTCTTATGGACAAGTTAATAGAGTTTTTTGAAACAATTCTTCTCTACGTACTGTATCCCAAAGCCGAAGACCGGGTCAAACAGTACGAGTTGCGTAAAATTTGGCGTGAACTTCGATATCTGAAGCTTGCTTATACCGATATTCAGGGAAAACGCGTTTTTTCCAGTTATGCCTCCAAATTATATGCTCTATATAAGCTGGTAATAACGCTTAGAAAGATTCTTCAGTTGCCGGCCCGCCGACAGGAACTACTGCAGGAGACGGATCTGATTGAATATTTGGTGCTGCATCAGCTCGAGCCGCAGACACGCCGACAGCTTAACAGCTTTTCGTATGATGTTCTGATGGATCGAATAAAACATGCCTCCGATCAAACCGTCGCCTGGAAGTCGGTTGAACGGGAATGGACGGAGTTCTCGCGACAAATCTCCGAACTCCAGAGCCGAAAGCTGAGCGAAGACCTATTCCAGCTCGAGCTCTTGTATGCGCTGATGGAGTTCGATTTCGATTCACTTTTCAAAGTATTCGACCCCGCCTTCGTAAAGGATCATCCTCAGCAGGTTCCGAAGTTTTCCGATGTAGCCTCCTCCTTGGTAGATCAGTATTTACGTGATTTTTATTTTATTGTCGCCAATTTCAAGGTGACACCCAACACCCGTAATATACTATCGGATTTGTGTATGTATTATCATGAGGAAAATGCTGAGCAGATCTCTGCTCTTCGCGAAAGTGTCGACTACATAGAGCTGCTGTTCGAGAATGAACTCTCAGAGAGCACTCTGCGGGCCCTCCTCCAGCTCATACACCAGGACCCTGAACTCTATCCGGATTCAGCCGGCTGCAGCCACGATTACTTAGAAGAGGTGCATTCACGCCTGTCCAAACGCTTTGCCAACAATCGAGAGCGGGTAAAACGGGATCTTACCGAGGCGAATATACGGTCTACGGTTGTAGAACTGTTGGCGGGACACCCTTTGGAGGAAATTTACGGCTATACCCGTGAAGACGAAGAACCCTTCCACCAGCTCGGGCTCAGCGGCTTTCTATACACTCTGCCGCTCCAAGCCGTAAAATCGTATTATAAGGCGGTCTTTACGAAAGGAATGCTTGGTTCGCTGCGCAGGGTTCACGAGGACGGGTTCTACGAAGACAGCGAATTTCAACGTGATTTCGGAGAGGCGATCAGACAGTTCGCCGATATAATCAACCGTATAGATTTGTTCGAATCGCAACTGCAGAAGCGAAACGGGTTTTCCGTCGAACAGGTAATCGAGATGGCGCGCCTTAACGGAAGCTCTATTCAGAATTTTCTGATTATTGAAAAATTCGTCGAAGATGTGAATCGAGATGCGGCAAAAATTCTGCAGCATGCAGGTAAAACTGCCGAAAATCTTCATCGAAAACTGGGCGCAGTAATTGGAGACCATCGTTCGACCAAGCCGAAGTTCATTACGAACATACGGGTCATCGGAGCCGATCGAAACCGAGACATTATTCAACGGCTTCAGCAAGCCTATCAGGATTTGGAAAGCCTGGTAAGAATAGTCCGCTCATACACGGTAATCGATGATTTCAGAAAACCGCAGGAGCAAAAAACTGCCTAAGCAGCTTTACCCGCGAGTATGAATTTCTTCAGGTACGGATTTGACCTCAGCTGTGGCCAAGGCACCGCCGAATCCGGACAGAAACAGGGAACTTCCGTAGGAAGCAACCCGGGCTGCAGCCGCGGGCTGATACCCTCGCAGCATGTGGGATAAGAAAAATGCCGCATAGGCATCTCCGGCCCCTGAGCTGTTCACTTCTTCTACAGGATATGCAGCTGTCTCGTAGCTCTGTTCAGCACACACCACACGTGATCCGGCGGCACCTTTCTTCACGATCAGACAGATTCGGCTGGCCGCGGCGGTGCTTAAATCTTCCAAAGAGCGGTCCAGTGCAGCATATTCCTCCTCGGTTCCGAACAGAAATGAGGTGAGCGGAAGAACTTCTTTAAAGAGAAAATCCTTCTGTGCAGCTGCAATTGGGGCGGCCCCTAAATCGACGGCTAAACGGGAGGAACCGTTCCTGCAGAGGGCCAGGAAGGCTTCCATCAGCGTATGCCGGGATAGTAGAAATCCCTCGATATAAACAATCTCCGCATTGATGTTTTCGATCGGTATGGGCAGCTCTTCGGCATCCCGCAGGAGTACGGCTGCGGCTGGGTTGAAAATAAGTATCTCTCTGCTTCCGTTCTTCAAACAGAGACTTCTTCCGCATGGCCGGTTAGGATACTCAACGGTATAATCCTGTATTCCGTGCCCTCGAAGTTCGCGGCGAAAATCCATTCCCGAAACGGCAGTACCGGCAGAACCAGCGTGAGAACCGGTCGAGTCGGTGAAGCGGGTCGGCACAGCGCCCAAAGCGCCTGCGAAAGCGGTCGAGTGTCCGAGCTGCGAAAGCACTCGGATTGTATTCAGGGCTCCGCCACCCGGCACCACATCCGTGGGTTTTGTATTGAGACTGAGCAGCATCTGTTCGAAAACCGAATCGTCGATATGATACACGCCTTCCCATTCCGCGTTGGGAATAAACGGGTGCAGGCTCTGTAATATCTCCTCATCTACATGCACACATACATCAAATATCGGGTTCCCGATACCGAGGATCTCTGGCTTCATGGACACTATTATAGAGTTACTTTTCTTTCTTGACCACTGGGGCGAAACTCACGTACTCTACACACAGGAGGTGAGAGTGGGGGACATACAGTATTTTCAGCAAATTCCTTTAGAGCGGCTGCGAGAACAGGTTATCGAGCAGCTCAAATTGCACTACGCACATGATAATTTATCAGTGGAAGAGTTCGAGCGGCGTATCGAACGGGCCTCCGCCGTCGAAGAAAAACTGGCTCTCTTAGAAGTAATACAAGATCTGCCTACAATTAGTGACAGTTCACGCTCTGCTGCCGACAGCAGCAGAGGCTATGCAGCAGTCAATATGGGCGAGGTCCGGAAACAGCAGGACATCGTGGCTATATTCAGCGGGTCCGATCGCAAGGGGGTGTGGTATCCGGCGCGCAATATCAAAATTTTGGCGGCGTTTGGCGGGGTCGACTTAGATTTTTCCGAAGCCTTTTTACCTCCGGGAGATACCTACATCGATGCGATGTGCGTATTCGGCGGAGTGGATATCGTAGTGCCCGAAGGAGTGAATCTCGAGATCAGCGGTGTGCCAATTTTCGGAGGTATCGACAATAAGTACGGCGACCGGCAGATACCGGGAGCACCTACGATCCATATTAGTGCATTTGCCCTGTTCGGGGGCATTGACATCAAGCCGCTAAAAAAACGGCGTCGCTGATTGCTTAGCTGCTGGAGTGCGTCGTGGCCGGCAGCCTGGGTCAGGGCTCGATTTCCGGAAAGGGATTACGCCACTGCCAGCCGGTCTTGCCACAGCTGCGGTAGTGCTCGAGTCTGCGGATAGCCAGTTCGGCAAACAGGGGATCAATATCGGCAGTGAAACAGCGCCGCCCGAGCCGCTCAGCGGCGATCAGGCTGGTTCCACTGTGACAAAACAGATCGCCGACGATCCGTGCCTCCGGTGCCGAAGACAAGATGCGCTCAATTGCTTTTAGTGGTTTCTGCGCGAATGCCCCGGGCACATTTTCCTCCATTCGGTAAAAAACCTGTTGAATATCGAGCCATACATTGCCGGGGCGGATGGTCTGCGAACGACTGCGCTGGATGTTTTCCGTCCGAACCCCCTGCACGGTTTTATAGTACCCCTTCAACACCTTGGGAATATCGGTATAGCTGACCTCAAAGGCCGGGGCTGCAGCGGGGCTGGTTTTGATGTAGTAGAGCAGCTCTTGGCGAACCGCCATCCAGTTCTTTTGCGTGCCGTAACCGCGCTGATTCCGCAGGGTAATAAAACTGCGTGATCGCAGCGTGGAGAACCCCCGCATCATCAGCATAAAGTCGGGCAGCGGTTGAAAGCCGTCTTTCTGATCCGCTCCGAGCCAGATGTAGAAGTGCGCCGCCGGGCTGAGTACCTCGATTGCGTTTTCCACCCAAGCCCGGGAAAAGCGCATGTACTCATCCAGCCCCTGAGCTGAAAGAGCTGCGGTTCGTTTGCCGCCGACTGCGAAGTTGTAGGGCGGATCATTCAGCATCAGATCGGCGGTATGTCCATCAAACAGATGCCGTACCGCTGCCTGTTCAGTAGCATCCAGTACTCCCACCCGGTGGCGGCCCTTCGGGTCTTCCCATACCTGCCCCGATTTCAGTCGGCAGAAGTTCAGGAGTCTTTCTCGTACTGCAGGTGCGCTGTCCAGCCGCGGCAGGCTTTCGACGGTCGATTTTCTTTGCATAGCTATTTTACTCTACCCTAAAAAAACAGGAATGGAAAGATTTGGCAGAATGTGTTATGAAATAGAAAAAGATAAAATAAATCGGAGGATTGGAAAATGGCATCCAGAAAACTGTGTCTTTCGCGAAGCAACCGTAAGATTGGCGGGGTATGTGGGGGTATTGCCGAATATTTTGGCCTTGATGCAACCCTGGTCAGAATTATTACCCTGATACTTTTTTTCGCGGTCGGTTCCGGCCTGCTGCTCTATCTGATTGCCTGGCTTATCATGCCGGCCTGCGACGATCCGTTTGCATAAAAAAAGGCCGCCGCTCGGCATCCCATTCGGGTGGATGTTGAACGGCGGCCGTGTATTCAGGCGTCTATTCACACGTCGATTGCCGCCCCCGGAAAACGGAGGGTAGCAAAATAATCGTCGATAGTCTCAGCGCGGCGAATCATACGGAATGTGCCGTCGTGATGCAGCAGTACTTCCGCCGATCTCAATTTTCCGTTGTAGTTAAATCCCATAGCGTATCCGTGTGCTCCGGCTTCGTGCAGTACCACCAGATCTCCCTCTTCGATCTCAGGCAGTGAGCGGTCGATTGCAAATTTGTCGTTGTTTTCACATAGCGAACCGGTTACATCATATACGTGATCATGCGGCTGATCCTCTTTTCCGGGGACCGAGATGTGATGATACGCGCCGTATATAGCCGGGCGCATGAGGTTTGCCATAGATGAATCCAAGCCTACATAGTTCTTATATTTTTTGGTTACATGCCGTACGCGGCTGACTAAGTAGCCGTGTGGGCCGGTAATTACTCGACCGCACTCCATTACGATGCGCATCGGATCGAGTCCAGCCGGCTTGATAATCTCATCATACAGTTTTTGAATCCCGTGCGACACATATTCCAGATCCACCGGCTCGTCTTCCGGCCTGTACGGGATACCGACACCGCCGCCGAGGTTGATCATCTCGATTCGCACTCCCACTTCTTTCTGCAGGTCGGCGGCCAGTTGGAAGAGCATGCGGGCCGTCTCTATGAAATAATCGGGATTCAGCTCGTTGGAGGCTACCATGGTATGCAGGGCAAAGCGCTTTACCCCTTTTTCTTTCACGATGCGGTAGGCGTCGAATATCTGATCATGGGTGAGGCCGTATTTGGCTTCGGTCGGCTCACCGATAATAGCGTTGCCGGTACGCCGGTCGCCGGGATTGTAACGAAAGCAAATGGCTTCAGGTATTCCGACATGGCGTTCCAGAAAATCTATGTGGGTGATGTCATCCAAATTGATCATGGCGCAGAGCTCTTTTGCCCGGCGGTACTCTTCGGCGGGGGTGTCGTTCGAACTGAACATGATATCCTCACCGCAGATGCCGACCTTATCCGACATTTCGAGTTCTGGCCGCGAACTGCAGTCGGTGCCGAAGCCCTCTTCTTTGAGGACCTGAATAATCGAGGGGTTGGGACAGGCTTTTACGGCAAAATAGTTCTTGAAGCCTCCCGGAACCCAATCGAAGGCGTTTTTCATATAGCGGGCTTTATCCCGAATCGCCTTCTCGTCATACAGGTGAAAGGGGGTGGGAATTTCAGCTGCTATCTCTTCCAGCTTTTCCTTTGTAAAAGGAAGGGTTTTATCACTCATGGCTTATGCTCCTTACAGTTTAGATTAAAGTTTAAGATTTTCTTTGATAGTTGCAAGCGCCGCTTCGATATCTTCGCGGTGGCCGAAGGCGCTCAGACGGAAGTAGCCTTCGCCGCCGGGGCCGAAGCCCACACCGGGTGTACCGATTACCCCGGTTTCCTGCAGGAGCTTGTCGAAGAACTCCCATGAGCTCATGCCGTTGGGGGTTTTCAGCCAGATGTAGGGGGCGTTGTCACCGCCGAAGGCGCTCAGTCCCAGGGACTGCATTCCGCTGCGGATGATGCGGGCGTTGCCCATGTAGTATTCGACCAGATCCCGGCTCTCTTTGAGCCCCAGCTCGGTGAACACTGACAGGGCCCCCTCCTGCACGATGTTGGAGGCACCGTTGAAAAAGGTGCTCTGCCGGCGGTTCCACATGCTGCGGACCTCATCGGGCTGGCTGTCTTCGACGGTAAGGGCCGAAGGTACGATCGACCATCCCAAGCGCACTCCGGTAAACCCGGCAAATTTGGACAGACTGTTGATTTCGATTGCACACTGCTCGGCACCATCTACCTCGTAAATGGTTTTTGGCAGCGTCTCGTCTTCGATATACTCCGAATAGGATGCGTCGTAAATAATCACCGCTTTGCGCTCACGGGCGTAATCGACAAAGCGTTTGAGCTGCTCATGCGTAGCCACCGCACCGGTCGGATTATTGGGGCTGCAGAGGTAGATCAGATCGGCCTTTTCAGTCGGCGGTTCGGGGATGAATCCGTTGTCTTCGTTACAGGGCATGTAAATCAGACCCTTGTAGAGACCCTTCTGCGGCACATGTTCGTCGGTCCGGCCGCTGATCACATTCGAGTCTACGTACACGGGGTAGGCCGGGTCCTGCACAGCCACCACGTTGTCCAGGGAAAAGATCGACTGAATATTTCCGGAATCCGGTTTAGCGCCGTCACTGATAAAAAACTCGTTCGGATCAAGTTGCACTTTGCGCCGCTGGTAATACTCGGCCAGTTTTTTCCGCAGACGGCTGTCGCCCTGCTCGTCTCCATACCCGCTGTAGGTGTCGCGGGCCGCCAGTTTGTCTACACCGCGATGCAGCCCCGCGAGTACTGTGGAGGTAAGCGGCTCCGTGGTATTTCCAATGCCGAGTTTACGAATATTGGTGCCGGGGTGTTCCTTGAGATAGGCTTCCGTCCTCCGGGCTATCTCCGGAAAAAGATAACCGGCTGCCAGTTTTCGGTAATTACTATTGATTCTTGCCATTTGTTCAGCTCCTATTACTAGATAGACCCGCAGGCACGTTTTTCCTGCGGGTTTTTCAGGTTATTCAATGGATGTGTATGCTGTCGGGTCTGTAGTTACTATCTTGCCCGTGGAGCTCCTATCCTGTCAAGAATGCCTTCGAGGGTTTGGTAATGCGCCTGGTCGGAAAAGGTGCACATCGGCAGCCGAAAGGTCTCCTCGCACCAGCCCCGCATTGCCATTGCGGTCTTGATAGGAATCGGGTTCGTTTCCAGGAAAAGGGCTTTGAAAAACTCCATCAGACGGTCTTCCTCTTGTTGCGCCTGGTCGAGGTTTCCATCCAGGGCAGCGTGGACGAAATCCACCATCTGGCGTGGAATCAGATTCGAGGCCACGGAGACCACCCCGTCTCCGCCGGCGCGCAGCAGACTCAGGGTCATGTTGTCATCGCCGGATAAAACGCTGAAGCCGTCGGAACGGTTCTGGATAACATCTTTCATCTGATCGAGGTTTCCGGAGGCCTCTTTGACCCCCTGAATATTCTCGCAGTCGTTCATCAGTCTGACCAGGGTCGGTGTTTCGACATTGATCCCGGTACGGCCTTTGATATTGTACACTAGTACGGGAATATCCACCGCATCGGCTACTGCTTTGAAATGGAGATACAGACCTTTCTGGGTGGGCTTGTTGTAGTACGGGTTCACCTGCAGCAGTGCGTCTACCCCGGCTTCCTGAGCGTGCTTTGAAAGTCGGATTGCTTCGTGGGTCGAGTTACTCCCGGTTCCGGCTATCACCGGTACTCTGCCGCGGGTGTACTCAACGGTCAGCTCGATCACCCGGTCGTGCTCTTCATGTGAGAGAGTGGGGCTTTCTCCGGTGGTTCCGCAGGGAACTAAACCGTCAATCCCGTTCTCGATTTGATCTTCGATAATCCGTTGGAGGTTCTCTTCGTCTACATTACCTGATTGTGTAAACGGGGTTATTATGGCGGTATATACTCCGCGAAATGGTCTGTTCATACTCTTCTCCTTCTTCAATGAGTGATGATATGTACATTCTAACGCATTTGTGATATAATGTCTATATAATAACATCAAGTATTTATATTAACATTATGTTTATGAATTGAGGTAGGTAAATAGTACATGGAATCCGTGAGCAGTATGGTCAAGAGATTGCTGAATCAGAAGCCCTTTTTACTGGAGGCCTTTGAAAGAGGCATTCTCAGTTACGGAAGTTTGGCATTGGAGTTTAAGCCTATAATCGAACAATCTCTAAATAAAGAGGTGAAAGAGTCGGCCATTGTAATGGCTCTGCGCAGATATGCCGAAGATGTGCAGCGCAAGGCACCTAGTATCCGGGAAAACCGCCTGTCGTGTGAAATCGTAATGAAGACGAATATTTGCGACTTCAACATGCGCAAAACCGAGAATTTGCTTCCGCGCCTGAAAGAGTTGTATGGAATGGTGAACCTCGGCCGGGGAGATTTTTTGAACGTAACCATCGGCAATGACGAAATCAGTATTGCCGTCAGTGATAAATATGAACAGGAAGTACGGGAGTTTTTAGGCGATCAGGAGAATCTCGATTTCAGGGATGGACTCGTTTCTCTCACCCTCATTTTTTCAGGAGATTTTCTGCACACTCCCGGAGTTGTGTTTCAGGCACTGAGAAAACTGGCCTGGGAAAACATCAATGTCTATGAAATCATCTCGACTATGACCGAGTTGACGGTAGTAATCGAGCGAAACGACTCCACTCGCGGATATGAGGCTCTGCAGGAGTTTATCGAACGTCCGATAAGCTGGTAACTACTCTGTGCTGTTCGAATCGCCGTTCTGGCGGGCCGCCGAACGCGGTTCCAGCCTTATCTCGATTGTTCCGTCCGCGTCGGTATCGTGCAGGGCTTCTACGATACTGATAATGATGTTCTGAGTGATTTGATGCACGAATTTGTTGATTGGGACCTTTTTCCCATTCACTTTTATACTGACTTTGCGTTCCATAGCTCCTCCAGGAATTGTAATATGGACTCCGGGTCTCTGCCCGGCAAAATCGGCAATGTGCTGCGGCCGGCATCAACTGCATCAGCAGCATTATCATTCATACTGATATATGCAGCTAATTGCTCCGGGGGGAATTTACTGTTATGTATATCGGCGCTTGTACGAATGAGTTCAAAGCAGGGGATATCCGCGGACACTGAGCCTTCTATCAGAAGGATGTCGCAAGAGGCAAACTGCGCAAGCAGTGCTTCCACCGGAGGTGCCTGTTTGTACCGCACGAAAGCACCATGCGGCGAGATGAAACCGACCCGTTCCGCCCCGCTATCGAAGAAAATCTCGGTGTCCTTTCCGGAGACCTCGAACTGCGGTTGGGAGTGCCCGCTCTTGAGTGTGCCGACTTTACGGCCTCTGGCCGATAGAAGGGCAGTCAGCCGGCGAATGAGTTGAGTTTTTCCCGTATTTGACCAACCTACGAAAGATGCTGCATACTGCATAACGTATGCAAAGTGTAGATCTAAAGGAGAGAAAATGCAATTATGCAGCGTCTCATGATTGTCTCCGGTCCGATAAACTCCGGCAAAAGCACGTATCTGCACCGTCTTATAGACCACTATGAGCAGCAGGGCCTGTGCGTCGGCGGGGTAACCGCTGAAGCCCTGTTTGAGGGAGAGCGCAAATGCGGTTATGATGTGCGCGATGTGAGAACCGGTGTGCAGACTGCCCTGGTGAGAAGTGCCGGGGTTGGCGGAGATAAGGGAGAGATACCCAACTTTGAAGTGCGGCTGCAGCGAGTCGGCCGCTTCTATATTCTGGAGTCCGGCCTGGAGTTCACAAAAAAGGTTCTCGAGGCGGGTTTCGATTGTGATCTGCTCTGCCTAGATGAGGTCGGTCCGCTCGAAATGCAGGGAGGCGGTCATTCGCCTGCGCTTAAAATGCTGCTTGCGGAATATCACGGCACATTACTACTAGTGGCCCGCGAAGCTGTAGTTGATGCGCTCATCGGCCAGGCAAACGAATATGGGTGGGAAATTGTGTTGAGATACAGCGGGGTAGATTTCTGAGAGAATTTACTGCCGTCCTTTTACCCGTACTCTGAATTGGGTTCCGGCTATATCACAGGCAATCTTGACCGAGTCTTCCGGATTTCTGGTTGAGATGAGTTCTAATAATCCTTCGTTCGGACGAATAGTGATGCTCTTGATTGAATCAATGGTTTGCAGTGCTTTTTTCAGGGTGCCGGCGTTGGAAGTGTTAAGTTTGTCTATAAGATAATAGTAAGTTTTTGTCCTGGCCATAATTAAATATACACAACCTTAGGAATGCTGTCAAAGCCCTTCTGTGAAAGAACTTGATGCAACTAAGGAAAATGGTATTTTATCATAAAAAAGATTCAAAAAACTTGAAAACTAGCCGCATTAGGGTTACTCTTTCTCTGTAAACTAGAAACCTTAATTAGGAGTTGTATTATGAAAAAGAGTGTTTTGCTGATTACCGTTGTTATTGCTGCGGCATTGCTGTTTTCCTGTGCCGGCGGCAAAGAAAGCGCACCTCAGCAGCCAAAGCAGGAACAAGCTGATACTTCGAATCTCCCCGATTTCGTTCTGAATCCGCCGGTTGCCACCGATGCTATCTACGGCGTTGGTTATGCCCAGCAGTCAACTCTGCCGCTTTCGATCAAAGTTGCCGAAGCGAACGCTCGGGCCGATATTGCCAACCAGATTGAAGCTCAGATCAAGAGTGCAGTTACCTCTTACGCACAGGAGGCCGGGGCTGGTGACGATACTCAGGTGATTGAGTTTGCAGAAACCATTACCCGTCAGGTAACCGATACCACCCTCAGCGGCGCCATTACCAAGCAGCGTGCTCCCATGGAAGACAATGGGGTGTGGATACTCATGGTCTATAGTAAGGAGAGTCTGCTCGATTCTTTCGAGGAAGCCGCCGAGAGTTTCGAACGGAATGAAGGCGCAGCTTTTGCTGAGTTCAAGGCCTCTCAAGCTCTTGAACAGCTTCAGCATGAAACCGAGAACAACCCGACCAAATCACAGCCGGTTAAGGGAGATTAATCTCTGCAACTTCATTGCTTAAACACTCTTCAAGTCCTGATAGGGAGGGTGTGAATAAAAACGCTTCGTATCATGCATACGGAAGATAAGCGGGGTCGTTCAGTATCTGCTGAACGACCCTTTTCTTTCTCTAATCAATTTAACAATAGAAATTGTCCCCGATGTTTGCTATACTCGAACGCATGCTGCTTAGATTAATACAGACTGCAAAGCAACTGGGAATCGGTTTCTTTGTATTAATTCTGATAACATCATGTACCAGTTTCTCCGGAACCGACAACTCGAGTGCGACCGTGAGTGACTCTTCCGGAACGGAGAGCGAGAGTCCGGATCCTGAGAGTCCGGAGAGGCCGCCTGTAATCGAGTTAGCCGGTCGGATAGATTTTAATGAAAAACTCTTCCGTAATTTGCTTATCACTACCCCAATAGATGGCAGCCCGGTTTTTTTTGTGGCTGTGCCCCGGATGGCCGAGCGCGAGAATGAATATAGAATGGGCCTCATGCTGCTGGCACGGCAGGCGGCTATTCATAAGCAGGTTTCGGTAACTGCCAAGTTTATGACCCAGAGCAACAATCGTGATATGGGGTACCGTGAGCAGGTAGATGTTGAGGTAGATAAGGAGCTTGTACAGTCGATGCTCGATAAGGTCGAGATAACGAGCTATTACCGCGATGTCGAAGGCTCATATTTTAACGGAGTACTGAAGGGAGAAGCTCTCCCCAATTTCCAGGTGCCGGCAGGAGTTAAGCACGCAGTACCCGAGTGGTTTACCAATCTGCCCTCGTATGAGGGCTACATCACCGCTGTCGGCACCGCTCAACGGCGTATGTTCATTGCCGAGTCCTTCATGCAGTCTGATCGACAAGCCATGGCCGCCCTGGCCAAACAGCGGGATGTAGAAGTGAAACAAAAGCGGGACGACATAGAAGTGGAGTACCGGGGCAGTGCCTATCAGCAGTTAAACCTTGAAATCACCGACACTATCGTGAAGGGCTTTTATGTGATCGACCGCTGGGTTTCGAACGACGGGAATACTTATTACAGCTTAGCTGTCTGTCCAAAATAATATTATTTCGTTTGGAAATGGAGTGTGTGGTATGGAAACAAAAATGGTGCTGAAATGCGCTGCAGCCATTGTATTGTTGGTGGTATTCACCTTGGGGTTCTCCGCTTGTGCCACAGTCCCCGAATGTCCGCCTGAGCCGGACTGGATACGGAATCCCGAGCAGTCGGGGTACTACGTCGGAGTCGGGTCGGCTGACTCCGGAAACCAGGCCGATGATCGTCCCGTGGCCGAAGCCCGGGCGCGCGCCGATTTAGCTGCCCGTATCTCTACCCAGATTTCCAGCGAACTACAGATAAAAACCGCTGACAGCAGCAGCGGAGGCTTTTCTCAACAGGTCGAAGAGCTCGTAAATCAGTCTGTGGAAACCAATCTTCAGGAAATCGAAACAGTCGATACCTATTACTGCCGGTCGAGCGGATACTGGGTATATGTGCGGCTAAGCAAGGCCAGATGGCAGGCGATCCAGGAAGCCCGCCGGAACGAGGTGATCAAACGGGTAAGGGATTTACTGGAACCAATCCTCAATGACCGTTCATCCTTACTTACAACCAGGATAGAGCGCCTGCAGCGCAGTTACAACCTGATAAGAGAAGCTACATTCGGCCAGGAGCTCAAAGGGTCCATTGCCGGTAGAAGCGGCAATCTCAGCGACCTCGTACTCAATGCGATTCAGACTCACAGCGACTCCTTACGCCTGGGGCTGTTGCAGAGTGAAATCGTAACACAAGTCGGCCAACCCTTTTCCGTATCGGGAACACTGCAGAGCAATCTGGCGGAAAACACCGGTACGGTTCGCGTTTTGTTGAAAACAGACACCGGATTAATGCTTGCCGAGAGCAAGACCGATGAGAAAGGTGCTTTTATTATACAAGTCCCGCAAGGCTTATCGGAAGTTGGCGAGCGGAAATTACTGGTGAGCGCCGAGCTCGATACGCTGCAGCAGCTGGAGGAACGGGAGCTGCACACCGCCTATCAAGAGCTGGTAGTAAATGTGCGACTGATAAATGCCGGTCTGTTAGTCGAGCTGAGGAACAGTCAAGTCGAACGCTCGGTCGAAAGCGAAGTGAGAGCACTTTTTTCCGACCGTCAACTGCCCTTCGAGTTCTCTTCGCAGGAGATTCCCGGCGGATATAATCTGAAAGTAGATCTGTTTGTAGAGGATTATCCCAAGTATATGGAGGATGCCCCCGATATGGCCAAGGCCTGGGCGGTGGTCAGCCTCGAATACGACGGCCGGACAGTCTACAGCTACGAAAGCGACTTCGTGAAAGACGGCGGCATTACTCCTGAACAGGCGCACAGCCGAGTACTCTCCAAACTGCTGAAACAGCTTCGCAGTGAAACCGGATTATTCGATAATCTCAAAACTGCCCTATAGGAGATTTAATGATAAATGAATTGTTATGGTTGATACTTCTGTTGGTGAACTTCGCAGCAATCCTCTTAGCCTATAGAATATGGGGACGTCTGGGGCTGTTTATCTGGATACCGGTGGCAGTAATGGTTGCCAATGTTCAGGTTACCAAAACAATTGAGCTGTTCGGTATTACCGCCACTCTGGGAAATATAGTATACGCGTCCAGCTTCTTGGTAACCGATATTCTCAGTGAGAATTACGGCAAAAAGGAAGCCGGCCGCGCGGTAATTATCGGCTTCTTTGCCCTGATCATGTTTACTTTGTTGATGAATCTGGCCCTCTTTTTCGAACCCTCGAGTGAAGATTTCGCGCATGAGAGCCTGTCTACAATTTTTGGATTCCTGCCGCGGATTATGCTGGCGAGCTTAGTAGCGTACGGAGTCTCTCAGAGTCATGATATATGGGCGTTTCATTTCTGGAAAAAAAAATGGCCGGAGACCAAGCATCTCTGGCTGCGGAACAACCTCTCCACAATGGTCAGCCAACTCCTTGATTCGATTATATTCAGCCTGATCGCTTTTTACGGAGTCTTCTCCACCGGGGTATTGCTAGAGATCATGATTACGACTTATCTGCTCAAATGGATTGTAGCGGCTCTGGATACTCCCTTTGTGTATCTGGGCAAGTACATGTTCAAGCGTTACGACCATCTGTCAGTCAGTACTTCCCTGTTTTAGAAGCGAGAGGTGTTTCTTAACATTTTCAATGTTCTGCGGGGGGCCGCATACCATATGGTGCGCTGCCGTCTGGCGGTGCACCAAAGTGGCATATTGCACCGGATTCCCGTTCATATACTCCAATACAAATGACTGCTGCCGAACAATGCCGTGGGCTGCAGCTATGTCCCAGATGTAGGCCGGTGGGATGAAGGCTCCCAAGACAACCGGATGTATCAGGGGGCTGATAATATGCAGAATCGAGCTCCCGATACTTCTGATCTTTCCCGGAAATGTAGAGTAGTCATATTTTCGATGGACCTTTGAACCGACCATGAGCTGAGAACCTACTATCTTATTTCCGGATATTGAATGAATCGGCATACCGTCCATTTTGAGCGGCCCGCCCGGCAGTACACGCAGAAACAAACCGCTGTCAGGATCGCTGCCCCAGCGAGGAGCTGCGACGATGCCGCCGATCGGCTCCAGTTCGCTGTCCAGAATACCAACTGCCACGCACCAGCCAGGCATGCCCTGACTGAAGGTGTCGGTCCCGTCGATCGGATCAATGGTAAAAGTATAATCACGCCCCGACCGGAACTCGGTGGGATACTCTTCGCTGACTATGTTGGCGTCGGGGAATTCCGTCTTAATGACTGTGGTCAGTTGTTTTTCGATTGCCAGGTCGACTTCAGTCAGAACCGAGCCGTCTTTTTTGTAGCTGCGTACAACCTCTTTCTGCTGCCGTCGAGCCGTCTGGCCCGATTTGAAAACCTCGGTTTCTATTCGTTCAAAGCTATGCACTACTGCCCCCACATCAAGTATATGGAAAAATACGGCTTAGTACAATCATATGAATGCACTAAGGGGGAATGAGTGGATGGGCGTGTATTAGGAGGCTTTTTCGTGTTTGTGCAGATGATATCTCAGCAGGGATAAGGCCTTTTGGGAGTCATCCTGCAGACAGAAACGGGTGCCGGTATGTACAGACTCTCTGCATGGATCGAACTCCGCGGTAAAGTCCATGTAGTCTGTAATCGAGTTGCGAATGGTCTCCATCGAGCCGACTATACCGCGGCCGGCTTTCTGCAGCATAGCTGCATTTAATGTTTGTTCGAACTGACCTTCGAACGGCAGGGTGAGCACCGGCTTCTTAAGATGCAGGGTTTCACTCAGCAGTTGGTGACCGGCATTGGTGATCACTCCGCGGGCACCGGCCAGTGCGCTTACGAAATCCTCCTCAGCATTGGGAAACACTTTATATTTGACGGAGTTCAGCCGGTCGAGCTCGCTCAAGACCTTATCACGCATCGACTCATGCAGGTATACCACGAAATAGTCACCGGCGGAAGGGACGGCCTGCCGAATCTCCTTCCGAATAATCGGGCCGATATCCCCGTTATAAAAGGAGGAAATTATCCGCACATCATATTCACCCATCATAGAGGTAGAAATAACCTTTGCCAGCAGCGCATCGGCAGAGAAAGCGACACTCCTCAGCACCACAGCCGGATGGTTCAGCTGTATCACCGGAATTCCGACTTTCCTTGCAGCCTTGGGGAGAAAGGGTTCGAAATCGCTGATGAGCGTTTCGATGTCCATGAGCCTGATTTGATCGGCCAGATCTGAAATGTATACCGGAAGTCCGACAATATGTTCCATGTTGCTGAGACCGGTCTTGAACACATCGATTCGGTTATCTTCTATCACAAATCTGTAATAAGGAATTGAATAGATGAAGTTGTTCGGAAAGTGCTGTGCGAGAAATGAATGGTACTTATCCGGACACCAGAAAACTATTTCATGATCATTCTGAAGATGCTGTGCCAGCGCCGTCATCCGGGTCAGATGGCCGCGACCCTGTCCGTTTATCGATATTCCGATGCGCATACACACTCCTTTCAGTGAGAACTCAGGTTCAATATGCCGAATAATTATGTGAGATAGATAAAAAGAATGTCAGAATTTGGTAAAAACTCGCAGATAGCCTCGATCTGGCTTTAGTTGTTGTCGGTGTTCGCGCGTCAGTCTCCGCGCTTGACGTTGAACAGAAGCGAGAAAGTGACCTCCGAAAACATAAGCGCTATGCCGAGTATAACCACTCCAATTCCGGAAACCTGCAGCCTGGTCAGGCTGAACCCGGGGAGGGAGAGCTTCAACAACAGCAGAGGCATGAGGATCAGGCTTATGTTATGGAAAGCCACCAGCGTCGAAGCCTTAGCGTGTTTATAGAACCCGATCTGGGTAAAAGAGAAGGCAATTGCACCGAATAAAAAGCTGGCCAAAAAGATGAACCAGCCGATCGGAGTATGGGGAATCAGTTTGATCTGTGTTCCGAAACTCTGCCCGATTCCCTTTAAAATAGGATCCATCGCGGCCGCACAGCCGGTGAGGGTGCCGAACAGTATTCCCAGCGGTTTCTGCCATTTCAGTTTGAGCGCGAAACCGAGCAAAATCAGGTTCAAAGGGAAATAGACGGCAATAAAGATCAGAACCGTGTGAAAATCTATGTGGCTCATTGGAGGAACGTTGCCGCTGCTGCGGCTGATTCCCACCAGAATGGTGCCGGCAGCAATAATAAACGCACCGATATGCTGCAGGGCAGAGTGCCTTTCACGCAGTATGTACTCTGAGAATAGCATCAAGACTACCAGCCCGAATCCGAACATGCTGGTATAATAAGAGGTGGGAGCATACAGGTTTGCAACAAGGACCCATAAGAATGCGGCGTTATTTAGAAGAATGCCGGTAAAATAGAGAATTTTTTTTCGATTCTGATGTTCAAGCCGGTGGGTTCTGTGTTTCTCCGGCCGCAGTGCATCGATGCCGTATTTCTGAAGCCCTTTTGAGATATGGATTTGTGTAGTGGCAATAATACCTATTAAAGATGCAATGACTGTAGCTTCCATGTGTGCTCTCTTACCGTTGAGGACTATAGCCTTTTAAAGGAGTGATGTAAACATCTTTTTTTGATATCCTTCACAAGATGTACATGCGGTAGTAATTGCCGAATTTAAATGATAAGGATACAACATGCAAGTGTTCAGACTACAATTCTTACTCCTATTCTTACTCTGCAGTATTTTCAGTGCTACTGCAAGTGAAATTTCGCCCGACATTATGTCAAAAGCGGCTGCGCTGTACGACTTCGAGACAGGCACGCTCTTATTTGAGAAAAACGGCGATCAGCGGATGTCTCCGGCTTCCATGACTAAACTTATGAGCCTGCATATTGCTTTTAATGCAATTAAACGTGGCGATATCAGTTTCGAGACGGAAGTGACCGTCGGTCCCGAGGATGATTTTTCACATATGCCCCGGCGTTCTTCGCTGATGTTCATCGAGGAGGGGCAGAAGGTGAGTCTGCTGCAGCTGATGCAGGGGTTGGCGGTACCCTCGGGCAATGATGCGGCACATATGCTGGCCCGGGTAGTCTCGGGGACGGTTGCGGCCTTTGTTGAAGAAATGAACCGTGAGGCAAGCCGGTTGGGATTTGAAAATATCCACTTCGAGGAACCAGCCGGTCTGAGTGAAGAGAACTATGTAACTGCTAAGGAGTTCGCCCTGTTCTGCCGCGAGTACATCCGGCTGCATCCCAAATCTCTGGATCTGCTGCACAATCGGGCTGAATTTACTTATCCCGCCGAAACCACCGTTACGCAGGGTGCCCCGTCGAGCTACGGGCCGATCACTCAGGAAAACTACAATATTCTCATCGGACGACACCCCTGGGTAGACGGTCTGAAGACAGGTTATATAGACGAATCGGGTTACAATATTTCGCTTACGGCCCGGGCCGACGGGCGCCGGCTGGTGGCGGTTGTACTGGGCGGGCCCGGGGAAAACAGTCGCGAAGGGGCTCTGAGCCGGGCTATCGACGGAGTGAATCTTATCTCCTATGGATTTTATCATTTTACCCGGGTCGAGCCGCAGTTTCCGCAGCTGGAGAGGGTAAGAGTCTATCGCTCTGCCGGCGGGCGCATACCGGTACGTTTAAGCGAGCCTGAGGCCCTGGTTCTGCCGCTGGATACTGCCGCTCAACTGGAAGTTCGTCATGAAATCGACAGACCATTGTCGGCCCCGCTCGCAGCCGGAACCGAGATCGGGCGGACGGTCATCAGCAGCGACGGTCACCAGCTCCGCAGCTATCCGATTGTTCTCGCGGAGGAGGCGGTACCGGGCAGCTGGTGGCAGCAGCTGGTAGATGGGTTACTTCAGTAGGGGAACTTTTCGTCCGGCCGTCTCTCCGGTATCGGCCGGGGGAACTCACCGGTAGCGGCGAATTCGTGGGAAAGGAACAGGCCGCAGTAGCACTGGCCGTACTCTATTACGTCATCGGCACAGTATTCACATGGGCACATGATGTCGCGGTCGTGCTCGCGGTCGCCGTAACTGTCGCGGCAGGGACACTGAAAAAAGCCGAATCGACGGTAATTGGTCAGCAGTCCTTCCGCCAAGTCGCGCAGAAAGTCTTCATCCTGGACCACCGCCCAGCCATATTGCCTGGCTGCGCGATGGATAAAGTCGATTACGTCCTCAAGGGTTTTGTCTTGTTCCATTGCAGTGTGAACCTCAGTCCTCGAATCCCAGGGTTTTTCTCCACGCCTTTTCGATGAACCCGAGCTGATAATCTGAATCATCCACGATAATGGTCGGGTAGAGGCCTCTCTGCCCGAATTTGTCCTTGAATTCGGTAGAAATACGCTTTTTTTCTTCCGGGGTGAGTTGATCTACATACACGTAGCGGTACTCGATATCGTTTTTATCTAGAAACTCCATCCCGCGTTTGCAGAATCCGCAGGTCGTGAGTGCCAACACTATTACATCTTTTTCTTTCCAGGAGCCTTCGTGCTTTTCAAACGGTACCCAATCAAACATGTTGCTTCCTCCTTACTAAATTTATTAGCGATTGCGTAAGGAAAGTCAAGCCGCATTCGGCAATTCTCCGGGATAGTATTACATCCGTCGTATATGCTCACCGTTGATTGCATCGAGATCAGCAGCGCCGGTCACAACCATTACCTGCCGCAGCTCTTCACGGAATTGAGCCAGCTCCGCGGTCAGGGCCTGTGCTCCCCCCCCGATAGCCGCAATAGCCGCCGGACGGCCTATCATTACCGCCCGAGCGCCGAGGGACAGCATTTTGAACACATCCGTTCCGCTGCGCACTCCTCCGTCTACCAGTACCGGGACCGCTCCGTTTACCGCCTGTACGATCTCCGGCAGTACTTCGGCCGTTCCCGGGGTATAGTCCAGCACTCTTCCGCCGTGGTTCGAAACAACAATGGCGGCTGCCCCCGCATCCACGGCTATCTTCGCCTCGTCTGCGGTCATCACTCCCTTGAGGATAAAGCTCATGCCTGCACTGCCGATAATCTGCTGCAGCTCTTTAGGCGTCTTCGGATAAACCGGCTGACCGAGCGCCTTCAGTGTGATCAGTCCGGCTGCATCGACATCCATTCCGCAGACATCGGCCCCGGCTGCCTGCAGCTGTTCGAGGCGCTGCTCCAGCTGCGACTGAGCCCACGGCTTAATAAAGGGCAGAGTTGAGTGCGGGCAGCTGCTGAAGGCCTGCATTGCCGCCTCAAAAATTTCGGGAACCTCACCGTCCCCGGTCCCGCACAAGGTGCCGGCCTGATTCGCTCCCTCTGTCATAGAGGCTATATACTCATGTTCAGTGAGCCTGGCGGTCATGTTGTACTGCACCCCTCCCAGGGGGCTGACCAGGATCGGCATGCTGAGCTTGCGGCCGAAGAGCTCGAGTCCGGTTTCAGCATGATGGACCGCATGCATCGTGCGCATTTCGATCTTTATGTGCTCGAGGGCTTTCAGGTTTTGTTTGAAGGAGGAAGCACTCCCGGTCCCGCCCATGCCCGGCACTTGGCCGGCGCAGGCCCGTCCGTCACAGCGTGAGCACACCCGGCAGAAGCCCTGCATTCGCGCGCGGGCCGTGGTTTTTACTTGTTCATCCATGTTTCTGCTTGTATACCTGCCAGGTGGTCTTGATGATCTCTTGCGCATCGCTGGAGTGTGGTTTCCAGTCGAGCAGCCGATATGCCCGGCTGGAAGAGGCTACCAGCTTGGCCGGGTCGCCGGCCCTGCGGTCGACAATCTTCATCGGTATTGCGCGGCCGGTTATTTTACGGGCACTTTCAATAATTTCCAATACACTCAGCCCGGTTTCACTGCCCAGGTTCACCACCATACTCTGGCCGGATGCGGCCACCGCTTCAGTGGCCTTCACATGTGCATCCGCCAGATCCGTCACATGAATGTAGTCGCGAACCCCGGTTCCATCCTTCGTATCGTAGTTGTCGCCGAACACCAGCAGCTCTTCCCGCAGACCCACGGCCGCTTCCATCACAACCGGTATAAGATTGGCCGGATTACGCTCGAGCCCGGGAACTCGCCCCGCGCGGTCGTACCCGGCGGCATTGAAATACCGCAGTGAAGCGTATTTGAGTCCTCTCAGCTGGTCGTACCATTCGAGGTTACGTTCTATCTCCAGTTTGGTGAAACCATAGTAGTTGGTCGGTCGTGTTGGGTGCTCCTCGTCGACCGGCAGGTATTCAGGCTCTCCGTAGACCGCCGCCGAGGAGGAGAGTACGAATGTATCGATACCGTGTTCCACCGCGGCAATCATCAGATTCAGTGATCCGCTGATATTGTTGACCGAGTATTTCTCCGGGCTGATCATAGACTCGCCGGCTGCCTTGAAGGCCGCCAAGTGAATAATTGCGTCCCATCCTCGGGCGCAGACTTCGGCCAGCCGGGGCTGATCGAGGATATCGCCTTCGAAGAACTCCGAATCCGGATGCAGGTTTTCCTTCAATCCGCTCGATAGGTTATCAAAAATCCCAACCTTATGACCTTTTGCCAAAAAGGCCAGGGCAACGTGGCTGCCGATATAGCCGGCGCCTCCCACTAAAAGTACACGCATTGTCATTCTCCAGCTTATCTTATTCTACGTGTACTCTTTATACCTCAAAATTCAGCCGGATGCAATGGAGGCATCGTATCCGAGAGACTGCACCAGCTTTATCAGCTTGTGGAGAGTTGCGTCCTGCGCCGCTTCATCGTGGATATTCATATCGACCCGTATTTCACTGAGACCCGCATCCACCTTGATCTCCTCTACACCCGCCAGTTTGCGGCCGTAGTGTTCAATGGAATAGGCACATGAAGGGCAAGTTGCGCCCTGTAAATTTAGTTTCCTCTGTATCATGGTTTAAATATACTAACTAAGGTTAAATGTGACAAATACAGTAAGATTAAGATAGAGCCGCGGGCTCTTATGCACCGCGGCTCATGATAAGCTGTTAATCCTCGAATTGTTTCAATACACCGCGAATCTCCGCCAGCCGGTTGTCAAGCTGCTGCTGATCCGGGGCCTCCACCACCAGCCGCAGATACGGCTCGGTGTTCGACGGACGGACGTTGAACCACCAGTCGGGGTATTCAATTCTGTATCCGTCAAAATCCAGCAATGCGGAGGGTGCTTTCTGAGCGGTGAAATGATCCTTCAAGGCCTCCATTGCCGCCTGCTTCTCTTCGATGTGAAAATTGATTTCGCCAGAGTTGGCGTAGACCTTTATTTCATCTATAAGCTGGCTGATGCTCATTCCCTTCTTCTTCTCCTCGAGTATCACCTGTAGGACCAGCAGGCTGGCCAGGATGCCCGAGTCGCAGTTGTAGAAATCGCGGAAGTAGTAGTGGCCGGCAAGTTCTCCTCCGAATACGGCATTCAACTCCCGCAGCTTCAGCTTGGCGAAGGCGTGTCCGACTTTCCATGTGTGCGGGGTGCCGCCGAGCTTGCGCACATACTCGGATACCGAGCGGGAGGTGCGGATATCCTGCAGCACTGGGCCCTTTTCCCGCTCCAGGTAGTAGCGGGCCAGCACCGCAATGATGAGATCGGGCTGGATAAACTCGCCATTTTCATCGACAAACATAACCCGGTCGCCGTCGCCGTCAAATATAATGCCGATATCGCTCTTGTGTTTCTTCACAGCCGCTTTTAAATCGCGTACGTTCTCCTCTTCCAGCGGGTTCGGAGCGTGGTTGGGAAAGGTTCCGTCCAGCGTGTCATAGAGGTAATGCGGCTCCTCTCCGAGCAGATCCTTGATGATAAGCGCCGCCATACCGTTGGAACAGTCTACCGACATGTTCAGAGAGGCGAGATCCTCGGGTACGTATTTTTTCATGAAATCGAGATAGGCTTCCTTCACTTCGATTGCTTTGATTGTACCGCGCTTATCCGCCGGTTCGACAATTCCGGTTTCGATCAGCTTTTCCAGATCGGCAAGCCCCGACTCGTAGCCTACCGGAAGAGCTCCGCCCCGCGAGACTTTTAGGCCGTTATACTCCTTCGGGTTATGACTGGCGGTAATTTGCACCGACGCATCGAAATTGAAGTGCGCGGTACCGAAGTACACCATTGGAGTTGTCGCCAGTCCCATGTCGTACACATCGGCTCCGGCATCGGTGATACCCCGGCTCAGTGCCTCGAAGACCTCTTCGGTACTGCTGCGCACGTCGCGGCCGACCAAAACTTTATCGGTACTCAAAAGACGGGGCAGATAGAAACCTATTTTGTACACGTCCTCGGCGTTAAAATCACGGTTATAAACGCCGCGGATGTCGTAAGCCTTAAAAGCTTTCATAATATCTCCTTATTGTATCGGGGTAAGTACCCGCTAAAATTTTCGGTATTGTACATCTCACAGAACCAGCAGCTCTCATCTTCGAAGCGTATCGCATGTACGGTTCTATCCATAAAACGCTGCAGTTTGTTCGGTGCGTTTATCCGGTCAAGATTCCGTTTTCCCCGTAAGGCCTTGAGGGCATTGGAACGGGTCATCATCTGTACATTGACGATGGAGGCCAGGGGCGCCTTCAGCTTGGTTTTCCGGTAGGTTTTTTGTTTGCTACCGATTACACGATAAATCGGGCGGTCCGATTCAAAATCTTCAAAGATGAGATCTTTGTCTACAATGTAGAGAAGACCTCCCTTACTGACTACGCTGCGGTTTTTAAGTGAGATGAGAAATGCATATGTTTTCCATTCGATTTTGCCGCCGTTCTCGAGTTCCAGCTGCTTGAGTAAGTTATCCGATTCCCTGCTCATTTTAGATGTATCTTATCTCGTAATCCACTGTAATCGCTTTTTTTAGCAATGCGCTCACGCCGCAATAGCGTTCCTGGCTCAATTCGACTGCTTTCTGCACCTTTTTCTCATCGAGATTGTCCGCTTTCTTGAATTCATAAATGACTTTGATAGAACTGTACTGCTTGGGATGCTCTTCGGTCATATCCGCCTCTACATCGATATTGAAGTAGGTGTGCGGCTGCTGCATCTTCTTTAAGATGGAAATTACATCCATCCCGGTGCAGCCGGCCAGTGAAGCCAGCAACAGCGGCTTGGGGCGGGGTCCCGAATCCTTGCCTCCCACCGAATCATCCGCATCCATCAGAATCTTATGACCGCTCACCTCGGTCTCAAAGGCCATTCCTTCTTTCCATGTGCAATTCAAGGTTTGATGTGACATATTTCCTCCTTTAGACTGTAAATATATCAATAAAACTTGTCGAAAGCAAAGCCGCGGTTGTTCGGTCTATAGCACCTGTTTTACCTCGGGCAGCTGCTGAAGATTAGTGTAGAGGGAATGCAGCTGCTCCCGGTTTTGAATATAGACCTCGGTAGTGAAACTCATATATTTCTGTTTCCCGCTGCTCTTTTCCGACCAGGGTTTGGGTTTCAGCATTAGCTTGTAGAATACCTCCTCCAGCCGCATTTCCTGTACTCGCACGGAGCGGGGCATTTCGGTTATGATTTTCATCACGGTTCTGGCCGGAAAGTGGGGTTGCTGATTATCAGAAATTGATGCCATACTGTACTCCTCGATAACAACATACTATTTGGAAGATTATGGATACAAGTCAACTGCTAAAGGATTTCGGCAAACTCCTGAAAAATAATCATCAGGAGAGCCGCAGTATGTTTTCTGATACAGAGACAGACTGTTTTCGAGTCTACAACTGGAATATCGCCGAAATTCCTTGGATGATAGATTTTTACGGGAAGTATTTACACATCTCCTCGCTGGCCGAAAACCATCATCCGGAATTCCTGGATGCCGAGCCGGAGTTTCTCGATGCAGCGGCACGGATGCTGTATGTGCCGCAGGAGCGAATTTTTTTCAAACACCGCTTTGTACAGGGACGCGAGCTGCAGCACGAAAAGTTGAACCGGGCGCATCAGACCCTGGTGGTGCAGGAACAGGGGCTGAGGTTCAAAGTCAATCTCTCAGACTATCTGGATACCGGGCTGTTCTTGGACCACAGAATCAGCCGGCAGCTGGTCCGCGAAGCGGCGGCCGGGAACCGCATACTGAATCTTTTTGCGTACACCGGGGCTTTCACCGTATATGCGGCTGCCGGAGGAGCGGCCCGCACCGTGTCCGTCGATCTATCAGCACCCTATCTTCGGTGGGCACGGGAGAATCTCGAACTGAACGGTTTGGCCGGTGACATGCACACCTTCTGTAATTCCGATGTCCGTGAATACCTGCAGGCTGCAGTGCAGAGGGATGAGCGGTACGAACTGATCATTCTGGATCCGCCCACCTTTTCGAACAGTCGAAAAACCGAGGGAACCTTCGACATCCAGCGTGACTATGTGTGGTTTATTGGACAGTGCCTCAAGCTCTTATCGAAGAACGGCAGCATTTTATTCTCCACCAACTATCACAAATTCCACTTCGACCCGGGCCGCCTGCGCGGCGCCGAGGTACAGGAGACCACCCGGTCTACGATTCCCCCGGATTTCAATGGAAAGCGGCGTCCCCACCGCAGCTGGGTCATCCGCCGGCGGTAAGCCTGCCGGCTACGCCGGCTACGGCCGCGGCCTATTTATTCAGCTTTTTCTTCAGCTTAGCCCAAGTATCCTTCAACGAAACAGTCCGGTTGAATACCGGTTGTCCGGGGGCGGAATACTTGCTGTCAACACAGAAATAGCCTTTGCGCAGGAACTGGTAGAACTGGCCGGTTTTCGCATCCTTCAATGCGGGTTCGAGTTTGGCATTTTTTACAATCTGCAGCGACTGCGGGTTCACATCGTCCAAAAACTCACCGGTGGCTTCGCCGGGGTTTTCACTCGTAAACAGGTGGTCGTAGATGCGCACCTCAGCTTCGACTGCATGCGGGGCCGAGACCCAGTGGCTGGTTCCCTTCACCTTACGTCCGTCCTCCGTCCATCCGCCGCGGGACTGTGGGTCGTAGGTGCAGTGGATCTCTTCGATCTCACCGGTCTCAGGATCTTTCTTCACATCTACGCAGGTTATGTAGTAGGCGTGCTTCAGGCGAACCTCTCTGCCCGGGGCCAGCCGGAAAAACTTCTTCGGAGGATCCTCCATAAAATCTTCGCGTTCTATGTAAAGTTCCCGGCTGAACGGTACCGTACGGCTTCCGGCCGATTCATCCTCCGGATTGTTTACCGCTTCCAGCCACTCTTCCTGGTCTTCGGGATAGTTATCAATGATCACCTTAACCGGATCTATTACCGCCATCACCCGCTGAGCCCTTTGGTTGAGATCTTCCCGCAGGCAGTGCTCGAGGAGGGCGATGTCGATGGTGCTGTTGGCTTTTGCCACACCGATCCGTTCGGCAAAGTCGCGGATGGCCTCGGGGGTGTAGCCCCTCCGCCGAAAACCCGAGATGGTAGGCATGCGCGGGTCGTCCCACCCGTCCACGTAGCCTTCTCTGACCAGTTTCAGCAGTTTGCGCTTGCTCATTACCGTGTAATTGAGGTTGAGGCGGGCGAACTCATACTGCCGGGGCTGGTGTTCAATGCCCGATTCTTCGACTACCCAGTCGTAGAGGGGGCGATGGTCCTCGAATTCGAGGGTACAGATAGAGTGGGTGACCCCCTCGATTGCATCCGACAGTGGATGGGTAAAATCATACATTGGATAGATAGTCCAGGTCTCCCCGGTACGATGGTGTTTTACCTTCTTAATGCGATAGAGGGTGGGGTCGCGCATGTTCAGATTCCCCGACGCCATGTCGATTTTCGCTCTGAGCACATATTTACCCTCCTCGAACTCGCCCTTGCGCATCCGCTCGAACAGGTCGAGGCTCTCTTCTACAGGCCGGTCGCGGTCGGGGCTCTCTTTTCCGGGCTGTTTCAGTGTGCCGCGGTATTCCCGGATCTCCTCCGGAGAGAGGCTGTCTACGTAGGCCTTCCCGGCTTTGATCAGTACCAAGGCATACTCATACAGCTGCTCAAAATAATCGGATGCAAAATATTCATGTTCGCCCCAGTCGAAGCCCAGCCAGTGCACGTCCTCTTTGATCGATTCAATATATTCGATTTCCTCTTTTTCAGGGTTGGTATCATCAAACCTCAGATTGCAGCGTCCCTCATATTTTTCGGCCAGGCCGAAATTGAGGCAGATCGATTTTGCATGGCCGATGTGCAGATAACCGTTAGGCTCGGGGGGAAAGCGGGTTACAACTCGGCCGTCATGCCTGCCCTCCGCCAGATCTTTTTCTATAACACGTTCAATAAAATTGAGGGAACTTTCGTTCTCGTTGCTGTCCATATTCTCTACCTCTCTGTTTTCTACCTTCTTATGCAGCTGATACTATCATATTGAATAAAAAATGTAAGCGTTTCTCAGTCGGCATTAGCCGGTCATTAGTGGAAGGGTGATAAAGAAAGTCGAGCCCTGCTACAACCTATCCAATATGTGTCACTTTGAACAGAAGCCCAGGTTTGTAAAATGTAACACAGTTCCGACCGTTAGATTTCGAAGTATAGAGCGCCTTGTCAGTCTGCTCGATGAGCTGCTGCGGGGATGCAAAACGGGTGGAATTGATGTGATTGACTCCGATGCTGACGGTTATTTTCAGTGTTTTTTCCATGTATTTGATTTCCATCCCTTCGATCTCTTTGCGAATACGTTCCGAGACATGATAGGCAGCATCCTTGGAACTCTCCGGCAGCAGGACGATGAACTCCTCGCCGCCGAATCTGGCAATGACGTCTTCCTGCCGCAGGGTATGTTCGAGAGCCCGGGACAAGTGGAACAGGACCTTGTCTCCGGCCAAATGTCCGTGTTTATCATTGAGCTGTTTGAAATGATCGATATCCAGCAGGAGTATGGAGATACTTTTTTGATAGCGCTGCACCTTGGCCAGTTCTTCGTTCAGCCGTTTCTGAAAGAAGGAGTGGTTATACAGCTGTGTCTTGAAGTCCGTTACACTGCTGCGGTAATGGATTACATTCTGAAAGCTCAGAGAGGCGAATTTCAATAGGCGGTCGATGTAGATGATCTCTTCATCCGAATATTCACCTTCGACAATTTTCTTTCCCACGATAATCATTCCGTATAGCTCATCGGGACCGCTGATCGGAATGATGATTTCGGGATTCAGAGGCTTCAAATAATCGGCGGCCGCCTGGTTCGGTATGGAGTATTCGAACAGAGAAAAACTGATAGTGCCGGGGTAGGATGAGAAATAGCGGCTGTAAGGTTCCAGAGAGTTTATCGGAGCCGGCGATTCGACCCGCTTCAAATTGTGATAGCATATTGTGCGCGGTCGTTGTTCATCCCCGTGAAGCTTCAGCACGAACTGCAGAAAGCTGGGGACGAAGCGGTCAACCAGGTTAGAGGTAATATACTCAATGAGATTGTCACCGCTGTCCTGGTTAAAAATCTCGATTGCGTCAGAGAGGAGTTCTTCCAAATTGTGAATCCGGCGCTTACAGTTGGCCAGATAATCAAACACGCCCAGAGTGTTGAGCAAATCGTAATGCTTGATGGTCTCCGGGCTTTTCATAAAATCATCGACGTATTTCATAGTTGCGCTTTTTATAAAATACCTCAAAAAGGCATATTTCACAACAGCAGTTTGAAAAAAGCGTTTACTAAGTCGGAGTTTTCCAGTCTGTTGCCTGTATCAAATCTGTAAGGTTCGGAAAAACCGCATTATAAGTTCGGGAAAGAATAAGATAGCCCAGGTCGCAGACCCTCAAATCGCTGCGGTCTATGATGCGTGAATCGGCGCTTACCAGTACGGCGTCGGTTTGGTCCCGTATATACTTGTCCGCAACCGCCGTCATGTGGACTTTTATTTCGGCCGGAACAGCGCTGAAGGCGGCAGAAAGAGCAGCAGCATCGCTCAACAGGTCGAATGCCGGTGGTAGATGCGGGCGGTCAAGCACTAACTCCACCTCCGCCGGATCGAGTTCAGTCAGGGCTGCCGTTATCAATTCCAGTACCTGATTAAAAATGGGGACCGAGGAAAACTCTCCGTAGTTTTCTCCGTCATCGCGCAGGACACCGTCGGTGGCAATAAACAAATTGCGTCCATAGAGATAGTTCATCAACAGATAACTGAGATTCAGGAAATCGATCAGTAGTTTTTTGGGGCGGATTTCGACTGCATCAATCAATTTTTCGCTTCTGCGGCGGTTGACCTCTTCGGGAAAAACGCCTCTGTAGAGCACGGTACGCTGGGCGGTGTTGAGCTGATATCGATCCGCTACCAGCAGACGCGTCCGTTTTTCCGGATATCCCTTATTCAAGAGCAGAAAATAATCGGCTGCGGCCTGGCGAAACTGCGGCTCAAAAAACTCTTTGCGCATCTTCTTCCGGCTGATCCCCCCGAGTGAACTGAGAATATTCTATCAGATAAGCCGGGTTCTGCAAATCAATGGCCCGGCAGAGGCAGTACTCCTCGTAGGTAAAGCGGAAAAGTCTGCGCAGCGGCGGAGAGAGTTCTGTTACATGCGTGCACAGTTCGCTCAGTCGCTGCAAAGCGGCGGAATATTTTCCTGAATACAGCTCGTACTGAACCCGGCTCAATTCTAGAGCAGCCGCCTGATTCGCAGAAAATACCCCTTTAGCACGGTCTCCTTCTAGAAGCCCCGGAATCATGTGATCATTGTCTCGGCGCCCGTCGTGCAGATAGAAATGGGCCAGATGCAGCCTCGCTTTCTCGGCCAGCAGCTGCTCCTCCCGCGATCTGGAATAGAGGTTGCAGAGACGAACCGCCCGGGAATCAACGACCATCACCGTTTCGCTGATATTAGACATCGGTTTGGCTTCGCTGCTCAAGAACTCTCCCTGCCCGCGCAATGGCCCTTTCGTGAGTGGGCTGTAGACGGCATTGCTTCTCCATTCGAGCCTGCGCGGCGGTCCGGTCCGCAAGTTCGGCTTTAAGATCAGCGCCGCAGCCTCTTTTTCAAAATAGCCATCAATCAGGATTTTTTCCACAGCAGATGACCAGACGGCGGTAATCAGCCGGTGTTTAGCCGGCAGGCTCAGCTCGTCAACCAAATCGAGCTGCAGAATCAGACCGGCATACAGCGAATGGACCATACTGTATATGTTCAGATCGACCGGACAAGCGAGAACTGCCGAACGTGGTGTGACGGCGATGTCAGCACTCCGAATGGTGATGTCGCTGTGCGGACTGAACCGCTTTGCTGGTGCGGTTAAACAGGCGGTACTCAAAAACAGTACCAGTGTTGAGAGCGCAATAAGGGATCGTGTGTGCATAGTATTCCTCCATATAACTGTTCTGTATTAATAGAGGAATAAAACCGAAGTCTGCTTCAAACAACTTCGAAAAAAACTGAAAAATTCCGGTACGAGCACTGGAATGACTACAGAAGAGATTGATACTGCATCGGAACCTTGACCTTGATTTCCGTCCCGCGCCCCGGGGCAGAGTTTATCGAGAGTTCTCCTTTCAGCATATGTGCTCGCTCCTCCATGCTGGTGAGACCGAGATGAACCTCTTCGTGGCTCATTTGAATGAAGCGTGAGGAAGGGTTGAAGCCTTTTCCGTTGTCGTTGATTCTCATGAGAATATTGGGAGATGAGGCTATCAGCCGTACTGATACTTTGGTCGCTTCGGAGTGTTTACGGATATTTTGTAGACTCTCCTGAGCAATCCGGTAAAGGTTTATTTCGGTGGTATAATCACTCTGCAGTGTATTCATTCCAACCGGAAAAAACCGCACCTGTATGCCGGTTTGCGCAGACAAGTTGTTGCAGAGAGTCCGAACAGCGCTTACCAGGCCGATATGCTCGATGTTGTAAGGCTTTATTTCTCCGGTTATTCTACGGGTGGTCTGAATGATCTCCTGCATCGTTTTCGAGAGGGGCAGTAACTCCTTGTTCGTTATGCCCTCCTCATTCGAATAGGCCGCCATCATATTGTCGACTTTCATTTTCAGCGAGGCGAGGTCTTGAACAATGTCATCGTGCAGATCATATGCGATTTGCTTTCTCTCGTCCTCCTGCACCCTCAGCAGGGATTGAGTGAGCATTCGGATCCGATCTTCGGCCATGTGCTTCTGATGAGTGGAAATGATGTACATGAGAAAGCCAAGTACCATCAGTACCAGTGTGGTAAGTATCAGATTGTTGAACAGCTGAAATTTGTTGAGCTGCTCGAGGCTGTACGAACGGACAGTCTCATCTAAGAGCAGCAGATCCTTCTCGAAGCTCTCCATCAGCAGAGTAGGAGAAAACAGGGAGGGGAAACGCTGGTTTTCCGCCTTCACGAGATCATTGATGAGGGTGTGCAGCTCACGGTCTACATATG
This sequence comes from uncultured Sediminispirochaeta sp., assembly GCA_964603735.1. Classification (GTDB taxonomy): domain Bacteria; phylum Spirochaetota; class Spirochaetia; order DSM-16054; family Sediminispirochaetaceae; genus DSBN01. The sequence goes on along the minus strand of CAZRWN010000009.1, from coordinate 44,864 downwards.
GCCACTTGATATAGAGCGCGTGGTACGTATCTCTGAACTCGGGAAACCTTAGTTTGGCCCCCGATAGTTTTGCACTCAGGAAGGTTTCCTGCATTACCATTTCGAAACCGGACAGTTTGTTGAGCAGATCGTAATAGGAAGAGGGGCCGTATGAACTCTGGTAGAGCTCTTCCTTCAAATCGATCCATGAAATATAGAGGCTGGCCACCGAACGCTCCTTTTCGGTAATGAGGCGCTGAACGTGAGAGGTGTAGAAGTAGATTGCCACCAGCATTACCAGTGTTAAAAACAGCACCGAACCGCCGATTACATTCTGCTTATATCTTTGCTGCAGCCTCGAATTCATGGAACTTACATCGAGGTCAGATTTCTAACTCAGTCATTTTTTTGACCCGCCGTTCATGCCGGCCTCCGGCGAATTCCGCGTCGATGAAGGCATCGAGTATCCGGCTGATCGACTCCTGATATTCGATTCTCCCGCCGAATGCTATAAAATTAACATTATTGTGCTCACGAGCCATTCGAGCGGCGAAACTGTTCTGCGGGAGTCCGCAAGTGATGCCCTTCATTTTGTTTGCACTGATTGAAATACCTATGCCGGTACCGCAGCATACAACCCCGAAATCATATCCGCCTTTACGAAACTCCCGTACCGCTTCAGCAGCCTTGTCGGGATAGTCGACCGATTCCTCCGAGAAGACTCCTAGATCCTTCACTTCGTAGCCGCGTTCTTTTAGATGATCGATTATTTCCTGTTTTATATTCAAAGCTCCGTGGTCTATTCCGATAACGACCTTTCCTGCCATACGAGTCCTCCTGTGGGTATTCTAATCACTAAGCCTAAAAGCGACAAGGCGATAATTTTACTCTGAAATTTGACCTGGTCTCCGGAATAAATAATAGTATATTATAATAACTTCACATCTCAACTTTGGGAGTATTGCATGGGTGAGCGGAACACTTTTCGAATAGTAGGGATAGGAGCTTCGGCCGGAGGGTTGGAAGCTCTCGAAGAGTTTTTCCGTTCCGTGCCGGATGATTCCCAACTGGCCTTTGTAGTCGTTCAGCATCTGTCACCGGACTATAAGAGTCTCATGGTCGAGCTGCTTTCCAAATATACCCGGATGGAAGTTAAACGGGCCGAAGACGGAATGCAGGTCGATGTCAACAATGTATACCTCATACCACCGCGTAAAAACTTAAAGATATATCATGGAAAGCTTTATCTAACAGAACAAGATCACAGCCACGGTCTCAATCTGCCGATCGATATTTTTCTCAGATCTCTGGCAGAGGATCAGAAAGAGCGGGCTATCGGTATAATACTCTCGGGGACCGGAAGTGACGGAACCCTCGGCATTCGCGCAGTGAAGGGAGCCGGCGGACTGGTCTTCGCGCAGGATAATATTTCGGCAAAATTCGATGGCATGCCGCGCAGCGCCAGTTCTACCGGATTGGTGGATTACGTCCTTCCGCCCAAGGATATTGCCCAGGAGCTGTCAAGGATCATCCAGCATCCGCTGATGCATATGGAAACGGAAGAAAGTGATGAAAAGAATGTGCAGGAGCACTCCACCGTAATATCAAAAATTCTCTCCCGAATTCGGGATGTTGTAGGGGTCGACTTTTCCGCCTACAAGGACACTACGGTTATACGAAGAATTGAGCGCAGAATCGGCATTACCCAGCTCGAATCGACTGAAGAGTATGCCGACTATCTCGATTCCTCACCTAAGGAGGTCCATGTACTGTATAAGGACCTTCTGATCGGGGTCACCCGTTTCTTTCGAGATGCTGAGGCCTTCGAGAACCTGAAGGATACTGCGGTTCTCGAACTCCTGAAGAAGGCCGAGGACAAAACACAGCTGCGCCTCTGGTGTATGGCCTGTTCCACCGGTGAAGAGGCCTACTCTCTGGCCATTCTGTTTTATGAAAAAATGCAGGAATTGGGTATCGATTACGATGTAAAGATTTTTGCCACCGACATCGATCGGGACAGTATCGAATATGCCGGTTTGGGAATATATCCGGAAAGCATCGTGACAGACGTGAGTCAGGAGAGACTTTATAAATTTTTTACTAAAAAAGAGAACACTTTTCAGGTGAACCCGGAAATCCGGAGAATGGTTATTTTTGCCAATCATAACGTTCTGCAGGATCCGCCTTTTTCGGCCATCGATATGGTCAGCTGCCGCAATATGCTCATCTATCTGAAGCCTGAAATGCAGCAGCGGGTATTGGGAGCATTTCACTTTTCCGTGAAGCAGAACGGGTTTCTGTTTTTGGGTTCGAGCGAAACCGTCGGAGAGTTGAGCGGAATTTTTTCACTGATTGATACTAAGTGGAAAATCTATCAGTGCAAACAGAAGTCTGCTCAAAACAGGGTAACGGATTATTTTGTCCCGCCGGTGCAGCCGAATAAGACCAAGCAGGAGCGTTTTCCCCAGAAGGTATATACCCAAAAGAACAGCAGTGATGAGGTGCTGGAAAGCGCTTATGATTACCTGGTCCACGAGTTTGTACCCCCCTCGATCATCATTGATCGGAATCTGACGCTTATACATGTGTGTCGGGAGGCTTCGGAGTTCATGAAGATTCCGACCGGTAAAATCTCCCTAAATGTACTCGAGATGCTGCCGAACGGCATTAAGGCGGCGCTGAGTACGGCGGTGCACAAGGCGTTGAAAGATGACGGTCCGGTTACTTATCGCGACTTGACTCTGCAGAAAAGCGGAGAGACCCGTTATATCGACCTTTCGGTAAAACCGATTCTGGACCGACAGAACAATCCAATCGGCTACTTTTTAGTAGTATTCGAGGACCATGAAGGTACCGTCCACAAAACCGATTCGAAAGAGAAGAGCAGTTTTGATGAACAGCAGAACAAAATGATTGCCGATCTGGAACAGGAACTCCAATTCACCAAAGAGAATCTACAGGCCACAATCGAGGAGCTGGAAACCTCCAATGAAGAGCTGCAGGCCACCAACGAGGAACTGATCGCATCCAACGAGGAGCTCCAGAGTACCAACGAAGAGCTGCAGTCGGTGAATGAAGAGCTGTATACCGTAAATGCGGAATATCAGAATAAGATTGAAGAACTCTCGGAGGCGAATAACGATCTGAAAAACTTCCTCAACAATACTGATATCGGAATGGTGTTTCTGGATAAAGATTTCAAAATTCGCAAGTATACTCCGGCCGTGACCGAGGTAATTAACATCATGGAAATGGATGTGGGGCGTCCGATCGAACATATTACCCGCAATATGAAGAGCTCTGACTTTATGGAGGACGTGCGCAGTGTTTTAATCAATTTGGTGCCAGTGGAAAAGGAAATTTACATAAAAACGGGGAAATGGTACCTGATGAAGATATTACCCTATCGAACCGTCAATAATGTGGTGGAAGGGATTGTAATCACCTTTTTAGATATCAATGAGAAAAAGCAGTTCGAGGACAAGCTGGAAAAGGAGCGTGATCTGCTGATGCGGATTCTCGAAAACAGCCCTGTGGCAAAGACAATGGTCGACAGAGAGGGCAATGTCGTGTTTGCGAATCAAAAAGCGGCTGAGATTTTCGGTATAAGCCGTGAGGAAATTCTCCAGAGGAGTTTCGGAGACCGGGGCTGGAAAATCACCGATTACGAGGGAAAGCACATTCCGATCGAAGAGTTGCCTTTTAGTAAAATAATGCAGACTGCAGAGAGTGTCTATAACTACAAACATGCAGTTGCAAAACCCGACGGAACTGTAATCTACCTATCGATCAGCGGTTCTCCGCTGTTTTCTGAGCAGGGGGAAGAGGTCGATGGTGCGGTATTCAGTATCCAGGAAGATAATCAGGAAGATAAATAGGTGTAGCTATTATGGATGAACATATGCCGGGTGAACATGCCTATGAACAGAGTTTTCGACAAAGAGCTGAAAACTATCTAGAGGAGCAGGGCGGGCGGCTGCGAGGCTATGCGGAATACAGCAGCGAAGAGCTGCTGCACGAGCTGCAGGTACATCAGATCGAGTTAGAGCTCCAGAATGAGGAGCTCAAGAACTCACAGGATCGTCTTCAGCAGGAGCGGGCCAAATATACCGCACTATTTGATCTGGCCCCGGTGGGCTACTTTGCCCTGGACAAGCAGGGCTATATTAAAGAGATGAACTATGCTGCCGAGCACATGCTCGACCGCAAACTCGACACCGTCTCCGGCAGCAAATTCACCGATTATATTCTTCCTGGCGATCAGGATCTGTTTTATTTTCACTTTCAGGATATTCTACGATACGGAAAGGGAAAACCGCGCGAGTTGCGGCTGATAAAACCGGACGGCAGCAGCTTTTTCGTGCGCATTCAGAGCACCACTATCAAGGCGGCCGCCGAAGGGATTAGTATTTTCCTGGCGGTAATCGATATTACCGAGATGATTGATGTGCAAACCCGCCTCAAGGCGGCCAAGGTCGAGGCGGAGACTGCCAGCCGCGCGAAAAGTCAGTTCCTGGCAAATATGAGTCATGAAATAAGAACCCCGATGAACGGTATATTAGGAATGTTGGAAATTGCGATGATGACCGATTTGCCCCCTGAACAGATGGATCACCTCAAGCTGGCAAAATCTTCGGCAGACAACCTGCTGAGTATTCTGAACGATATCCTGGATCTTTCCAAAATTGAGGCTAAGAAGCTGTCGCTGCAGAGTGTCGAGTTTGAGCCTGCAGAAGTAGTCACCGGCGCCGCCCGGCTGCTCAGCGTAAGCGCGTGGCGCAAAGGCGTAGAACTGGTAGCCGCCGTCGATCCGCAGCTGCCGGTCAAGTTGATTGGTGATCCGGTCAGACTAAAACAGGTGCTGTTCAACTTCCTGAGCAATGCCGTCAAGTTTACCGACGAGGGTGAAATTCAGATTCAGGTATTGCGAGAATCGGGAGCAGCCTCCGGAAATGTGCGAATCAAATTTCTCTGTCGGGACAGCGGAATCGGAATACCTCCGCAGAAAATCGATCGATTGTTCAAATCTTTCACTCAGGCCGATGAGGCCACCACCCGTAAATACGGCGGTACCGGTCTCGGGCTGGCGATCAGTGCAAAGCTGGTAGAGATGATGGGCGGCTCCGTTCATGTAGACTCTGCCGAGGGGCGGGGCAGTACTTTCTCCTTCGCCTTAGACCTTCCGGTGGCGCAAGCGTCCCGCTCTACACAGCACGAGCAGCAAGATTTTCCGATTAAACAAGTTCTTCTGGCGGAGAAGCATGAACTCAGCTATAGAGTAACAAAGATGTACCTCGAAGCCCTTGATCTGACAGTGGTAGAATTGCCTCTGAGAAAAATGAAGCCGAAAGAACTCGCCCAACTCAAAAAGAAAATTCAGGGGACGGACGATACCGAGGCAGGCTTAGCCTTGCTGTCCGGAACCAGCGAAGAACTCGAGCAGCTCTTATCGCAATTCGAACAAGATGCATTTTTAGCACAAATACCGGTGGTCATCGCCTGCTACCCGCCGGAATGCGGAGATTTTAGAGGACGATTGGCCAAGTATAAGCTTCGCCGGATAATTGAAAAGCCCGTCAGCCAATCTGACTTGCGAGTCGTCATTCATGAGCTTTTTTCGCCCAATTCCGCCCAGGTCGAACAGACCAATGAAACAACTCCGGATTCGGCGGATGTACACAGTCCGACTGTTCTGGTTGCCGAGGATAACGACATTAACATGCGGGTAATCGATGATTTCTTCACACGGAGGGAGTGGAAGCTGATTAAGTGCCGCAACGGAAAGGAGGCTATCGAGCAGTATCTCTCTCACTCTGGAGAGATAGATGCGGTTCTCATGGATATCCAGATGCCGATTATGGATGGCTATGATGCAATAAAGAAATTACGTACAGAGGCCGGCGAAACCGGGTCTCGAGTTCCTATAATCGCCATGACCGCCTACGCTATGTCCTCTGATCGCGAGCGTTGTTACCGGGCCGGAGCCGATGACTATATCACGAAACCCATCCCCTCAATGGAGAATCTGGCTGCTATGATCGAGCGCAATATCAACAAGCCTGGCGGCTCCAATGCGGTCGAAATAAGGAGGTTCAGCGCGGAGGGTGCCAAGGTAGTGGTCGCCGAAGACGAAAACATCAATCGCCTGTTTGTAAAAAGAATCTTGGAAAAAGAGGGCTACAAGGTTTTCGAGGCAAAAGAGGGTGAGAGCGCGCTGGCTTTGGTTTACAAGGAACTGCCGGATATGGTGATTCTCGACCTCAAATTACCAAAGCGGGATGGTCTGAGTATTGTCAGGGAACTCTTCGAAAATCAGAGAACGGCGACTATACCCATTCTGATAATTTCTGGCAGGAGTGCTGAGGAAATCGAAAAAGAGGCATTGCCGCAGAATGTAAGCGGATTCGTCAGTAAGCCGGTTGATAGTTCGACTCTGCTCGAATATATTAAAAGCAGTCTAAATAGAAAGGTGAATCATGAAGAAAGATATAGGGCCGATCAAAGAAGATCTTCTGAGATCACAGAAAAATGAAATAACCGAATACCTGATTTACAAGAAGCTGTCCGGCAGAGAAAAAGACCGCCGCAACCGGGTTACCCTGCAGAAAATCAGCAGTGAGGAATATCAGCATTATGAATTCTGGAAAAAATATACAGGTGTAGAATTCAAACCCAATGCGTTCAAAGTGTGGTTTTACCTGTTTGTTTCCAAAGTATTCGGGCTTACCTTCGGAATAAAACTGATGGAACTGGGAGAAGAGAATGCTCAGATCAACTATCAGAAGATTCAGGAGTACATTCCGCAGGCTGAACAGATCATTGCTGACGAGGATTCCCATGAAAAGGCCCTTATCAACATAATCGAAGAAGAGCGGCTTTCGTATGTGGGCTCTATAGTTCTCGGCCTGAATGACGCCCTCGTCGAACTTACCGGAACGCTGGCGGGGCTCTCCTTCGCCCTTCAGAACAACCGCCTGATAGCAACAGTCGGATTGATAACCGGCATTGCGGCTTCCCTTTCAATGGCAGCCTCCGAATACCTTTCAAAGAAGTCGGAGGGTCAGCAAAGCCGCGCTCTGCGTTCCTCGCTCTATACCGGGCTCGCCTATATCGGCACCGTGTTTCTCTTGGTCTTGCCTTTCTTCCTGCTCGGAACTTATCAGGTGGCACTGCCGGTGACTCTGTTAGCAGGCTTATTGATTATTCTCGTATTCAATTTTTACATCTCTGTTGCCAAGGACTACAACTTTCTGCATCGCTTCGGGGAAATGGCGGCCATAAGTTTAGGGGTTGCCTTCTTCTCCTTTCTCATTGGAATCGCAATTCGTTCGGTTTTCGGGGTTGATATATAAGAGTTTCTTTCGATTCCATCCGGTTGTTTTTTCCTTAATTCATTAGTATTTTAATAGTGAATAAACTACACGGAGCCTTATATGTCATTACTGCAAATCCGCAATCTCTCCTCAACAGTATATGATGCCGCTGAGGAGCAAAATAAACCGATACTCAACGGGGTAGATCTGAACATCGAAGCCGGTGAGATACATATGCTGATGGGAACCAACGGTTCGGGAAAATCCACACTCGCGCATGTGTTGATGGGCCACCCCCACCACACGGTCACCGAGGGAAGTATCCGATTCCGGAGCCGCGACCTCCTGTCTATGAGCACCGACGAACGGGCTCGGGCCGGCATGTACCTGGCCTTTCAGTATCCCACCGCCGTACCCGGACTTCCGGTAGCCACCTTCTTAAAAAAGGCCACCGAGGCGCGCCGGAATCAAGAGATCAGTGTGCGCGATTTCCAGAAAGAGCTGCGCGGACACATGCGTGAACTCGAGATCCCCAAGGCTTTTCTCGGACGGTCTCTACACGAAGGTTTCTCCGGGGGAGAGAAAAAGCGCATGGAGGTCCTGCAGCTGAACCTCCTGAAACCGGAGCTTGCAATTCTCGATGAGACCGACAGCGGGCTGGACATCGATGCACTCAAACTGCTGTTTTCCAACATACGCGAAAACAACACCGACGGCCGGTCTTTGCTGATAATCACCCACTATGACCGAATTCTTGATCACATCACTCCTGACTATGTACACATCATGCAGGCCGGAAAAGTCCTGCGCAGCGGCGGAGTAGATCTCAGCCGTTTCATTCACAGTGAAGGATTCGAGGCAGCTCTGCGGTAATCTCCGCCTGCCAAGGAGCGAAATACAATGAACAACAGTCAGCGCGAACATCTAAGCAAAATAAACACCGACTACGAGGAGCTGTACGGCTTCAAAACCTCCTCCGAGTATATGGAGTCGGCTACCAAGGGGCTCAGTGAGGAGGTCATTCGCGAGATCTCCCGGCTAAAGGATGAACCGCAGTGGATGCTCGACTTCCGTCTGCAGGCCCTGGAGATTTTCAACCGTATGCCCGACCCACAGTGGATCGACGCCTCGGTTTTTGCCGACATCAACTACGCCGACCTCTACTACTACGCCCGGGCCACCGAAAAGCAGTTCAATGATTGGGACGACGTGCCCGAACATATAAAAGAAACTTTCGACAAGCTCGGCGTACCCGAAGCGGAAAAGAAGTTTCTGGCCGGCGCCTCGGCCCAGTTCGAATCGGAGGTGGTCTATCACCACATGCAGGAGGAGCTCGAAAAGCAGGGCGTTATCTTCATGGACATCGACTCGGGCCTCAAGCAGCACGAGGAGCTCTTCCGCCGCTATTTCGCAAGCTTAGTACCACCCGACGACAACAAGTTTGCCGCCCTCAACTCGGCGGCCTGGTCCGGGGGCAGTTTTATCTACATACCCCCCGGCGTGAAAGTGGACATCCCCCTGCAGGCCTACTTCCGCATCAACGCCGAGAGCATGGGACAGTTCGAGCGCACCCTCATCATCGCCGACAAGGGTGCCGCGGTACACTACATCGAGGGCTGTACCGCCCCGGTCTACTCGCGCGAATCCTTTCACACCGGCGTTATCGAGCTGTTTGCCATGGAAGGGGCTTCGTTGCGCTACACCACCATCCAGAACTGGTCGAACAATGTGCTCAACCTGGTCACCCAGCGGGCCGTCGCCCACAAGGACGCCAAGGTGGAGTGGATGGACGGCAATCTCGGCGCCCGCACCACCATGAAGTACCCGGCCGTTTCGCTGGTCGGGGAGGGCGCCCGCGGACGGGTGCTTTCCATCGGTTACGCCAACGACATCCAGCGCCAGGACGCCGGCGCCAAAATCATCCATGCCGCCCCGCACACCTCCTCGTCGATTACCGCCAAATCAATTTCCCATAACGGCGGACGCAGCTCCTACCGCGGCTTGGTCAAGGTTCTGCCGAACGCCACCGACGTCACCAGCAACGTTCAGTGCGACGCCCTGCTGCTCGATGATCACTCCCGCTCAGATACCTATCCGACCATCGACGTGCAGGAGCAGCGGCAGGTCAATGTCGCCCACGAGGCCACCGTCGGTAAAGTCAGCGACGAAGCCCTGTTCTACCTCATGAGCCGCGGAATCTCCGAAGACGAGGCGCTGTTCATGATCGTCAACGGCTTTATCGAGGAGTTCGCCAAAGAGCTGCCCATGGAGTACGCCGTCGAACTCAACCGTCTGATTCAACTCGAAATGGAAGGAGCAGTAGGCTAATGGCACCAACACTACAACACAATCTCTATACCGAAGCACAGCAGCAGTTTGCATCCCTGCCCCTGCCGGGTGCTCCCGACGAAGCCTGGCGCCGGGTTCCTCTACAGGCGATTTCTCCCTTATTGGAATCGGGAAAGAGCCCCTCGCAGCTCAAACTCGGACGGGTAAATGTGCTGGCGAATAAGAAACAGCTGCCGGCTGTGAAACCGGACGGCGATACGGATGTTGCACTTTTTAAGAGGTGGCAGCAGCTTGAAGCGGAACGACTACAGCACCGCCTGGTTCGCGCCAATGATGTTGAGTTGAACAAGCTCTTCGCCCTGCCGCTGCTGTATTCGCCGCTGATACACGTCCTCGAGATCGGTAGCGGCCGCAGTGCCGGTGCGGGCCGCAACGCCGCCGAGAAAATACGCATCGACATCCGGCTTGCCTCCGACGAACCTGCCACCGTAGCCGCACCGGTCTACTATCTGCCGGTGCTGATGATACATGTGCAGGCCGGCACATCCGCCGCGGTCGAACTGCGGCTGCAGAGTGACAAGCAGCAGCGGGCGGCGGTGCTGCTATCCCGCAGCATAGTGCTGGTCGAAGACAATGCCGCGCTCGAACTGCGGGATGTCCGCGCTGGTGCAGACGCCCCGCAATTGACAGCCGGATTCCAGCTCGACCAGGCCTACCTCGGTGAAAACTCGGCGCTGACCATAGGCCGTGAAAGCGGCCGCTACCATACCGGCATGCACGACGCCCGCTATGCATTGCAGGGCCGGGGTGCTAAGCTGGCCGAGTACACTCTTATGCAGGCCGGCGGCAAGTGCTTCAGCGGACAGAAGACCGTGGTGGAGCAGTACGCTCCGCACACCGTCAGCGATGTCGAGACCCGCAGTATTCTGGCCGACGAGGCCCACGGCATGTGCATCGGGACCATCAAAATCCCGCAGGGTGCCTACCAGTCGTCCGGCCATGAAAGTCACCGCAGCCTGCTGCTCAGTCCGCGGACCCGGGTGGAATCGCTGCCTGAACTCGAGATCGTAGAGAACGACGTCAGCTGCAGTCACGGCTCCACCATTACGGAGCTCGACGCTGAGGCGCGCCACTACCTCGAATCTAGAGGAATCAGCCGGGAGGATACCCGCGCACTGCTTACGGCGGCCTTTGCCGACCAGCTGCGTTCCAAAATGCCGGGTACACACAACCAATTAAAGGAGGAAATCCCAAGTGAGTGACAGTTTATATCGCGACATACTGCTCGATCATTATAAATCCAAAAAACACAAGTTCGAAATCGTAGATCCGACCCGTAAAGAGGAGGGCAAGAACCCCCTCTGCGGTGACACCATCACGCTGTACACCAAGATGAACGGCGAGAAGATCGACCAGGTCAGTTACGACGGCCACGGTTGCTCTATCTCGATGGCCAGCAGCAGTATGCTCTGCGAAGCCCTAGAAGGCCATACGATCGACGAAGCCCTCGAACGCATTCAGCAGTTCAAAGAGATGCTGCTGACCGATCACGATGTCGAGCTGCCCGATGATATCGCCGATTTAGAGGCGATGTCCGGCGTAAAACAGTACCCGGTCCGCATCAAATGCGCCCTTTTGGTCTGGAACACTGCCGAACAGATGCTAAAAGAAGCTCAGGAAAACGCGGCGCAGACTCCGCCGGCTGAGAACAAGGGCTCCGAAGGTGAGGAGTGAGGCTATGTACAGCGAAGAGGAACTCTTAGAAAAAATACGACCGGTTGAAGACCCCGAGATCGGTTTCTCCATAGTCGATATGGGGCTTATTTATGAAATCTATCAGGACGAGGAGTGGACGGTGCATGTAAAAATGACTCTGACTACTCCCATGTGCCCGATTGGTCCGACTATCGGTGAAAATGTAAAAAACACGCTCCTGGCCGACTCCCATATTCCGGATGTAGAACTGGAGTGGGTCTTCAGCCCGCCCTGGGACCCCAAAACCATGGCAAATGATGAAGTAAAGTGGGCAATGGGGATTTTCGACTAAAACCGCCGGGCCTTAGCCGAATCCGGCCGGCTTGACAATTTTCAGTACGCAAATACACTACAGAAAAATACACAAGGAAAAACTATGGCAGAAGGCGATAAAAAAGTCATTTACTCAATGATGCGGGTAAGCAAATATCACGGGAAGCGGGCGGTACTCAAAGACATCTCCCTCTCCTATTTCTACGGAGCTAAAATCGGCGTGCTGGGGCTGAACGGAGCCGGAAAGAGTTCACTCCTTCGAATAATGGCCGGTGTAGATACCCAATTCGAGGGTGAGGCGGTTCTCTCTCCCGGGCACTCGGTCGGTTTTTTGGAACAGGAGCCCCACCTCGCGGCCGGTAAAACCGTACGACAGATCGTGGAGGAGGGGGCCAAGGAAACCGTCGATCTGCTGGCGGAGTACGATAAAATCAACGAGAAGTTCGCCGAGCCGATGGAGCCGGACGAAATGGAGAAGCTGCTCGAACGGCAGGGTGAGGTGCAGGAGAAACTCGACCAGCTGGATGCCTGGAATCTCGATTCCCATCTGCAGCTGGCAATGGATGCTCTGCGCTGTCCGCCGGAAGATCAGGTGGTCGACAACCTCTCCGGAGGTGAGCGCCGCCGGGTAGCCCTGGTGCGCTTGCTGCTGCAGCAGCCCGATATTCTGCTGCTCGATGAGCCGACCAACCATCTGGATGCCGAATCGGTGGAATGGCTGGAGCATCATCTTCAGCAGTACTCCGGTACGGTTATTGCAGTTACTCATGACCGCTATTTTCTTGATAATGTCGCCGGATGGATTCTGGAACTGGACATGGGCCAGGGTATTCCCTATCGCGGAAACTATTCGTCCTGGCTGGAGCAGAAGCGGCAGCGCCTCGAACTGGAGGAAAAGCGCGAAACCGAGCGGCAGAAAACCCTCAGCCGAGAGCTGGACTGGATACGGATGGCTCCCAAAGGACGTCAGGCCAAGAGCAAAGCCCGAATTAACTCATATGAAGAACTGCTTTCACAGAACCAAGAGCAGCGCCAGAACGAGCTGCAGATTTTTATTCCGCCGGGGCCGCGTCTCGGTGATATTGTAATCGAGGCCGATAAAGTCAAAAAAGGGTATGACGATCGCCTTCTGGTGGATGACCTCAGCTTTTCGGTTCCCCCGGGGGCTATTGTTGGTATCATCGGACCGAACGGCGCCGGAAAAACCACCTTGTTCAGAATGATCACCGGAAAAGAGAGCCCGGACAGCGGCACTCTCACCGTCGGTGAAACCGTGAAACTTGGTCACGTAGACCAGATGCGCGAGGTTCTCGATCCGGAAAAGAGTGTGTGGGAGATGATCTCTGACGGGAAAGAGGAGATACAGCTCGGCAAGCGTACTATGAACTCGCGCGGATATGTCTCGAGATTCAACTTTTTAGGTGGCGACCAGCAGAAAAAGGTCGGTGTGCTCTCCGGCGGTGAGCGCAACCGGGTCCAGCTGGCGATGATGCTCAAAAGCGGAGCCAACTGCCTCCTGCTGGACGAACCGACCAACGACCTGGATGTCAATACTATGCGGGCATTGGAGGACGGGCTACTCGAATTCGCCGGCTGTGTGATGGTTATCTCGCACGATCGTTGGTTCCTCGACAGAATTGCTACTCATATACTTGCCTTTGAAGGGGATAGTTCAGTACGTTGGTTCTATGGAAACTATACCGAATATGAAGAGGAACGCCGTCGACGTTTGGGCGCGGAGGCCGAAACGCCGCATCGGGTAAAGTATCGTAAGTTGACGCGGGAGTAGGGCTATGAGTAGTTCAATGAAGACACTGGCATTTGGCGAGGTCTTATGGGACATAATAAGAGGCAATGAATATATTGGCGGAGCTCCCTTCAATCTGGCCTCCCATCTCGCGGAAATGGGAGTCGACTCGGCGATGGTATCCGCGGTGGGGGATGATGAGCGTGGAGTTAGAGCTCTGAAGGCGGTAAAGCAGAAGGGCGTGAATGACCGTTTTATTGCCACTCAAGCAGACCTTCCGACCGGTACTGTTGAGGTTGAATTGGATGAAGCCGGAAAACCAACGTATGACATCCGGGAGGGGAGTGCCTGGGACTCTATTGTACTGTCCGAGTCTCAGATGAAGGCGATTGCGGCGGATAAGTGGGATATCCTTGCCTTTGGTTCTCTGGCCCAGAGGACCGAGAGCAATTGCAGGCTGCTGGCCGAAGTGCTTGAGGCGGCTGCACCAAAAGAGGTGTTCTGCGACGTAAATCTGCGGCTCGACTATTATTCTAAAGAGATAATAGCCCAATCCCTCGAGTATTGTACAATTCTCAAACTGAACGACGAGGAAGTGCCGATTATCTCCGATCTCTTATATGGAAGGGAACTCCTCGGAAGAGAATTTTGCGATAAAATGACTGAAGACTGGGGGATTCATACCACAGCCATCACTCGCGGGAAAGACGGTGCTTCAGTGGGCAGAGGCGATCGGTACATTCATGTTCCGGTGATTGATGTGAGTGTGGTAGACACGGTGGGCGCAGGCGACAGCTTTTCGGCGGCTTTTTTGTTCGGACTTTACTACACCGATGACATCGAGAAGGCAGCCAATCTCGCCTCCCTGGTCAGCTCGTTTGTTGCCTCCGAAAGCGGAGCAATTCCTGAGTATGATGAACCGGTAAGAAAAGCAATCGAAAGGGTTCGCCGCGAAGCAACTGAAAGCAGTTAATCGAAAATAATAATGGCAATCATAATCAGCGGGGTATGACCTGTATTCTTTATACTGTGGCTCTCATGATCGCCGGTAATTACTACATCCCCCGGCCCAACTGCTTTTGCCCCGTCTGCCTCCCGTACTTCACCCTCTCCTTCTTGAATGAGGTAGTACTCGGTTTCTCCCACGTGGGTGTGCTGACCGATGCTTGCGCCGACCGGCAGGTCGATTCTGGCCATCAATCTACCGTTCTTGATTTTGTCTTTATCAACCAGATGGGTAATGGCGATTGTGCCTTCCCCTCCGCGCATCTTATCCTTCAGCTCCGTTTTTATTGAATCTCTTTTGTTGATCATTTTTAACCTTCCTTAACTGATTATATTAACATAGTTTTATTTCCGGGGCGGAAAATCGTAGTGCCGTTCGAATAGTTCTTTCACTTGGGCTGCCACTTTCTCTTCGTCCGGACCTTCGACTCTTATTGTTACTTCATCTCCCGGGACCAATCCGAGTGATAGCAGACTCATAACGCTGTTCAGCTCTACACTGAAGCCGTTCGATTCCGCGGTGACAGTACCTTCGTACTCACCGATTTCCTCGATTATTACTCCGGAAGGACGAACATGGATTCCTGCCTGATTCTGCACGACTGCGGTCTCTTCTACCATAGAAGGTATTGTAATAGAAAGAAACTGATATTTGAATTGGTAGTGAGAGAAAGCATGCAGTTTTTTTGCTAAATCTCGCTCTCAGTGATTTAAAATTGTGATTGACGGTTTGATGGAAAGTGGTTCATGCTGTAGACAATGAAAATAAACCCCCTTATCAAGCTCATGATCGCATTGGTATTGATAAGCGCTGCAGCTCTGTGGTACGGCTGCAGCCGGGATAATTCCGCCAAAGAACCGGGGCGTATAAAAATTGGCGGGACGAATTGCTGGTTGCGGGCGCACAAAGCGCCTCCTCAAAACCTGCTGGAGCAGGCTGAGAGCCAGGTTCGGTTCTATGAGCAGAGTCTGAATGATGAGGTGGATGGCTCCCAGATCTTGGATATCAATGCAGCGGCGGGGGAGCGGCCGGTGCGGGTAGACGCGCATGTATTCGAGATCCTCAGGAAGAGCCTGAATTTTGCCCGGCTCTCGGACGGGCGCTATGACCCAAGTGCAGCACCACTTTACGATTTATGGCGGAAAACTACCGTAGAGAATCAAACTCCCAGCCGAAATCTGGTGTATTCAGCGCTCGAACATGTTGATTATACCAGAATTCGAACGAATAAGGGCATGCAGCATGTGTATTTACCGGATAAACGCATGCAAATAAGCATGCAGCCCGGTCTAGACGGATTCGTAGTGGATAAAGCCGCCGAGCTGCTCCAACGGAACGGAGTGGCCGATGTGTGTATTTCCAAAGGCATAGTTCGGCGGTCAATCAACGGCAATTCGCAGTTCACTTTTAGCGAAGAGATACTGTACGAGAATATCACTGAACGGAACGTGCCGGTCTGCACCTTGAAGAATCTAAAGGCCAGGTGCTTGGTTTCGCTGTATGCCCGGCAGCATCTGCTGATCGATCTTATTTCGGGCTATCCGGTGAAAAACGGACTCGTCTGTCTGGTGAGCACCGGTCCAGAAGCATATGCAGCCGAAGTGCTGGCCTTTACCGTGGCAACCGGAGACTTGCACAGCGGGATAGCTCTGGTTGAAGAGATTCCCTTTTTTGAGGTACTCTGTATCACTGATCAGAAAGAAATCATATGTACGTCCGGGTTCGAGTCTCATTTGAGTGATATTGATTCCGAATATACACTGCGGGTTTTTGATTCCCGGGCAGAAGAGGATATTCCCGATGAACGAATCGCTTATTTCCGGTCGGTGGTACCGTTTGGAACTGCCGATGGAAAAAATATTTTTCGCTGAATACCGAGTCGAGAACAGCGGAACGGAAACAGCCTGGTTTCTGTTTCTCGACGGCTCACGCAAGGAAGCTGATGACATAATACCGTACCTCACTTCGATTATAGAGATCGAAACCCCGGATAAAAGCCGTACTTTCGATATCCGTGATTACATGGATGAAGAATAAAGGGGGACAGGTGTCTTCGAAGCAGGTCGACAGGATAGCCCTGTGTGCGGCATTATCACTTTTTTTATCTATAGTTGAACTGGTCATTCCAAAGCCGATTCCCTTTTTCAGACTGGGACTGGCTAATCTTCCGCTACTGATAGCTCTTACGATGTTCACGCGGCGGGAGTTCGTCCTGCTTATTGCACTGAAAATATTCGGCCAGGGAATTGTGGCGGGCACTCTCTTCTCGTATGTGTTTCTGTTTTCAGCTGCGGGGAGTATCTCTTCCGGTCTGGTAATGCTTATCCTCAGGAGATGGTATCCCGTGCGCATATCGCTGGTGGGGATCGGGGTCTTAGGGGCCTTTGCCAGCAATACGGCGCAGCTCTTATTTGCCTCGGCCTTCATTTTCGGCCGCAGCACATGGCTGATTGCCCCGCTGTTTTTACTAATCGGAACCATCACCGGGACTGTGCTCGGCGGGATTGCCGGGTATCTGCTGCAGCACTCCAGGTGGTTGGAGGTGATGCCGCTCCCGCAGTCGGCTCCAGAGACGGAGCACCTGCAGCCGGAAGCCGACCGCGGGGTTCGAACGGCCGGTCAAAACTCAGATGAACCTGTGTCCCCGTTGCTGCGCCTGGTCAGCGGATTAGTGATGATTCCCCCGTTCCTGCTGCAGACCTCCATTCCATTCAAGATTGTCCATATTGTACTGTTCGGCCTGCTTTCGGTGTATCTCGGAAAACGGGTGCGCATCATGCCCGGAATGTTAATTGTTGCGGCGGTTACCGCAGCCCAGCTGCTCATCCCCCTGGGGGAGGTTCTGCTGTATATCGGCTCTTTTCCGATCACTGCCGCCGCCCTCGAGCAGGGGCTCGAGAGGGGGCTCAACTTGGTGGGGTTGGTGTATTTATCGCGATATGCCGTTTCGCCCCGTCTGCCGATTCCGGGCAGAGTCGGCGCGCTGCTCTACCGTGTGTTCTTCTATTTTGAAGAATTGACAGCCTATAGAATAATACGTGACCGCAATGCCGGATTCAAGCAGAATATCAAACAGGCGCTGCTCGGAATCGATGAGTTTCTTCTCCGGCTTGCTGCTCCCGGGAGAGAGGCGAATGCCGCTGCCGGTGGAAATACGCAGCCGGTACCGGGCGGGGCGGTTTTCGTTCCGCTGGCAGCCGTGGTCCTGCATTGGGGGCTCTACGCCGCGGTTCTGCTATTCCAGATAAGCTGGTGAGCCAGGGCGGAGTCCTGCATATTTATGTAAAAAGTGTGTAAAACTATCGCAGGTGTATTGACACATCAGAACGGTGCTGATAGCGTTCACTCTAACAATAGACTTTTGTAAATCGTAGGAGATTACAGTATGCAGAACGCAATAATGAACGTGATGATCGCTATTTCCATTTCCGTTGTCGCCCACATCATCATTATTATTGCCTCCAGCCTGTCACTCCTGATTGCCAACCTGCTACTAAGCCTAATCGCTATTATTATTCTACTAATTAGTGGAGCTCGGGCTGAGTTCCATTGTTCCTGCCGTAGTAATACGGCCCCTGCCAGCTGTTAAACAGCGGCCCGCAGCGGGATAAAACAGGAACAGTGAAACAGCCTCGACTCATCCGACCCTGGTTATACGTATATACTTGGAATAAGTATACGTGCAGCCGGGGCCCGGTCTAAGCACGAGTCGATTACGTTCACCGGATTCATTCCTGTTTTTCTCATCTGCGGTAAAAGAGATGTTGATGAGGAGGAGATGATGAAAGGTGCAAGAATACTGGTCGAGTCATTGAAAAAAGAGGGAGTCGATACCCTGTTCTGCTACAACGGCGGTGCGGTTATTTCGATTTTCGATGAGCTTCACAGCCATGGAAAGGAAATTCGGCTGATTCAGCCGCGCCACGAACAGGGCGGCACCCATGCCGCCGACGGCTATGCCCGTTCCACCGGGAAACCCGGAGTAGTGCTGGTAACTTCCGGTCCCGGAGCTACTAATACCATTACCGGCATAGCCACCGCGTACATGGACTCGGTCCCGCTGGTGGTATTCACCGGTCAGGTGTCTACCGGGATGATCGGAACCGATGCCTTCCAGGAGGCTGATACCGTCGGAATCACCATGCCGATTACCAAAGCCAACTTTTTGGTAAAAAACGTCGAAGAGCTCGCTCCCACAGTCAAGAAGGCTTTTCACCTGGCCACCACCGGCCGTCCCGGACCCGTTGTGGTGGACATTCCTAAAGACGTGCAGATGGATGAAACCGACTTCGTATATCCGCTTGCCCCCGACCTTCCGGGCTATAAGCCCAAGGAGAGCGGGCATCCCCGCCAGATCAAAACCCTGAAAAATTACATCCGCGAAGCCCGCAAGCCCCTGGTTATGTCGGGCGGCGGGGTGAACAGCGCCGGTGCCACCGAGCTGGTCAACCGGTTTTGCGACACGTACGGAATCCCGGTAGTCACCACCCTGATGGGGCACGGAGTGGCGCCGGACAACGCTGACCTGAATTACGGCCCCATCGGGATGCACGGCTCGCTTTACGGCAACTACGCCCTGCAGAACTGCGACCTGCTGATGGTCTTCGGAGCCCGCTTCTCCGACCGGATCATAGGCGACCCGGATGTATTCGCCGAGCAGGCCCGCATTGTGCATGCGGATATCGATGCGGCGGAGATCGGTAAGAATGTGGCGGTAGACTTACCGATCGTCGGACCGATTAATTGGGTTCTGGAGGAACTCAACCGGGAGGAGAGCTACGGAGAATATTCTAAGTGGGTCGAAGAATTGCGGCGGTTCCGGGAAAACCACCAGCTCGAATACGACACCACCGATACCCTGAAACCCCAGTATCTCATCCAGCTGGCCCAGAAATACTTTCCCGAAAACACCATAGTGGCCACCGATGTCGGTCAGAACCAGATGTGGGTGGCCCAGTACTTTCACTTTCGCAAAGGTCGCCGCCTGCTGACATCGGGCGGTTTGGGCACAATGGGCTACGGGCTGCCGGCGGCCATCGGGGCGGCGGTGGGAAACCCCGCTGCCCAGGTGCTGGCGGTTTCCGGGGACGGCGGTTTTCAGATGAACATGCAGGAGATGGCCACCGTAAAGCAGTACGGACTGAAGGTGAAGATGCTCCTGCTAGACAACAGCTACCTGGGAATGGTGCGGCAGTGGCAGCAGCTGCTGTTCGAAAAGCGCTATTCCGGCACCAAGATGAGCGACAACCCCGATTTCTGTCTGCTGGCTAAGGCGATGGGCATTCCCTCCGCCAAGTTGGAAAAAATCGAAGATGCCGAATCGACGATGCAGCAGTTCGCCGAGAGCGAAAGCAGCATGCTGCTGCATGCGCTGGTCGAAGGCGAAGAGAACGTAGTGCCGATGGTACCGGCCGGTAAACCCCTGGATAAAGTAATCCGCAGAATGTAGGAGGAAAGAGAAATGGGCGAAGACAAAACAATTTTAAGCGATCACATAATCTCACTGCTGGTTTTGAATCATCCGGGAGTGTTATCGAAGATAACCAGTCTGATAACCAGGCGCGGATTCAATATCGACAGCATCGCTGCCGGACCGACCAAGGAGAAGGACATGTTCCGGCTCACGATTATCGTGAAGGGTGATGACCGCAGCATCGAGCAGATCCAGAAGCAGCTCTATAAGATCATCGATACCGTCAAAATCATGACGATCCATCCGGCCCGCAAGGTGGAGCGTGAGATCGGACTGATCAAATTGAAAGCGCCGATGGGCGAACGCAACGAGGTTTTGCAGATGGTCAATGTGTTCAAGGGGCAGATACTCGACTCTAGCACCAGCGGATTCGTAGTAGAAATAACCGGCAGCAGCGAGAAGGTGGATTCCTTCATCAAACTGTTTCCCTCGAACCAGATTGTAGAGGTTGCCCGTACCG
Source organism: uncultured Sediminispirochaeta sp. (assembly GCA_964603735.1). Taxonomy (GTDB): domain Bacteria; phylum Spirochaetota; class Spirochaetia; order DSM-16054; family Sediminispirochaetaceae; genus DSBN01. The sequence goes on along the minus strand of CAZRWN010000009.1, from coordinate 24,569 downwards.
GTATCGTGGCAATGGACCGGTGGGAGAAAAACGGCGCGTCTTAAGCAAGGCTTCCAGGAGGCCTTGCATGACATACATACTTTATTGAGGAAATCAAGGAGAAAGCAAAATGGCAGAAATTTTTTATGACAAGGATGCAGATCTCAACCTGCTGCAGGATAAGACTATTGCGGTAATCGGGTTCGGAAGTCAGGGGCACGCGCATGCGCTGAACCTGCATGAGAGTGGTTGTAAGGTTGTGGTCGGATTACGGAAGGGCAGTTCGAGCCGGGCCGAGGCGGAAAAACATGGTGTAAAGGTCGTGGAGCCGGGGGAAGCGGCCAAAATGGGCGACCTGATCATGGTCCTGGTGCCCGATGAGCTACAGCCGCAGATCTTCACACAGGAGATCGAACCCGGACTGGAAGCCGGCAATATGCTGATGTTTGCCCATGGATTTTCTATCCACTTCCATCAGATCCAGCCCCCTGAGAATGTGGATGTAGTGATGATTGCACCGAAGGGCCCCGGTCATACCGTACGCCGCGAGTACACCGACGGCCGCGGAGTGCCCGGCCTGATTGCAGTGCATCAGGATGCCACCGGCAATGCCGACGACCTGGGCAAGGCCTACGCCAAGGGGATCGGTTGTACCCGGGCCGGGCTGTTCCGCACCAGTTTCCGCGAAGAGACTGAAACCGACCTGTTCGGCGAACAGGCGGTGCTCTGCGGCGGAGTCACTTCTCTGATGAAAGCCGGGTTCGAGACCCTGGTAGAGGCCGGTTATCAGCCGGAAATGGCCTATTTCGAGTGCATCAACGAGATGAAGCTGATCGTCGACCTGATCTACGAAGGCGGCTTCGGCTATATGCGCTATTCCATTTCGAATACCGCCGAATACGGCGACTACATTACCCAGGACAAGCTGATTACCGAAGAGACCAAGCAATCGATGCGTGGAATTCTCAAGGATATCCAGACCGGGCGCTTTGCCAAAGACTGGATTCTGGAAAACAAGGCCGGTGCGCCATCTTTCAAGGCCACCCGTCAGCTGGAGAAAGAGCATCAGCTGGAGGATGTCGGCGCAAAACTGCGTTCGATGATGTCCTGGCTGCAAAAATAATGCAGAAATAGGGAGAGAAGCATGAATGATCAGGTATTGGTATACGATACGACACTACGGGACGGCGCCCAGTCGGTGGGTGTAACTTTTTCCCTGTACGACAAGCTGCGGGTGATGGAGACCCTGGATGATATGGGAATGCACTACATCGAGGCCGGCTGGCCCGGATCGAATCCCAAAGATGCGGCTTTCTTTCAGGAGGCACAGTCGATCAAACTGAGAAATGCCCGTCTCACCGCCTTTGGTTCTACCCGTATGAAGAGCAATCCTGCGGAAAAAGACCGCAATCTGGACCTGTTGCTGCGCAGCAAGGTTCCGGTCATCGCCCTGTTTGGGAAGGCCTGGGAGCTGCATGCGGTCGAGGCGCTCGGAGTAACTCCGGAGGAGAATCTCGAAATGATTTATTCTTCGGTGAAATACCTGAAAGAGCGCGTCGAAGAGGTTGTCTTTGATGCGGAGCACTATTTCGACGGCGCCAAAGCGAATCCCGAGTATGCCTTTGCCTGTCTCAATGCCGCAGTCGATGCCGGTGCCGACTGGCTGGTATTGTGTGATACCAACGGCGGCACCCTGCCCGGCGATTTTCAGCGCGAAACCGAGAAGGTGGTGGCACGCTATTCTCTTCCGATCGGTGTGCATGCCCACAATGACTCGGATGTGGCGGTTGCAAATACGCTGCTGGGAGTGGCTTCCGGAGCCAGAATGGTGCAGGGTACCATAAATGGACTGGGAGAGCGCTGCGGAAACGCCAACCTCTGCAGTGTGCTGCCCAACCTGAGCCTCAAGCACGGGTACCGTACCGTCGGCGAGAACAACCTCCGCAAACTGCAGCATGTCTCCCACTTCGTCTCGGAGATGTCCAACACTACGCCCTTCGAGCACATGCCCTATGTCGGTCAGCACGCCTTCAGTCACAAGGGGGGCATTCATGTGTCCGCGGTGCGGAAGAACCCGCAGACCTACGAACACATTAACCCGGAGTTGGTCGGGAATGCCCGCTTCACTACCGTCTCGGAGCTCTCCGGCAAGAGCAACATTATCGAGAAAACCAAGAGCATGGGATTGGGTCAAGAAGTGAACAGCGAAACCGCCGGCAAGATAGTAGAAAAGGTAAAAGAGCTCGAGTCGCAGGGCTACCACTTCGAAGGCGCCGAGGCATCCTTCGAACTGCTCTCCGCCGCCTTGATGGGCTCGCTGAAAGAGTACTTTACCCTGCACGGCTACCGGGTCATGATCTGGAACAACGGCGACGGGAATACCTGGTCGGAGGCAACCATCAAGGCCTCGGTACCCGAGCATATTTCCAGCGAACAGGGACACAGCGAAGCGGTCGAACACACCTCCGCCGACGGCAACGGACCGGTGGAGGCGCTGGATAAGGCCCTGCGCAAGGTGCTGGAAAAGTTTTACCCACACATCAAAAACACCCGCCTGACGGACTACAAGGTGCGAATCCTCAATGAGGAATCGGGCACCTGTGCTCTGACCAGGGTAATTATCAATACCTCCGATGAGGAGACCAGCTGGGGGACCGTCGGAGTGTCCGAAAATATCATCGAAGCCTCCTGGCAGGCTTTGACTGATTCGCTGATTTACAAGCTGAAAAAAGACGAAGCCAAGCAGAAGGCCGATACGGGAAAGGAGCATGTATATGGCACGGTACATTAAAATTTTTGATACCACATTAAGGGATGGTGAGCAATCGCCGGGAGCCTCGATGACACTCGATCAAAAGGTAGAGATGGCGGAAGCCCTCGAAAGCCTGGGAGTGGATGTGATCGAAGCCGGGTTTCCGGTATCGTCCAAAGTACAGTTCGAAGCGGTCCGCCGCATTGCGGGAATACTAAAGGAAGCCAACGTGGTCGGACTCTCGCGCTGTGTAAAGAAGGACATCGACGTAACCTACGAAGCGGTCAAGGAGGCGGCGCATCCAATGCTGCATCTGTTTATTGCCACCAGTCCGCTGCACCGGCAGTACAAGCTCAAAAAGGACCGCAGTCAGGTACTCGAATCGATTGCCGAGCACCTCGACTACGCCCGTCAGTTTTTCGATAAAATCGAATTCTCCCCCGAGGATGCATCGCGCACCGAGAACGACTTTCTGCTGGAAGTAGTCCAAACAGCAATTGCTCACGGCGCAACCACTGTGAATATACCCGACACGGTCGGCTTTGCCATGCCCGAGGAGTTCGGAGAGCTAACCGCATGGCTGGTTGAGAATGTTCCCGAATTCCAAACCGGAACGGTTGATCTCTCTGTTCACTGTCATAACGACCTCGGTCTGGCGGCGGCCAATTCGCTGGCGGCGGTCAAAGCGGGGGCCAGTCAGGTGGAGGTGACACTGAACGGAATCGGCGAGCGGGCCGGGAACTGTGCCCTCGAAGAGCTGGTGATGGGCCTGGAGGTGCGCCGCGACCTGTACGATGTGAACACCCGCATCAAAAAGGAGTATCTCTACCCGACCGGGAAACTTCTACAGAACCTGACCGGACTTCTGTTTCAGCGCAATAAACCGATTTTCGGCGATAATGTCTTTACCCATGAATCCGGTATCCACCAGCACGGGGTGCTCTCGCACCGCGAAACCTATGAAATCATGAATCCGAATACCATCGGGCGCCACAGTGAAAGCCTTGTGATGGGCCGTCACTCGGGCAAACATGCCCTGCAAGAGAAATTGCGCCAGTACAATATCCGCCTGACCGAAGAGCAGTTTCAGAAGGTTTTCGAACGCTTTGCCGAAATTGCGGACAAAAAGAAAGAGGTGTACGATGAAGACCTGTTTTCTATAGTTTCCAATGTTCTGGGCGGGACGATAGACGGGTATCGGATGCTCTACTTCCATGTGTATACCGGCAACACTCTGATACCCTCTGCAACCATCAAATTGCAAGAGAAGGATGATGAGTATGTGGCCACCGCAACCGGAGACGGCCCGGTGGATGCCATGTTCAATGCGATTGACGAATGCTGCAAGATTTCGACCAGGCTGGAGGAGTATATCATCCAGGCGGTCGGCTCGGGTAAAGATGCTCAGGGGCAGGTCAAACTGATGCTCGACATTGACGGCGAGCTGTTCGCCGGAAAGGCCTCGTCCACCGACATAATAGAGGCTTCCGCATTGGCCTACCTCAACGCGGTGAACCGCTACGTACTCAAGCGTCTGTCTAATGGTCAGTCTGTCGGGGCCGCGGTCTAGCCGGTAATTGCGGCGAGTACTAAAGGAGAACACGAATACATGAGTAATACACACGAGGCACAGACGCTGACCGAGAAAATATTCAGCGAAAAAGCCGGGCGTACAGTCAAAGCGGGCGACTACCTGCTGCTGGATGTAGATGTCGCCCTGGGGAACGACATTACCGCCCCGGTAGCAATCAAAGAGTTCGAGAAGTTCAAGGGGAACTCGGTCTTCGATCCCGACCGGATCGTTTTTGTGGCCGATCACTTCACCCCGAACAAGGACATCCAGTCGGCCATGCAGGTAAAGATGCTGCGTGATTTTGCCCGCACTCACGGCATCAAAAACTTTTTCGATGTAGGTAGAATGGGGATAGAGCATGTGCTGCTTCCGGAGCAGGGCTTGGTGAAGTCGGGCGACCTGGTAGTCGGGGCCGACAGCCACACCTGTACCTACGGGGCTTTAGGGGCCTTCTCCACCGGTGTGGGTTCAACCGACCTGGCGGGTGTTTTTTTCACCGGAAAAGCCTGGTTCAAAGTGCCCGAGGCGATCAGAGTAGAGCTGAAAGGGCAATTTTCACCCGGAGTGAGCGGTAAAGACCTGGTTCTGCACCTCATCTCACTCCTGGGTGTCGATGGTGCCAATTATCAGGCGATCGAGTTTAGCGGACCGGGTGTGGCCGCCGTGAGTATGGACTCACGCTTTACCGTCAGTAATATGGCAATTGAAGCGGGCGGAAAGGCCGGACTCTTTCCGGTGGATGCGGTGACCCGGGCTTACGAGGCCGAACGGGGCCTGACTGTTGCCGAACGCTCGGCCGACGAGGGGGCAGTGTACAGCCGGAACCTGGAAATCGATCTCAGCAGGCTGGAAGCCACTGTAGCCCGACCCTTTCTTCCTGAAAACGGGATAACTATCGGAGAACTGGAAACGGAAAAGATAAAAGTAGACCAGGTGGTGATAGGCAGCTGCACCAATGGCCGTATCGAGGACCTGCGGGCTGCCGCCGCGGTAATCGGCAATAGCCCGGTGGCCGAGGGGCTGCGCTGCATTATTCTGCCCGGTTCGCAGGCGGTGTATCTGCAGTCCATGCGGGAGGGGCTGACCGAAAAGTTCGTGGAAGCGGGCTGTGTGTTCTCTACTCCTACCTGCGGTCCCTGCTTAGGCGGCCATATGGGTATTTTGGCTGAGAACGAGGTAGCTGTGTCGACGACTAACCGCAACTTTGTCGGACGGATGGGGCATTCCACCAGCGAGGTGTATCTGGCATCGCCGGCGGTGGCCGCCGCATCTGCGGTCAAGGGGTATATTTGCGGGCCCGACAGCGAGGCGGTAAAGCGATTGGCATCTGTGAATGGAGGAACGGAATGATTCGAGAAGGAAAGGTCTTCAAATTCGGGGACCACATAAATACAGACGAAATAATACCGGCCCGGTACCTTTCGACCACCGAACCGGCCGAACTGGCTCAGAACTGCATGGAAGATGCGCGACCGGGCTTCGGCCGGCAGGCCGATGTGAACGGCGGTATTCTGGTGGCCGGAGAAAACTTCGGCTGCGGTTCATCCCGCGAGCATGCCCCCATTGCCATAAAGGCAGCCGGGATCCAGTGTGTGGTGGCCAAGAGTTTCGCCAGGATTTTTCTGCGGAACTGTATCAATATCGGTTTACCGATAGTTGAGTTGGGACAAACCGATGAGATCGAGGAGGGCGACTACCTCAAGGTCGATTTCAGTACGGGAAAGCTCAGCAACCCGACTCGGGAAAAGGAGTATCTCATCAATACGTATCCCGAGTTCCTCCAGCAGATCATCCAGAGCGGCGGCTGGCTGCCGTATGCAACTGCCAATCTGGCCCCTGCACGGGTACTGGAAGGGGGCCAATAAATGGGATATAGAATTGCTGTATTGCCCGGAGACGGCATCGGACCGGAGGTAATGGAGGCCGCCAAGACAGTGCTATCGGCGGTGAGCCGGAGATATGAGATCGAGTTCGCTTATGAGGAGGGGCTCATCGGGGGGGCAGCCCTGGATGCCCGCGATACACCCCTGCCGGAGGAGACCCTCGAGCTCTGCCGCCGCAGCGATGCGGTCCTGCTCGGCAGCGTGGGCGGACCGAAGTGGGATACGCTGCCCCCGGAGAAACGGCCGGAGCGCGGCGGCCTGCTGGCGCTGCGTAAGCAGCTCAAACTGTTTGCCAATCTACGCCCGGTACGGGTGTATCCTGAAATCGCCCATCTTTCGCCCCTCAATAGCCGGCGGATAGAGAACGGGGTCGATCTGCTTACGGTACGCGAGCTCTCCGGCGGGATCTACTTCGGAGAACCGAAACAGAAGGAAAACGACTACGGCCTGGACACCATGTACTATCGTAGAGAGACTATCCGCCGGGTGGCGGAGGTGGCCTTCGAGGCCGCCCGGGGTCGCCGCAAAAGGCTTACTTCCGTCGATAAGGCCAATGTACTGTACAGCTCTCTGCTGTGGCGGGAGGTGGTGGAAGAGATGGCCGGCGACTATCCGGATGTCGAGCTGAATCATATGTACGTGGATAATGCTGCCATGCAGTTGATTTTGAATCCGGCCCAGTTCGATGTAATTCTCACCGGCAATCTGTTCGGAGATATTTTGTCCGATGAATCGGCGGCTCTGCCGGGCTCGCTGGGAGTGCTGCCGTCGGCCTCACTGGGGGACACAGTGCATTTGTTCGAACCGGCCGGCGGCTCTGCCCCGGATATTGCCGGTTTAGGAAAGGCCAACCCCGTAGCTCAGATTCTTTCGGCGGCAATGATGTGTGAATACGGACTGCGGCAACCGGAAGCCGCCGATGCAATCAGAGCGGCGGTGGAAAAGAGCTTTCGGGCCGGTGTCTGCACCGCCGATATGCTTTCTGCCGAGGATGGCCAACCGGCCGCTACCGGAGAAGTGGCGGAGACGGTGGCCGCTTTCATAAACTCTATATAGAAAATTTACTATTATTCTTGTATATAAAGTGACTACGCTTGCAATAAATAGGATTTTGCGTTGTAATAGGGACCTGAACAAAGGCTATATGTGACGGCGGCACAATAAACCGCCGTCGTTACAACACCGTTTGTTCTAAATCAGCAGTGAGAGGCGTTGTATGAATAAGGTCCTTGAAAAGCTTCAGCTCTCCGATCAGGTGTACAAAATGAAGCTCGAAGCCCCGCTAATTGCCCGGGAGCGTAAACCTGGTCAGTTTGTGATAATACAAAAAGATACGGATTTTGGTGAACGGATACCCCTCACCATTGCGGATGCCGATCCTGAGGAAGGATCGATTACGATTATCTTTCAGACGGTAGGTAAAACCACTATTGAGCTATCGCAGTTCGAGCCGGGCGACTCCATCGAGAATGTACTCGGACCGCTGGGTCAGCCTACCCATATAGAAAAAGTCGGCACAGTGGTCTGTGTAGGCGGCGGAATCGGAGTTGCACCGATGCACCCGATTGCCCAGGCACTAAAAGCCGCCGGGAACAAAGTGATTATCATTATCGGCGCCAGGAATAAAGAGCTGGTGATTATGGAAGAAAAAATGAAAGCCATTGCCGATGAACTGATAGTAGTAACCGACGACGGCAGTTACGGCCGCAAGGCGCTGGTAACCGAGCCGTTGAAGGAGATCTGTGAAAAGGATCCCCCCGACCAGGTAGTTGCCATCGGTCCCCCGATTATGATGAAGTTTGCCGCTGAAACCACGCGGCCCTTCGGTGTTCCTACGATTGTATCTCTCAATACTATCATGGTGGACGGAACGGGAATGTGCGGCGGCTGCCGCGTCACAGTCGGTGGAAAAACGAAATTCGTCTGTGTCGACGGACCGGAGTTCGACGGACATCAGGTCGATTTTGACAATATGATGCTGCGTTTAGGTGCATATAAAAACAGAGAAGAGGAGCAGAGCCACAAATGCAGGCTCGATGCACAAATAGAAGCTAAACAGGCAAAGGAGTCGAAATGAAATCCCCCGAAGAACTAAAACGCGAAGCTGATGAACTATTCGATGGGATAGTTGGTGTAGAACTGAAGAATAAAGACCGCATGAAGATCCCGCCGCAGGAGATGCCGAATCAGGATCCGAATGCGCGTATAGGTAATATGAATGAAGTAGCTACCGGATATTTCGAGCATCAGGTACGGGTCGAAGCGGCCCGCTGCCTCAACTGTAAAAATGCTCCCTGTATAGCGGGCTGTCCGGTGGCCATCGATATACCCGGATTCGTTAAGGCGGCCGAGGCGGGCGATTTTGACAAATCGGTGCAGATTATCAAAGAGAGCAGCCTGCTGCCGGCTATCTGCGGCCGGGTTTGTCCGCAAGAGACCCAGTGCCAAGCCACCTGTACGGTCGGCAAGGCTCTCAAGGATCCGCTCAAGTCGGTCTCCATCGGACGTATCGAGCGTTATGTAGCCGACCTGGAGCGGGAGAGCGGAAAAAAGTCGATTCCGGAAATTGCCCCTGAAACCGGCAAGAAGGTTGCGGTAATCGGATCGGGACCGGCCGGAATTACGGCCGCCGCCGATTTGCGCAAGGCCGGACATCAGGTAACCATTTTCGAAGCCTTTCATAAGCCCGGCGGAGTAATGATCTACGGAATACCCGAATTTCGGCTTCCTAAAGCGATTGTGCAGGAAGAGTTTGATACCCTGACTGCGATGGGCGTTGAATTGAAGACCAACTTTCTGGTCGGACGCACCCGTAAGCTCACCGATTTAATCGAAAAAGACGGCTATGACGCCATCTTCATCGGCAGCGGGGCCGGTTTGCCCAAGTTTATGAATATCGAAGGTGAAAATCTGGTCGGTGTATTCAGCGCCAACGAGTACCTGACCCGCTCTAATATGATGAAGGCCTATGACGAAGAGCATGCCGATACACCTATCTATCACTCCAAACGGGTGGCGGTGCTCGGCGGCGGAAACGTTGCCATGGATGCCGCGCGAACGGCGGTACGGCTGGGAGCCGAGAAGGTCTACATTGTCTACCGCCGGACCGAAAAGGAGATGCCGGCCCGGGTGGAAGAGGTGCACCATGCCAAGGAAGAGGGCATCGAGTTCATGCTGCTGCACAATCCCAAACGGATCCTCGGTAATGAAAACGGCCGGGTGAAGGGGCTGGAGCTGCTGAGCTATGAACTCGGCGAACCCGACGACTCGGGACGCCGCCGGCCGATTCCGATTGAAGGCAGCGAGAGCGTGCTCGATGTGGATACCGTGATTGTTTCTATCGGAAACGACTCGAACCCGCTGCTCGAGCACACTACCGATAACCTCGAAACCAACAAGTGGGGCAACATCGTGGTGAACGAGGACCTGGAAACCTCGATAGACCGGGTGTACGCCGGCGGAGACATAGTGCTCGGAGCGGCCACCGTCATACTGGCGATGGGACAGGGGCGTAAAGCTGCCGCTCAGATCAACGAGCGTCTGGCCAAAGAATAAAACATTTACTACGGAATGCTTCTCAGCCGGCCTGGCCGGAGTGAGAGCAGCTTATATGGGCTCCCCCGATTATCAGTTGGGGGAGCTTTTTATCGTTCGCAGCACAGGGCACTTCATCTACCAGCTGAATGGAGAAGCCGATGCCGATCGCCACTAAACGGCCGGTTTCAAGCAGTTCGGCGTGACGGCTCAGCCACTTATCGTAATACGCCTTGCCGCGGCCGAGCCGCCCGCCGCTGCGGTCGAATGCCAGTCCGGGGGCTGCCATGATACAACCCCCGCGCGGACCTGCTTTACCGGCATCAGCCGCTACGGTAAACACCGGCGACGATTTCAGCGGCTCCCATATGCCGTACGGATTATAGGTGAGGTCGAGAAATGAGAGCGGCGGTACGCGGGCTGGGCCGGCCGTCGACTGATCGTCCGGAGTTCCCGGCCCCTCCGAAGTACCACTGCGCTCTCCGTCCCATATTAAATGAAACTCCATCTCTCGCCCGTGCATCCGCGGGGCCCATACCCGTTTGCCGGCGTCAATCGCGGCTTGCAGTAGGCCGCGGGTATCGATTTCTCCCGTCATCGAGAGGAACAGCAGTACATCACTGCTCTCACTCCATTCCGGCCGGCGAACAAAGGTGGCACTGACTGCCTGCGATTCTCGTTCTTGTTCTTCAAACGGAAACTCATCGAGCCGGCGCCGGATTGTACGCCGCAGCTCTTTTTTGGCTGGTCTGATTTCCTCTGACTCCATTCGATGCTCCTTAGGTATCAAGCGGCAGGGTGAGTGCCACCGCAGTCTCGAGGTGGTAGGTATGCGGAAACATATCCATCGGCTGAATTTCTCTTATTTCATACCCGGCTTTGATAAAAAAAAGTAAATCCCGTGCCAGAATCGCGGGAATGCAAGAGATATACAGGACCATAGGAAACCCCAGAGCTGCAATTGCTCCCGCTTTTCCGGCCAAGCCCTGCCGGGGCGGGTCTAAGATTGCGGCCCTGATCTCCGGTGCCTTTTCAGCAACCCTGTTCATTATCTTCTGGAAGGGCTCCCGCCGATAGCTGCAACTGCCGGCGGAATTTTTTCCGGCGTATATCTCCGCGGCGGCCCGCCGCGCTTTTTTGATTGCCGGGCCCGAAATATCATAGCCGAGTACATGTACCCCCGAAGCGGCCAGCGGCAGCGAAAGATTTCCGTCGCCGCAGAACAGATCCAGAACTGTATCGTCTTTTTCGGTCAGTGCATCTATATGCTGATGTATAAATGACTGCAGCAGACGGTTTACCCCGCGGTTTGCCTGTAAAAACCCCTGTTTTGAGGGTTCCCCCTGATAGAGAAAGTCATGCGTCGCCGCTTCTCCGTTCTCTGAGCTCAGTTCCACCTCGAGGGGCAGGATAGGCGGCGCCATAGCGTCAGCGGCAGTCAACTTCGCCTCGATCTCCGCCTTAATCGCCGGTATTTCTTCATTCAACACTGGCTCCAGCACCATGCAGTGCTCGATGGGCACCACTGTATTGCTCTGTTCTCTGAAAAAGCCTACTTCACCGGCGATGTTCACCTTCAACCGGGCCGAACGACGGTACTCGAATATCTGCGGCGAGGGGAGTGGGGCCGGAACAGGGTACTCTATGCCGGCGGATTTGCGTAGAATATGTTGGAGATGGCTTCTTTTCGATTCGAGCTGCTGCGCGTAATCGATGTGCTGCCACTGACATCCGCCGCACAGCCCGAAATAGGGGCAGGGCGGTTCCACCCGCAGCGGCGAGGGAGCCGTCAATGCAGCCGCCCGGCCGCGCAAAAACTTTTTTTTACGCTGGGTAATTTCCACCTGGACTATGTCGCCCGGGGCGGTAAAGGGAATGAAGCAGACCATGTTTTCGATCCGGCCGACCCCTTCGCCGCCGAACGCCAGATCGGTGATCTCAACCTGATATAATTGATTCATCACCGTCAATACTGGTTTAAGCTTGGAAAAAAATCAACTCTGCTATACAATATCACTCAAGATTTTTGGAGACAACCGGGATATTCATTGATCTCCGCGTCGGCGGGTACGAATGACAGCATTTCTCAATATCGGATCATTTTTACTCTTTTTCTACTTTGCCTTTGTGATTGTGCTGACGGTTCAAATCGTGCTGGATAACAAACCTCCGGAGGTAGCGGTGGCCTGGATTTTGGCCATCTATTTTTTACCGTATTTCGGAGCCGGTCTTTACCTGCTGAGCGGTGTGAACTGGAAGAAGAAAAAAATCATGAAGCAGCTTCCCGAGCGCACCTTCAAAACATACCTCGGTCCGATACTCGAGCAGCAGAAAACCTTTCTGCAGAATACAGAGACAGACTACGAGCTCGACAACGATATGGTAAAAACCATCAGTCTGGCCCTGCAGTCCGGAAACAGTATCCTTACCCTGAACAACAGCGTGCGGTTCTACTATGAGGGCGGCCCGTTTTTTGATGAGCTAATCGCCGATCTGGAAAACGCTCAAGACACCATCAATATGGAGTTTTTTATCTACCGTTCGGACGAACTCGGTCGCCGTATAAAGGATATCCTGGAGAGGAAGGCACGGGAAGGGGTCAAGGTCAGACTCTTGTTCGACGGAGTCGGTTGTTTCAATAAGCTGAGCTGGAAATTCAAGCGGGAACTGAAGCAATCGCCCATCGATGCGCGTTATTTCCTCGATCCGATGAATATTCTTTCCAGCCGGCTGTTGAACTACCGCAATCACCGTAAAATAGTGGTAATCGACGGACAGATCGGATACACCGGCGGCATGAATATCGGATTGGAGTATATGAACGGCGGACGCAACTTCCGTCGCTGGCGGGACACTCATCTGCGCCTCGAGGGTGAGAGCGTGCAGCTGCTGCAGGGAGTCTTTCTTTCCGACTGGTACAACAGCGGCGGCGATGTGATTCAGGATGCACGCTTTTTTCCGCTTCCGGCTACCCGCGGCAGCTTCTTGCCGATGCAGATCGTGGTCAGTGGCCCCGATTCGGATTGGAACTCTATTAAGAAGCTGTTTCTGCATCTCATCAGCAACGCCAACAATCGCATAAGTATCCAGAGCCCCTATTTTATTCCTGACCAGCCGCTGATGAATGCCCTTGAAACCGCAGCCCTCTCCGGAGTAGAGGTGAACTTAATGATGACCGGCTGCCCGGATAAACGGATTCCCTTCTGGGTGGCGCACACCTATTTCGAAGACCTGCTGAAGGCGGGGGTACACATATATCTTTACGAACAGGGCTTCCTGCATGCCAAGGTATTGATAGTGGACACAATGATATCCACCGTGGGCAGCTGCAATATGGATATCCGCAGCTTTCATCTCGACTACGAAGTGAATGCATTTTTTTATGACACAAAAATTACCGCCGACCTTATTGCACAATTCAATGCGGATGTTGCAGAATGTAGGCAGGTCGCCTTTGAGGATATTCGGGAGCTTTCGATCTTCCGGCGTCTGAGAAATTCGATCTTTAGAATGATAGCTCCAGTGCTTTAATCAGCCATAGAGGAGTACCAGTGAGAGGTAGCTTAATTGAGTAAACTGAAGTATCACTGCAGCTCGGCAATGTGCCTTGTATTGCTATATCTTATTCTCATCCCGGCGGCGGCCGCCGCTGCTGAGGATCAGACTGAAAGGGAGTACAGACTTACCCACATCGCCAGAGGCGTTGATGGACATATGTATGCTCTCACCGACAACAGTGGGGCTCTGCGGTCGGAAAGCCGCGGACGCGAGTGGAAGGCGATTAACGGGGGGCTGCCCCGCGACCATGTATGGCCGTTCGAAGGGACACACTACCGCCGGTTTACATCACTCAGTCTGGACAGCCGCAATCCCGACCGTCTGGCCGCAACTACCAGCACCGCCCTGTATACCAGCAGTGATGCCGGCAGTTCCTGGGCGGAGATTCGGCTGCGCGATCCGGTAAAATCGAAGGATTATCTGACCGCAGTCAGTTTCGACCCGAGTTATCCCCAAAGAATATATCTCGGCACCTCGTTTAATGGACTGTTCGTCAGCGAGGATGGTGGTGCGAGCTGGAGCAAAGAGTCCGAGCACCTCAATGCGCTGTACCTCGGAGCCGGTTTTTACGAGGAGATCACTGATCTTGCAATGGTGCCGGGGCAGCCGCATAATCTGTTTATCGCCTCTGCCTTTGATAACCTGATTTACCGCTACAATACCGATACCCATACGATAGATAAGATCGAGCTGCCTGGACAGGCGGATGAGCTTTTGTCTATCAATAATTACAGCGGCGGTATTACCGACGATCCCGCTCTGGAGGTACATTTCAAAGAGGCCCGCGGTGTATACAACCTCAAATTAGAAACCTGGAGTATCCGACCCCCGCTGCTGCGGCCGCAGTCCGGCGGTTTGAGTCAGGGCTCACAAGTATCCGCCGGTGCTTCGACGCCCGACTATGCGAAGATTCAGGCTATCTATCTTAATGCGTATAACGTAACCGAAAAACGGGTAGATGAGCATATCGAGTTTATGAAGGAACACGGCTTCAACGGAATCGTAGTGGATGTTAAAGATGACTGGGGCAGGCTTACTTACGATTCACAGCTTGCCCGCCCGGCGGAAATCGGTGCGGTCCATACCGTTTTCAATATGGAGAAACTGCTGGAAAAGGCCCACCAGGAAGGCATTTACGTGATCGGCCGCATGGTAGTGTTCAAGGATAAGCATCTGTACCAGGCCGACCGCAATAAATACGCCATCTGGGACGACGCAAAGGATGCCCCCTGGCGTCATACCGTTCCCGAGCAGTACGAGGAGGACGGCGAGGATAAAACTCGCTATGTACAGCGGGAGTTCTGGATCGATCCTTTCAGCGAAGAGGTGTGGGACTATAACATCGAAATTGCACGGGAACTGCAGGAGCTGGGTATCGATGAGATACAGTTCGATTACATTCGCTTTCCCTCCGACGGAGATCTTTCCACAGCCAACTATCGTCATAGGAAAGCCGGCATGCTGAAGATGGAAGCTATCGAATCCTTCGTTAAAAAGGCTTCCCGCGAAATCAGCATACCAATCTCTGCGGATCTTTATGGTTTTAATTCCTGGTATCGGATGGGAAACTGGATCGGGCAGGATATTGCCATAGTGGGTGAGTATGTCGATGTAATCTGTCCGATGTACTATCCTTCGCATTTTCCTTACCGCTTCCTCTCGCAGGACGATTATATCAACCGCGCATTCGAACTGTATAAAGTCGGCACCCAGCGGGCACAGCGGCTGGCCGGATCGGGTACCAGTATCCGGCCCTATGTCCAGGCTTTTCTAATGGGACATGAGCTGAAGATGGAGGAATCGGAGTATTTCAGTTACCTCAACCGTCAGCTGGAGGGAATCCTGCAAGCCGAGGGCGGCGGTTACACCCTGTGGAATAATATGAACATATACTATATGGTAAATGGAAGGGTCTCCGAACTGAACCGGAAACTGCTGAAGCCGGATGAGAACACCCTTTAGGAGTCGCGCAGAAGAATGAACTTGTTTACCGATGTATGGATAGTAGAGAATGTCCTCCGGCCGTTTTTGGACATCGCCATTCTGGCCTTTCTCTTCTATCAGATCTATAAGCTCATCGCGCAAACCAGGGCGATTCAGTTGATCAAAGGTGCCCTGTTCCTGCTGCTGATCTATGCGGTAGCCTTTTTCTTCAATCTGCAGACATTACTTTGGATTATTAACAGCCTGGCCACGGTGCTGGTCATAGTGATTGCGATTGTGTTTCAGCCCGAGCTGCGGGCAATGTTTACCCGCATCGGCCGGGGAGAACTGTTTCGCTTCGCATCGCGGGCGAATGTCGAACACATCGAAACGGTGATCAATGCCTGCGAGGTGTTGGCCGGGCGTAAACGCGGGGCCTTGATCGTGTTTCCACGGCAGGTAGGTCTGAAAAACATGATAGACAACGGCACCCGTTTGAATGCCGAGCTCTCATCGAGCCTGTTGATAACTATTTTCGGATTCGACACACCGCTGCATGACGGAGCGGTAGTAGTACAGTCGGGCAAGCTGGTATCGGCGGCCTGCTTTCTGCCCCTGAGCGAACAGGTGGATATTCGGCGTAGTTTTGGAACCCGTCATCGGGCAGCGCTGGGAATGGCGGAAGAGACTGATTCGGTAATTTTAGTACTGTCTGAGGAGACCGGCGCACTTTCTCTGGCCTACGATGCGAATCTTTATTACGATCTCTCATCGAAAGAGGTACGACGAACCCTTCGAAATCTGCTGGGGGTTTCCGGGGAATCGGCGGAAGAGAGCGAGGATATTTCAGTTGCATCTTAACAAGTTTTTCGAACGGATAACTCATAACTGGCCCATCAAAATACTCTCGATTGCCGCAGCCGTGCTATTGTTCCTTTTCAATCAGACGGCGACCCTGGAGGAGCGTTTTCTGAGTGTTCCCCTCGAAATCCGTACTGCCGAGCAGTTAATTCCCGCCGAAAACTATCCGCGTACCGTCAGGGTTACAATGCGGGGACAGAGCGAGGATATCAATCTGGTTTTGGAAGATGATATTACGGTGTATGCCGATTTTATGCAGTACGAGGAGGAGGGGCGCTACACCGTACCAATTCGAGTGGTCAAAGAGGGCAGCCTCGCCCATATCGATCCGCTGGAACTGCAGGTCGAGCCGAAAAAGCTCAGCCTGAAGATAGAGAAGAAGCTCTCCAAGAGTGTAAAGATTG
The DNA here is from genome assembly GCA_964603735.1 of uncultured Sediminispirochaeta sp. GTDB lineage: Bacteria > Spirochaetota > Spirochaetia > DSM-16054 > Sediminispirochaetaceae > DSBN01. The sequence continues at coordinate 8,102 of CAZRWN010000009.1, read as the reverse complement.
AACCGCTGCTGGTGGGCTATCCGGCCAAGGGCTACGAACTGACGCAGTACTTTCTCACTCCCTCCACTGTAGAAATCGAGGGGCTCGAAAGTTCCATCAAAAACATGAAAGCGGTTGAAACCGAGCCTATCGATTTGTCCGGACGAACGGAAGATTTTACCGTGCGACTGCGTTTGAAAAAGCCCGACCAGTTTGCTTCCTTTCCGGGAGGAGATACGGTCGAGTTTTTCGGTATTATTCAGGAGAAGACTATTCTCAAAACCGTGGAGAACATCGATCTGATCGCCCTGGATTTAGCCGAAGATCTGGCGGTCTCCGGTGTACCGCAGGATACCCAGATGACGGTGCAGGGCAGTCAGCTGCGGCTGGAAAAGGTCAATACAGAGGACTTCATGCTGACTTTCGATTGTTCCGGTATCGAAGAGCCGGGTACCTACGAACTGGAAGTGAGCCCGGATGTTCCCCGTGGAGTACTGGTGTTGAAGTACAGTCCGACCAGTGTTGAGGTAGATATTACCCGACTGGAGGAGCCTGAATGATTCTAGGCATGGGAATAGATATAGTCAGTGTCGAACGGATGCGCCACTGGTGGTATAATGAAAAACTGCTGCGGCGATTTTTTCACGAAGATGAAATCGATGCGGTTCACCACCGAAAGAGCGGGGCAATTCTCTCTTTGGCAGCCCGGTTTGCTGCCAAAGAGGCCTTCGGTAAGGCCCTTGGTACCGGGATGCGCAGTTTAGTGCTGCGGGATATTCAGGTAGTGAACTCTCACAACGGAAAACCGGATATACAGCTCCACGGCACCGCTTTGGAAGCGTTTCACCGGCATGGCGGTAAATCGATACACCTTACCATGACTCATGAACATGATATGGCGGTTGCATTGATAGTAATAGAGGGGGACCTGAAATGAATACGAAAGCCGGCGACTCTATTACCTTTTTTTCAAAACACAGTATAACCTGTCCGGTCTGCAACAATGAGTTCCGGCGGGAGGACATGCGCACGGGACGCGGGCGGTTGATTGCCGGGTCACTGACCAAGGAGCTGCGGCGCCTGTATGAGCCTACGGAAAAATACGGCGAGGTCAATCCTCTCGTCTATCCGATTACCGTCTGCCCGGCCTGTCTCTACGCAGCCTTCCCGCAGGATTTCAATGAGATCCCCAAGTCGACCGCCCAGGCACTGGATAATTCGCGGGAGACCAGACGGATGGCTCTCACAAAGATTTTTCCCGATCTCGATTTTACCCAACCTCGCGACCTGAAAACGGGCGTGGCAGCTTACCACTATGCAATGATGAGCATGGAGCAGTTTCCGTCGGAGATGAGTCCGACTATCAAAAAAGGTATCTGTGCTCTCCGCGCAGCCTGGATCTGTGCCGACCTGCACCGCAAGGAACCGGGAGAGCATTACGATTATCTTGAAGAGATCTATTACCATAAAGCCTGGTTTTTTTACACCGAAGCCCTCCGTTACGAGGAGGAGGGCAAAGAGGGGATTACCGATGCCGGGTATTTAGGCCCCGATCTCGATCAGAATTACGGGTATGACGGAGTGCTCTACATATCGGCCCTGATGGAGTTCGAACACGGTGCGCAGGATGATGAGGAGCAGCGTCGAAAGAGCCTGGAACGTGCAAAAACCACCGTCGGGCGCTTGTTCGGACTGGGAAAGGCAACCAAGGATAAACCGTCGACTCTACTCGAACGGGCCAGGGATCTGCACGCCAATATAAACAACGAACTGAAGGGCTGATGCAGAGTGAGCGCTATGTCAGTTCGAATCAAGTGTACAATAGCATACGACGGTACCCGCTACGCCGGTTGGCAGATCCAACCCGATGATCCTACAGTGCAGGCCGAGGTGGAACGGGCCGCTGCGGCTGTGGTGAATCAGAGAGTTGGGGTGGTGGCTTCCGGACGAACCGACTCGGGCGTGCATGCCCGCGGGCAGGTATGTCATTTTGATTCTCCGAACGAGAGCATGCCTCCGGAAAAGTATGCTCTGGCCCTCAATCGCCATCTGCCTGCGGATATTCGGGTGCTGGACAGCAGCCGCGTGACCGACGGGTTTCATGCCCGCTACAGTGCGGTAGCCCGTGAGTACCGCTACTATCTGCTGCAGACCCGCATAGCGGACCCTTTCGAACGGCCATACTGTTACTGTCGTTCCCGTCTGCCGGCGCCGGGGCTGCTGGACGGCTATGCAGCCCAGCTGGTCGGCAGACACGACTTTACCACCTTCTCGGCCGCCGGGGATGAGAGCTCTTCCAAGCTGCGGGAGGTTTATTCGGCCGGGGTCTATATACAGCGGGGAGTGATGGTATTCAGAATCGTCGGAAATGCTTTTTTATGGAGGATGGTGCGCTCTCTGGTGGGAACTATGCTCGAACTCGGTCAGAGTGGCGAAGCGCCGGCGCGTATGGCCGAACTGCTGAGGGGCCGGAACAGAAACCTGGCCGGAGCGACCGCTCCCCCGTACGGGCTTTTTTTACACAAGGTGAGCTATGGAACAGGATAAGCTTAGAAAATATTGGGATATATTACAGTCGGCCGAAGCCTATCTGGAAGGCGGCTGGCAGCCGAACCGCGGTGACCCTCCGCAAACCCTGTATCGCCCCGGTGCTGCTGCCGGCGGCTTCGACCGAATCCGGAAGCGGCTCAGTACCGCCGATAATCCGGTTCCCGGCAGTGAGGCCGTTGCCGATGATTCGTTAGAGAAAATCGGCCAGGAGGTGCGCAACTGTCGCAAATGCCGCCTGTCGGAAAACCGCCGTAATGCGGTCCCAGGCGAAGGGGTGTCGAATCCCAAACTCATGATTATCGGCGAGGCCCCGGGCGCTCAGGAGGATGCCAGCGGGCGCCCCTTCGTTGGCCGGGCCGGACAGTACCTCGATAAGTGGCTGAATGCGATCAATCTCGACCGCAGACAGGACGTGTTTATCGGGAACATCATAAAATGTCGGCCTCCGGACAATCGTGATCCTTTGCCCGATGAAACCGCCGCCTGTATATCGTATCTCAAACGTCAGCTCGACATCATTCGGCCGCGGGCAATTCTCACCCTCGGCAGAATTTCTACCCATATTCTGACCGAAACCACGGAAGGTATCGGTAAGCTGCACGGCCGGCTGTTCCAATTCAGGGGAGTTCCCTTGATTCCTACCTATCACCCCAGCGCAGTGTTGCGCAATCCGGTGTACCGCAAGCCGGTGTGGGCCGATCTGCAGAAACTGCAGCGGATAATCGAGCAGCAGGAATAGGGAGCTGATAGAGTGCCGACACAATCTTCCGCAGAATACCTGCAGGTGGTGTTCAATCTGCCGGTAGACGGACCCTTTACCTACCGCCAGCCGGTGCCGGACCAGAAGAAGAACAAGGAAGTCCCGCCAGTGGAGCCGGGCATGCGGGTCGAAGCTCCGTTCCGGGGGCGTCTGCGGACCGGGTATGTGATCGATACCTCCGATCAGCGCCCGGCGGGAAACTTCAAAATCCTGGCGGTAAAGCGCTCTCTGGATGCCGAGGTGCTCTTTGGCCGGGAGCAGCTGGAACTTGCCCAATGGCTGGCAAAGATGTACTTCTGTTCGCTCGGTGAAGCGCTGTCGGTAATAATCCCCGGGGGAAAGCGGGAGAGTACGGCCGAATTTCTACCCACTGAGGAAGATTCGTTTCATATACCGGATGTGCTCTCGCCGGCGCAGACAACCGCTCTGGAGAGGGTTTCGAGCGGACAAGAGCGAATGTACTACCTGTACGGGGTGACCGGTTCGGGAAAAACCGAAGTATTCCTGCGATTGGCCCAACAGGCCATCGCCGCCGGCCGGGCGGTGGTTTATTTGGTTCCGGAAATAGCTCTGACTCATCAGCTGATTCAGCAGGTGCAGGCTCGCTTCGGGGACACCGCGGCGGTCTGGCATTCGAAGCTGACCCCATCGCAGAAACTCAAGGAGTGGCGCCGGATGCAGGCCGGAGAAGTACGGTTTGTAATTGGCGCCCGCAGTGCGGTTTTCAGTCCGATGGCCGACATAGGTCTTTTCGTTGTAGATGAAGAGCACGAGACCTCATACAAATCCGGACAAACACCCCGCTACCACGCCCGGCAGGTGGCCATGAAACGCTGTGCCCTCTCCGATGCAAAGCTGATGATGGGCAGTGCCACCCCGAGTCTGGAGGCGTATGAGCTGATGAACCGCGGGCAGATAATCAGGCTCGACCTGCCGGAACGGGTTTCCGGGGGACGCATGCCGGTGATCGAGACCGTCTCCATGCAGGGGCAGAACCGTGCTATTTCCGATCGTCTGTCAGACGAAATCAATAAAACCGCCGCAATGGGAAAACAGACGATTCTGTTTCTCAACCGGCGCGGCTTCAGCTATTTTTTCCACTGTCGCAGCTGCGGCTACGAAATGAAGTGCAGCCACTGCTCGGTGAATCTTACCTATCATAAGGCCACCAACCGCATGGTCTGTCACTACTGCGGGTACGCACGCCGCCCGGTAGATGTTTGTCCCGAATGCGGTTCCCTGGATGTGGGCTATTCGGGCTTCGGCACCGAAAAGATCGAAGAGGATATTCGTCAGCTGTTTCCGCAGCTGAGCATAGCCCGGGTGGATACCGATTCGACTCGCAAAAAGGGTAGTCTGCAGAAAATACTGAAAGCCTTCCGGGCCGGCGAGTACGACCTGCTGCTCGGCACCCAGATGGTGGCCAAGGGGCTCAACTTTCCGGGCGTACGCTTAGTCGGCATTGTACTGGCGGACAGCGCCCTCAATCTGCCCGATTTCAGAGCCGGTGAGCGTACTTTCAACCTGATCGTACAGGTTTCCGGTCGGGCGGGACGCTTCTTGGAAGAGGGCAAGGTTCTGGTGCAGACCTATAAACCGCAGGTGCCGGCTATAAGGCAGGCCGTGGAAAACGATATTGCCCGCTTCTATGAAGACGAACTGACGGTACGCAGGCAGCTGATGTTTCCGCCCTATTACCGTCTGTTTCGCCTGGTGGTCCGCGGAAAGGAGAAAAACCGGGTAAATGAGGTAATCGAGAGTATGGCATCACAGTTAGCCCCGGTTGAACGGGTCGATTCTACTACGGAGCTGCTCGGCCCTTCTCCCTGTCCGATCGAAGTAATTGCCGGAAACTATCGTGAGCAGCTGCTCATCCGCACACAGGGTTTTTCGAAGGTACATGCATTTCTCTATCAGTGGCACCGCGGCTTTGAGCGGCCCAAGGGGGTGCACATCGAGATCGATGTCGACCCGGTCAGTTTACTATAATTGACGGTTCAGAATCTTTTTAGTACTATTATACCATGTTAGATATAGTCACCTTAGGCGATGATGTTCTGCGGGAACGAGTCGATGAGATACAGGATATAAACGGCGAGATTGCCGAACTGGCCCAACATATGCTCTCTACGATGTATACGGGCGACGGAGTCGGCCTTGCGGCGCCTCAGGTAGGTTTATTGAAGAGCCTGTTCGTATGCCATGTAAACGGTGATCAGCCGCGGGTTTTTATTAACCCGCAGATAATCGGCACCAGCCAGGAGATGCTGTCCTACGAAGAGGGTTGTCTCAGTATACCCGGAGTATACGGCGATGTGATCCGTCCGGCAACAATCACGGTGCAGGCCATCAACGAGAGGGGCAAACCCTTCAAGGTGGATGCCGAAGGAATGCTGGCCCGGGTAATACAGCATGAAATGGATCATCTGAAAGGGGTGCTGTTCATCGATCATCTCGATGAGAAACAACGCGAACGCCTGCTGAAAGCCTACCAGAAGAAGATTCGGAAATAGAGGCTCTATGCGAGTGCTCTTTGCCGGAACCCCGGAGATTGCCGTACCCTCGCTCGAGGCGGTAGCCGCTGAACACAGGATTGTGGGTGTGCTGACCAATCCGGACCGGGCTCGGGGTAGAAAAAAGGCGCCGGCAGCACCGCCGGTAAAGGAAAAAGCCATGGAGCTCGGGTTGCCGGTCTTCCAGCCCCCCACTCTCAAGCGTGAAGCCCGCGAGCTCCTGACCCCGCTGAATGCGGATATCCTGGCAGTTTTTGCCTACGGACGTATTTTCGGACCGAAGTTTCTGGCCCTTTTTCCGCGCGGTGGGGTAAATGTACACCCTTCGCTGCTGCCGTTCTACCGGGGAAGTATTCCGGTAATTGCCCCCATCGTCAATGGCGATGCGGAAACCGGAGTTACGGTGCAGCAGATTGCCCTCGAGATGGACACCGGCGACATACTCGCTCAGCGCCACCTTGCCTTGGACCCGGAAATAACCGCCGGCCGATTGACTGCCGATGTCTCAAGAATTGGTGCCGAGCTGCTGGTCGAAACGCTGAGCAAGCTCGAAGCCGGAACGGTAAATCCGGTACCTCAAGACCCTTTTTATGCCACATATTGCCGAAAACTCAATAAAAATGATGGACAGATCAACTGGCAGCTGCCAAATTATATGATAGAGCGGATGGTACGCGGGTTTTTCCCTTGGCCGAAAGCCTTTACCGTGTGGAGAGGACAGCAGCTTACGATCCTATATGCGAGTCTTCCGGGCGGTCAATCGGCCGGCCGATCATCAGATATGGCAGAGGGTACACCTGGAACGGTGCTCGGTATAGACAGGGAAAATGGAATTCTGGTACAAACAGGAATAGGCCTTTTAGCAATAAAAAAACTACAGCTGCAGGGAAAAAAGCCGCTCGAATGGCAGGCCTTTGTCAACGGACACAAAGAGATCATCGGATCGCAGCTTGGAGACAATGCATGAATCAGGAAACAGATAATCAGACGAACACTAACAAAAGTGATACTTCCCTCCGTAAGCGCTTCTCGAAGAAGCCGCAGAGCGAGGAGAGCCGGTTCTTCCGGATAGTAGTCTACTTTTCACTGGGCACAATCGGCCTGGCACTGCTGGTGGCGGTGCTTACCTTTATACTCGCTCTGGAGGGGCGAGAGGAGACCATGGTGCCGGATTTGCGCGGCATGGAACTGCCGAATGCGATCATCGAACTGCAGGATAAAGGATTATACGGAGCTGTTCAGCTGCGTTACTCCAATAAGCTCTCGGACAAGGGTATCGTGCTCGGACAAGAACCGGTTCCCGGAGCGGTAGTTAAGGCGAAAAGCGAAGTTCTCCTGCGGGTTAGTAAGGGCGCAGCCGTAGAGAAACTGGACAACTACGTAGATTGGAATGTGAATGAACTGGAGACCCATCTCAAGAGTCTTGAATCGGTATACGGACCTCTGCTCGAGCTGAAGAAACCTTATATTCGGGTGTATGATGAGTCGCCGGTGGGGACCATCCTCGAACAGAATCCCGAACCGGGTACCGAGCTGACGGTGTTGACTGAACTCGAGTTGGTGGTTAGTAAGGGGCCCGAGGGTCAGATTACCGAAGTCAAGGATTACACCGAAATGGAATGGCGGAATGCTATGTCCGAAATCGTAGCTTCCGGTCATCCCTTCGTCTTCACTGTAACCAATCAGGAAGAGGGCGATCCAGGGACAGTCGTGTCGCAGAGCCCGCAGCCGGAGAGTGAGGTGCCGACCGAAACACTGCGGCAGCTGATGATCAAAGCTCCGGAGGAGGTAGAGGAAGACTACCGCTTCGGTGTAATCGAACGCGATCTGCCCGAATATCCGGTGCCGGTTCCTATCCGGGTTGAACTCATCAAGACCACTGGTGAAAAGGAGCAGCTTATCTCCTTCAGTCACAAGGGGGGGCTCCTGACTATTCCCTACCTCGAAGAGGTCGGTTCGACAATTGTCGTCCAAGTGGATGACGAAGAGGTTGTAAGGCTCCGGGTCCAGAAGAGGGACCTGGAGTAATCCTGGACAAGCGGAATATTGACAGCCCGGGGGAAATTGGTTACCCTCAAACCTAAGTTGCGAGCGTGGTGAAATGGTATCACGAAAGCTTCCCAAGCTTTAATTGGGGGTTCAATTCCCCTCGCTCGCTGTTTTTAATGGCCAAAATCCTGTTGCTAAAAATTCCACTCGCCCACAGCGAGTGCAGCCGGAATTTCACATCCAGACATACTTCGGCCAGAATACCCCGTCGTGCTTATCCAGCGTCCCGGTCATCCGGCCGATGCGGTTGG
>CAZRWN010000008.1:104940-111047 GCA_964603735.1 uncultured Sediminispirochaeta sp. | reverse complement strand
ATAACATCTTAAATTCCGCGTGTGCTGTAATGGTAGGTGGTGTGATGGGCAGTTGGATGAAAAGCTGGATAAATTCTGTGAAATGCGGTGTTGAAGCACACTTTTGTTCATCATTGTCATGATAAGTGGAAACCTGAGAATAGGCAAGGAGGAATTTAGAAAATGATGGACAGTGATATTCAGAAAGAGTTTACTGAGTTTATTTGCAAGCTAGTTCGGGTAAGGGAGGCAGAGATTCCTTACTATGTAAAGTGGGTAAAGATGTTCGAAGAACGATTTCCCGGTGATCATCAGCTGAACAGAGGGGCGCTGCTTGAGCAGTTTGAAGGATTGTTGCGGGGTGGTTTTTCGGATTGGCAGATTATGCAAGCGTTGAATGCTGTTAAACACTATTGGCATTTCATTGACCGGAGAAATGTGGCTTTAACTAAGAAACAATTGAGCGCGCAAGCTGTTGAAGACTCACATGAGTTGACAGCTTTGTTGGATGAAGTACGGAGATTGTTGCGTTTGATGCACAGATCATATAAAACCGAGCGCTCTTATATTGGGTGGATTAAGCGGTTTGCAACCTTTGTCTGGCAGAGACAGAGTCATTTCAGAAGAGAGTCTATTACAGAAAACGAACTCAAGCGGTTTTTAACATACTTAGCAGTCGAGGAGAGAATAGCAGCGGCTACTCAACAGCAGGCTTTTAATGCGCTGTTGTTCTTGTTTCGGCATGTGCTGCACATACAGATACACGGTTTGGGGGAGACTGTAAGAGCATTCAAGCCAAAAAGGCTTCCAGTGGTGCTGAGTGTGGAAGAAATTCGGCGCATTGTAAAGGTTCTACCTACCCCTTATAGCCTGATGGCAAAGTTGATTTACGGAGCCGGATTGAGGCTTTCCGAATGTATGAGCGTTCGAGTTCGCGATTTGGATTTTGAAAATGAGCGAATTATGGTTCGTGGCGGTAAGGGTGATAAGGATCGCATTACACTTTTACCTGCTGCAATTCATCAAGATATTAAAACGCAGTTGAAGAGTGTCCGCCGGCTGTATGAGGAAGATAGAAGACTAAAGCGGCCTGGGGTTCCGCTTCCCCAGGCCTTGGAAAGAAAATATACAGGGGCTTCTTTTCAATGGAGCTGGTACTGGTTCTTTCCGTCGCCACGGCTGAGTATCGATCCGCGGTCGGCGAAAACTTACCGGATGCATCTCTACCCTTCAACCCTGCAGAAACACATGAAAACGGCGGTGCGGCAGCTTGGTTTGACGAAAAATGCAACGGTGCATTCGCTGCGGCACAGTTTTGCCACGCATCTTATTGAGGCCGGATATGATATTCGGACTGTTCAAGAACTGCTGGGACATTCGAACGTGAATACCACCATGATCTACACGCATGTAGCGGTGAAAAACAAACTCGGGGTTATTAGTCCACTGAGTAAATTGTGAACGGTGTGGGATGAAAAATCAGCCGAGCCACTTCTGCAGGATCTTACTGTAGGCGGCGGTGTTTTTAAGGTGGTGCAGGGTTTCGCTGAACTGCTGCACATAAGCGCTGTCGGTTTCGAGGCTGAAGACCATATAGATGTCGCCTGATATGTCCTTCATCTCGAGTACCGGTTCGAACTGTGAGGCCTTATAGCCTTTGGCTTGAATGTGCTGGGTGGCCTGTGAGGCGGTCAGAGCGATAAGGTCAACACGTTCATCCAGCAGGGCTTGGAAGTTCTGGTCCTGCTGTTCAACCGGAAACAGCTGCTCGCCGATCGAAAGCCCCCGATCGGAGAAGTAATGATGTTCGAAGTTATCTTCGACAACTCCGATTCTGTAGCTCAGTGCATCCTTTATAGATGATATATTTACCTCAGTCCTGCCGCTCTTGCGGTATAAGTTCATTTTATCGGTAAAAAGTGGTCCTACCCACTGGAAGAGATTCTCTCGGTCTTCGGTTCGCAGCATTGAATACAGCAGGATGTTCGCTTCGCGCAAGGCAATGTGGTAGCCGACGGTCCAGGTCATAAACTCGATTGGCCAGTGCAGGTCGAGGCGCTTGAGTAGTGCCTGCAGGATTTCGGTGGAAATTCCGGTGGGACCGTTGGCGCCCAGGTAGTTGTAGGGGGGCATCTGCTCGGCGATGATGAGGGGGGCGGTTTTGTACTGCTCGATCTCCTTTTTAAGGCCGGCCAGATTGTCTTTGTTGGTGTTCTGGAGGGCGGCCAGGCTGTCGATCGTGGAGGAAACAGTGCCGATTTCGGAGGTTATGGTGTGCACCTGCTGGAGGTTGCTCTGAGAAAGCTGGGAAAGCTGAGTCATAAACTCCTCGACACTGTTCATGCGCCCGTTCATCTCTTCGGCGGAAGATTGAACGTCCTGACTGATGTCCTTGAGGTCGGTAAGCGAGGTGGTGATTTCGTTGCTGCTGGTGGACATCTCGCTCATCCCGTTCATCATTTCGGTCATGCTCTGGGAGAACTCCTGTACTTTTGTCAGGATGTCATGGATGGAGTCGCCGGTCTTTTCGGCGATAGAGGACATCGTTTCTATGTTGCCCGAGATTCCCTGCAACTCGTTGGTTATTGAGCGGGAGTTTTCGCCGGTTGTCTCGGCCAGGCGGCGGATCTCTTCGGCCACCACGGCAAAGCCCTTACCCGCCTCACCGGCGTGGGCTGCTTCGATTGCCGCATTCATCGACAGGATATTAGTATTCTCCGAGAGACTGTTAATAACCTCAGTCATCTCATACATCACCGAGGTGGACTGGGAGATTTTGCGGGTGCCCTCGAGGGTGTTGTCCATATTCTCTTTGCCGGCCTCTGCCAGCTGAACCAGTTGTTCGATGGTTGCAGTGTTGCTCTGCATATTCTCGGTTATGTTCTGGATGGTGGCGTGGGTTTCTTCGACCGCGGCTGAGGACTGGGTTACTGAGGATGACTGTGACGTGATGAGCTGGACCACGTTGTCAAGATGACTGTTGATCCCGCGTACATCCTCGTTCGAGCGGGTGATACTCTCATTCAGGGTGGTGAACTCTTTCTGTAGACTCTGCATTGTCTCGGCTATGCGACGGACAAAGGTGTTTATCTCTTGCGACTTTTCAGTCAGTTCACTGCCGATGTTTGCTCCGAATTTCTCGATGTTGCGAGTTCTCAAAAGGAGGATATTAAAGCGGTCTATGAAGCGGTTGTAAGCCCGCGAAAGTTCACCAATTTCATCGGCCTGTGTAAGCGGGTTAACTTCACTCAGATCGCCGGTCCCGCTGGTCAGAGATTCCATCTGCTCGATTACGGTTCGAATGGGCTTTGTGATCTTTCGCCGCAGGAGAACTGACGATACAAGGACGAATACTAAAAAAGCCAGTCCGTAGACTCCTAATTCGACTGCAGCTCCGGTCAGAGTCACACTCTCTGAAAAGAGGCTCCTTGAGAAAGCCGCCGCCGCAATCAACCCCAATCCAATTCCGCTGAAAATAAGTGATAATTTTAATGTCATATGTATAGAATACAGCATTTCTATAATATGTAAATATAAATTTTGTAATATCCAAAATATTAAATTAATTTAAGTTTGCCTAATATTAAACTATTTAATTTTTTGTTTGACTTTATTTAGACTTTTATATACTATGCTTTTTATGAATATAGAAAGCATAATAGAACAGACAGATCTTGCTTCGCTGAAAAGAGGGTATATACAGCTATCAGGCGGCTGCAGGTGTCTCTATTGCGGTGCACAATTCGATCGGGGGATTATTTACCCTGCCGGATTGCAGTTGATGGATTCTGAAAGAGCCGCAGCATATCATGTCGAAAAAGCACATGGCGGAGCTTTTACAGCCCTGCTCGAACAGAAGCCTAGTCTCACCGGTCTATCGAACCTGCAAGTTGAACTGCTGGCAATGCTGTATTCCGGGTACAGCGACGCTGAAATTGCCAGAGCGAGCGGCGGAAAGGCGGAATCGACAATCCGGAACCACCGTTTTCAACTTCGCAAACGTACCAAAGAGGCAAAAATCCTTATTACCTTGATGGACCTCCTGGATGAGTACAATGAAGAAAAAAAGAGTGCTGCGGCGGAATTTTATCGCTTTGCCGGGCCGCTCACGGTTGATGACGACCGCGTTATAGTTACCAATGCGGAGGCTGAAAAAATCAAGAAAAAGTATCTGACACTTGCTGATAGACGGGAAGGTGCGGACCGCCTATCCGGTGCTGCGGACCATGCAGACACTGATAAAAACCAGGGACTCGAACTTCGCCGTTGGCCTAAAAAGCAGAAAGAGAAGTTAGTTGTACTGGATTCAATTGTTCGCCTATTTTCACCTGAAAAGGAGTACACTGAGGAAGAGGTAAACTCCGTGCTGTCGGAGGTATACCAGGACTATGTAACGCTGCGCCGGTATTTAGTTGACTACGGTTTGTTACTCAGACAGCCGGGCGGCGGTGTGTATCACCGCTCCACTTGATAGCTCTGCAGCAGACTCTCCAGTCTGGCGGCACTGTCGGGCAAACCGCCCGGCCGCGAACGCCGCAGCCAGAGCCGGCGGTACTGCCCTATCAGGGGTTTGAGATCGTCGGCCAGCGCCGCACGCTCGGCGGCCGCTATCTCGCCAACCGTTAAACCTGCGGTGGCCATTTGCAGCCGCCCCAGCCGGCATCCGTGTTGCAGCAGTTTCCGAGTCAACCTCAGCTCCTCGGCATACTGTCTGTTCTTTTCGCTGAGCTCGGTTGACGAGTCTGCCTCGTCCAGAAGCGCACCGGCCTCATCCAGCAGTTTGAACTCATTATAAAAGGAATAATTTCGAAACTGCTGATATTCTCCGCGGTAATAGGGGAACACAGAATCGAGCATCAGTACCGCCGGCAGCGTTGTGTTGTGCAGCCGTACGCCGGTCTGCTCCCCGACTCGCTGCAGTTTCATAGCAGCAGCAGCCAGAGCTGAATTACCCTCGAACACGTGGAGCGCTAAGCTCTGCTCCGGTTCGAAGCATGTGGGCGAGCTTTCCGTCGTGGTGAGTGCATCAAGATTCCAGGCGGCACAGGCGCCGTACAAAAAGCCCGGTAGGCCGGTGCTGATCTGCTGCCAGTGGCCGTTGTCACCCCACTCGCTCACGATCAGGCCCTCTGCACCGAACTTCTGCCCCTGGACTGCACCACGAGCAATGTTGCTGCGGGCGTTTTCCCAGCGTCCGGATATTGAGTTCCAGGCCGAATTACCGGTGCATACATAAAAGGGAATTTCCGCCGCGGCTATTTGGGCACACTCGCTTTCGAAGGGATGATCGGCCTCATACCCCCAGTTAATCAGCACCATGTCATTGGGCAGCTCCTGTATCAGGTGAGGATACTTCATGATGATATCCCCGTATATCTGTACCCGTTTTCCCTTTGACCGGGCCAGGGCGTAGATTTTCATCAGGAAATCAAAATAGAGGCGCTCGAGACCTTCCCTCTCACACTGTGCTTTACTGCGTCCCTTGCCTAATTCCCAAGGCTCATCACCTCCGATGTTAAGGTAATCCGATTCAAAACAGGGCAGCAGTTCGTCGTAGAGTTGGCTGAGAAAAGGAAGTGCACCATCGGCAACTGGCGAGAGGGTCGACGAGGCGCTGCGGAACTCGCCCCAGGGGTCATAGAATCCCTCCGGAGATTCGGCTAAATGGGCATACTCCGGGTGCTGCAGCCAGCGCTCCATATGGCCGAAGGAGTTCTGGTTTGGAACCAGTTCGATTCCCCGGGCGCGGCAATACCGGCTGATCTCGCGCAGCTCATCGGCAGTCAGCGGAGAGGCGTCCTTCCACACGGTTCGATGGGCGCTGTAGGCGAAGCTGTGCTCGGTGTACAGCTGGACCTGGTTATACTTCCACTCCGCCCACATGTCAATTAGTTGCTTTAGCGTCTCCATGGTCGGTACGCGATCGCGGCTTATGTCATACAGCACTCCGCGCACCTGGTAGTCAGCCCAATCTTCTATGCGCCCGGCGGGGAGTGTTCCGTCGCGGCTTTGTCTGAGAATCTGTCGCAGAGTCTGCAGGGCGTAGAAACAGCCGCGCCTCTCTGCGGCCGCAACTTCAATACCACCTGACCCCATCTTTATGCTGTACCAGTCATGCTTTCGCTCAG
>CAZRWN010000008.1:91999-104840 GCA_964603735.1 uncultured Sediminispirochaeta sp. | reverse complement strand
CTCAGACTCAATATCGCCCTCGGTCCCGACTGCGTGGGCAGCGGGCGCAGCTGATTCAATAAGTGTGAAATTGAAGCCCTGTGGCAGAGGAGAATCGAGGGTGAAAGCTTCGATAGCCTGCCGCTGCGCGGGGCTCAATGGAAAAGAGGAATTGCCGAGTTCGAGCACCCGGGGATGTGGAACCAAGACCAGAGGGCTCATATTCTACTGCTTCCATCTTTTAGAGTCTGCCGCGAGGGCCAGCAGGAACCAGGCGGCGTGCGGTATCCACTGCTCGCTCCAGCGCCAGCGGTGATCGCCGCGTCCTTCGACCTCAGCCGGCAGGAAATCGATGTCCGCTTCATCCGAAAATCCGGCTGTAATTCCATTACAGATGCCGCCGGGGGCGTTCGGGTAAAACTCTTCATAGCGAGGATTGTTGCGCCCGTGTCCCTGCAGCATACACATATCGAAGGGGTTACGCCCCAGAATCCAGTGCAGCTGCGCGTCGGCAAACTCATCGAGTGCCGCGGCCGTTTCCGGTTCAGCATTAAAAAATCGAGTGGCCCGCCTGGCCGCACAGGAGAGAGAGGCCAGGCGGGCATTCTCACCCTGCCACCAGTAGCCGGTTTCATTATTGTGGGGTACGAAGAAAGCTGGATACACCCGGCCGTCTACCGGTTTGACCCACTGCCGGGCCAGCAGAAAGGGGTTGCGGGCGGGCCGGCCTCCGGAAGTTACTTTAAGAATATCTTTTACCGCCGTTTTAACCAACGATTCGGCCCGCTCCCTATCATCTGCCGGAACGTCTTTTATCCGGAGAAACTCAGTCAGTGCCACAATCGGCAGTCCGGCCTCGGCAGCATGGAAATAGGGGCGCTCCGCGCCGGGTTCTACCAGCCAGTAGCCTCGCCTGCGGTCGTAGAGGCTGTCGAGTTCCGCCGCCCGTTCGTTTGCGGCTGCTAAGAAGCGCTGTTCACCGCAAGTCTTGTATAGTTCGACCGCCGCCATCAGCGCGCAGTATACGTCGATAATGTTTTCGCGGGCGTTGTCCAGATAGCTTTTTCCGTGCTCCAGCAGATGATCCCAGCCGTGGCGGGCCGCCTGCAGATAATCGGAGTTTTCGTACTCACCCGAGAAACTGCAGCGGGCGGCGCGGGCCAGCGCGGCAATTGCCATCCCCCCGCCCTGGCGGAAACCGGCCTGGTAGTTATCCATCCGAATTCCTTCTTTCCCGCGGAAGGTGGAAATTATGCGTTTCTCATTTTCCTTGCTCCACTGATCGAACAGAGTGATATAGAAATAACCGGCCGGGTCCTGCATCCGCATCAGAAAATCGGCGCCGTACAGCCCCTCTTCCAGTGCCCGTTCCTCCAGCAGAGTTCCGCCGTATTTCGAACTGTTCGACAGACTCTCCTTCAGTTCGAGCAGGGCCCACACTACCAGCGGAATCTGCTGCGGGTTCATGTAGTTGGCGTAAGAGAGGTGCGAGAGGTACTTACTGTAGTCGCCGGACGCATCGTACCAGCCCCCGTGTACATCAACTTTGTCAGTCCGGCCGCCGAAGAACCCCACCTGGCGGTCGGTCTGATCCCACCGCCAGCTTGCGCGCTGCGATTTGAAGTAGAACAGCACATCCGAGATGCAGCTGTCCGCCAGCAGCCCCGCCTCAATTTTGAATGGAGGTGTTTCGATGATTTCATCTCCGTCCCGCAGCCTCAACCGGTAGAGACCGGGCCTGCGGTTATCGGAAAAATCTACTGTATGAAAAAAGTGTCCCTTCCAGCCCGGCACTTCGGTACGTGGTCCGTGTGCACCCACCGATACCACACCGGTATCATTCATCAAAAATACCGTGGCATCGGTGGTCAGTGATTCACCCGAGCGTCCTGCTATGAGGGCGGTTTTCTTTCCGTCGATTTCATATCCAATGTGATTTATGAGTAATTGCACTGTAAATCCTTTTATCCTTTGATAGCTCCGCCGACAACTCCCTTAGTCAGTTGTCGCTGAAAGGAGAAATACACTACCATGGTCGGCGCAGTGGCGATTACCAGCGCCGCCAGCTGCCACCCGAGCTGAGTACCGGTTAAACTGGAGAACGAATACACCCCCACCGGCAGCGATTTGGTGGCATCGGTACTTGCCAATACCAACACCATCAGAAACTCGTTCCATATACCTAATGCACTTATAATTCCGACTGTCACCATTACCGGTTTGCACATCGGTGCAATAATGCTGAGAAAACTCCGGTAGGTGCTGGCCCCGTCGATCTTGGCCGACTCGATAAGGCTGCTCGGAAGCCCGCGCATAAATTGAGTGGTCAGCAGAACGGAAATTGGCAAACCGAAAGCCACATAGGCGATAATGATACCGATGTGTGTGTCGGTGAGGTTTACCGATGAGTACATCAGAAACAGCGGGATGATCACCTGGTGTTGACTTATGAGGTAGCCGAATCCGATGCTTGCCATCAAAACCGCAGATATCTTTTTGAACGGCATCTTGCTGAATCCGAAGGCCGCCATGAGCCCGAGAAATATGATGAAAAAGGTAGAAACAGTGGTATAGAGAATACTGTTGAGAAACTTGAATCCCAGTCCGCCGCGCTCGAAAGCCGATTTGTAGTTAAACCAGATTGTTTTCCAGCTGATTCTTCGGCGCATATTGTCCGGGAGTTGCGACAAAGTCAGGCTGTCCCCCGGTTTGAGAGAAGCAATTTGCGGAGGCAAATCCTCTTTCAGTAAAAAGTGGACCATCAGACGCCGTCCGGGTGCGATAGTACTCGACTCGATGATCAGACGTTCGCGGAGATCGATATCAGCGTCATAATCGGGAATTACATTCAGCTGCGGGGCAATCACCTCATACTGATCGTTGTAGTTGTCAAACAGATCATGGGGAAAGGCGAAAATATCGCGTGTAAGCTCTTCATTCGACTTAAACGAAGAATAGCCCAACCAAAACAAAGGCAGCACGGTAATCAAAACCCATGCAATCAGGACCGTATATGAGAGCAGCTTTCCAACCAGTGCCGGAATGGAAAAGTTGTTATCAGTTACAATATCGCGCGGCATCTTACTCCTCCTCTCCTGGACTAAACCGTTTGCTGATTAAATTACTGAAGACGATCATAATCAGGCTGATCACTACTATGGCGTTGGAAATGGTCGATCCGTAGGCAAAGCGCATCGGATCGGCGTAGTCTCTGAAAGCAGTCTCATACATAAAAATCGGCAGTACCAATGCGTTTTGCCGCTGCAGCCCCTGGGTGGTGATGCCGAAGATCAGGTCGAATCCCTTCAATGATCCGGCGATGGCCAGCACGGATGAGATGAGTATGGTGCCCCACAAAATTGGCACAATAATTCTCATGAAGATCTGGGCCTCATTCGCACCATCTATTTTAGCCGATTCAATCAGGCTGTCTTCGATCTTCTGCAGATTAGCCAGGAAAATAATCATATACAAACCCGTGTAAATCCAGATCAGTGCAAACCCGATCGGAATCATAACGGTATTTGCATGCAGCATCATCTCGAATTGAGCACTCGGGTCTCCGGTAACTATCTGGATGATTCCGGAGACCGGCCCGTCGGCCTCGAACATCCGTTTCCAGATGGTTCCGATAACGATAACCGAAAGAAAATGTGGTAAAAACACCATAGACTGAAAGAATATGCGCGCTTTCACCATCTTTCTGTAGAGAATGTAGGCCAAAATAAAACCAATGGGGATCTGTCCGAATACCGAAACGGCCACAACAATCATGTTGTTTTTCAAGGCATGCCAGAAGTTGGGATCTTGCAGCATTCGCGAATAATGCATAAGTCCTACAAAATTCCAATTTCCGCCCTTGTTTGGATTAAAATCTGAAAAACTGAGAAATACTGAGTAGAATACCGGATAGGCAACGATTGCCAGATACACCAAGAGTGCCGGGGCTACAAACCCCAAGTAAACCGGAAACTCTCTACGGGCGCGTAAGTTCACAACAACTCTCCTACACTGTCTTCGATCTTAAACGAGGAGAGGGAATAAACCCTCTCCTCATATTTCCTCTTACTACTGCCTACTGTCGGGCAAGTTTCTCAACCTGATCGGCAACTTCCTGCGGAGTCGCCTGACCGGCAACAATTTTCTGTGCTCCCGAATTAAGAGCATCGTTCGGAGCCCCTGTCAGGAACGCATCAATAACCTCGGTGTTCAGCGCAGTCTGAGCAAGTTTAACCTTGCGTTTCACGATCGGTTCCATGTCATCCGGAACCTCATAACCTTTCAAAATGGGAGCAACAATTGCGCCGTCGCGCAGACGCTGTGTAGATTCGGGTTCGGAATAGAAGTAGTTCAGGAACTTGAGGGCCGCATCACGCACGGCCGGGTCTGAAGCGCCCTTCTTGGTGATTCCGTAACCTACCTGAATAGCGGCTGCTACAGAACCTTCCACTCCGTCTTTTTCTCCCGGAAGCTCGGGCCATGCCATCAGCTGCGTAGCGGCTTTTACATCCGGATTTTCGATTGCACCGGCGACCCACTGTCCCTGTACCATAAACAGAGCCTCGCCGTTATTGTACTTAGAAGTATTAGCACCGTAGTCTACCAGCACCGATTTTTCTGTAATTACTCCGTCCTCTACCATCTGGTCTACGAACTCCAGAGTCTTAACCATGGCCGGGTCGTTGAATTTGTACTCGCCGTCTACTGCTTTTGATACCCAGTTCGGGTCGCCGGACATGCGGGCGATCACGGCCGAAAGCAGACATGAACCCCAGGCCCATCCGTCGGCGCCGTCGATTGTAACAACATCCAGACCGGCTTCACGGGCGTCCGGAACCATTGCAACTATGTCTTCGTAGGTTTCGGGAGCGGAGAATCCGAGTGACTTCACGAGATCCTCGTTCATGTAGAGAACAGTGGTAATGTTGGAAGTTCCGAGTGGAATCTCATAGACCTCTCCGTTCGGGCCCATCGCCGGAATCAAATCTTGGTCGTACATCGGGTCCAGATATTCGCGGTGGTCCCACTGCTGGTCGGCTTCTTTCCAGGGGGCACCCCAGCGGGCGTCTGCTCCCATGTAAGCCATGTCGGGAACGTCGCCGGCTGCCAGTCGTGCAACTACTTTCTGGTGATAGGCTTCGTCGTACAGCAGTTCGTAATCGATGTCGATATTCGGATTGTTCTTCTCAAATGTTTCGACAATACGTTTCCAGCTCACACCTTCCTGGTTAGAGTTGTCGCCGTAGGCCATTACGTCGATAACAACTTTCTCTGATTTCTGCCCTTGTTCTTGTTGGCCCCCCGCAACTACAAGAAACGGAACCAGCATGAGAACAACTACGAGCATTGCTAGTGTTTTTTTCATTACAAACACCCTCCTTTATTCTTTTACTCTTCCGACGGAAGAGAAATTCCCCAATTATTTATTCAAAAGTCCGGCCTCAGACTGTACATCGAGTTGGCCGGAATACTCTTCTAAAATTTCTAGGTCGCTGAACAGCTTGTTCAGCACCATGCCGGCCGCTCCGTAAGCCACCGCCTGATCACCGAAGGCTGAAAGCCAGATGTTTTTTCGCACTTCATACGCATATGGATAAGGCCAGTTCTTTTTTATCTCCTCTTCGAGGATTGCAGACACGTCCTGATCGTATCGTTCGAACTGCCCACCCAAAATTATGTGTGTAAGGTTAAAAGTATTGACAATCAATGCGATGTGCGCCCCTAATTCATGCAGGAATCTATGCCATATTTCCTTGTCATCCCTTACGAGCTGCTGCTCTTCCGCGGTCAGCGAGAACTGTCCGATAGAATCTTCATGGCGTAAAATGCTTCGGAACTCACCGGCGGAATAGTCGTGCCCGTAGTGCACGTTACCGTTTATTACCAGACCGACACCTACACCAATCGAATCGTATGCGTTTTTCTGCTCAGCCTCGCGTTCACGTACTTCCAGCAGCAAAAAGATAAAATCCTTCAGCTCTTTCCGGCGATGAAATGCCAACTCACCCCATACACTTGCGTTAGCATCGTTATCTATGAATACCGGTACGTCAATTTCTCCGGCTATCTTTTTATAAAACTTATAGTCCTTGCTTATTTTCAAAGGAATAGAATATTTTATGACTCCGTCTTTAGAATTGACCACACCGGAAACACCTATTCCTATACCCAGCAGCTTTATATTTTTAAGCTCTAATTCCTGACGCAAAGCAGCTGTAATTTCTTTGAACTTGTCTTTGAAGTTTTTGCCGGAGATCTCCGCTTTTTCAAACTTTGAAAACACGATCTCGCCCTCGAGATCTACAGCCACGGCGGTATATGAATCCGGTGTCATTTCGATTCCGAGTACACAGCCGTAGCTCTTATTCAGTTTTATATGAACCGGCTTTCTTCCGCCCTGCGGACTGGAACTGCCCTCAGTAGATTCAATAATTATTCCCAGTTCCAGGAGTTCATTCACGTTATTAGAAATTGTCGATTTGTCCAAATCTAAATTGCGGGCGATCTCGATGCGGCTGGTTTCTCTACTCACCCAAATCTCACGCATGATTCTGGAACGATTTATTACTTTGGTTCGCTTCACCGTTTTCACTATCCCTTTCGTGTTAGTTGATTTTACTATCAACTAACCATAGTGTTGCATGGGTTTTCATATCTGTCAACGAAATTTGGCTATATTTTTCCACTGAGACCTATATTCTGGAATCTTTGGCTTGTGAATAGCAGTAAATAAAGGTAAACTGTAATTGTTAGTTGATTTTTCTACTAACTAATCGTTTGAAGGGAGAATTATGCGTACACTCACACTCGAAAACAACTGGAAACTTGTTCGCACATCCAATCGAAAGGAGTTCGCTTGCAGCCTTCCAGCTGACAATCTCACTGTTCTGAATGCCGCCGGTGTAGTACCCGATCCGTATTACGCCGATAACGAGCTGTTGGTGCAATGGGTCGGCGAGGAGGATTGGATTTTTTCCACCGATGTAGAACTTGATGACGATTTTATCCGTCACTCTCAGCTCTTTTTAGAGCTGAATCGAGTCGACACATTTTCAGATGTATATCTGAACAAGGTCAAAATCGGGTCTACCGATAACATGTTTGTACAGTACCGTTTCGATGTCAGCTATGCAGCCAGAGCAGGGCAAAACCATCTCGAGCTTCGCTTTGCTTCTCCGGTGCGCACCGCTCTGCAGCGCAAGCGTCAGCTTCCCTACCCTATCCCTCATCAGGATTACCCTGTACAGGCACAGGGCCGCAACCTTATTCGCAAGGTTCAATGTCACGCCGGTTGGGACTGGGGCCCCTGCCTGATGGTCTCAGGAATTTACGAACCTGTCCGCTTGAAGGCGTCCGAACTCGAGCGAATAGATGCGGTGCATCACCACGCTGTATGCATAAACCGGACTGAAAATACCTGGTGTATGCGGGTTACTACCGAACTCTTTGCTCGCGAATCCGCTTACAGCACTCTACGGGTAGAGTGTGCCGGTGTAATGAACGAAAAACAGGTTGAAATCAAACCGGGACGGCAGCAGATAATCAGTGAACTCGTAGTAAAAGATCCTCAGCTCTGGTGGCCTTCAGGTTACGGCGAGCAGCCGCTGTATGAACTGCAGGTAAGCAGCTCTAATGACGAGGTGCGGCAGAAAATCGGTTTTCGAACAGTCGAGGTGCTGACAGAACCGGATGAGCGGGGTATCGGAATGCTGTTCCGGGTCAACGGTAGAGACATCTTTGCCAAGGGCGCCAACTGGATACCCCCGGATGCACTTCCGTCCAAACACACAGCGGAAACATATGAGGATCTGCTCGAATCGGCGCGGCAGGCTCACATGAATATGATCAGAGTCTGGGGAGGCGGGCAGTACGAATACGACTTTTTCTATGAGATATGCGACCAAAAGGGGCTGCTGGTATGGCAGGACTTTATGTTTGCCTGCGCGATGTACCCGTCCTCTTCAGACTTCCTAGCGAACGTGCGCTGTGAAGCTGAGTTTCAAATCAAACGCCTCAGGCACCACCCTTCGATTGTACTGTGGTGCGGTAACAACGAAGACATCGGTGCATTGACATGGTTCGCAGAATCACGGAATAACCGCGACCGCTATATCATAGATTACGACCGTCTTAACGAAGGTGTTTTGGCCCAGTCGGTAAAAACAATTGATCCGGATCGCAAGTGGTGGTCATCCTCGCCCTCCGCCGGTGAAGGTGACTATTCGGATTGCTGGCATGATGATTCCAAGGGCGACATGCACTACTGGAGCGTGTGGCACGAGGGACAGCCCTTCGAGGCCTATTATCATGTCACCCCGCGGTTTTGCTCCGAGTTCGGCTTCCAGTCGTTTCCGTCAGTCAGCAGCATCAAGGGCTATACGCCGCAGGACCAGCTCAATATCACTTCTCCGGTAGTGGAGCACCATCAAAAGAACGACCGCGGCAACAGTATTATTATATCGACTATCTCCCGCTATTTTCGGTTTCCATCAGGATTTGAAGAGATAGTCTATTTGAGCCGGGTTCAACAGGCAATGGCCATAAAAACCGCAGTGGAGTACTGGCGCAGCCGGCGTCCGATCTGCATGGGCACCCTTTACTGGCAACTGAACGACAATTGGCCGGTGGCCTCCTGGTCGTCGATCGAATACGGAGGCCTGTGGAAGCCGCTCCACTACGCGGCTAAGCGCTTTTATGCACCACTGCACGTGGTAATGTTGAAGGATGCGCCCGACATTCCTCAAGGCCAGATTGATGTATATGGCATCAACGACTACGACGAAGCTGTGGCCGGCGAGCTGGTAGTGTATCTATTTACCTTTACCGGAGAAATGGTGCAGCAGCAGATTCAGGACACAGTTCTTGCACCCGAATCATCGACTCTGCTGAAGAGACTGCCTGTTCCAGAAGATGAACCGTTCCGCGCGCAGCACTTCTATTTTGTCCGCTTCTCACCAGCCGATCCGAAGATTGATGCGCTGGAAAACGAGCTTTTGCTGCTGCGTCCGAAACGTTGCAGTATCAAACCTGCGAATATATCTTTTAGAATTCAGACGAACAGGAACGGGGACATAGCCGTCGAACTGCACACTGATGTACCGGCATTCCATGTAGTATTGGAATGTGAGGGATGTTCGGTACGTTTTTCGGAGAATGACTTCACACTCCTGCCGAACCGTCCCAGAACAGTGAGCGTTTCGGCATTGCAGCCTGAGGACATCGAGGAAAAACTTATAATTCACTCATTACGTAATTTTTAGTAGTCACTCTGCGGGAATGACATCGATGGTAGTCGAAAACGAAATTTTCTCCTTAATTACCCAGGAATTGTTTTGGGCTTCCAGGGGAAACTGCATCTGCAAATTCTCATCCGGATTCGAAAATTCGACAATAACGACTGCGCTGCGCCCCTTCACCTGTACCGCTTCGATGTTCCAGGAATCGTAGGCTCGAATGTTGTGGTACAGCTGCTGTTTTTGATCGTCATCGATCTCGGTGTAAAAGGGAGCCGCCTCCCGGATTGCATCCGCATCCTGCGTATATAGCCCTTCTACGAATCGGCGTACCGTTTTTTTAGCAGCTGATTCCCCGGGAGAACTGCAAGCTGCACATAAGACTACAACAATAATTATTATAAAAAGGAGTTTCTTTGACATATGGGTTAATTAACCGCAGGGCAATGCGCCCCACGGTTTGTACGCTTTAGTCTTGGTACTTGATTACGGTTCCTTCGATCTTTGCGTGTGCAGGTGCATACAGACCAAAGGTGATTCCGTTGAGCAAGAGGTCAACAAAACTGGCTTCGTATTTGACGGTAACGTTTACCGCAGCATCACCTGAGTATTTGTTGATTTCGCGTCGAACGGCGTCGTAGATAGAATTGTCCATGTTGGTCGCGGTTGCGTTCACAATGTTTGCGCCACCTGAATTTCCGAGAAACTCATTGACCATTACGCTGGTTTCGAATTGACCAACGGTTTGATACGAAGTCATCTCTTCATTCATCTGGATGCCGGAGAGCTGG
The DNA here is from genome assembly GCA_964603735.1 of uncultured Sediminispirochaeta sp. Lineage (GTDB taxonomy): Bacteria > Spirochaetota > Spirochaetia > DSM-16054 > Sediminispirochaetaceae > DSBN01. Next base: position 94,837 of record CAZRWN010000008.1, on the reverse strand, counting down.
AAGGTGGTACATGAGGCTGCCAGCAGCACCAACAGCACTGCGCCAATAATTAGTACAGCTTTTTTCATTTTAAAATCCCCCTAGGAATTAAATTATGTCTTGAGAGTAGAGAGTTACACCGTACTTGTCAATGTGAATACTGCAGCTTTGTTAAAATTCTCACATTATAAAGAACAACTACTCTGGAGTTTTTTTAAGAATAGTCTGGAAAAATGGCGGGATTGGTATACATTTCTCTGTAATGGAAAAGGCTCAGGAATCAAACGGTATCGACGACTTGGTTAAACTCTCATTTTTTACTGAAATCGGCAAGGCCATTACTTCCGCCCAGTCAGTTCACCAAACGATGCAGGCAGTCATGGATCAGATCGGCAAGGTGTTTGCCCCCACCTACTGGTCGCTTCTGCTTCGTAACAATAAAACCGGGGAGCTGCGCTTTACGATTGTAGTCGGCAGCGGGGTCGAGAGTCTCAAGGGAACCACTCTGCCAAGAGCCAAAGGCATTGCCGGTTGGATTGCCGAAAACGGCCAATCTCTGATTGTAGAAGATGTCAGCCGGGATGCACGTTTCGATCCCGAGATGGATCAGAAAACTAATTTTACTACAAAGTCGATAATCGGCGTTCCGCTGAAAAGCCGCAACAAGGTCTTCGGCGTCATTGAGCTTATCAACAAAATCGACGGCAGCAGCTTTACTCCATACGAGCTGACCCTTCTGCAGACCATTGCCGATTACGCGGCGATTGCCATCGAAAAGAACTATTATCTGCGAGCTCTGAAGCATGTAGCCAGTATAGATTCACTCACCGGCCTCTACAATCGTCGAACCTTTTACCGCTTCTTCGAAAAAGAGATAGCTCGGGCGCAACGCAGCGGTTCGACTTTTTCTCTGATTATGTTGGATGTAGACAGATTCAAACAGATCAACGACAGCCTCGGTCATGAGAGCGGCGACCGGGTGCTGCTTACGATCAGCGGTATTCTCAAAGAGATAACCCGTTCCTCCGACATGGTGTGTCGTTTCGGGGGCGATGAGTTTCTGATTTTACTACCGAACTCCGATGCTGAAGATGCCGAAGTACTCAAGCAGCGCATTGAAACCAAAATAAGCCAGTATAACCGTCAGTCTGAAATCCACATCGGTCTGAGCTACGGTCTGCATACCGCCAGCAGAGGCAATGCAGAAAGCGCGATCAGATTCGTAGACCAGCAGATGTACAAGGAGAAGAACTCCAAACGCGCTCATTCATATTCCGAACAAAACATTGAAGATATAAGTGCCAATACCGACAGTTTGGTTCTTGACTAGGTACACCCAAATATGAATAATTGCAGAAATATTTTGTAGGAAACCGGGTGATGAGTTTATTTAGGCCGAAAGGCGACATTGCGTTGCGGAGCATTAAAAATACGGAGTGAACTTCCGTATAGGGATCGTTTTCCCTATACGGAAGTTTTTTTTTGCCCCGACATGTCGGCTTGGCTTAGGAGAGCTTGTCAGCCCCACGATATTTCCTACAGACAAAAACGGAGGTTTTATATGTCGCATCAACCAATCGGGATTGATGAACGTCCCGCACTGAAGCGTTGGATTCCCCTGAGTTTCCAGCATGTGTTCGCTATGTTCAGCGCCACCGTGCTGGTTCCTTTACTTACCGGGCTCTCGCCCTCGATGGCACTGTTCGCATCGGGAACGGGAACTTTACTGTACATCATTATCACCGGCGCCCGCGTGCCGGTGTACCTGGGTTCCTCGTTTGCATTCATTCCGCCGATCATTGCGGTATCTGCGGCTTACGGGGTTGCCTACGCCCTGGGAGCCGGCTTCGTCGTCGGACTCTTCTATATACTGGTAGGAGGGCTGGTACGCTGGTTTGGTCTGGAATGGATCGACCGTCTGCTTCCTCCCGTAGTAATCGGGGCAGTTATTATGGTAATTGGATTGAAGCTGGCACCAGTGGCTATGAACATGGCCATGTATGAAGGCGGCACAGACTCCGGCGCATACAATTTGCACTACGTACTGATTGCAGCCGTCACCCTCGGCATTGCGGTCGTTTCTTCAATAGTACTCAAGGGATTTTTCAACGTTATTCCAGTGCTCATCGGGATTATAGGCGGGTATATCTTCACGCTCATCTATCAGAGCTTCATGCCTGGCTTGGAACTGATCGCCTTCACCGACGTGGCTGCCTCCAAATGGCTGGGCCTGCCGATGTTCACCTTTCCAAAGTTCGGAATTGTACCCATTATCACTTTTCTGCTGGTATCCCTGGCCACAATCGCCGAGCATATCGGCGACACGCTGGTTGCCAGTAAAGTGGTTGGCCGTGATTTTTACAAAGACCCCGGCCTGCATCGAACCTTGATGGGAGACGGAGCCGCCACGGCCCTGGCATCACTGTTCGGCGGTCCGCCCAACACCACCTACGGTGAGAATATCGGCGTTATGGCAATCTCAAAAGTGTATTCGGTATGGGTAATCGGCGGAGCCGCTGTTGCCGCTATCCTGATGTCGTTTATACAGAAGTTCGGTGCCCTCATTCAGACCATTCCCGCTCCCGTCATTGGCGGAATTACCATGATGCTGTTCGGCATAATTGCCAGCGCCGGTATCCGCACAGTGGTCGAGAGCGGAGTTGATTACAGCTGCAAACGCAATCTTACCATCAGCTCGGTTATTCTGGTAATCGGGCTGGGCGGAGGAAAAATCTTCTTCCCCATCACCGAAACCCTCAACTTTGACATCTCCGGTGTAGCCCTGGCAACCCTGGTCGGAATCCTGCTGAACCTCATACTTCCGCAGACCCTGAATCAGGAAGCCGATCGAACCGCCGA
>CAZRWN010000008.1:79300-91899 GCA_964603735.1 uncultured Sediminispirochaeta sp. | reverse complement strand
CGCCGAATAACATTCACACCTGCCCGGTACGAAATAAACTCGCTGCCGGGCAGTCATTTTTTGCGTCTCAAACATAAACATTTGCATTCTAACGCAGTATGGATTACTCTATAGCTAGGAGCTAAATAAGTTCTTGAAAGGAAGGTCTATGAATATTACCGCCGTATTAAGAGACAGTTTTGATGTAATGAAGAAAAACTGGGTGTTGTTCGTACCGTTTTTGGCCTCATTCGTACTCATGGGACTGATCTCGTTGGTGACAGTTGGGAGTTTGGTACCATTCGGAGATTTCGAATCAATGACCCCTATGTCTCAAAAGGAGGCAATCGGTGTCGCCGGCACATCTTTCGTAGTCTTTTTCATTATGATGGTGCTCTCCGGCATAATCGGACTCCTCGCGCATGGAATGACTATCACCATGATTGATGATGTCCTGAAAACTGAAAAGGCCAGCCTTGCAGAGGGATGGCGCAAAACTCTTCAAAGGATCGTATCGCTTCTGATTGCAGCAGTATTAGTCGGCTTAATCGTGAGCATCGGCTTTGTTCTTCTGGTTCTGCCGGGGATTGTAGCCGTCTTTTTTCTGATGTTCAGCATAGTTGCAGTTTTCTCCGATCAAACCAATGGTTTTTCCGCCATAGCCCACAGTGCCCGTACGGTCTCCCGCAACATCAAAGCAACCCTTATTCTGTTTTTCGTTCTGATTGCTTTAGGTGTTCTGTTTGGTATCGTTTCGCTGATACTGGGACTCATACCGATCCTCGGGGTAGTTTTGAGTGTTGTCGTCGGGGCGATATTCAGTGTATACACCACAATTTTTCTGGTAATCAGTTACAGCAACTTAGAAACCAAACCGGACACCCAACCCGATGTGACCGTATAACCGGCGGCAGACAGCCCCGCCGCCGGCCTACTATGATTTTTAATCTCGCTGACCGGTTTTCTTTATTATATGGTACCCGAACTGTGTTGATACGATATCACTGATCCCGCCGTTCCCTAACCTTTTTACCGCCTGTTCGAAAGCCGGCACCATCTTTCCGGGGCCAAACCAGCCCAAATCCCCGCCCTTAGCCTTGCTCGGACAGGTTGAGAAATCCCGGGCTAAGGCTTCAAAGTTTCCGCCCGACTTCACCCGCTGCAGAATCTGCTGCGCCTGCCCGCGATCCTTTACCAATATATGACTCGCTCTCCATTCCATGTCAGTTCCTCCTCAGGTGAATCTCAGCTCTGCTTGACAGCCATGATTTCCCGACCCATAATAGGTGCTTATGAAGGTTCGTTCAATACTAATACATGATAAAGATTAAGAAATGAAGATTCTGAATTACGGCTCTCTGAATATCGACCATGTCTATAAAGTCGACCACATTGTAAACCCGGGCGAAACTATCGGCAGTGAGAGTCTGCAGTTTTTTGCCGGCGGCAAGGGTGCCAACCAGTCGGTGGCAATTGCCAAAGCCGGGGCGGAGGTCTGGCACGCCGGGAAAATCGGCTCTGACGGGCGCTGGCTGCTGGACACCCTGTCTGATGCGGGTGTCCACACCGAGCTGGTGAACCACTACGACGGCCCCACCGGGCATGCCATCATCCAGGTGAACCGCGAGGGCCAGAACTCCATCATACTTTTCGGCGGCGGGAACAAGCTGATTGCCGAGGCCGAGATCGAAACCGCCCTCTCCGGCTTCGCGGAAGGCGACTATCTGGTGCTGCAGAACGAAATAAACTCGGTGCCGGATATTATCAGAGATGGCCATCGGCGCGGACTGCGGATCTACCTCAATCCGGCCCCCTTTACAGAGGATGTGCGATCGTGGCCGCTGGAGCTGGTGGATACCCTGATCGTCAACGAAACCGAAGCAGCGGGCCTGGCCGGAACAAACACCGCGGCCCCGGCACCCGGGCATACGACCATCGAGGCAATTACTCGTCAACTGGCCGCCAAATACGACTCCACTGATATTGTCCTGACCGCCGGCCGGCAGGGGGCTTACTTTGCCCGGGCTGGGCAGGAGACGATGCATGCACCCATCGTGGAGGCAAAGGTAGTCGACACCACCGCCGCCGGTGACACCTTTCTAGGCTATTATCTGGTCGCCCGGCTCCACGGTGCCGAACCCGCAGAGTCCCTGCAGAGAGCCACTGCGGCGGCTTCGATTACCGTATCCAGGGCCGGGGCTATGGAATCAATCCCCGTCGCTGAAGAGATACGGGTCACGCACAGCTGAAAACCTGGCCAGCGTTATTATCAGGTCGATTCGGTTGTAGTACCGGTTCAACAGATTCAGCCGCGCCTCGCTACGCTGTACCTCCGCCTCCTCTACCTCCAGCAGGTCGCGACGGCCGTTCTCGTACTCTGCCTGGGCAATTTCATAAAAACGTTCGGCCAGCTCCATCCGCAATTCCGCGGCCTCGATATCGCGGCGGTTCTTCTGTAGTTTCGCGACTGTCTCCTCAACCACTGTTCGGCGGTCCTGCAGGCTCTGGTCCAGGTTTCGCAGGGCCGCCTCCATTTGCGTTTCGGCGCTGTGGCGGGCGTTGCGGTATTCGGAACCCGGCAGCAGGTCGTTGAAGGTGAAACTGAGGCTGAGGGCATAGCGGGATGAGTCGTACTCGGTGAAGCCTTCACCCTGAAAGCTGTTGACCACCCCGCGGCTCAGCGACAGCGACAGCTCTGGTAAGAACCTTGTGTGCACCATGCGGGCATTCAGCCGCTGCTGCGCCACCTCCACCTGCCGGGCTTCAATGCCGGGGGTTGCGGACAGGCCGGCGAGGATCTGTTCGGCGGACGGTACCTCGTAGGGGACGGACTGCAGGCTGGCGTTTAACCGCAGCGGCTGGTCCGCAGGCAAGCCCATGTCCTGAGTGAACTCACGCAGGGCGCTGCGATATTCGATCTGCTTAGACTCCAGCTGCGGCTCCTGCTCCTGCACACTGAGCCTGGCACTGAGTAGCTCGTACTCCGAAATACGGCCGGACTCGAAATCGTAGCGCGCCGCGGTTAAGCGCGCCCGGGCCGACTTCAGCTGCTTCTTCTGCAGGCTCAGCTCTTCCTGCAGCAGCAGCAATCTGTAATAGCTGCGATACACTTCCGCCTGAAACTCACGGCGGTAGGCCTGCAGACCGGCGGAGGCTGCCTGCTGATCGAGCAGGGCGCCCTTAACACCGGCTATATTGGCGGCGTTGAAGGTAAGACTGAGACTGGCGCTGAGATCGCTGCGCCAGTCGGTGGGAAGCTGCTCGATACTCGAAAGAACCGCCGCGGTCTCGAGCTCCGGCAGCAGCTGCAGGTAGCGCCAGCGCTCTTTCCGTTCGGCCAGTTCTACACCGCGGCTCTGCTGCCAACGGGAGAGATCGTGGCGGTAGGCCCGCTCGAATGCTTCGGCGGGGCTCAAAACGAGGAGAGTCTCGCCCTCCCCGGCGCCGGAGGCTCCAATGTCTGCACTCTGGGCCAAGAGGGGCGCCGCTGCCAAACATATCAAAATCAAACCCCAAAATACAATATATTTATTATTCATAAATGCTCTCCTGTTTTGCTCCCACTTTGAACAGATAAAGAATCGTCGGCACAACAAACAGCGTAAACAGAGTGGAAACCGTGAGGCCTCCGGAGACCGCGATGCCGAGGGGCTGAATGATGTTGGTGCCGTCGCCGATAGCCAGGGCAATCGGCAGTATGCCGAGCACGGTTGTGAGCATGGTGATGAGAATGGGTGGAAGCCGCAGTCCGGCGGTGGTGATGAGGGCCTCCAGACGGTCGTCGGTACGCCGCAGCTCCTGAAAGTAGAAGTCGATCATGATGATCGAATTGTTGACTGCAATCCCGCCGAGCAGAATGGTGCCCAGCAGCGAGTTGAGGCTGAGGGTCGAGCCGAAGACATACAGACTGAAGATGACACCGATAAAGCCGAGGGGCACCGCCGTCATCACCACCAGAGGTGTGCGCAGCGAGTTGAACTGGATGCCCAACAGGATATAGATCAGGACTAGGCTGACTCCCAGGGCGTAGAGCAGGGAGCGGACGTTATCGTTGATATCTTCCTGAGTGTTTTCGAAGTCCAGGGCGTAACCCGGCGGCAATTCCAGCTGTTCCTGCATAGCGCTGCGCACCTGCTGTTCGTACTCGCCGCGGCGCAGCTGCGGGGCGTCGCGGCTCATAATGGCCATGACACTGTAGGTCTCTTCACCGTCGATCGTCACGATTTCTTGCACATTTTTTTCAACACCCACATCAAAAAAGTGCTTCAAAGGAATTGCCCCGCCGTGGTAGGGGACTAAAAAATTGTTGAAATCCTCTACGCTGGAGATGCTGCCCTGGGGGTAAGCGATGCGGACTTCCACCGCCCGGCCTTCGTGGTTCATCTCGATAGCCGAGGAGCCGACCAGCAGGGTGCGGGCGATCGACAGCAGGCGGGTGGTGGAATAGACCGACTGGGTGTCGGGACGGGATGTGAGAATTATTTCGTTGGCTTCGCGGGTGGAAGGGTCGGTCCAGACGTTGCGGTACACATCCAGGTTGCGGATTATGTCGGCGGCCTTCTCCGTTTGCTGCAGTACCCCCTGTTTCTCCGGGCCGCTGATCTTCACGTTCAGATCAAGGGTGCGCGGCAGGGGCAGTTCGGCCGGGTCCCAGGGCATGACGCTGAAGTGCCATTCGGCCCCCGACTGATACTTCTTTTCGAGTGCAGCTTTCACCTCCTGGGTATAGCGGCTGGAGGTAAGACTGATGATAAACCCGCCGCTGTTGCTGCGGTTGATCTGGGCAAACAAGCTCTGAATTTTATCGCCGTGGTCGGTCATGATCTCCTCTTCGATGGGCGCCAGTTTCTCCAGCATCTTATCCTTGTCTTCGGAGGTATGGTTACGGGCAAATAAAATGATCTTGTCACTCTCCGGCTTGGCGATAATCTCGCGCTGGATCTGCGGGGCGATCTGTACCAGGGCGAATGCCAAAATGCCGAAAGAGAACAGCAGTACCCCAGCCATGGCCAGCTTCGAGGTGAGAATGCGGCGCAGCAGCCAGCGGTAGCCGGCCCGCAGCCGTTCCATCAGTGCTTCGGAAAAATCCGCCAAGCGGCCGTGGCGGTCGTTGCCCAGCTTATAACTCTTGCGAAATAGGTAGTAGGCTATCACCGGTACCACCAGCAGGGCTACCAGCAGTGAACAGATCAAGGCGAACACCACCGCGCGGGCCAGATCGCCCAGGATTGCATTGGTCAGCGGCGCGGTGAACGAAAGGGGCAGAAACACCAGCACACTGGTCAGGGTACTGGCGATTATCGCCCAGCGTATCTCCTTGATGGAGTTCATAATCAGCTGCTTAAGACTGATGTCGGCATATTCGCCGGTCCGGTAGAAGCGGTGCCGGTGGATGTTCTCCATCACCACAATCGACGAGTCGATAATCATTCCCACCGAAAGGGTCAGGCCGCTCAGGCTAATCAGGTTAATAGTGAGGTCGAAGAGGTACATCAGGATAAAACTGAGGGTTATCGACAGCGGAATGGAAAAGGCGATCAGGAGAGTATTCTTTCCTTCCCCCAGCAGAATCAGCACACAGAGTACCGCCAGCAGGGCCCCGATCAGGGCCGCCCGCAGCACGTTCATGATGGCTTGGTTGATGAACTCGGCCGGGTCTATCAGGTATGTAAACTCTACATGGGCCGGAAGTGTGAGCGCTGACTGCTCGATTGCGCTGCGAATATCTTCTGACATCTCTTTGATATTGCCATCGCTTTTCGGCAAGGCATAAATCATGATCGACTGTTCTCCATCCACACGAAAAATTGTGTTCGGCAGTCCGTACTCAACGGTTACATCAGAAATGTCGCTGAGATTGATATCGCGGCCGCCGCGCCGGGCGACCTTGATGTCGCCGATGTCGAAAATCGTATCGATGCCCTTTTTAAGGCGTACGTCGTAGCGGTTGCCGCCGTTTGAAAAGGAGCCGACCGGCTCGGGCTGGTATCCGCGCCGCACCGACTGCACTACCTCGTCGAGCATCAGCCCCTGTGATAACAGCGCATCCTCCTGCAGTTCAACCTTGGAGATCAGTTGGCGCACCGGTACCAAATCTATCATATCGGCATCCTCTACCTTGTCGAGCTTCGGTTTGAGGGTAGACTCCAGCAGTGAGTAAAGCGCCTCCGGTTCGAGCTTCGGGCTGGCGACCGCCACGGCCATGTAGCCGGTGTTCTCACCGGTCCAGCTCTGCACCCGGTAATCCCGGCTGTCCTCCGGCAGGGAGTTCTTGATGGTTGCCATTGCGTTCTCGGTCCGGTTGCGGGCCTCGTCATAGGTAATATCCCAGTCGAAGTCCACCCGTATGCGGGTACGGCCGTTCATGTAGTTGGCCTGGATGGTTTCAATATCCTGTATTCCGGCCAGGGCACCGTCGATTGTATTTCCGTACTGCTCACGGAAGTCGGCGGCAGTATAGCCCGAGTGGGAAATATTTACTCCGATGATCGGCTTCATAGTGTTCGGGTAGAGTTTGATCGGCAGCTGCAGCACAAGCAGAACTCCGGCCGCGACTCCCATTACAAGCAGTAGAAACAGGCCGCGGCGTTTACGAAATAATAGTTCCAGCATATATTACTCCCCGGCGCCTTCGATTTTCACCGGAGTTCCGTCGCTTATACGCTGCCCGGCCGAAACCACGTACTGCTCTCCCGCTGCGACCCCCCCGCTTATCGCCACCATCTCGTCGTAACTTGCCCCGATTTCAACCTCGCGCAGCTCGACTACCCCATCGTTTACAATAAACAGGTGATCTTTTCCGTATTTTCGCTGGATGTGTTCACTCGGAACCGCCAACCCGCTGTAGGGATCCTTTCGGAGTTCAATCCGCAGGAATTTACCGACAAACAATCCGGGCTGTCGGCTAAACTCGACTTCAACATTGAATAGTCCGCTTTCATAGTCGGGTTCAGGGGGTACCGACACAACCCGGCCGCGAATCTCGGTGGGAACCGAGTTTTCGAACACTACCGCGGTGTCGCCGGGGCGGATGGCCGCTATATCCTTATCGCTTATCCAGATTTCACCCCGTAATGTGCTGGTATCTAAAATGGTGAGAAGCTCCTGATTTTCCTGCACGGGATCGCCCGGTCGCAGCTCGTAACGGCCGACAGTACCGCTGCGATCCGCGATAATTTCCACCGACTTATAGTTTCGCCCCGAAAGGTCGCGCCGAACTGCTGCCAGCGGCTGGCCATGACTGACCCGCTGGCCCGGTGAAACCGCGATTGTCTCGACGGTACCGTTGATCGGAGCCCGCTGAGGATATCTTTCCTGCGGTCGCAAGCGGCTGCCGTAAAAGACGCTGCGGTAAAGATTCATTGTCTCGAGAACCGCAACCTTGACCTCGACGGTATCCGGGTCGTTCTTCCGTTCTTCGACCGCGGCTTCAGACTGCGCCGGCAGCTGGGCAAGCGCGGCGACACACAGGAAAAGCGTGCCGGCTGCACGCATCATACTCTGCTTCATAAAAGATACCTCTACTGAATAGTTTTATTAATACTGTAGGATTTTCTTCAACTATATCTATTGAAGATGTATTCACATACCTTAATTCAAGTCTATCCTATACTAATCAATAATTCCATATCAATAAAACTTAGGTATGAGAACACGCACTTTTTTGAGATTGAGTAGTTTTACTTAGTGACCCGGAGCGGATTCACCGCCGCCCCGGGTCGCGCGTCGCGGGTTGCGCGTCGCGGGTCGCGGGGCGACAGTCCTATAACAGCAGGTCGTTCAGCTTCCGTTTGGGTACATGATGTACCTGCATCTCATCCCGGTAGTATTTTATGCTTTCCCGGTCCGCGGCCTCTTCCAGCACCACCTTTTCGACCGGTACCCCCAGAGCTATCACATTCATTATCTCATACCGGCTGTCGAGTCCGATCAGCTTGGCCCACTCCGGCCGGTCGATTGAGGCAAAAATACAACCGCCGTAGCCCTTTTCCACAGCCGCCAGCAGGATAGTCTGCATGGCAATGCCGGCGTCGATCTTTGAGGCTACATCTTTTACCTCGGTATCCCGGATTACCGTAATGTAGGCAACCGGCCGTTCGCCCTCCGCCGGACCGTCCCAGTCTTTCAGATAGCCGGCCCATTTGAGCAGTGGAAACAGTTTGTCTGTCTCTCCTTTTTCCATACTCAAGTGATACCGCAGCGGCTGCAGATTCGCTCCACTAGGTGTCAGTCTGGCAGTTTCGATCAATTCCTTCAAATCACTTTCCCCTATTCGAGTGTGTTCATCGAACCGGCGATAACTTCTATTCTTGCTGACTAAATCAATGATACTCATTCCGCCTCCTTGTCTGGCTTTCAAAATCTGATGTCTACAACCTACTATAGCACAGTGCCGGGCCGGTTGTAATAATCATTCTAATCTTCATGCTGCGGTTAAACCCTCAACTTGCCTCTTCGCCCTTTCTGATATATTCTCAATAGAAACATAGAATAAGGAAACAAGCGATGAAAAGAACCGTATTATCAATGCTGCGCCAAGCGTCTGATGAATTCGAGAATATCACTTATGTTGCAAAAAAAAGCGATCAGGGCTGGATGGAAAAGGATTTCCTGGCAGTACTGCGTGATTCGCGGGCAGCGGCGGCGGCCCTGCTTTCCAGAGGTTTCAAAAATAATGACACCATCGCGCTGTTCGCCGAGGGAAGCTCCGACTGGGTTATAAGTGAATTTGCCACCTTATGGGCCGGCTGCATATCGGTTCCGCTTTCGATTAAGCTTCAGGCGGAAGAGATTCCCTTCAGAATAAACCATTCAGAAGCTAAAGGCATCTTTGTATCCAAAAATATGCTCCCGAAAATTGCCGCCGTCTACTCACAGTTCAAACCGAAGCATACGCGGCTGATCGTAATCGATGAGAACGGTTCCGATTTAGCCGAATTGCGTGCGCTTGCCGGCGAGAAGGCCGCCTCGCATGTTGAATTGTTCCGGGATCTGCTGCTGGAAGGCTACCGCAATCTTGAAGACTATGAACTCGAACTGCAGCGTGTAGAGGATGAAACCGCAGAGGATGATGTGGTGACGATTTCATATACATCCGGCACCACCGGTAATCCCAAAGGTATCATGCTGACGCACCTCAACTACTATGCAAACTGCCGCGATTCGGTCGAGATGTTTGCTGTGCCGCGGGCTGAGTACCGTACACTCATCATTCTGCCCTGCGATCACTCCTTCGCCCATACTGTGGGCATCTTTGCCGCCCTCTTCCGGGGAATTTCACTTTACTTTGTCGATGCCCGCGGCGGCGGAATGGCAATTCTACGCAATATCCCCATTAATCTGATCGAGGTAAATCCTACGTTTCTGCTCACGGTACCTGCACTTACCGGCAATTTTATGAAAAAGATAAAAGCCGGTATTAAAGCGAAAGGTAAGCTCATTCGGACACTCTTCAACTGGGGTCTCACGCACGCTATTCGCTACCATGGCAACGGGTACAACCGTCCCGGTTTTGCCGTGCGAGCCGTCAGCTTCCTGCCCTATAAACTGGCCGATATACTGGTTTTCAGCCAGGTCCGCCGCATTTTCGGCCGCCGTATACAATTCTGCGTGGGCGGCGGAGCACTCCTGGATGTAAAGCAGCAGGAGTTTTTTAACGCGATCGGAGTTCCGATTTATCAGGGCTACGGTTTGACCGAAGCGGCACCGGTTATTTCATCCAATCTTCCGAGCATTCACAAGTTTGGCAGTTCCGGACGCGTGGCTCCCAGTGTTGAATGCCGTATACTCACAGAGAACGGCAGTCAGGCCGCGGTCGCTGAGCGCGGAGAAATTGTAATCCGGGGCGACAACGTCATGAAGGGGTATTACAAGAACCAATCCGCAACGGAGGAGACGATTAAGGATGCTTGGCTGTATACCGGCGACCTCGGATACTTCGACCAGGACGGTTTTCTGGTGGTCGTCGGTCGCGCAAAGGCGCTGCTGATTTCACCCGACGGGGAAAAATACTCGCCCGAAGGCATAGAGGAAGCCATCACCAACTCTACCGAGCTAATCAGCCAGGTCATGCTCTACAACGATCATAAGCAGTACACTTCGGCTCTGGTGGTACTCGATCAGCAGGGTGCAAAAGAGTTGATCCAACAACGCGGAATAACCGATGCTGATGAACTGCTATCTGAAATCAATACCGGCCTGTTTGCGTTTCAGCAGGACCCGAACTATAGAGGCTTGTTTCCATCGATATGGCTTCCGGCTACCTTTCAAGTTCTCACTGAAGCCTTTAGCGAGGAAAATCAGATGATAAATTCAACCATGAAAATGGTAAGATACAAGATCATGCAGGCGCACGAGGATGTCTTAGAGTACATGTATACTGAAGAGGGAAAAAATTACATCAACCCGCGGAATAGAAAGGCTGTGCAGGCGCTCTTCCCGGAACTCAAATAGACCAACAAGCTGATGAATTTGAACCGTTTGTTACAGAAACGAATCATTTTTTACACCGCAGCATTGATAATAGCAGGTCTGACAATACTCTTTGCCGCCTTTATACACTCCCCGGCCGCCGGCTCCTACCTCACGGAAGCGAAATGGAATTTATCGTACCGGGAACGGACGGTAGGTACCTACTCGCTGCCGATTTACAAAACCGGCGCTTCTCCCTCGCAGTTCGACACGGGGATATATACCCTGGCATCCGAGTTTTCCATTCCGGATAAACTGGAGGTGCCGCTGCTGGTGCTGCCCGAGGTACACGCGAATGCATTTTCTGTTTCGATCGATGGCAGGCTGGTCGGAAGAATCGGCGATATGCGGAACGGGCGGACAAACCGTTGGAATACGCCGCACACATTCATTCTTCCCGAAGCTCTGGAGGCCGGTACCCACTCTATAGAAATACGGGGGTACGGTCTTTATGAGATCGGAATAAGCTCTAGTCCGTATTTCCTGGACGGCAACTCCTATTCACTAAAATTTCTTTTTCTTTACTTTTTCAATAATATTGCGGTGGCCTTAATTATAGGCGCTTTGGTCATAGTTGTGCTGATTTTTCTGATTACCGCCCGAACCATTGTTACCGAGAACAAGCATCGCTTCTTTTTAGCCGTCGGCCTCTTGGGTCTGGCTGTGTATCTGTTTGATTATCTCTATATTCCCTACCTTCCGTTTGAGTACTATGTGTTCAAGAAAATCCCCATGGCAGGTCTGTACGTGGCTATCTTTTTCTCCATTCCGGGTTTTTTCAGCTATCACAACCACGGTTTGAGTCTGAGTGCTAAATTGGTAATGCTACTTCCGGCATTGAGTTTCTTTGCCATCATTCTGTTTCCACAGAATATTTTTCAGGTTCGAGAGGTTTATAAATACGCCAACCTCTCACTCTTCCCCTACATTATTCTCATGCACGCCTCGCTCATGCATCGACGTGAAACCGACGACCGCAGCCGCTTGATAGTTTTCGGGCTTACCTTCATGACAATCCTTGCTCTGCGGGATGTAGTGATGATACTACTCGGTCAGGGAATCAGGATCCTATCTCATCTGGGAATAGCAATATTTCTACTCACCATCACCTTTGCGTTCATCCGCGAAATGGCCGAATACTACACTCAGCTGGTGAAAATGGAGAAGTGGGCCGAGGCCGTCTACCAGGAATCTATGCACGATCCGTTGACCGGAGCCTTGAACCGCAAGGCTTTCGATGTGTTGAAAAAGCTGCGGCCAGAACGATTCGCCATTATTATTCTAGATTTGGACGATTTCAAAACCATCAACGACACACACGGCCATCAGGCAGGTGACCAGGTGTTAACAACTGTTGCAGATACAATTATACAAAACATCCGTAAAAGTGATTACCTGGTGCGCCTGGGCGGCGATGAGTTTGCAGTCATCTTGTTCGGCTGCGAATTGGGAACGGCCCGCAGTTCCGCTGAGAACTTGCTTCGCCGCATAAAAAACCTGATTATTGATTATGAGGGGCATGAGCTCAGAATCAGTTGTTCGATGGGAGTCGGCACTGTGCCGACTGCTGCGAATGTTGATGACCGCATGGTGGAAATAGACCAGTATATGTATAAGGCCAAACGGGCCGGTAAAGGGCGTGTAGCGGTAGAATCGTGAGAGCCGGCGCATAAAAAGCGGGAGCTGCCCGATAGTCGAGCAGCTCCCAAGTGTATCCGTGAGAAAACCGGTACGATGTAGTGTTTCTTACTCGGTTTTCTTACTTGGCTTCCTTCAATGCTTCTTCAGCAAGGCTAAAGAATTCGATTACATGGATTGTCACACCGCTGATTGAGTCGACATGACCTTCGTCAGCAAAATAAAAACCATCCTCAAAGGTCTGGCCGCTGCTCATCTCTTTGGTCTCGCTGCTCTCAGTACTTTCGCTCTCTGAGGGTGCAGCAGCCTTTTCCTGACCGCATCCAAGCAGAAAAACCATTGTGAGGGCCAATAGGATAGGAAAAATTACCGAATTTCTTCGCGTACATACCTTTCCTCATCAATACTGTAGTAATTTGGTATATTTTAGAAACAGTAAACTATTTTTGTCAACTATAATATTTAAGTTTGACACAGCGCAAATAATTTTTTATGATTTTATTAGTAAGATA
>CAZRWN010000008.1:72367-79200 GCA_964603735.1 uncultured Sediminispirochaeta sp. | reverse complement strand
AATATTTAAGTTTGACACAGCGCAAATAATTTTTTATGATTTTATTAGTAAGATATTACATTTTTTTGGGACAACAGCGTGTTTATGTGAAAACCATAGCATAATAAATGCAAGGAGATTCTATGTCTAAGAAAAAAATTGTTGTTCTCGGGGGCGGTTACGGTGGAATTGCGGCCACCAAAAAGCTCTACAAGAAGTACAAGCGCAACCCGAATGTAGAGATTACGCTTATTGATAAGAATCCGTACCACACTCTCATGACAGAGCTGCATGAGGTGGCCGGCTCGAGAGTAGAACCTGACTCGGTGCAGGTGAGTTTTCAGCGTATTTTCGGAGGCAGCGATGTTAATCTGATAACCGATACCATTACCGATATTGATTTCGATAACAATACGCTGAAATCAAAACTTCGCAGTTACAGTTACGACTATCTGGTAATCGGAGCCGGTGGTGCACCGGAGTTCTTTGATATTCCCGGCGTGCAGGAAAACTCCTTTACCATCTGGTCGTTTGACGATGCAATACGGCTGCGCGGCCAGATAGAGGACCGCTTCAGAGAAGCCGCCCGCGAACCGGATGAAAAGAAACGTCGCCGTATGCTCACTTTTGTGGTTGCCGGTGCCGGCTTCACTGGTGTAGAACTCGCCGGTGAGATCCTCGAACGCAAGAAGACTCTCTGCCGAAAGTACCATCTGAAGGAACATGAAGTCCGGGTGATGATCGTCGAGGCCCTCGATACCATCCTGCCGATTCTTCCTCCGAAGATGCAGAAAAAGGCCGAACGGTATCTGAAAAAGAAGGGCGCTGAAATCATGACCGAAGCGCCGGTAATCGGCGCCGATGCCACCTCCGTCTATCTTTCCGACGAGCGGAGTATCGACAGCGATACCTTCATTTGGACCTGTGGTATTCACGGATCCGAGTTCTCAGCCCGGATTCCCCTTACCAAAGGCCAGACTGCCAAGGGAGAGTGCTCGTACGCATCCGCCGAGGGAATCCACGGTATGTCCGGATGCCGCCTGGAAGAAGACGAACGCTACATAGTCGGTGAACGCGGCCGAATACTCGTCGATGAGGAGATGAAGTCGGTCGATCACTCTAACGTCTACCTAGTCGGAGATATCATCTGGTATCTGTATGATGAGAAGGTTGTTCCGCAGATTGTAGAAACTGCCCTACAGACCGGTGAAGTAGCTGCAGAGAACATCATTGCCGATATCGAAGATAAGAAACGCAGCCAGTTCAAACCGAACTACCACGGTTTTATGGTAAGTATCGGCGGTCGTTACGGAGTTGCGCATGTGGTCGGCATGTCGATGTCGGGCATGTTCGCGATGGCTATGAAACATCTCATAAACCTGCACTACCTGTTCGGCATCGCCGGAATAAACGCGGTATGGCGCTACCTCCAGCACGAGTTCTTCACTATCAGGGAGCGGCGATCGTTTATCGGCGAACACCTTGCATATAAGATTCCCGTATACTGGGCGGTTCCGCTGCGGCTCTTTCTCGGCGGAAAGTGGTTATTCGAAGGTATAAAGCACATTACCGAAGGCTGGCTTAACCCCGGCGAAGAGGGGCTGGCGAAGGTGTGGACCGGTGCAGTAAAGCTGCCGGGAGTGAGTTTTGAAGGGGCCTCCGACGCCGCCTCGTCCGCGACCGATGCTGCCTCATCCGCCAGTCCGGCAGCAGAAGGAGCGGCAGAAGGAGCAGCTGAAG
Organism: uncultured Sediminispirochaeta sp.; assembly: GCA_964603735.1. Taxonomy (GTDB): domain Bacteria; phylum Spirochaetota; class Spirochaetia; order DSM-16054; family Sediminispirochaetaceae; genus DSBN01. Next base: position 77,481 of record CAZRWN010000008.1, on the reverse strand, counting down.
GCGCGGCCCAAGCTGCCAGTGAATACGGCGAACCGCTGATCGAGGCCCTCGGTATCTACACTTGGTTTGCGGAGAATATTCTCAGTGCATCCCCGCTGCTGGCCTTTTTACTCCAGGCGGCCGTAGTATTGGGTCAGGTGGCTATCGGTTTGGCACTTATTGCCGGCCTGTTTACCTTCCCGGCGGCAGTAGTGTCACTCGGCTTCAGCCTGATGTTCATTGCTTCCGGCTGGGGTAATCCGGAACTTCTGTGGTATATTATGGCATCGATCGTAATGCTGGGTGGTGCCGGACGCGGATTCGGACTCGACCACTATGTAATGCCGTGGCTCAAGCACCAATGGAACGGTACCAAGCTGGCCCAGAAGACGCATCTTTACGATGGTGAGCCGGTAATCAAGGACTAAACACCTACCGGCCACCCCCGCTCAGCCGCGGGCAGCCCTGCTTAGCCGTACCAGCCTCGGGTTGGTACGGTGCTGGGGCACATAAGAAGGACCCTGAATGATTGATACCCTGTACCGGGATATTGCTATAACCAAAGACCTCAACCATGTACAGGATGTAATCCGCTCTCAGATCGACTCCAGTACTCCGTTTATACGCGCAGCCCTCACGGAGCTGGTAGAAAACAACGGAAAAATGCTGCGCCCCACGCTGCTCATTCTGGCCTCTCGATTCGGTGAGCAGGATGTACCACGGAGCGTGTATCGTCTGGCCGCCGCGGTGGAAATGCTGCACATGGCTACTCTGGTGCATGACGACATCATCGATCAGGCACCGGCGCGCCGTGGGATCCCTACTCTGCACACCCGGTTTGATGCCCGCACCGCCGTACTGCTGGGAGACTTTCTATTCACCCGCAGTTTTCAACTTGCCTCTCTGCATACCGATGTCGAAACAGGACGCTGGATCGCAGGGGTTGTGAACTCGATTTGTGAAAGCGAAATCCGTCAGCACAATACTTTTTCATTTTACACCACCAGCTTCAAGGAGTACCACCGGCGAATCATGGGCAAAACCGCGGCGCTCTTCGCCTTATCCGCCTATGTGGGCGCCAGTGAACAGGGTGTGGACGAACGAAACTGTCACCGTCTGAAAAAAATCGGCTACAATATCGGCGCCGGATTTCAGATTATAGATGATATCCTCGATTTTTCCGATCGCAGCGACTGCACCGGTAAAAACCCCGGCACGGATATACGACAGGGAATTGTAAACCTGCCTCTCTTGTACGCGCTTCAGAAGGATAATGGTTCTCTGGAAAAGAGACTGGCCCGCCGGCCGAAAAACGGACGCCGACTAGAGAAGATCATAGCCGCTACGAAGGAACTGAACGGAATCGACCGGGCGCGCCTAGTAGCTCAGGCCTACACCCACAAGGCCCTGCAGTCGGTTGAACAGCTTCCCGCCGGAGCGCAACGAGATTCTCTGCGCCGCTTCACCACATTTTTACTGCAGCGCGAATATTAACAAATAATTATACTTCGAAATTGATTTTGCCATAATACCTCGCTACACTTCTTGTTGTGAAACGAAAAACTGTTTTAATCATCGGCGCCGGTATTCACGGCATGGCTACCGGTCTGTTGTTGGCAGACCGCGGATACGAAGTAAAAATTGTAGATATGAACGACCGGCCCGGCGGAGTCGCTCGGGTTTACCGCTCTGAAGGGTATACTTTCGATATGGGCCCTACCTGGTACCTCATGCCGGAAGTGTTCGAACGCTATTTTCAGCTGGTCGGCAGCTCGATCGAGGAGAATTATAAACTCTACGATCTTGATCCATCCTACCGGGTCTTCTTTTCCAAAGACGATACAGTCGATATTACCCGCGATCAAAGCCACAACCGCAGTGTGTTCGACAGCTTCGAGCCGCAGGGCGGAGAAAAGCTCTCCCGCTATCTCAAAGAAGCATCGCAGAAGTACGACATCGCTCTCAACCACTTTTTATACAAAGACTACCTCTCCCCAATCGATTTCTTAGATCCCGTCATTATTAAAAACGGCCTGAAACTGAACGCCTTGTCAAAACTCGACAGTTATGTACGCCGATTTTTCAACAGCGATAAGGCCCGTAAGATCTTAGAGTTCAACACGGTCTTTCTTGGTTCCAGTCCGAAAAAAACCCCCGCCCTCTACTCGCTTATGGGACATGTCGATCTGTCGCAGGGCATCCGCTTTCCCGAAGGTGGAATCGGCAGTTTTATCGAGGCACTTTACAGGAACTGTCTCGAGCGCGGGGTGCAGTTCTTTTTCAATCAGCGTGTAGATGAAATCGCAGTAGAGGGCGACCGTGCACACGGGGTTTCTACCGGAGACAGTTTCATTTTCGCGGATGTAGTCCTGGCAACTCCCGACTATCAACATGTAGAGCATGAGCTGCTCGATGAGGATGTGAGAAACTATCCCGAGAGTTACTGGAAACGCCGTGTAATCGCTCCGGCAACCTTTCTCATGTATCTCGGTATAAACAAGAAACTGCCCCAGCTGGCCCATCATAATTTTTATTTTGCCCAGGACTGGGACCACAATTTCGTCGAAATCTTCGACAAGCCGGCTTGGCCCGATGACCCGAGCTACTACATTGGCTGTCCCAGCCGCACCGACCCCAGTGTTGCCCCGGATTACGGAGAGAATGTGTTCATTCTGGTTCCGGTATCGCCTTACCTCGAAGATACCAACAAGCTGCGCCGCAGATATACCGAAAAGATACTCGATCATTTCGAAGAGCTCATACAAACCGATATACGGAGTACCATAGAGGTTCGGCACATATATACACAGCGCGATTTCAAGCAGAATAACAACTTGGCCCATGGCACCGCCCTGGGCCTGGCACATACTCTGTTTCAGACAGCTATCTTCCGGCCCTCGCATATAAACCGCAAGGTGCCTAATCTGTATTACGGCGGGCACTATACTCAGCCCGGCATTGGAATGCCTATGGCAATGATCGGTTCCGAACTCGTTGCACAAAAGATCGAACAGGACCACCCCATATTTTAGGAGCAGCCTATCATGCAGACGCATATTGACCAGTGGGATGTTGTGGTTCTAGGTGCGGGCCTGGCCGGCATCTCGGCGGCAATCGAAACCTCCAGGGCCGGCTACAAAACCGTTGTTCTCAGCAAAGTGCATCCTCTGCGCAGTCACTCAGGAGCCGCTCAGGGAGGGATCAATGCGGCCCTCTATTGCGACTCTGTTTCAGCGCATGCCCGCGACACCATCCTCGGCAGCGATTATCTGGCCGATACCGATGCGGTCGAAACACTGTGTGCCGCCGCACCCGAAATCATCCGCCATCTCGACTCACAGGGGACCTTTTTCAACCGCACCTCCGAAGGACTGATTGCCCAAAGACCATTCGGTGCCCAGGGGCGCCCCCGTACCTGCTTCGTGAAGGACAGAACAGGGCTGGCCTGTCTGCAGACCACTTACGAGGAAGCTATCCGCCTCGGGGTGCAGTTCCGCGCCGAATGGTATGCATTAGACCTCCTGTACAGCAGCCGCGACCAGCGGGCCTACGGCTTGACGGCGCTTGATCTGGTGAATTCAAACCTGCATATTTGTGCCGCCTCCGCAGTTGTTCTGGCCGGCGGGGGATACGGGCGGGCTTTCGCCCGCACCTCTAATGCGCATGCCAACACCGGCGATGCCCTTGGCATGGCGCTGCGGGCGGGTCTACAGCTGCAGGACATGGAGTTTGTGCAGTTTCATCCCACCGGCTTAGCCGACTCGGGAATTCTCATATCCGAAGCGGCCCGCGGAGAAGGCGCTTATCTTCTCAATTCAGAAGGCGAGCGCTTTATGAAGCGTTATGCACCGCAAAAACTCGAGCTGGCCGCCCGCGATATCGTCAGCCGCGCCTGCGAAACCGAAATACGAGCGGGCCGCGGTGTAGGTTCGCATAAAGACGGGGTATTTCTCGATCTGCGCCATCTCGGTTCCGAACACATCCATGCGCGGCTGCCCGAACTCTACGATTTAGCACTTACCCTACAGGGCGAAAACATGCTGGAGCAGCCGATACGGGTTGCACCGACTGCCCATTACTCGATGGGCGGCATCCCGACCGACCTGCGCGGTCAGGTCAAGTCCGCAGACAGCCCCCGAGTCCAGGGACTCTATGCGGCCGGAGAGTGTGCCTGTGTAAGTGTTCATGGCGCCAACCGTCTGGGCGGAAACTCTTTGCTCGAAGCGCTGGTCTTCGGCCTCCGGGCCGGATTTAGCGTAGCTGAAGACTTGCGTACTACCCCGCCGTCTACGCCAAGGCTCACCGAAAAGGAGGCGGAGGGCCCACTGCACAGACTGCAGAGTCTCTATAATCCGGAAAACAGGTTCAGTTTTTTTCCACTCCGCCGGCAGCTGCGCTGCGAGATGACCCTTAGCTCAGGAATTTTTCGCAACGCCGAGAATTTGCAGGTCGCCAAAGATGCGGTGTATCAGATTGCCGGAAAATTCAGACAGTGTATTCTCAAAGATACCAGCCCCTATTACAACACCGAACTGCTGGAGGCCTTGGAGTTCGAGAACATGCTGCTCTATTCAACCGCCATAATCGAGAGTGCTCTCGGTAGAACCGAGAGCCGCGGGGCTCATTTCCGTACTGATTTTCCTCAACGCGACGACAAGCGCTGGCGGGTCCACTCGCTGTTTGCTTTTCGAGCTGACAAGTGCTCGCTCGCTTATAAACCGGTCGTCAGTGACAAACTGAGCCCGGAGGAACAGCATGGATAAGGTTACCCTGAACATATACAGGTTCGATCCCTATCGTGATCAAACCCCCGCATACTCCGAATACTCACTCGATTACAATAGAAATGATCAGCTGCTCGATCTCTTCGAGCGTATTAAAACCGAAATCGACTCGACGTTCGCATACCGCCGTTCCTGCCGCCACGGCATCTGCGGCTCTTGTGCGGTGAAGGTAGCCGGCAAACCGGTACTTGCCTGCAGAACCCCGGTAAGGCTGCTGACCGCCGAGTTCGGTCCGCTGCTGACCGTGAGCCCTCTCGATGAAAGCCGGGTCATTCACGACCTCGTGAGCAACATGGACGGGTTCTGGGCGAAACACGAACAGGTGACTCCCTTCCTCGTTCCGACTAAATC
>CAZRWN010000008.1:0-72267 GCA_964603735.1 uncultured Sediminispirochaeta sp. | reverse complement strand
ACGGGTTCTGGGCGAAACACGAACAGGTGACTCCCTTCCTCGTTCCGACTAAATCTCTCCCGAATAGATCAGTCCCGGCAGCATCACTGCCGGCCGGCGGCACTGCTTCGGACTCTCACTCACACCGCACTTTCGAAACACGTTTCTTCGACTCCAGCTCGGCCGCCGCCGGCGATTCCGATTACTGTATTCAGTGCGGGGCCTGCTACTATGTGTGCCCGGTGGTATCCGTTCAACCCGAGTTTTTAGGTCCGGCGGCCATCACCAAGGCGTACCGTTTCATTCACGACCCCCGCGATACCTTCGGAGGCCGGCTGCAGGCGGTTGCCGAACCCGGCCGCGGCGTGTGGGAGTGTATAAAATGCCTGAAATGTACCGAAGTATGCCCCAAACACATCGACCCATTCTTGAAAATCAGCCGGCTGCACTCCGCAGTGTTTCACTCCAGCTCATTTACGCAGAACAGCCGCATTCGGCATACCCGCGGTTTTCAGCTCGACCTCATGCTGAACGGACTGCTGAATGAACTCCCGCTGGCACTCTACGCCCTGCGGGCCGGTTTCGTCAAAATGGGGCTGCGCGGGATAAAAATGATTCTGCACGGGAAAGTGGTACTCAACCCGTTCAGACCCCGCAGCAAAGCCTACCGTCAGATAAGGAAGCTCATGAGGAACAGCCAATGAACCGCTATGCCCTGTATACCGGCTGCAACCCGAAAATGGCCGAACCCGAACTCCTGAAATCTGTACATACCATAGCGGCTCATATGAAGATCCAGCTGATCGAGCTGGACAAGGTCTCCTGCTGCGGCGGTGCCCATCTGCAGGATAAAAACCCGTTCCAGGCTCTGCTGCTGAATGCCCGTAATTTCACGTTTGCCGAACGGCTGCAGCTCGATATGGTCACCATCTGCAACACCTGTCAGTACGTGCTTTCCGAAGCCCACCACCTACTCAGCAGTAATTCCAAGCTACGCGCCCAGATCAATCAACGTCTGAGCACGGAGAAACGCCGCTTTCAGGGTACCAGCCGTCCGCGCAACCTTCTGTATGTGCTCATGGAAGATATCGGCCGCAGTGAAATACGCCGTCACGTAGTCCGGCCATTGACCGGACTAAAAGTTGCCCCGTTTTACGGATGTCATCTCTACAGCCCCTCCGAGATCCAGAGCAAGTATACCGCCGCTGAGAGCCCCTGGAATCCTAACAGTCTCGAAACCCTGATTACGGATCTCGGTGCAAAGCCCGTTCCCTTTCCCCAGCAGAACCAGTGCTGCGGATTTCACTCATCCCTCTACCAATCCAGCACATCGTCGAAACTGGTGGATGCAATTCTAACGGATGCGGAAACTCACGGGGCCGATTTGATCATCACCCCCTGCCCCCTCTGCCATGCCAATCTGGAGGCCTTTTTAGGGCGGCACAGGGTAGCGGTGCTCTACTATCAGCAGCTAATGGGTCTGGCGTATGATCTGCCGTGGAAACACCTCGGGCTACAGCACAACATGAGCGTGCGGAAACGAGCTCTGCTAAAAAAACTGCCGCAAGTGCCCGAGTACCTCCAGCTCAACGAAGGCTAAGAAGCTGTCTGCTCTCTCCGCGTTTGAAATCCTTATCGGTGAGCTCAAAACTCGTCCGCAGGCCCGTTGTAGTAAATACAGTGTTGTCCTCGGTTACCAGGATTGCCTCGATACCCTCCCGCTGCTCGGTAAACTCTATGCCCTTCCGCAAACCGAGCCCGAACACCAGAGTGGACAGCGCATCGGCTTCGGTTGCGTCAGCCGAAACTATGGATACACTGGCCAGTTCATTTTCTATCGGATACCCGTCTGCGGTGCTGAGTATATGATGGTAGCGAGTCCCGTCCTCTACAAAATACCGTTCGTATTTTCCGGAGGTAACCACCGCTTTATCGATCAGCTCTATTACACCGATATAGCTTCCGCGTTCGTCATCAGGGGATTGAATACCGATTTTCCATTTGGTGGTATTGTGCTTTTGACCGAAGGCGTATACATTTCCGCCGAGGTTGACGATGCCATACCCGACGCCTCTTGACTTCAGAAACTCTACAATTCTGTCGGCCGCATATCCTTTGGCAATCGCCCCCAGATCGAGCCGCATACCCGCTTCTTCTAAGCGCACCTTCGGCTGCGAGCCTTCGCTTTCATCGGCCGGAATCAACTGCACTTCTCGATAATCAACCTTTTCCAATGCCGCTGACAGAGCATCCGGTGAAGGAACACTCTCCTCTCCCGAGCCGATATCCCACAACTCCACCAGGGGACCGACACTGAGATCGAAAATACCTTCGCTAAGCTGCGAGAACTCTTTGGCTCGCGCAACTAGAGCAAAAGTCTCTTGAGACACGGCAGCCGCAGAATTCCCCGCATTGCGGTTTATGCGCGCAACCTCCGAATCCTCGGTATGGGCACTCATTCTGGCTTCGACCTCTCCGGCAATATCCAGCGCGGGTTCGAGATACTGCTGATTTTTCTGGCCAAACAGCTTTACCGAACAGGTGGTACCCAATGCAAAATCGGTTGCCGACACGCTCTGCGGCGTCTGCTGCTCACAACCGCTCAGTGCAAAGACAAGTGCGGTAGTCAGCAGTACCAGGCCCGCCATCAGTAAAGCCGATCGATGACCGGCCCTGTTTTGATAGTTGAATATTCTCATAAATAATTACCTGACTAAAATATACAACAATCCTCGCTTTTATCCAAGACTTCCCTGACACGCATACCGGCACGTATGGCCACACATCTTCCACCGGCAGCTCCAGCCTGTTTCCCTCGCGCTGCGCCAACTTTCTGTGCTATTCCTATTGACGTAATCGCCGTTTTTTAGTATTTATTAGACCACAGCTTACACACGCGCCTGTCGTATAATGGCTATTACCTCAGCCTTCCAAGCTGATGATGTCGGTTCGATTCCGATCAGGCGCTCTCAACCGGGACACGGCAGTCCCGGTTTTTTATTTTACGGTTTTTATTATGGTTGTTTTAACTTGGTAAATACGGCATGCGATCGCATGCATGTAGGCGTACAGCCAGGAGGAGTTAACCAGCGTGAACAAGCCGCGACTCATTTCGATGATATTCATCCGGATGCTGATTCTACTGACACTTTTCTTTATAGCCCTTACCTGGTTTACGACGAGCTCTTACCGTGCATTCTTCTACAACACGACCCAATCCGAACTATATGAGCGTACGGCAATGTTCTCGGACCGTTTTACCCGCCTCATCATCTCTGGCGGGGAGACCGCGGACCAGACTGTTCAAACGGAGGTAGCTCAGCTCTCTGAAAAGGGCAACCTGCGGATAACGGTTATTCTTCCGGACGGCACCGTACTGGCGGATTCCCACGAGAATGCCGCCGAGATGGAGAACCATATCGATCGTCCCGAGATACAGGCCGCCCTCAATTCGGGGCGGGGCCAGAATGTGCGCTACAGCAATACCCTCGAGCGCCAAATGATGTACACGGCTCTCAGCCTCAACGAAAACAGCTCTTTAGTTGGTATCCTGCGAATGGCAGTCTCGATGGAGGCACTGCAGCGTCAACTCACCCAGCTGATCACCAGAATAATTATCGGCGGGCTCGTGATAGTAATCGGTTCGGCAATATCGGCATGGTGGATATCACGCCACATCAGCCGTCCATTAGAAATACTCAAACAGGGTGCAGTCGACATCAGTAACGGGAAACTCGAAAGAAGAATCCCGGCCTTTATGACGCGGGAACTCGATGAAATGTCGCAGTCCATGAACCGCATGGCCGCCGATCTGCAAAAACGTATCTACACCATTACCGGTCAGCAGCATCGGGAAAAACAGATTTTATCTAACATGATGGACGGAATACTCACTATCACTGCCGACGGCTACATCGCAACTATAAACCCTTCCGCCGCCAAACTGCTGCATATCTCCGAAGCACATACACCCGGCAAACAGTGGGAACAAGTGATAGAGGTTTCCGAGTTGCAGGCCTTTATTCGAGACTGTCTCACTGATCAGACTGAACACGCGAAAAAGGTGTTTTACAACGAACTGCGGAATAACTTTCTGCAGGCCCGTTTCGGACTACTCAAAAATCCGCAGGACGATACCTATTCCGGAGCGCTCATACTGCTGCAGGACGTAACTCAATCTCATCAAATGGAAATCATGCGGAAGGACTTCGTCTCCAGCGTCTCGCACGAGCTGCGTACCCCGGTCACTGCCATAAAGGGCTTTGTCGAAACCCTGCTGGACGATGAGCATGACCTCAATCCGACTACCGTTAACTTTCTACGGATAATCGGTTCTCATTCCGACCGGCTTATCAATATTCTCAATGATCTCCTCAGCCTTTCAAGGATCGAACATATGAACGAACGCAGTGCCATCGATTTCGAGGTTATCGAAGTCGAAGTACCGGTACTGCAGGCCATACAGACCTGCCGGAGCGGGGCGGAAAAGCGCGGAATTACACTAAAATCAAACTGCGAATCGGGAGTAAAGGCCCATATCAACTCCCAGCTCATTATGCAGGCCTGTATCAATCTGATTGATAATGCCGTCAAATACAGTCGCCCTGACTCCGAAGTCAGGATCTCCAGCTACCGCGATTTCAAAGGATATGTCTGCATATCGGTCAGTGACAACGGCATTGGCATCCCCGAGCAGCATCAGGAGCGCGTCTTCGAACGTTTCTACCGCGTCGATAAAGCCCGCAGCCGCGAAATGGGCGGTACCGGGCTCGGTTTGGCAATTGTAAAGCATATTGTCCGGGCTCATAACGGCAGCGTAACCTTGTCCAGCAGTGAGAACCACGGCAGTACTTTTATTATCAGTCTTCCGCCGCTGTAGTTGAAATTAAACGCGGAATCCTTGTTTCAGCATCTCAGAACCTTGTGAATTATTTAAATTTATATTAAATTCCCATGAGCTTTATTAACTTTCTGTGAGCACTTTCTTTTGAGCGAGGAGCAATGATACTACAAATTTTCGAAGTCATCGGAAGTCTGGGCCTGTTTCTATACGGAATGCGCACCATGAGCGACGGTATTCAGAAAGCCGCCGGCGACAAGCTTCAGGCTATTCTGAAGTTCATGACAGGTAACCGTTTCGCCGGAGTAGCTACCGGCTTTGGAATGACAGCCATCGTTCAGTCATCTTCGGCTACTACGGTCATGGTGGTCAGCTTCGTAAACGCCGGGCTGCTCTCCCTGGGGCAGGCTATCGGCGTCATCATGGGAGCGAACATCGGAACCACCGTTACCGGCTGGATCGTGGCGATATTCGGATTCAAGTTCAACATTTCGGCAATCGCCCTGCCGGCTATCGGAGTCGGGCTGCCGCTGATCTTCTGGAAGCGCCTAAAAAAGAGCGAATGGGGCGAAACCTTAGTGGGTTTCGGCCTGCTCTTCTTGGGTCTCTCCTTCCTGAAGGCATCTGTGCCGGAAATCGACGCCCATCCAGAATCATTGGAATTTGTCACCAATCTTACCGGCTTCGGAATATTCTCACGGTTTCTGTTCATAATCATCGGAACCGGGCTCACTGTCGTTTTGCAGTCCTCCAGCGCTTCAATGGCGATTACCCTGACCATGGCTTTTTCCGGATGGATCGATTTTCCGAATGCCGCCGCGATGGTGCTCGGAGAGAACATCGGAACCACCATCACCGCCATGATAGCCTCAATCGGCACCGACGTTCATGCCCGGCGGGCCGCTACGGCCCACATGATGTTCAATATTATCGGTATTATCTGGCTGCAGTTTCTCTTCTTTCCGATCATTGCCCTGGTCGACAGCCTGGTTCCCGGATCTATGGAATCCCAAGCCGGCATCACATCTCATCTGGCCATGTTTCATACCACCTTCAATGTCATCAATACCCTTATATTTATCAATTTCGTCAACTGGCTAGAACGGATAGTAAAATTCATGGTACCTCTGCCGCCGGCCGAAAAAGCCCAGCCCCACGAATACAAGCTGGACTATATCTCCTACTCCATGCAGGATACCCCCGAACTGAATTTGCTCACCGCTAAATCTGAAATCAAGAAAATGGGCGAAATAACCCAGCAAATGTTCAGTTCATTTGTATATGTTTTCAAACATCCGGAACAAAAGCTGAAGTCCGAGGTTGAAGAGCTGGCCTCTAAGGAGGAGCTGACCGACCGCATGCAGGAGGAGCTCTCGGGCTTCCTCGCCCATCTGTCAATGGAAAATCTCAAAACCAAAAGCGCGGAAAACGTAAATCACCTCATGCGCATAGTTCATGAGCTGGAGAGTATCGGCGACAGCTGTTTCAACCTGCTGATACTCTCTAAACGTCGTTACGATAAAGAACTTATTATCTCCCGGGACGCTCTGGACGATCTACGCCCCTACTTAGAGACGGTTCAGGAGTATCTCGGTTTCATCATAAAGCATATAAACCAGCATCTGAGTTCGGAAGAAATGCAGCAGGCGATAGCTTTAGAAGAAGAGGTTGACCGCTACCGAAACACCCTGCAAAAAGCCGCTCGAAAACGGATCAAAGCCGGCTCGGACGTAAAAGCTGAGCTTCTGTACATGGATATGGTACGGCATATTGAAAAAATCGGCGATCATCTTTTGAATATCGCCCAAGCCTTGCGGGCCATACAATAACGGGAAAGTTACCTTAGTTACATTCTTTAAGAGCCGGATTCACGCTCCAGGCGCACCGCCAGGGGCTGTGAATCCGAGCCTGCATAAAGCGACAAATGCGGGAACGGAATCTCGATTCCCTCATTCACAAACCGCTGTTTGATCTCCTCGAACACGCTGTTCTTCACCTCTACGTAGTTGCTTTTCTCAAACCAGACCGCAAACAGCAGTTCGACTCCCGATGAACCGAACTCGTTATACAGAAAAAAGGGCTCGGGCTCATCCAGACAGAGCGGATTCGAACGGGCTATTTGAAGCAGAAGTTCCTTCACCCGCGGGAGATTCTCCTTGTAGGCCACATTCAGCGTAAAGTCCATTCTTCTTATAGGGAAACGGGTGATATTTGTGATCTCGGTCGAGATTATGGAGTCATTCGGAATGCGGATGAGCGTGTTGTCAAAAGTCCGTAGTTTGATCGAGAGCAGGTCGAGCGAGTACACCACCCCGGTCTTGGTGCCGATAGTAATCACGTCGCCGACTTCGAAGGTCTTATCCGAGACCAGAAAAAAACCGCTGATAATATTTCCCAGACTCTTCTGTGAGGCAATACCCACGGCTATACCGACTACACCGGCAGCCCCCAGAAGCGCCGACAACCTTACTCCCAGCTCACTCAGTACCAGAAAAGTTATCAGTATCCAGGCACCGTACATAATAGTTTTATGAAACAGAGCCTTTGACTGGTCCGAAGCATTCCGGGTAATGGTCCGGCGAATGATAATGTCTAGAATACGGGCTGTCAGATATACGGCCAGGATAATAGCAACAATTCGTACAAGCTGGAACAGCGTCTCCGTTGTGAAATAACGGGATATAATATCATTGCTGAAAAATTCCATACCTTACCCTTCTACATTTCGGTTAAAGCTTTAATAAAATAGAAACTTCTTTTCAAAAGGCTTCTGTTCGGATGTTCATACGGCCCTTTCAGCCGGGTCAACGAACCGCTCCATTTCGGCCCTCTCGGAGAGTACTTCAGCTGGCTGATCTGGTCTACCCCGTTGAACTTTACCGAGACCTCGTTGGTATACAGCGAGTGCCCGTCGGTATAAATCGACAGATACTCCGCGTGCAGGGCCATACGCTGAAAATCGAGCAGCGCCTGCGAATCGTTGTGAATATTGAGGGTGCACACCGCCGAAAGCGGCGAAAGGGCTACGGCCGGACGGTTTTCCAGCAGGTCACGCTCCAGGGCATAGCACAACTCTCCGGACTGCATTTCGCCGAACCAGGTAGACGATAGAACCTCGCTCGGGAACTGGGCAATCATGTTCTGAGAGGACTCCTCACCGGAGTATATCTGCAGCCACACCGGAATAAACACAAGCAGCTGCGTTTTACAGCCGGGCAGAATATGCCGGCTGAGCTGCGGTTTCAGTACCAGCGGGCGGTCGGGCATTGCCGGCAGTACAGTGATTTCACGGCCCGCAAGCCCGGCATACCAGTCCCACTTGACGGAACTGTCTTCATTTTTCTCAGGCTGATTCGAACCTAGTTCGGTCCAAGCCAGGGCCGCATCGCTGGCAGCCGCGCTGCGGCGGTTGCCTACAATCACCTCTCCGTTTTCCCGCTTTTGCAGCCACAATTCCAGAGTTCCGCCGTGTATGTAGTACCATTTCTTCTCTGCGAGCTGGGTGCTGCCCCAAAAAGAGCTTTTAGTTTTTTCCATTCTGCTGTAATTCCACCACTATTCGGGCACCATCCAGTACCCTCGGATTTTCAAAATACACTTTTCCATTATGCCGTCGAACGATTTCCCTGACTATTGCCAGTCCGAGTCCGGACCCTCCGGTACTGCGATTACGATCCTTATCAATCCGGTAAAACCTTTCGAATACATGTTTACGCTCAGCTGCCCCGATTCCCGGGCCATCGTCCTCGCAGGCCCACATCACCTTACCATTCTCCTGCTTCCGCAGCCGGCAGGTAGTCACAGATCATTTTTGAAATCTTCTGCTCATCATCAACCACCAGAACCCGCCGCTTCGATTCCACGTCAGAACCCTTCCATGAAGCGTTTATTAGTCACTAAAGAGATCGTTAAAGGCTTGTGTGTGCGAGTTACCGGATTTTCCCCCCGGCTTTGATCTGTCTTTACTCGAAACTCTGAAATAGTCACAAAAATTTGCTCTGTCCTTGTCTCTGACAGCTTCCGGAATGGTCTCATGACAATCCCAGTGACTGCCCGGAGAATAGAATTCGCAATTCAGACAAATCTTCAGTTCTTTACCACAGTGTGAACACTCACTGCGACGGTAAACCGGTCCCTCGATTTGTGTTCCGCAAAAATAACAGTTACCCATTATGCAAAAACGTTTATATTCCTTCCTCGGTATTCTTCAGGCTGAGGCCGGTCACGCTCCTGCTGCTCTTCGACTCGCCGGTCACGCTCCCAGGCTTCCCGCTCTCGTTCAACGCGTTCCTGTTCACGTATTCTTTCCTGCCGTCGCGCTGCTTCTGAAGATTCGATGCGTTCAATATCGCTCATCGAATCACCTCCTGTTTTAAATATACACAATAGAGGCGTCCGGCGTCCAGATCTAGATTTCGTTCTTCTGTTCTGCCATCTTATCCTGAAAATCGATATCTTCCGCGTCCCAGGGATAGCAAATCCAGATATCATCAAGTTCCATTCCGGCAAAATAGTAATCTATTTCTGCCGGTATCTCTCCGCGTTTCTCTTTTCGCTTGTTGTGGAGAACCGCTACTGCAATTTCGGCCGGTTCATGTTTGAGTAGTTCGCGCAGGCAGTATTCGAGGGTAGACCTCGAATCATCCACCTCGTCAACCAACAGGATTTTTTTTCCCTGCAGCTTCTGCTCCACTTCGTCGATCCACTGAATTTTTTGCGGCGAATCCTTGGGTTTGTTTTCATGGTCGTAGTAGGAAATACCCACTGTGTAAATAGGCTTTTCTATGAAGGTCTTCAACATTCTTGCAGGTATAAAGCCGCCGGTACCGATTGCAACCATCAGCTGCGGATCATACCCTGACTCCCCTATCTGCGATGCCAAATTCTTCACTGTTTTATGAATATCATTGTAAGAAAAATAGAGTTTCATTGGCTCGGCCATACTGCCCCCTTTCAAGCTTTCAAGGAGATAGTACTTTAAGCTGCTATTATAATCAACCTTCTATCGGCAATGTAATTGTAAAGCTGGTTTCCTTCCCCGGCTCCGACTCAACCCGCATTGTGCCACCGTGAGAAAAAGATTGAGCCGCATACTGCTGCTGTGAGAAATAGTAATAGGTATAACCAGGCTTTCACTATACTCTGCATAGCTTGTTTAGTGCTTTTGTAAGACTCCCGATTCAAGAATGGTAGATGTGGTGCCGTCTCCGAACTCTGCAACAATAGTCGGTGCTCTCATCAGGCAGTCGAGATGAATCAGGGCGGAGGCATCGTTATCATAGTTCGAGCCGATAGCGATATGACAGGTCTCATACGCTTTTTCATCCTCCAGCATATGTCCGGTTATGGTTCCGGCGGGGTTCAGCCCTATCCCGAGCTCTCCAAGACTGCGGGCATTTTGTTTGTATTCTTCACCTTTACCCGGGGCAAGCCTGCCTTGCTGTTCGAACAGCAGTGCCTTTTCTTCACCGTAATCAATGGTTTGCTGCAGCAGCTGCGCCTCTTCTCCCCCGCTTATATTGGTTACAAAACCGTCTTTCACTTCCACATACACGGGTTCGTTTACAATGCGATCGCCGTCATGCAGTGAAACGCTGCCGTCGAAGACTATCACTCCCTGCGAACTACCCAGCTCGGGACTAATGAAGGCTTCGCCTGCCGGCAGGTTTCCTCCGGCACCGGCAAAGCTGAGATTCCCGTCGTCCTCCATCGACTCACGACCGCGCAGCCCTATAGTAAGATCGGTTCCGGCGGGTGTGGTCACATGCACCTGCTCAGCCCGGTCGAGCACCCCTTTTACCAGTTTTACCTCTTTCAGCATCCGCTCGTAATCTACCGGTACCGTGCGTATAAACATGTCCTCGGTGGCCATAGGCGACCAAAAAGCCCGTAACTGCTTCGAGGCCATGAGGTAATGAAACACATGGTCGTAGTTTTTACCCTCCACGGTATACGCTTCTGAAATAGCAAAGCGATCTTTCCCGAGTTTTTGTGCGCTCATGGAAATAAAAACATCCGGTACCGAAGCAATCGCTTGGATGACGGCATCATCAGCAAAATCCAGTTGAGTTTTTATCGGCTGTACCATCAAAATCGGTATGCCGCCGGCTGCATAAACGGCATTATGCAGTGCTGCAGCAATTCTAAAGGTTTCTTGCGGCGGGTTGCTTACAATCAACACCCGCTCGCCCGTTTTCACATTCAGGGCATGGGTCACAGCCACCCTGGCCGCTTCATACAGTCTGTCAAGTTTATCTAGTTGTATCGTATTCATAGGCTAATAGTATGGGAAGCAGTTGGCGGGGTCAATCGCTAATTTTCACGCTGTCCAATTCTCGCTGCATCTCAGCCTGCAAAGTACGGTAAATAAAGCTTGAGATTCTCTGCTTGGCGTCTGTGGAGATGTATTTGTTGAACAAAACCACATACATTGTCTGTCCCTGATCCTGCCGTTTACCGGCCACGATTCCACTGACCATCACAATCCGGCTGCGCAGCTTCAACTGAATTTTGGCCAGTTCGGTTTTAGCGGAAAGATCGACGGCTTTGTTGAAATAACACGCCATTCCGGCCGAACTGATATCCTTGATATGTCCCTCGTACATGGAGGGTCCGACCTGTACGTTGAACTCAGTGACAACATTTTTAGGACACGCGGCCCGTACAAAGCGCCGTTTACCCCGGGCCTCGTTGGCCATCAGGGTCTTCAGAATGATTTTGGTGCTCTCCTTGAGTCCGAGTTTCAACTGGATGTATCCGCCCTGTATCATTAAATCCATGAGATATTTGCTGGCAAGTTGTTTATCCTCGTTGTAAGTCAGAATGCCGATTTGAACCCCTTGCGTCTTTTCGTTGTGCATGATGGTTCTGATATAATCTTCCCACTCCTTTTCCTGCAGCCGTTCGTCAATGTTAATAAACAGAATAGAATTGTCATATTTTTCGAGCAGCGGCAGCAGCCGGCGGTGGTCGTTTATCAGGTAAACCTCGAATTCGTTCTGGATAATATGGGTAATCAACTCTTCCTGTATCACGCTGTGCGGATACAGAAAGAACACCTTTTTACCTAAATTGTTTGCATTTTGCTCACTCATACTACTTGTTCTGCCTTATATGAAACCCGATTATACTAACTCGGTATCGAAATTGAAAGAACTCACCTTTCGCTCGCCTTTCGAACTGTGGCGATAATCATAAAACTCGTCAAATCCTTCTATCTGTGGTAATTGTAACACTTCATAAGGAAAAATATAGGTCAAATGCTCATCTTTTGCATAGTGAACGTAAAAATTTCTCCCGCGCGGATCGGAAATCTCCCCTTCAGCAGCAACCCTCGCACGTGTGGCCAGCAAAAAAGGTCTTCCATACCGGTACATTTCCAGCCGCAGCGGAGATGTCCGCAGCAGGCTCTCAAACCCTTCGCGATCCAGCTCAATCCAAGCCTGCACCTTCGCGACTCCCCATGATTGCAGCAGCTCAGCAGCTAACGGATTTGTTACCGGCAAGGGATAGGCTGCGGTAAGGGTAAGTGTATTAGGCAACTCAAACAGTTCGAGTTGATACATATCAGTTATTCTGAAGCGCCGGATACCCTCTTTCACGGCCTGATCAATTTTCTTTTTTATCAGAGGCAACACATGCTCGGGGCAAAAATGGGGCAGTTCGATTTCGCGGGTCTTTTTCGAATAGGCATAGAGACTGTCGACCTCAATTCCTCTTCCGCCAGACATTGAACTCTGTTTTCCAGTGTAACTGACTTCGCGGACCGAACTCGAACCTGCTGCATTTCGCCGCGGCGGCTGCTGCTGATCGTACCTCTGTCTCATTTTGTTCTTGATACGGTCGAGCTGCTGCGCGCGCACATTTTGCGCATCGTTGGAATTTACCTGCGGGCCGAAAAACTCTACAAACTCTCTGCGCAGTTTTTTGAGGAGACTGGGCGGCATAAACAGTCCCTCTCGGCAATCTACTTCAACCGTTCCGACCGTAAAATCGTACTCCCCACTCGCAGAAAAAACCCTCTTAACTTCTTCGGTCGAGATTCCGTGTTTTTTTGCAGCTTCCAATTCCAAAGGAGCTGTCCACCGGATATCATAGGCACCGACAGTGCTGACTGAAATCTCGTTACGCTGAATACACACCTTCAGATCGACACGCGGAAGAATCTTCAACAGCGGGAGGGATTCCGGATCGGGCCAATTCTGCTTGATGCTCTGGGAAACCTTGTATACCTTGGATCCAGGAGCGGCCTCACGATCGGAGGGGATCTGGGCCTCGCCCTTTGCTACGCTCCTCACAGGCACTGCTTGCTGTTCAAGGGTTCTAATCGTAAATCCGGAACTCTCTTCTCCTCCGGGGCTCTGGATACGAATCCGATCGCCAACGTGGAGTTTCCGCTGTACATCCACAACTACTCTACCGTTGCGAACGGACTTTACACTGCCGATAAGCAATCCGCTTACCCCAACGTTCTCCGGCTGCAGCACCGTCTCCATATCCTCGCGCGTAGCGAATCCATGTGACCATTTTCGGCCGAACGACCCGGATAGTACCTGCTTCGCCTGGCCGATCACCTGATCGAAGCGTGAATCGTCGGCATCTAACACCATACGATATGCCTGCACTACGCTCTGCACGTAGCTGGGCTTTTTCAAGCGTCCTTCTATTTTCAAGGATGCTACCCCAATCCGTTTGAGGTCCGGGACCAGATCCAGAGTATACAAATCCTGAGTGGAGAAAAAGAACCCGGCCTTTTTTCCGTCCTTGCCCTCAGAGTAGTAACGGCGCCGGCAGGGCTGCTTGCACCTTCCGCGGTTTCCGCTCCAACCGCCTATCCAGGATGAAAACAGACACTTGCCGGATAGTGAACAACACAGAGCACCGTGAATAAACACCTCGATTTCCAGTGCTGAACGGGCCACGATCTGTTCGAGCTCATCAATAGTAACCTGCCGCTCGAGAATTACCCGCTCCATCCCCATTTTCTTTGCCGCAGCTACACCGGCACTGTTGTGAATTCCCATCTGCGTGGAAGCATGTATCGGCAGTGATGGAAAAAATTGTCCCAGCAGCCGCGCAATCCCAAGATCCTGTACAATTACTCCATCCGGCATCAGCTCGGTCATGCGATACAGTTGTTCGGCGGCTTCCTCCAGCTCAGTCTGCTTGAGTAGGGTGTTGAATGTCAGGTAGTAGCGCTTATCGTGCTTTTTTGCATAGGCCGAAAGCCTGGACATATCATCAAAACTGAAATTGTCGGCCATCTCGCGGGCATTATATTTGCCGAGACCGCAGTATACCGCATCGGCGCCGCTGACATAGGCTGCCAGCGCTGTCTCCAGATTACCAGCAGGTGCCAGCAGTTCGGGGGTATTGTTTGTGTTATTCATCAATCTCAGTATATGATTTTTTGAACTCTTTTTCTACAACCATAATGTCACGAACCATGTGAGACAAAAGCGCCACATACTCATGGCGAAAATCGCTGTCTGCCTCAAATCTCACGGATTATTAAACATTTTTATAAAAAAATACTAAAGGTGGGTAAAGTTTTTGCCGGGGGGTGGTCGAAAAGTATAGATGTGGAAGAAGGCTCCGCGGAATTAATTTTAAAGCCTTTTTCCCTTCTACAACAGATATCGGTCGAATAATCGGCCGGTTTAGAAAATTTTTGCCTTATAAGGCAAAAAAAATAGGGCAAGGAAGCCCTCAAGGATTTCAAGGAGGAGATCGTATGATTATTAATCACAACATGAGCGCAATGTTTGCGCAAAATCAGCTGAAACAGACCAATGGTGTTCTCGATAAGAACATCGAAAAGCTGTCTTCAGGTCTTCGAATCAACCGTGCCGGTGATGATGCATCCGGACTCGCTGTGAGTGAAAAGATGCGGGCCCAGATCCGCGGATTGAACCAGGCCTCTCGGAATGCTGAGAACGGTATCTCTTTCATTCAGACCACTGAAGGGTATCTGCAGGAATCTCAGGACATCATGCACAGAATGCGTGAACTGGCCGTCCAGTCTGCCAACGGTATCTATACCGATGAGGACAGAATGCAGATTCAGGTAGAGATAAGTCAGCTGGTCGATGAAATCGACCGTATTGCCAGTCATGCACAGTTCAACGGCATGAACATGCTGACCGGACGTTTCGCCGCCGAAGACGGTGAGAACACCGTCACCGCTTCCATGTGGTTCCATATCGGTGCCAATATGGATCAGCGCGAGCGGGTGTACATCGGAACTATGACCTCGAATGCCCTTGGTATGCGTGAAGTTGGTACCGGCGAGACCATTACAATGGAAACTCCCGAAAATGCCAATCGTTCCATAGGTACAATCGACGCGGCATTGAAGAAAATCAACAAACAGCGTGCAGATCTCGGTGCGTATCAGAACCGCTTAGACCATGCCGTCCGTGGTATCGATGTAGGCGCTGAGAACCTGCAGGCCGCTGAATCCCGAATCCGCGACGTCGACATGTCGAAAGAGATGGTTGATTACACAAAGAACCAGATTCTGCAGCAGTCTGGTACTGCTATGCTGGCTCAGGCGAACACAAAGACACAATCGGTCTTGCAACTACTGGGATAGCGGGTTATATTTAAAGCAGAGGTAGAACAGTTCTTTGAAAACTTACCCTCCTAATTTGATGTTAACTTAAGGTGATGGGCCGGCCTTCGGGTCGGCTGCATCTCCTTAACATGTGGGGAGCAGTCCGGAAGGGGCGCATAAGAGGCCTTCCCTGTTCCTTACGGTTGATATCATGAAAGGCAAGGAAAGCCTTTATAAAGTAATCAAGGAGGGTTATATGATTATTAATCACAACATGAGCGCCTTGTATGCTAATCGACAAGTCGGCCTGAACAGCAAATCTTTGGATAACAACATTGAGAAACTTAGTTCGGGCATGCGTATCAATCGCGCTGCCGACGATGCATCCGGACTCGCTGTAAGTGAGAAGATGCGAGCGCAAATACGAGGTCTCAATCAGGCTGAACGCAACATCGAGAATGGAGTTTCCTTCATTCAGACAACAGAAGGCTATCTGCAGGAATCCCATGATATTCTGCACCGCTTGCGGGAACTCTCGGTTCAGTCAGCCAACGGGATTTACACCCAGGAAGACCGAATGCAGATTCAGGTTGAGGTCTCTCAGCTTGTTGATGAAATCAATCGGATTGCATCCCACGCTCAGTTTAACGGCATGAATATGCTGACTGGTGGATTTGCACAGGAAGCGGAACGCGTAATGCAGTTTCAGATCGGTGCAAACATGGACCAGAACGAACGCGTGTATATCGGCACGATGACCGCTCAGGCGCTCGGCCTGCAGGGAGCACAGGGTGACGATGAAGGAACAATTTCCATTTCAAACCCTGAAGCAGCCAACATGGCAATCGGCTCTATCGACAGTGCCCTTCAGCAAGTTTCACGGCAACGCGCCGACCTTGGTGCGTATCAAAACCGGTTTGAGAAAGCCGCTGAAGGTGTTGCAATTGCAGCCGAAAACTTGACAGCAGCTGAGTCACAGATTCGGGACGTAGACATGGCCGGTGAAATGGTCAACTACATGAAAAACCAGATCCTCACTCAGTCGTCAACTGCAATGCTCGCACAGGCAAATACTAAGACACAATCGGTAATGCAACTACTGTAAGACACCTTGTGTTCACACACACGGAGATGAGATTTCTGGACGTTTTCTCATCTTACTATCTGGGGGAGGCCCGGCGCCCCTCCTCCTCTTTTTATAGGTGGTTGTTATGGAACTACATTTTAATAATGTAGGCGCAGCTGAGAAACAGCGGTATGCTGCCTCAGCTAACTCCGATCGCAGAGAGATCCAATTACAGGATGCTCAGCAAGCGGCGCGACTGCGCGCTGTAGCCGCTGCAAAGTCTCTGCAGAAACAGAAAAAGGCGATCGACCCTGAAGTTTATCTCAAAGATATCCTCACCATCACCAGCATCTTTAACAGAAAACTCAAATTTAGTATAAATAGAGAGTTGAACCAGGTGATCGTCAAGGTCATCGACGGTGAAACCGATAAAGTAATTAAGGAGATTCCCCCGGAAGCACTTCAGCGCCTGCACTCACGTATGCGTGAGACGATCGGGCTTCTGATTGATGAAGAGATATAAATCTAAATTTACCCGGGGGATCAAGTAGAGAGTAATGTCAGATATCAGTATCCCTGGGGTATCCAGTAAATATAACACGGACAAAATGATTGACGCCATCATGAAAGCGGAGCGTGCTCCGCTTAACAGGATGGAAGACCGTAAGGAGACCTTCAGCGAACAGAAAAAGGTCTGGAACCAGGTTAATCGTAAACTCACCACCCTGCAGCAAAACGCTCGGTCTCTATACAGCTTCGAAAACCCCTTCAAAGAATATGTAGCCAACTCTTCAGCGCCGGAATTTCTTTCAGCCTCCGCCGACAGAAATGCATCTAAAGGTATAGATGAAATTACCGTCCAACAGGTAGCTGAAAACGATGCCTTTCGTTCCCGTTCCCTCAATTCAGACTTCAGCATCAAAGCCGGTACTTACGCCTTTCAGGTAGGCGATCAGCAGGTCGAATTCGATTTCGACGGCGGAGACCTCAAAGATTTTGTTCGCAGGCTGAACCGCCGCAGCAAAGGTCTTATCGAAGCCGAACTTGTAAACAATACTCCCGATACGAGCATTATGGTTATTGAAACTACAAAAACCGGAGCCGATAACCGCCTTACTTTTCTTAAAGACGCGCAGCAGATGGGCGAGGAAACAGGTGTACTGGCCCGTGTGGCGACCGGCGCGCGGGATATTGAGATCAGCCGTGAGAACGCGGCTCCGATTGAAGCCTCTGATTTGAAGGAAGAGTTCCAGATTCAGGCCGGCAGCCTAGTGGTTCCTCCCGGCACTTCTGCACAAATTCAAGTAAGCCCTCCGGTGCAGCCCGGTAAAAACCTGCAGCTCGAGCTGCAGGTGCAGGTAGAAGACCTGCCCGAAGAGGATTATCAGGCCCCCTCGCCTCCTCCCGGGCCGCAGCTGCCTTCAGCCGGCGGAATCGAACTGGAAGGAGTAGAAGTACAGAACGCACCGGGAGAAGTCGAAACTCCGCCCTGGGAGCCGCCTCCCGAACCGCAAAAAATCGAAACCTTAAAGGTTCTCACGGCAAACGAAACCCAGGCCCTCCCGGAGCTCGAGGATACCGAAGAACCGCAAAAATTGACGATTCCTCTTGCGGACATAGGCGAACCGCTGCACTCGATCGATGTAGAGAACCGTAACACCGGCCGCAGAATTACTCTTAATGAGGCTCGAATCATAAATCCTGAAGCCCGCGGCGATTATGAACCCCAGTTCCCGGTTTCTACGGCTCAAAACGCTAAGCTGACAGTTAACGGTATTCCGGTCGAGCGCAGTGACAACAACATCGATGATGTGATACCGGGGGTAACTCTCACGCCCCATATGGCTTCAGAGCGTCCGATAGAACTGAACGTGGAACCCGACAAAGAGGCTATAAAGGACGGATTGATTCAATTTCTCGGCAGCTACAATCAGGTGCTCACCGAGGTGAATATACTCACCAGTAACCGCGAAAGCGTTATAGAGGAAATCGGCTACTTCGAAGATGAGGAGCGTGAGGAAGCCCGCCAGAAGATGGGGATGTTCATGGGTGATACATCTTTCATGCAGCTCAAAAACCGGCTTCAGCGAATTGCCAGCGCGGCATACGAAACTTCAGCCGGACGTGAATTGAACATGCTGACTCAAATGGGCATTTCCACGAATGCCAGCGGCAGCAGCGAAACTGTTACTCGGTCTAAACTGCGGGGCTATCTTGAAGTTGATGAGTCCAAGCTCGATACGGCCATCGATCAGCACCTACCTGCAATACAGGAACTCTTCGGCAGAGACACCGACGGCGATCTTGTGGTGGATTCCGGACTGGCGGTTGAAATGACCAACTTTCTCAATGCATATACCCGCAACGGCGGCTTAATCGATACCCGCACAGCCAGCATCGACCGGCAGATAGATGAAACCGAAAATGACATGAACAGCATGGAACGCCGTTTAGAGGATAAAGAAACTGATCTGAAGCGTAAATATGGACGGATGGAGAGCACTCTCAGTGATTTAGAGGACAGCCGCGAGTCTATCCAGAATTTTCAGCAACGGAACCAACAATAGATACGCAGGCTAAAGGAGCTTAGGTTTGAATATCAGTATAAATAGGCAAAAAATTGATTTTACCTTGGAAAATGAGCAGAACCTCGGCGAAGTACTAGACGGAATACGAAAATGGCTGAGAGATTCCGAATATCAGATATCTTCTATTGACTACGACGGGACGACCGTTGTACCGGGCGGTGATGATGCGGAGAAATGGAAACTGAAATCCATCGATCGAATACACAACCTCGACATCACCGTTTTGTCCGCTACGGAGCAGTACGAGCAGAATTTACACACCCTGTATCAGTATCTTTCCTTACTGCACAAAGCCCTTTCAGCCGGAAACCGGGAACTTATCCGCGATCTGAGAAATGAACTTCCCTACATCGTGAATAATATCGATGGAATTCTCGGCTCTGAGAATGAATACGGGCGGGTATTAGAGACGCTCGTTGCAGAATCGGGCATCAATGAGGGCGAATTGAAACCAACGGTGCAGCAGCTGCAAAGCTATCTGCATAATCTGCTGATAATTCTGCAATCACGACTAAGCGAGGTAGCGCAGCCGCTTACGGAGCTCCGCTCTACAGCTGAAAGACTGCGAACCCTGATTACTCAGCTCATGGACGTTTCTGTTTATCTTCAAACCGGGAAAGATAAAGCGGCTATGGACTCCATCATAGAGTTTACGGAAATCTCTGAAAAACTCATCCGGCTATACCGGATACTGCAGAACCAGGGTATTACCGATGTGTCCCTCACACAGATCGAGGGACAAAATTTTAGTTCATTCTATAGCGAGCTGAATGATATCTTTCACGAGCTGGAGGATGCTTTCAAGTCACGAGACTCGGTGCTTATTGGCGACTTACTCGAATACGAGGTAGCTCCCCGTACGGAACGACTTATGGAGGTCATCCTGAACTTGGAAAAAAGCGAGGACAAATAGGTGGGGTTCATAATTCTTCAAGTTATGCCGACTCTGCAGCAAAGTGATACTACTTCTACCATTATAGCCATTGCGGTTTTTGCCTTCTTTATTATTTTTCTAGTAATTGCGGGAATAAGCGGAAACCGGGGCAGCAGCGGCGGCGGTGCTACTAAAAAGACATCCAAGTTCAGCAAACGGAAATTTCGGCATTACGCTTCGAGTCGCGGTCTATCACGTGGTGAAACCCATATTCTAGAGGATATTATTCGCCGGCATCGAGTACACAGTCCCTATTCGCTTCTCAACAATACTCCCCTTCTCGACACGCACCTGCGGAAAACCCTGGATGAGATCGAAGCAAGCTCGATGGATCCGGATGAGCGAGAGGCTCAGAAGCTTACCCTATACCATATCAAACAGAAAATCGAACGCAGTACAAAAGGAGTTAAGGCTCCCTCCTCTTCCCGCCAGCTCAAGCTCGGTCAGGCAGTTGCACTTTCTGTGAACAATGTCCGCTATCAGACTAAGGTTACCTCCAATTTAGAAAAAAGTTTCGGAGTAGAGGTTCCCAAAGATAAAACCGGCACGGAAATACGATGGCGAAAATGGACTAAAGCGCAGATTTTTTTCTGGCGGGCCAACGGTCAGAGTTTCTCCTTCGATACCAAAATTCTTGGCTACAATGTTATCCGTGGAATTTCGAGCGTGTTTTTACAGCATACCACCTCGATCAAAGAGGCTCAGCAGCGGAGATACCGGCGAAAACCGATCGAGCGCCCGGCCTACTTTTATCCTATCCGTATAATCAGTTCCGGATTCGGAAAAAACGCCAGCCGCAAGGCCATTGTCGATAAAAACCGCGGCACTCTGGCAACTCTGATTGATATTTCCGCCGGCGGCTGTGCAATGCGCAGCTCCTACCCCCTAGGCCGCGGAGAACTACTTAAAATGGAGTTTGAAACCGAAAAACGACAGAAGGTCACTGTATTCGGCAAAGTAATGGGCATGACCCGCATTTATCCGACAGGAGGTATCATGCATGTCATGTTCACTCGAGTCTCCCGTGCACACATGAACCGGATCAACAGCTTTATTTACAGCTTTGAACAGAACCGCGAACGACGTTATCCGCGCTTATAAGACCTATTATTTCCAAAATGCGAACAGCTGTGTTGACCACGCTGTACTTTTCACCTACATTTTTACATATGAAAGTTCTTGAGATTAGAGATATTAAGAAGAAAAATATTCCACTTCACTACCGAAACGAATTCAAAGCTTCGGCTATTTTCGAATATAAGAATCAGAAACGGGAAGAGAGTCCCGTCGAGTTTACTCTGGAGCACTCAGCAAACGGTACTATCGATATTTCTGTACGGATACTCAATAAACTGAATTATCCGCTCTTGCCGGCCCTCAAGTCTTTGAAAGCTCACATTCGTGACTTGGAAAAACAGGGAAAACTGTACTGATGCAAAGGCTGTATACTGCATCAGCCGAAGAAACCATCTGTTTGGGAACTCGTATAGGTTCCCTGTTAAAAGCGGGTGATGTTATTACCCTGCACGGCTCTCTCGGCTGTGGAAAAACAACCATTGTTAAAGGTTTTGCACGGGCTCTTTCCATTGACGAAGAAATTACCAGCCCCAGTTTTACGCTGATCTCGGAGTATGAAGGGAAGCTCCCACTCTATCACATGGACCTCTACAGAATAGATGGTATCGAAGAGTTCGAGATGCTTGGTGCGGAGGAACTCCTCTATGGCAGGGGAGTATCCGTTATCGAATGGGCTGAAAAAATCGATCAAATTCTGCCGGACGCCTGCATAGCGATCTCATTTCTCATTGAACCGGACGGCAGACGTGCGATTGATATAAAAGGATTGCGGGAGGAGCTATTACTTTGAACGTCTTGGCTATTGATACTTCTACATCGATGCTCGGAATCGGACTGCAGACTGATGAACATTATTTCGAAATGAATCAGGATGTCGGACTGCACCACACTGAAAATCTACTCACTGAAGTTCAAGTTCTGCTGGCAAAAGCAGTCATTTCAGTGGAAAAGCTGGACTTGATAGTAGTTTCAAAGGGCCCCGGTTCTTTTACCGGTCTGCGCATCGGCCTGTCTACTGCCAAGGGTTTATCCTTTGGTACCGGTATTCCACTAGTGTCAGTGCCCACGCTGGATATGCATGCATTTGGTCAGAGTATCACTTCGACCTTGGTCGTACCTGTGATGGACGCCCGCAAAAAGCGTGTGTATGCCGCGTTCTACAAGCACGGAAAGGTTCGGGGAGAGGTTCTGGATATAAAACCTGATTTACTCTTGCAGGAAATGTCCGAATATAACCCCATTCTGCTGACAGGTCCCTTTGCTGCGGAACTGATCAAAATAGGCCGTAATTCCGAAATTCCCAGTGAGAACTTGATTCTCGACCCCCTTCATGCAGCTCCGAAAACTTTTGCCCTGCTGCATAAGGGTATAGAAATGTTTCACCAGCGCGGCGGCGACGAAAAACGTAGCGGCCCTCTCTATATTCGTCCCAGTGAAGCTGAGCTATCTTTACAGTGGGGAGGCAACGAGCAGAAAACCAATGACTCATGAGGATATTTTCGAAGTCGAAGAGTTGGAACCTTTCGACGAAATTAAAAACACGTCCAACGTTGTTTCAGAGGCGCAGTGCATAGATACGGATGAGCTTTTCGAAGAACCGAGAATCCGGTATTTACGGGAAGCAATGGATTCCTATCAGTTTCCTGCTGTTTTACTTACCTCGCGTTTGTACATTTTTTATGAGAATGCCGCCTACTCCCAGCTTTTCCGGCCGGATTCAAGAGAACTGCCACGCAGCTTTGCACAGGATTTTCCGCACGATCTCGACACCGAGCAAATCGGCCGTATATATTCTGCAATCACCAGCCGAACGGACGGCTTCAGCTACCGCGGTCGCCTCCAGTCGGTTCACCGGAGCAGGCTTAATCAACTATTTAATGTGAATATCGTACCGGTGTTCACAAAGCAATGTGAACAACCTGCTCTTTATCAGGCTCTCTTCGATGATGTAACCCTCGAACAAAAGGGGCTGCTGCACAATACATTTCTCAGCCTGCTCGAAGCCTCTAAGTTGAAAGACAATGATACCGGAAATCACATCCAGAGAGTCGGAGAATACTCTAGAGTAATGTCGCAATATCTATTCGATAACAATCTTCTTCCCGATATCACACCTGAATTCATTCAGAATATTGAGTTCTTGGCTCAGATGCATGATGTGGGAAAAATCGGAACCCCGGATGACATCCTCAACAAAGAGGGGCCACTGGATGAGCGTGAATGGGAGATCATGCAGGAACATACTATCAACGGCGCGTATATTATGAGTACCTATCCCCACCCGATGGCCCGCGAAATTGCCCTTTTCCATCACGAGCACTGGGACGGAAACGGCTACCCCTACAATTTAGCAGGTGAAATGATACCACTCTCGGCACGTATAGTCGCTATTGCGGATGTATATGATGCTCTCAGAATGCAGCGCAGTTACAAAGCATCTTTCGATCACCTGAAAGCCGTAGAGATCATTTCCGCGCAAAAAGGCACCCATTTCGACCCTTCTCTTGTCAATGTTTTTCTGGATATACGTGATAATTTTAATGAACTATTCGAGAGGCTTAGAGATTAGAGTTGTGCTGGGAATTCCCGGAAGCGGCTCCGGATTCCTGGCCTGGTTTTTCTACCGTCTGTTCGCCCGTTTTTTTCAATAGATCCAGCTCCGGCAGCTGAGTTCCGGCTTTAGCGGCCGCCAGGTTCTCTTTTTGTATCGCAGTAAACACTTCCCGTCGATAGACTTTAATATCGCGGGGAGCCTTTATGCCCAACTTGATCTGGTCACCCTTTATATCGACTACTGAGACCTCAATATTTTCGCCTATCATTATGCTTTCATCTTTCTTTCGAGAAAGTATCAGCATGCCGAGTTCCTTACTTGTGAAAGCTCTTCCATTATTTTGTGTCTGGTTTTCCAGTTTTCATTTTCCGAAATACACTGCCGTCCGATATGCAGCGTCCGGTTAATAATTATCGGGCCTTGAAGATTAGCGGTCATATCACGCTGTTCTTCGGGAATGGTTACAATTGTAAAAACGAGCATCTCATCGGTCGAATCGGGGGTGAGTCGTACTTCTTCGAGCTCCGACGAGGATACATCCGGGCTATAATCCGGACGAAAAATATAAGGTTCGATAAGAACAAAGGCAATTTCCTGCACATCCATTGACTGCAGCCAGTAAAATGGTTGCTGCAACGCGTCCAGCAGCACATAATTTTTCAGATTTTCAAAACCCAGAATCCCGGAGGGAAAATGAATTTTTTGTCGTTGGTCCACATCTATTAAGCCGTACGGCTTGGTATTCACCTTCATTTTAGCTTCACCTGTCCTTATCTGAGAAAATCCAGCAGAGTTCGCTGCATAATTCTTCCGGCGGCGCCCAAGGCGGCCTGATGTGCTTGCTCTAGTTGTTTTAATTCGGTTATAGCCTTGGTCATATCCAGGCCGACTTCCTTGGAGTTTTGCTCCTGCAGCTCCGGAACCTCATCCTCAATCCTCCGCATTGCAACCTGAATCCGTTCGTCCTGGGCTCCGAGTTCCGACATCGAAGAGATCAGTCTGTCCTGGGCCAGATCGATGCCCTTCAAGGCCGAGCCGCCTATATCAATCGTGTCTCCGGCATACAGCCTGTCTCGCAGATGTATGACCATATCAAACAATGAACCGCCGGCAGCATTTGCGTCTTGGGCAATATTAAACGGTGGTCGACCTATTTCTGTAATTACACCCAAATCCTGAAGTACGGTGCCGTTCTCCCCGTCTTCTAAATATAGTTGATGCGGACTGGTTGTTGTCAATGATAGTGAATTGTTCACCGGGTCAAGATCCGCCTTTACCTGGGCATTCGAATTGTTGATTTTAGCGATGATATTGTGAATATTGTCACCAGCATCTAGAGCGATCTCTTCCCCATCAATGCTGATGGATGTATCGTCACTGACCACATAGTTCTGTGCGCCGGTAGTCGAAAACACCTGCTGCTGTTCGGCCCAGAAGACTTCGTTGCCGGCAAGGTGCTTTTTTACGTAGTTGCCCTGCCCGATCTCCACCTCCGATGGTTTAATCGAACCCCGGTACTCAACATTGGTTATCACTTGTCCACCTGCCTCAGGTACGGTACCCTGCAACACTCTATAGGGGGTGGTAGCGGTATTATCTCCCCCGAACAGTGTCGTTCCGTCTGAATTACGAGCATTCCCAATTTCTATAAGTTCGTTCAGAAGTTGGTTCAGCTCCTGCCCCATGGCCTGCTTATCGGCCGTAGTGTAAGTGTCATTGGCACCCTGAACTGCTAATTCACGGACGCGATGCAGAATGCGGTTAGCACTGTCCATATAACCCTCAGCCACCCGGTGCTCGCTTTTAACCCGTTCTGCATTCTTTGCATACCGCTCGAGGTGGGTAATCCTTGATAAGTAGCGGGTTGAATGAGCAGCAGCCAAGGGATCGTCGCGCAGATTTTTCACTCTGCTCTGAGTGGACATCTGGTTGTTTAGATCGTACATGCTTTCCTGCCGCTTTCTCAGCTGGTACTGCATGTCATTGATACTCATATTGCTGCTGACACGTTCCATTTATTACACTCCCATCCGATTTATGATGGTATCCAGCATTTTATTCACCTCTGATACGAATCTCGAGGCAGCTGCATATCCGTGTTGAAATTTTATCATCTGCGACAACTCTTCATCGATGTTTACACCAGAAACAGAATCTTTCATTTCTTCCAGCTCGTACATTATCTCTTTTTCGGTTTCATACGCACGCTCTGCGGCCTCGCCCTTCAGTCCTACTTTGGCAGCAGCCTGCGAAAAGTATTCGGTAAAGCCCTTGTATTTTCCGACCATTACATCGCTGTTACGCAGTTGTGCTATTGCCAATGCAGCCTGTCCGTTTCCCGGCTCAGCCGGATCCTCGTTCTTACCGAAACCGGCGGCAATGCTCTCGGGGTCGTTGGCTACTGCCGGATTCAGTTCGGTCCACCCGGCCGGATGCGAGAGCGGTGCAACGGCATAATCCACACCGTCACCTCGTAACGCGGTCACGGCATCAGCCTGCCCCCAGTCATAGGCTCCTTCGGCTCCGGTTCCGGCCAGTACACCGGCGTATCCGGCTAAGAATTGACCTGAATCTTCCACATGTCGTATTACGAAATCCGGATTTTCGACTTCTGCTGCCGGTGAGGCCTTCAGGTTGAGACGGCCGTTGCGGTCCAATCTGGCCGCAACCTCCGCCCCGGATGTGTTGATCCGGTTTACTACCTCTTCAACCGTGTCGGTTGCATTGTAGTTGATCTCAACATTACCCTGCGGGCCGGAGAGAGAGAGGGTCCCTTCTAACCCGATCTGCTGCTGCGGGTCGAGGTCGTTGGTTCCGGTCATTCTAAAAAGATAAGTAGAATCGAATTCGCCGTCGCCGTTCCGGTCGTAATTACCGGATACGTTGTTTACAAAGGGCCATTCCGTAAAGAAATCCTGTCCCGTTTTCCCGTTTTTACCGTACGCGTCCCGGTGTATACTGTTCACCATATCGGTGAAATTAATGGTCATCATGTCCAGGCCCTGGATTTCTTCACGTACATCTCCGTCCCTTAGCTCGAGATAGCCTGCCAACTCCCCGCCCCGCGGAAGATACTCCTCACCGCTGTCCCTCCAAACCACATCTGAGTAGCCTTCGTTCTGCGTATTGGGCTGTGCTTCCAGATAGTTAGCTACACGGCCCTGCAGAAGATGCATTCCGCCGGTATGAATGGTAAACTCATCCGGGTCACGTCCGCTTACGGTAATATCTACCAGCGTAGACAATCTTTTAACCAAACGGTCGCGCTGATCGAGCAGATCATTCGGATTATCTTCCATGGCCTCGATTTTCACTATCTGTTCATTAATGCCGGCAACTTCACCGAGAATTGAATTGATCCGCTGCACTGTTCCCTGCACATCCTGTTCGAGCATGTCGCGTATCTCGGTAAGCCCTTCGTATCGGCGATGGATCCCCTCGATCAGACTCTTTCCACGCTCTAATACAGCGTGACGAGCCGACGTCTGTTCCGGGTACATCGATAATTCCTGCCAGGCATCCCAGAATTGGTCCATCTGCGCCCGCACTGAAATATCTTCCGGTTCGTTGTACACCTGTTCCATCATCAATATATATTTGTCACGAGTTTTCCAGTAGCCCTGACCGTTTGCCTGTTTGACTATCCTTCCCTCGAGAATTTCATCATGGACTCGTTCTATACTGGAGGCTGTTACTCCCTGACCAAGCTGCCCGGCGGTTTCTGCCCGGTTCAATCCAGGCATGTAAATAGGATCGAAGGCCTTCATTTCCACCCGTTGACGACTATATCCCTCAACGGCCGCATTGCCGAGGTTGTGTCCTACCGTGGACATCGCGGTGTTTTGTGTAATGAGACTTCGTTTTCCTATTTCGATCCCCGTAAACGTCGAATGCATCCGGGTCCTCCTTAACGATTAAAGCTGGTGGTTGACTACCAGCGGATCATTGTCGATTTTCCGCTTCTTACCGGATTTTGAGTACATCGTCCCCCGCTTATGCGGAAAGATTTCCTGCAAAATATCGTAAATGGTAGTGGAAATGCTGCGGGTATAGGCATCTATTGACCATATTACTCCCTGCAGTTGAATAACCTTGGTTTTCAACTTCCGAAAGAGACTGGATAGTGTTTCCTGTTCCTCTCTCTCGAGCCGTACCACTACGGTGTAAAACCCATCTGACGGGCTGGCCTTGACCTCGCTGCGCAGTTTTTCAAACACATGGTCTCGCTCCTTCTCCAGTGCTGCCAAATATCCGGATAGCCGCTCCATCTTTTCGATAGATTCGCTGAGCTGCTTCCAGTCGTGTTTGAATATGCTGGAACGAATGGTCTCGGCACGTTCGATTGCCGAGCTGAAGCCGTCGACTTCCTGCTGTAAAATGGTTGATAGATGTTCCGCCGTCTTCATTCCTTTATACTCCTGTTTCTATTTTCGACCTGGTATTTTGAGAGTTTAGAAAAACCGTAGCAGGAAGCCTTTTTGAGTATCAAAAACTCTTTATAATGGAGTAATTGTTACAGATATAAACGGTCATACTTTGTAACACCTTTCAACTTGATTCTAAATATAATATTTCTTATATTAGAGCAACATGAAAAATATGCAGGAGGAACTACATGCAAGTTGATAAGGACCTGATCATAATCGGCGGTGGAGCTGCCGGTCTCAGCGCTGCCCAGTATGCAGCCAGGGCCAATTTAGATGTACTGGTAATCGAAGAGATGGCCGCCGGGGGGCAGTGCCTTATTATTGGTGATTTAGAAAATTACCCGGGTTTTCCGGAACCCATTAACGGGGCGGAATTCGCCCAGCTGCTGGAAGAACAGGCCCGCAATTTCGGTGCGGATTTCCTAATCGGAACAGCGAAATCGATTAGTAAAGACGGTGAGATCTACACGCTTGAAACCAGCAAAGGCATCTATACTACCTATGCTGTCATCCTTACCACGGGTGCTCAGCACCGCAAGCTCAACGTTCCCGGTGAAAAAGAGTTCGCCGGCCGAGGTGTGTCTTACTGTGCAACCTGTGACGGTCCCTTCTTCAAAAACAAGAAGATGTTGGTTGTCGGCGGTGGAGACGCCGCCTGCGACGAGGCCAGCTTCCTGGCGAATCTGACCGATAAAGTCGTAATGATCCACCGCCGGGACAAATTCCGGGCGCAGCGCTCGCTGGCTGAACGCGTGATGCGGAATCCGAACATCGAGGTTCGTTTTAACACCGAGATCCGAGAGATCAAAGGTGGCATGAAGGTGGAAGGCGTGGTGCTCGAAAACAACCAAACCGGTGAAACCTATGAGGAGGAAATGGATGCAATTTTTGTATTTATCGGATCCATACCGCAGACATCTCTCGTACCGGATGTTAAGAAGGACGAGGCCGGTTACATATTAACCGATCAGAACATGGAAACCGACACCAGCGGCCTGTATGCCGCCGGTGATGTGCGATCATCTCCGTTCCGCCAGCTGGTAGTAGCCGCCGGTGAAGGAGCAATAGCCACCCATTGCGCGTCACAGCGAATCGATGCTATAAAAGGGGAAGCATACGAACAAACTCTTTATTAGCAGGCGTACATGGTGCAGACAGCATCTTTAGCAAGACGGGTTGTATTAGCATTTACTATTCTTACGACTTTGAGTGGAACCGGTCAGTTGTGGTCGGTTCCGCATTTTTTTCAGCCGACTGCAGCCCGGAATAGTGGGATAACTGCTCAGGCAGAACGGCTGGTTGCCGCTATGAGCGACACCGAACTGCTCGGACAGGTGTTTCTGCTTGGCTATTTCGGCCAAACTCCTTCTCCCCAAATACTTGACTGGATACGAGATAAACACATAGGCGGGGTAAAGATCTTCGGCTGGAATGCGGAAAACCTGCAGGAGCTCGGCCGCAGCATCGGGATCATGCAATCGGCTGCAACGGAATCCGGACTTCGCATACCACTTTTCATCGCAACCGACCAGGAGGGCGGTTGGGTACGACACATAAAAGGCGATACCTCGATAACTCCCGGCAACCTTGCAATCGGCGCGACCAGCCTGCCCTACGATGCCTACTATACCGGCTTGTATATCGGGAAAGAGCTCAGAAGCCTCGGCATCAATATGAATTTCGCCCCAACAGTCGACATTTACAGTAACGAGAATGCCCATGTCATCGGTCCGCGGGCATTCGCCGAAGATCCTCTGACCACCGCGCAGTTGGGTGTAGCCTATTTTCACGGAATGGAAGACAGCGGCATCATCTGTACTGCTAAACACTTTCCGGGACACGGCAAGGCCGATGAGGATTCGCATGGCACTCTACCTGTCATAAGCAATGACTTCTCGAGCCTGTGGGAGGAGGATTTACTCCCCTACCGGTTTTTAATCCGTGAAGGTCTGCCCGCCCTCATGAGCGCACATCTCGCCTTCCCGAACATTATCGAAGAGTCCGTACCGGCCTCTCTCTCCCCCTTTTTTATGCGGGAAGTAGTACGCACGAAGATGGGCTTCGATGGAATTGTCATTACCGACGACCTGCGGATGCACGGTGCGCTTCAGAACGGAAACAGTATTTCCGAAGCCTGCCTGCAGGCAATCAAAGCCGGCAACGATATGATCATGATCTCGCACGATTTCAACATATACAGAAGGGTCTGGGATTTACTGTATGCCGAACTGCAGGAGAATCCACAATTCAGAAACAGTCTCGAAGCCGCGGTCACCCGCATTCTGAAGATAAAACTACGCTACCTCAAAGGCCCTGATGCAGTCCCCCTCACTCCCGATCCCGCGACAATCGAGCAGGCGATTCCTCTGGCGGAGGGAAAAGAGTTTTTCTTCAGTCAGGCATGCCGCAGTGTGTCCCTTATTCAGGATGGAAACATACCCTTAGAGGGAGAAAACCAAGATATTTTGCTGGCTGGTCAGCTGAACACGTTTCTCACTGTCGGACGCAGACACTATCCGAAGGCCGACTCCTATTATTTTCCTTACTCGCCTTTCTATGAAGCCGAAGAGCAGTATATATCCGAGCTAAAGGCCAAGGCCGCCCGCTACGATACTCTCATTTTCTGCCTGGCAAACCCGAACAGTGCGGAGGTTCTCCGGCAGCTGAAAGACATCGATACAAAGATAATCGTAATTTCGGTTCTGACGCCGGTTTATCTGCGCAATATTCCCTGGGTCGGCACCGGGCTCGCCGTATACGGAACCGGGGAGGACTCATTTACCGCCGGTTTTGCAGCCCTGAAGGGTATGATCCCGGCGGAGGGTATCGTACCTATTCGCATGCATAGGGAAGAACCATCAGAGGAAGCGAGCTCCACACCGTGATTTGGAAAAGGGTAGATCAAGATACTTTCACGGACCTCCTCAGATTCATCCTGCCGCTCGAGCACATCTGCGTAAACTTTACCTCCCGTCTTCTGCAGCACAGCCGTCCCGCACTGCCTTCGCCGCGCGAGTCTGTGGTGTTTATCGGCATAAACGGAGGAAAAATAGCCGCCGCGGTACTGGTTACATCCAAGGGCCTGCTGATACCGGTTCACAGCGACAACCTCAGTCTATCGGCTGAACAAATCCAGCCGCTGCTTACGCAGGTGTACCGCTATGTCAGACGTCTCTATTGCCTGATAGGCATCGAGGACACGGTTAGGCAGTATGAAAACCTTCTGAAAAGTCCGATAGATGTGCGGCGTTCACATTACCTGATGGTGCGTCCAAAAACCAGACACCTCAGTCCGTTGCACATCTCAGCTGATATCCATATTCACTCGCTTTCAGAAAAAGATGTCCGCCGCGTATTTCCGCTCGAGAAGGCGTATCAATTCGAAGAAGTCGTTGTCCACCCCGAACACTTCAACCCCTCTGCATATATGCTGCATTTCAGAAAGGTGGTCAAGACACAGAGGATTCTATTTGCCACTCTCGATACAACCCCTATTTCGAAAGCCGGGACCAATGCAATCGGCATCAACTACACGCAGATCGGTGGAGTCTACACCGCCCCGGAGCACCGCGGACATGGGGTTGCCCGGGCTCTGATGCACCGCCTGATAGAAGAGATCCAGGCTACCGGACGCAACTCGGTGCTCTTCGTCCGCACAAGTAACCGTTCGGCAATTCAACTCTACCGTCGATTAAATTTTGACATAGTAGGCCGCTATCAGATATCCTATACTAGACTAGAGTAAGCGGGGTTTATATGAAAATTTTTATGATAGCAAGTGAAGCGGTTCCTTTTGCCAAGACCGGCGGTTTAGCCGACATAGTGAACTCATTGTCAAAAAAGTTGTCGCTGCTCGGTCACGATGTGCGGGTACTAATGCCCCGGTATGCCTCGATTTCTACGGAGAATTTTGTTCCCGTTACGGACGACCTCGCGGTCCCCATCCGGTTTGAAGAGGAAAAATGCGGTATTAAACAGGGGCTGCTCCCGAACTCGGAGGTTCCGGTGTATTTCCTCGAGCACCCGGCTTTCTCTAAGCGCCCCGGCTACTACGGCAGTAACGGCAGCAGCCCCTATCGTGACAACCACTACCGATTTGCACTACTGAGCCGGTCTGTTTTTCCCCTGTGCCGGCATCTCGACTGGATTCCCGATATTCTCCACAGCCACGACTGGCAGGCGGCGCTGGTTACCGCCTATCAACGGGAATTCGAGCTGGAGCAGGAATTCTGCCAGAGCCGCAGTATTTTCACCATTCATAACATCGGGTATCAGGGCATTTTTTCTAAACACGATCTACACACCACTCAACTCAGTTGGGAAACCTGCAGCAAAAATGCAGCTGCCGTCGATTCCTCTCTAAACTTCATGCAGTGCGGTATTCTCAATGCCGACGCAATTACGACCGTCTCTCCTACCTATGCCAAAGAAATACAGACCGAAGAGTTCGGGCATGGAATGGAAAAACTGCTGCTGCAGCGGGGAGCTTCCCTGTACGGAATTTTGAACGGAGCAGATTACGACGAATGGGATCCGGCCCACGACCCGCATATCCCCCAGCCTTATTCTGCGGAAGACTTAGCGGGAAAATACGCAGCAAAGGCTAAACTCCAGGAGAAACTCGGCCTGCCGGTGGACGACAGTGTACCGCTGATCGGTCTTGTAAGCCGTCTCGCGGCGCAAAAAGGCTTTTACGAGCTCTGTGATCCGCACCGGGGAGCGCTGCAGCGGATCTGCCGCGAAATGTCGGTGCAGGCGGTGGTACTCGGAACCGGCGAAGAGTGGATAGAAACGGAGCTGCTCCAACTGCAGCGCCATCTGCCCAATCTCAAGGTTAAAACCACCTTCAGCGATTCCTTGGCCCATCAAATCGAAGCAGGCTCCGATCTCTTTCTGATGCCGAGCCGTTACGAACCCTGCGGGCTTAATCAGATCTACTCGCTGCGCTACGGCACTTTGCCAATTGTCAGAGAAACCGGCGGCTTAGCCGATACAGTTGAAAACTACGACAGTCAGAGCGGGGAAGGAACCGGATTCATGTTCCGTGATCTGTCGCCCGAAAGCATCTTTCACACGACCGAATGGGCGGTTTCCACCTGGTATGAACGCCCAGAGCACTTTCGGCGGATGCAGAAACGAGCTATGAAGCGCCATTTCTCGTGGAAGGACTCCGCCGCCCACTATGTGGATCTATATGAGAAACTACTCGGCTCCTAATTTCTTTTCAAGACGTCGGCGGCGATAGAGAAGCTGCTTATATTGCGTGCCGGTCAGTGCCGCTCGCCGCCCCAACAGCGGCTCGAGCAATTCGAGAGCCCCTTTCGGGTTCTTGTCTGCGTGCTCCAGCAGTTTTGCGGTCTCTACCACTTGAAAATACCCCGGTCGAATGGCCAGCATACCGGCCAGTGCGGAACGCAGTTCCGGCAGCGCGCGCATCCGTTTGTAGTGCAGCACCAGGGCGCGCCCGGCCCTCTCGTTTCCGTGAAGCAGTTCATCCTCCAACACAGTTATGCCGCGCATATCTCCCCTCGATAGTAGAATCTGGCCGATTCCGGTTCGCGCTGCACTGTCTGTCAGCAACCCGGGCTGTGCTGCCAGTCTTTCTATGTGAAAAAGGAGCCGTGCCAGTGACTCGATGTCTTGCAGATGATGTGCGACTACCCGCTGCATACACTCATAATTCCGTGTACGCAAAAAATCCTGATAACACTCAGGAATAAGCGCACCCGGAATATCCGATTCTCTGCCGATTCCCAAAACCTGCGCTTCTATGCTGCCGAGATTACAGCGTTCCAAAACCTGGCCCCAAATTTTACGGGTCGGATACAGCAAATCTAGCTGTCGCGGCATATCAGCCAACCGATATCCATGCAGGCGCAGTCGGTTCAAAAGAATGTGCCGGTCGAAGCCCTTTCCGTTATACGAAACGTACAATTTCCTGTCCGACAGATAAGAGACTATCTCACGGATGAACTCCGGCTCTCCGGGGTAATCGGCCAGCAGGAGCTGGTCGATGTGCAGATATTCTCCTTCGAACCGCCCGAAGCCGGCTAAGAACAGCACGGTCCCGGCCCCGCCGGAGAGACCGGTAGTTTCAAAATCGTAGAAAACCATATCCGGCAACAGAGAACGCTCTTTTATCAAAACCCCCTCTATCCACCGGCTCCCCTCAGGATAGTGCCGCCGCTCGCCGCGGCGCCATACATATGGGGCAAGCTGCGTCCAACCTTTCCACGGCAGCGGAACGTCCGTCTGCTCCTCCGCGCTTGAGCTTGATTCGCTGGTGTTCGACAGCTCCGCCGCGCGCATAGCCCGTAACTGCTGCAGCCGGCCGGAAAGTTTCGCCACGCTCTCTACTCCTCCTCCAGCTTCCGCAGCCTGCCGAGCCAGGTATTGAAGAACCGTATTACCGCCTGCTTTTTATTGTCTTCGGTTTTTCCTTCGTCCGGCCCTATACAGCTCGGACATCCGTATTCACAGCTGCACTGCCGCACCAAATCGTAGGCGGCAAAGAGTATCTGTTCCCGCTTCTCGGCAAACCCCTCCGAAAGCCCGATTCCCCCCGGGGCGGTGTCGTAGACATAAATGGTCGGTACCTCAGTAAAGGGGTCCCTTATACGTTCGGCCAGGCCGATATCCGATCGTTCGCAGAGCAAAAACACGGGAGCAACATTCTTTATGAGGGTGCCGATATGGGATATGACATGTTCACGGATTTCGGGGTTGACCGCCTGCATCGCCTGCGCTGCACTGCCGCCGGTCTCAAAGGCCATCAGCAGCGCCCGCGTATGGATCTCCTCTTCGGGCAGATGTATATCCCCGTAACCGAGGTTTTCATGGGTGCCGAACTTCAGCTTTTTATACTTCGCCACCTGGCTGCGCACCAGCACGTCACCGCTGATCACCCGGCAGTCGGAGTGGACATCCGAATTGTCGACTTCCAGAACCTTTATATCGGTTTTCACCACAGAGTCGGTATAGTAGTTGAGCTGCGACTCCTGTATGTAGCATTTGAGGTTTTCAATATCCAGCTCCAGCGACAAAAACTGACGGTCACGGTGAAGATAGACAGCATTTGGAAACAGCAGTTCCTTGGCGGAGGGCACATCCATCTCACCTATCACCTCATTCTTGCCCCCCGTGGTATCAATTATAACCACACTGCGCGGAGATGTAGTGCGCAGACTCACCTCCTCGGCGGGATACCCCTTACCCGACCAATACCAGCGGCCGGCACTTTTACGGACGGTGCCAGCCTCCTCCAAATAGGAAAGCACTTCGTCCAGCTCTTCCGCAGACATACTCCTTGCGAACGAATCCTCCTCTCCGAAGGGCAGTTCGAAAACGGCACACTTGAGGTGATCGATCAATACATACAGATTGTCCGGGTTTATCCAGGCGGATTCCGGGCTGCGCCCGAAAAAATAATCCGGATGCTGTACCAGAAACTGATCGGTCGGAGCAGCGGAGGCAATCAGAACCGCAATAGAGACGTTGTTGCGCCGGCCCGCCCGGCCGGCCTGCTGCCAGATGGAGGCAATCGAGGCCGGCATACCGGCCAGAACCGCCGCATCCAAGGCGCCAATATCGATTCCCAGCTCCAGTGCGTTGGTCGAAACCACCCCGTGAATACGACCTTCCCGCAGCCCCTTTTCTATTTCGCGGCGCTCATTGGGCAGATATCCTCCGCGATACGATTCAATACGCAGTCGCTCGTTTTCAGTGTACATATTCGCAACCGCTTTCTTGATGTACGAGGCGATCAATTCGGTTCGCAGCCGTGAACGCGCAAAGACAATGGTTTTAATCTTACGCCGTAAAAACGTAAGGGCTGTATTCTTGGCCTCCAGCACAACGCCTCTGCGGATACCCTGCACTGCATCCACCAGCGGAGGATTATACAGGACTACGTGCTTTTCACCGGACGGCGCGCCGTTGTTATCGATAAGTGTGACCTTCTCCTCGATGATCTGTTCGGCAAGCTCCCGCGGATTACCGATAGTCGCCGAACAAAGAATAAACTGCGGCGAACTGCCGTAGAACTCGGCAATTCGTTTCAGCCGACGGATAAGATTGGTCATGTGCGAACCGAATATACCGCGATACGTATGAACTTCATCAATCACTACGTAACGCAGATTACTCAGAAACTTTATCCACTTCGGATGATTCGGCAACACGCCGGCGTGCATCATATCGGGGTTGGATATCACTATGCGTCCGTTCTCACGGGCCGAAACCCGCAGAGACTGTGGGGTATCTCCATCATACGTGGCCACCTTCAGCGGCAGCGCACCGCCGAGCACGATTTCATTCAGCTCGGACTGTTGGTCCTGACTCAGAGCTTTAGTGGGGAACATGTAAAGGGCCCGCATTTCGGGCTGTTCCAGCAGGGTTTGAACCACCGGCAGATTATAGGAGAGGGTCTTCCCGCTGGCAGTCGGTGTAACTACCACTACGTGTTCTCCTCTTCGGGCGGCTTCAAAGGCCTCCAGCTGATGACTGTACAGCCGGTCTATGCCCCGCTTCTGTAAAAGCGCATGCAGTTCAGACGATAAACCCTCCGGCAATGGAGAATAGCTACCGGCACGCATCGGGACAGTATGCCAGTGACTTATCTGAGCCGCGAATTGCGGGTCTTTTTTCAGCTTTTCGAGCAGATTGTCCATAGTATCCATGGAAACCAATAGTATCACTTTTTTTCTGTAACCTGAAGAATCTTCACTTGTTTTGTACTAAAAGGAGTTACATAATTCCGATTTCAAACCAAAGAGGGAGTAAAACATGAAGAAACGAACCATTTCCATCGTGATGTGCATTCTGCTGCTCACGGCAGGAGCAACATTGGCGTTTGCAGACACAACTGTGTTCAGTAACGGATTCTCCGATGGTATGTCCGCCGACGGGGAATACGGCGGCTGGAAGGTCCGCAGTGCCCGCCTGTATCAACAGGATACCCGGGAGCATCTTGCCAAAATCAACTTCGAAGCCCCCCAGAGCGGCCTGATGGAATATAATTTCGACGTTCGCTACGAAGCCGGCGGGCTCTCGGATCGAATGGCCGGTTTTGGAATTCAGGTATTTGTAGATAATGCTCATAAGGGTAAATCTTGGGGAAACGGAAAATCTTATCTTTTGTGGCTGAACTACGACGAAGACCCCTCTTACGGCAAAGCCG
The DNA here is from genome assembly GCA_964603735.1 of uncultured Sediminispirochaeta sp. Classification (GTDB taxonomy): domain Bacteria; phylum Spirochaetota; class Spirochaetia; order DSM-16054; family Sediminispirochaetaceae; genus DSBN01. Next base: position 35,069 of record CAZRWN010000008.1, on the reverse strand, counting down.
GATTCCGCGGTCAGGTATACCGCAGCTACGGACACTCTCGAATGGAACTTCTGGAGGGCTACGACGTTGCTCTCAACCCCAACGTTCTCACTCAGGAAAACATGTCGCTGAAGGTTCCCGTTAAAATCCAGGTAGACGGAGATACCGGTCTGGTGAAGATCTGGGATCCTTCCCGCCCCGGCACCTACGTACGTTTCTATCTAGACCGTGCTCCGGGAAAAGGCAGCTATATTTCTCTGCGAACCAACAGTCTTGCTGCCAGTTTCGACAACATGAAGGTAAGCAAAGTAGGACGCTGAGCATTTAGTAAGTTTTGAGAGGCAAGCGGCTCCATCCGGGGCCGCTTTTTCTTTGTATTTTCTTCGGTTTTTTCGTATACTAAGCAGCAATGATGAAAAAGCTCAGTAGACTAAGACACACCCTATTCGAGTATTCTCAGCGGCTCTACCATTTCACGCAGATATTCTGGCGCGAACTGACCAACGACAACTGTATCCTGCGAGCCGGCAGTCTCGCTTTTTCTACACTCTTAGCCCTGGTACCGCTCACTGCTTTCGTTTTTTCGCTGTTAACCGGTTTCGGAGCCTTTGAGGCCGCCCGCAGTCAGCTGCAGGACTTTCTGTTCCGCTTTCTGATACCCACCCGAACTGACGAGGCGCTCCGCTACATTGAACAGTTTATTGAAAACAGTCGGGCTCTCGGCGTGGTTGGCTTATTGATTTTTGCACTTACTTCGCTCTTCCTGCTCAACGGCATCAGCAATAATATCAACGCGGTCTGGGCCAGCACATCGAGAATCGGCTTTATACGCAAGTTCATGATGTATCTGGCCGTGATTGTAATCGGCACCTTGCTGGTAGGAGCCAGTTTTACCTTCAGTATAACCCTGCACAATTTTGCCACTGGTTACCCCGAGGTCTCCGCTCTGCTGCAGATTCTCATAAAGGCCGCCCCCACTCTTTTTATTTTCATCGCCATATGGCTGATGGTTTTCGCAGTGCCTTCCGCGAAGGTCTCTTTATCCAGCAGCTTGATCGGAGCGGCGGCTGGTACACTTTTATGGGAGGTAGCACGATTCCTGTTTATCGACGGGACCAACTACGTAATCAGGATATCGATAATCTACGGTTCTCTGGCAGCCATACCCATATTCCTGATTTGGCTCTCGCTGAACTGGCTGATAATCTTTATTGCGGCTGAAATAACCTATGTGCATCAGCATCGTGAAAACTTCACTGAGGCCCATTCACACAAAGAAAAAACGCCCTATCAGGAATTGCAGACCGGTTTGCAGATATACCTCTATATTGCCGCCCGCTTTCTGCATGGTGACGCTCCGGTTCGGCTGCACGATTTAGCGAACCGGTTTTCCCTTCCGATCAAATCGATTGAAAAATATATACGCAGATTGGAGCGGTGGCAAATTATTTTTAGAGTCCACTCCGCAAATCCCCATCTCCTTCCGCAGAAAGGGCTGTCCACTACCACTGTTGAGGAGGTTCTGGCGGCGCTGTGGGGTAAAAGCCTCAGTGCAACGGAAAAACACGAGCTGCCCCAGGATACTGCTTTTGTACAGAATATTATTGACCACTTTTCACAATCCGCGCTGGCCCCCTTTGAGCATACTTCAATACTCGACCTGCTTTACTCGGAGGAAAAAGAACAGAACGATGCAACTTAAGCTTTTACTATCCTGTGTACCGGTTTCACTGCTGGTTATTTTTTTATTTGCCTGTTCACCCCAGGAACCGACGCCCGTGGTGCGAATAGAAATCGATCCTGCCGCAATTTCCGCATGGGAGGCACTGAGCGCCGAACACCCCTTACCCGCCGGATTTAAGGTAATGCCCGCCGCAGAGTCTGCGGCAGACTCTGCCACAGAGCCGCGAAAACCGGCTTCTACGAAGCTGATCGCCACAATTGAACTTCTCCACTACCAGCCGGCTGAAGACGCTGCAGAAAGGTCACAGCGCACCGAAGAGGAGACTCTATTGATCGAACAGCGCTATTTCGTGCCTGCGGTTCCGATGTGGGATCCACGCAATAATATTGAAATGAAGTCGGTAAAAGAGACGGGAATAGTGCCTCTGGAGGACTTATCGCTGCCTTACAAAGCCCTACCTGTAGACGGCATGCATATTGACTCCGCAGACTATCCGTTAGTGGAACAAAAAATTCTGTCACTCACATGGGAAGAGCTGCAGGAAAGCGACACAGAAGCTGCGGAGCTCCGCAGCTGGTACGAAAACCTGCGGTCTGAATATCAGTCTCCGGCTGAGATTGAACCTATGCCGATCGCCTGGATCGGCGGTGTCGGCGACATAATGGTGCAGCGCGGTGTTCAAAGTCTTCTAATTGGCAAGGGGCGGTCGGGGTTGCAGACCGTTTTTCAAAACACCCTGCCGGTCTTGCAGCGACAGGATTTTTTAATCGGAAACCTCGAAGGGGCCGTTACCAATCGCGGCCTCCCGACCCCGAAATCGTACAACTTTCGCTTTTCCCCAGATGTGCTGCCCGCTCTGAAGTCAGCCGGCTTTGATTATTTTTCCATTACCAATAACCACTGCTACGACTTTGGAACCACCGGCTTTACCGATACACTTACCCATCTCGAGGCCCACGGCCTTCTTACTTCCGGAGCCGGCCGAACTCCGAAAGCGGCGTATACACCGGCCCGCTCGACTATTCACGGAACCGATGTCACGGTTCTTTCAGTGGGAGCTTATCCGCAGGAGAGAAACGGATTCGACGGACGCAGACAGGCCCAGGTAACTGAGGAGCGTCCGGGAATAGTATTCTCAGGGCGGAAATTTCTCGACACGGTTGCCGAAATTAGCAGCGAAGCGGGGATTGATATTGTGGTAGCGCATGGCGGCCAGGAGTGGTCCTCACGGCCTACTGCCGAACAGCGCCGTTTTTACCGCGCCTGCATTGAAGCCGGTGCCGATCTCGTACTGGCCCACCACCCGCATGTACTGCAGGGAATGGAGGCTTTTAAAGACGGGCTCATTGCTTACTCGCTGGGGAATTTCATTTTTCCGGGTATGTATGTAATGCCGAATGCCGAGCAGTCGCTAATTCTCTCGACAGGTTACTATGGCAGCCGCTTGGTCTATATTGAGCCGCATCCCGTAAAAATAAACAACCGTGTGATCGATCTGGATGCGCCGGACGGACCCGTGCTGGCCCGATTTCTCAAGCTTACCGAGCAACTCCATCATGAATCACGGTAAGAGCTCGGGAGGTAGCCCCGCACCGGTGCACTTTACGCCGGTGCGCGAAAAAAAGTCCCGTCACACAGACGGGACCATACGTTTGAGAGTATAAAAACGATAGTTTAGAGTGAAGCCAGCGCTTCTTCAGCTTTGCCGTGCTTGATGGTCGCATTGCATTGTTTGCAGACCATGATCTTCTTTTCGTTTACTTCGTGTTCGTACATCAGCTTGATGCCGGTTCGTTTGCAGATAGGGCAAGTTCCGCGGCCCTGTTTTTGCATTTCCCTTATTCCGCTTCCTCTGTGCGATTTGGACATAGTTTCTCCTTGAACAACATGTGAAAATGTGGGTCAAATCATACTGTCTGTGGTCAAAAAAGTCAACAAGCCGGTGCCGCGGTCACAGCAGCGATCACCGCGGGTCCTGGCGAATGGATGCTTTTATAAATGACTCGAATATATCGGCAATGGTCTCGGAGGCTCGGTCGATGAACTTCCTGAAATTGGCTGGCCGCTCTGCCCGCACAGTATCTGATACAATCCGCAGCAGTACTACCGGCGTGTTGTTCAGCTTGCCCGCCAAAGCGATACTGCTGCTCTCCATGTCGGCAATATCGCCGCCCAAAGCCTTGTTGAGAGCCCCCCGCTCCTCAGCGCCGTTTTTAATAGGTATAAAGCGGTCTCCGCTCAGAAAACGCCCCTTATACACCTTCCCGGCATGTCCTGCGCAATGCTGCTCTAAACGTTTCCTGAGGGCTGGATCAGCAGGCAGCTCCCGTACCCACCGGCTGTCATTCTGACGGCCGGGAAAAGCCCCGATGCCCCCGCCGATTGCCGCGGTATCAATATCCCATTGTATTACATCTTCGGCTATTACAATGTCGCCGAGTTCATAGATCGGGTTCAATGCGCCCCCGATACCTCCGAAGAGGATTATTTCCGGTTTGTAACGGGAACATATATGCTGAGCCGTAATGGCCGCCTGGGCGATACCGGCCCCGGTCCACGTACACAGGACCCTCCGCGGGCCCAGATCCCCCTGAGACATCTCTCTTCCCGCCCACCAGCAGGACTCCACCCCTGTTATCCGCCTTTTCATCTGATACACTTCAGCCTGCAAGGCTCCCAGCACGGCGATCATTCGGTTTCACCCCGCGAGAAAAGCCAGCGCTGCACAGCTTCCGCGAATCCGCCGCTACCGCACTGCGGCACCACTTCGAAGCGCCGCTGCAGCCCTTGCGGGGCGTTCGCTACCACAAAAGCGCGACTGCTCCACTCTAGCATATGTAAATCGTTATAATCGTTGCCCACCGCCATGGTCGCATCCCGGTCTACCTGCAGCCTTTCAGCCAGCCATGCAATCCCGCTGCCTTTATGAGCTCCCGGGGGAAACAGTTCAATCCAAAGAGATTCTCCGTCGAGAGGGGAGCTGCTCCAGATTACAGAACACTGATCCTCGAATTCCCGTCTGATGCTGTTCAACAGATCATGATTATTCGGGGTAATCAGAACGAACTGGGTTGCCTCGAGCCTGCGCACCTGCGCCCAGTCGAATCGCATCGCATAGGCCTGATACAAATTTATCCGGTCCGTGAAATCGCTGCTGGCACCACTGCCGCGATGATAGTGAAAGTAGTGATTATCCGGGATGGGATGATGCACCATGAAGTCTATCTGCAGGTCGATTAAACGCCGGCACAGCTGCTCGGTTTCCTCGTTTGAAAACACGACCCTTCGCAGCAGGGCTTCCTCTTTGAGATCATACACACCGGCTCCGGAAGAAAAGACCACGTAATCTACCGGAAAGCCGGAATCGACCACGCGATACAGAGATTTCAGCGATCTTCCGGTTGCCAGAACTCTTACATACTGCTTGTTTTCCAGTTCATTCAGGGTGCTCAGATCCTGTTCGGAAAACCCGTTTAGTTTCTCGTATAGCGTCCCGTCGAAGTCGCTCACCACCATCCCGCGGTACATGCAGAACCTACTCCAATACCTGATAGCAGCTGCTGGTGAGCGGCGAAGAGAGACTGCCCAGTACGCGCTCGAACAACACACCGTCACGGTGCGGCACCTGGTGTCCGAAAGTAGCCCGAATGGAAACGGAGACAAACTGCACGGAGCGTTCGATGGCGATCGGCAGGCTGTCACCCTGCAGCAGGCTGCCAACCAGAACGCTTGCAAACAGATCGCCCGTTCCCGGATAAAATGCAGGCACATAGTCGCAATCCACCTTCCAGAACCGTCCGTCATTGCGGTCATATGCAACCACCGTCGATATATCGGGCTTTCCGTCGGTTTTCACGCTGGTCATCACTACCATGCGCGGCCCCATATCACTCAGTGCTAGTAGCTGTTCCTTGATTTTCGCATTGGATACCGTTTCCTGCAGAGGCACATCCAACAGAAAACTGGCCTCGGTCACATTCGGGGTAATTACATCCGCCTTTTCGACCAGTCTGCGCATCTCTTCAACCATCGATGAATCAAATGGTCCGTATAACTCACCGTCATCGCCGAGCACCGGATCTACCATTATCAGCTGCTCCTGGTCGCTGGTACGAAAATCATCTATAAATCGACGGACGATTTCCACCTGAGCGCTTGAACCGAGAAAGCCGGAATAAATTGTATCAAAATCAACTTTCAGTTTTTTCCAGTGAGCAGCAATCGGCTGCATGTGTTCGGTCAGATCGAGGAAAAAGTAATCGTCAAACCCGCCGGTATGGGTGGAAAGCAGAGCTGTCGGCAGTGGACACACCTGTACACCCATTGTCGATAATACGGGAAGTATCAGTGTGAGTGACGACCTGCCGAAACCCGAAAGATCGTGGATTGCTGCGGCTCTGGGAACCGGTTTGCGCATTATCCAGCCTCCTTGTCTCTCTTATACGATCAGGTCCATCGTATATCAAATCGGGAAAAAAGAATACAGTTTGCTGACACAACGGTCCGCTTATGGTACAAATGAGTATGGACTCAATTGATGCTGAACACAGTCCTTTTGCGGAGGGCGCCCCGAGTTACAGCGAGCTCACTCAGGCTGTTGAATCTTTGATTCTGTCGGCATCCGGATGGAGAAAGGTGTGTGCCGCGGATGGCGATGAAGAGAGCACAACAGAGGAGGTATCGGCTGCCGACAAGGTAATTGCCGGAACAGCGGCCCTCTGTTTTATAGAATATCTATGCCGGCAGGGTTGCACTAAGCCGGTAGTGTGGATCGGCTGCGACAGCCGGCCCACCGGTGCGGCCTTGATGGACGTAATGATGCGGGTTCTTCTTTCGATGGGAGTACAGCTCAAAGCCACCTTCATTACCGCAGCTCCCGAACTGATGGCGGCAACCAAGGTAGATCCCGAGGCAGACGGCTTTATTTATATTTCAGCCAGCCACAATCCCATCGGTCATAACGGCTTCAAATTCGGCGGAGCCAATGGGGCGGTCCTCGGCGGGGACAGTTCAGCCGAGCTCATTGTTCACTTCGAAGCCGCCCTGCACGAAGAGAGGATTATAGAAAAGGTCGCCAAGCTTACCTCGAATGCCGATCCGAATGCATACAGACGGGTTCTGGATACTAGTAACCGTAATAAGCAGTCAGCAGCACAAAGTTATTCCGATTTCACCCGGCGGGTAGTCTCCGGGTATGAAGATGAGGTGCAGCAGGCTGTCTTTTTCGACGCGCTCTCCGACTCTCTGCGCCATACTCCCATTGGAATATTAGGGGAGTTGAACGGCAGTGCCCGCAGCACTTCCATCGACCGGAGTATTCTGGAAAACTCCGGGTTTCTGGTCGAAATGCACAACGACAGCCCGGGACGGGTGGTTCACCGCATAGTGCCCGAGGGAAGCAGTTTAGACCTCTGCCGGGAACTCCTGGCCAAGGCACACACGAATGAGCCGGCATTCACACTCGGATACGTTCCCGACAACGACGGAGACCGAGGAAATATAGTCTTTGTTTCTGAAAATACTCCGGAACCGCGACAACTAAGCGCGCAAGAGGTATTCGCCCTAGCTGTACTGGCCGAGCTGGCCTATCAACAGCACTTTATGTCTGTAGACCAGCCCACGGCGGTGGTAGTAAACGGCCCGACCTCGATGCGCATAGAACGGATTGCGCGCGCTTTCGGTGCCCAGGTGTGGCGCGCCGAAGTCGGAGAGGCAAATGTCGTCAATCTTGCCGAAGAACTACGCAGTCGCGGATACCGGGTTCGTATTCTCGGCGAGGGTTCGAACGGAGGAAATATAACTCACCCCTCCACTGTCCGGGATCCCCTGTGTACCATCTACTCACTCGCAAAACTCCTTGCTTTTCGCGGAGAGGCTCCCAGTTTCAACCCTTATCGGCAGTGGTGTCTGAGTGAAGAGAGTCGCCGTGTATATACTCCCGGGTTCACGATAGCAGATATCCTGGAGTCGTTGCCCCCCTTTTCGACCACCAGCGCATACGAGCCCGAGGCCAAGATGCAGATCAAAACCCGCGATCAGGCTGCACTGAAACGACGCTGGGAACATGTCTTTCTGCAGGAGTGGGAGGGCTACCGCGGTTTTCTGCAGTCTGAGTACGATATTGTCAGCTGGCGGGAGATAAATTACGAGGGGACCGAGGCTAGACCGGGTTTCGGCCCGCAGTTTCGCAGCGGAAGTGAGAAAGGCGGCTTGAAAATCGTTTTTTCGAATTCCGCGGGCGAGGATACCGATTTCATCTGGATGCGCGGCTCCGGAACCGAACCGGTTTTCAGAGTACTGGCCGATTCTTACGGGGCAGACCGCAGACGTCACGACTGGCTGCTGGAGTGGCATCGATCGATGATTGAATCCGCCGACAGCATTTAATAAAATATCAATATAGGATCATACACGTAGGAGGAAGAGATGAGTGTACATATTGGAGCTAAGAAGGGAGATATTGCAGATGTAGTGCTGCTGCCGGGAGATCCCCTGCGCGCACAGTTCATAGCTGAGAATTATCTTTCCAACCCGCAGCAATACAATCAGGTTCGCGGTATGTACGGATACACCGGTACATATAAGGGAACGCCGGTATCGGTTCAGGGCTCGGGCATGGGCATCCCGTCTATTTCAATTTATGCCCATGAACTAATCAACGACTACGGTGTTCAGCGGCTCATGCGAATCGGTTCCTGCGGTTCGATGCAGGAACACGTAAAAATCCGCGACTTGGTATTCGGTATGGCCAGCTCTCACGACTCGGGCATCAACGACCGCCGTTTTCCGGACATGACCTATGCCCCGATTGCCGATTACGGCCTTTTGGAAAAAGCGGTGAATACCGCTCGGGAAAAGGGCTACCGTCATCATGTAGGCAATATCCTCTCAACCGATCTGTTCTACAACGACGATCTGGAGCTCTGGAAACAGTGGGCGGCCTTCGGTGTATTAGCAGTGGAGATGGAAGCAGCGGCACTGTATACCCTCGCGTCCAAATTCGGTGTACAGGCACTTACCATGCTCACAGTCAGCGACCATCTGGTTACAGGTGAACAGACTACCAGCGAAGAGCGTGAAAAAACCTTCACCCAGATGATGGAAGTAGCACTGGAGACGGCGGTTTCAGATCAGTAGGATTATTTAATTCGATAGACTGCTTTGTCGGCGGCAATGAAACCTTCGCACTCCAGCTCGTTCAGACAACTGTCTACTCTTTTATAGTCGTATTCATTCAGTGCGCGGGTCAGCTGCGCTTTGGTCAGCGGACCTTCGGCCGTAATCAAGCGCAGCAGCGCTCCGCGTATCTGGCGGTTGGAGTTTTCGAAGGGGGCCTGCCGGCGGTAATGCGCGCTGCGTCGGTTCGGATTCGGAACGGAATACTTCAGATATACCCCGTAGTCCATCAGAGCATAATACCAGTGGCGGGGGTCGCTGCGATCCAGCACCCGTTCTACCACACTCAATACATCGCCGTCCTTTACCTTTTCCTCGCTTTCGAAAAAAAAGTACAGTACCACCCTTCGAATATTGGTTTCAATAAAGGCTGCCGGTCGGTTGAATATGAAGGCCTGCAGAGATCCGGCGGTTGCGGGCCCTATCATCGGAAAGGAGATCAGAGTTTCGGGATCATCGGGAAGTTCTCCGCCGTATTCGGTGTGAACCAGTTCGGCTATACGTTTGAGGCCCAGGGCTCTGCGGTTATACCCCAGGCCCTGCCACAGCTGCAGCACCTCGCTCAAGGGGGCCTGAGCCAGTGCTTCGAAGGCGGGAAAACGGTCTAAAAACGGCTGATACTTTTTGAGGACCCGCTCGGTCTGAGTCTGCTGCAGCATCAGTTCGGACACGAGAATTTCATACGGATTATCGGTATCGCGCCAGGGAAACGGACGGCCGTTTTCACGGTAGTAATTCCATATACGCTGTTGAAATCGGTTGATCCGGGTCTGTGATATATTCATGATAGTAGGTCGAGCTGCTGCTCCAGCGTTCTGCCAGCCGGGTTCAGCTTTGGTTGGCAGCCTTCTCGCGCCGCTTGCGGGCCTGCTCGGCTCCACGGCTGATGCGGTTCCAGACGCCGGTCAATCCCATTGCCTTTTTCATTGCAATCAAGGTGGCTTTGGCCTCTTCACGGGCAACCTGGGTGCCTTCGAAAATGACCTCCTCGACCAGTCCGGTTCGCTCCTGATACGCCTGCCGTTTCTCCCGCAGCGGATCGAGAAAGTTGTTCAGAGCGGCAGCCAGCTTCGTTTTCACCTCGACATCGCCGACCTTCCCCTCTCGATAGCGAGATTTCAGGTCTTCAACCTCCGTCTTGTTCGGGTTGAATATATCATGATAAATAAACACCGGATTCCCCTCTACCTTGCCCGGCACATCCGCACGCACCCGGTTAGGATCAGTGTACATACCGCGCACCTTCTTCTCGACAGTTTTTGTATCATCGGAAATATAGATTGCGTTGTTGAGCGACTTCGACATTTTAGCGCTGCCGTCCGTCCCGACCAGAGTCGGAACCTCGCCGATTTTTACATCCGGTATCGGAAACACTTCGCCGTACAGCGTGTTGAAGCGGCGGGCAATTTCACGGGTCAGTTCTACGTGTGATTCGTTGTCTTTTCCTACGGGAACCAAATTTGCCCGCGGCATCAGAATATCAGCCGCCTGCAGCACGGGATAACCAAGAAGACCGAAGGGTATTTCATTTAGGTTGGCCGAGTTGGCCATATCCTTTATACTCGGCAGCCTCTGCAGACGCGGCACGGAGACCAGCATCTCGAAAATGAGATTCATCTCGTATACTTCATGTACAGCCGACTGCAGATAGATCTTCGATATCTCGGGATCGATTCCACAGGCCAGATAGTCGAGTACCATTTCTTTGGAATTGACGGAAATATCCTCGATATCCGCTTTACCGGGCTTGGTGGTCAGCATATGAAGATCGGCAATAATAAAAAAACAATCGTATTTTTCCTGATACTTCACGCGGTTGAAAATTGATCCGACGTAGTGACCGAGGTGCAGCTTGCCTGTCGGTCGATCTCCGGTCAGTATACGGGGTTTATCCATGATGGTTCTCCATTTTTTCAGGTCTGTGGCTACTATAACGCGCGATGCAAAAAGAGACAACTGAGGAGCTTTCTAAAAATGCAGATTTTTAGCACCTGGCTTTTCTACTTCCGTTCCAATTTTTTAGTTTCTTCCTTTACCAACGACTCATGTATCGGCGACTCATGGGGCTTCACATGTCCGCTCTCCATCAAAACGGCTATCGGCCGCAGCGCGGGTATATTTTCACAGGTAATCTGTATTACTACCATAATGGGTACCGACAGAAACATTCCGATCACTCCCCAAATCCACCCCCAGAAAATAAGGGAAAACAGGATGAGCAGCGGGCTGATATTGAGTCGGCGCCCCTGCAGACGCGGATCGAGAAAATTTCCTATGGTTACCTGGGTAGCGATCATAGTCGCTGCAACCGCAATTATCTTTCCCATGTTCGGATAGAACTGAATAACCCCCATAATAATGGTAATTACCACCAGCACGAAGGAGCCGATGGACGGAATGAAATTCAGAAGAAAGGCCAGTACACCCCACACAATCGGAAAATCAACCCCGATAATCAGCAGGAAAAACCAGACGAACAATCCGGTTGCCAGACTTATGAAAAACTTGAGGTTGATGTAACGGCCGACCTGCTGGTTGATGTGCTCGATAATTCTTCCGATATGCCGGCCGGTTTCCTCATCGAAGGCTCGTGCCAGTTTGCTCTTGAACAGCGGCTTCTCCAGCAGAAGGAATATGAGAAAGATAATAATAAGAACAAGCGAACTGAAAAAGTTGATCAGCGAACCCGACAATCTGACCAGATAATCGCGCAGAGCCCCCTGCCAGTTTATGTCGGTGGAAAAATCGAAAGAAATGTCGAAGCGCTGCAGCACCATAGCTTCGATCTGCGAGCTTATTTCAGCATAGCGGGCCGCATACTTGGGATACTCTTTTAGGAAGGAGTTCACGCTGGTCTGCAGAAACAGAAATATCAGGAACATAACCCCGAACAAAACCAGCAGGGTTAAAATCAGAGCTAATACTCTGGGAAAATGCATCCTGTCGAGCATATTCACCAGCGGGGCAATGATAAACGACAGAAATATTGCAATGATAAGCGGAAGCAGGATGGAGGCCGCCATTTTCAGAACCGCCCCCAGCATGATGACTGTAATAACTCCCAAGAGGCCGGTTGATACAGCTGATATTTTCATAGTTCTATCAATATAACAGTTTTCCCCACGAAATGTAACTGCGGATCAGTTTAGTAAACGGTTAATATTTAACGCCTACTGAAGAGCCTAGAGAATAAACCTTGGCGCTCTTCCTGCTCTTCGTAGAAAGGACCTAGTGAGAGCAGCCGCTGCGAGCGTTCCTTCAACATCTGTGAAGTCTTTTTGCTGATCAGTATCGGCAGATGCTGAGCCAGGACCTCCTGTATATACCGAGCGGTGCTGGCGGAATCCTTGTGCGCGCCCCCCTCTCCCTCTGAGATAATGCCGTGGATTACACCGAGCTCCAGCAGGTCTCTGGAGGTCATCCGCATCAGCTCAGCCGCGAGTTTTGCCTTCGAGGCATCCCGCAGAAGTATGGAGGCGCAACCCTCCGGCGAAATAACCGAATACACCGAGTTCTCCAGCATAAAAACCCGATCGGCCACGCCGATTCCGAGTGCTCCGCCAGAGCCCCCCTCGCCGATTACAATTGCAATAATCGGAACCTGCAGCCGAGAAAAATCCCTGAGATTACGGGCAATCGCCTCGCCGATTCCCCTCTCTTCGGAGGAGAGCCCGGGATATGCTCCCGGAGTATCGATAAAGGTGATTACCGGCCGACCGAAAATTTCCGCCTCATGGGCCAGACGCAGCGCCTTTCGGTACCCCTCGGGCTGGGCCATACCGTAGTTGCGGGTCAGATTATCCTTCAGATTCCGTCCCTTCTGCTGAGCTAGTATCGTAACCGGAATACCTTCGAAAAAACCGATCCCACCGATCAAAGCAGCATCGTCTCCTCCTTGCCTGTCTCCGTGTAGTTCGAAAAAGTTATCGAATACTGCATCGATGTAGTCGAGTGCCGTCGGACGCTCGGGATGACGTGCCAGGGTAACCTTTTCCCAGGCGGTAGTTTCGCTCTCGCCGCCGAACAACTTGTGCTCGATCTTGGAAAGGTCTTCATACACCTGCATATGTTCTTCGGAGGCCAGCTTCTTCAGTTCCTTCAGTTTTTTATGAAAATTGAGTTCAGGCATAGTTTATCTCACCTCCCGGTGCGGCACGTGGGTGTCAATCAAAAACGAAAGGGTCGATTTGAGCTGTTTACGGTCTACAACCGCATCGACAAAGCCCTTCTCCCGCTGAAACTCGGAGCGTTGAAAGCCCTCCGGGAGTTTTTGCTTGATTGTTGATTCGATGACCCGCGGCCCGGCAAAGCCTATCAGCGCGCCCGGTTCGGCCAGAATCACATTACCGAGCATGGCAAATGAAGCGGTAACCCCTCCGGTTGTCGGGTGTGTCAGCACTACGAAAAACGGCAGATGCTGTTCCTGCAGAAGTGCAATAGCGTGACTGGTTTTAGCCATCTGCATAAGCGAGTAGATTCCCTCCTGCATCCTGGCACCGCCGGAGGCAGCAATCAGGACTACCGGAAGTTTCTCCTCTACCCCTTTCAGCAGCAGTCGTGTCACTTTTTCGCCGACGGCGACCCCCATACTGCCACCCATGAAGGCAAAGGACATCACTCCGAATGCGGCCGCCCTTCCCTCTATCAGACAGGTACCGATGGTGACTGCCTCATTCTGGCCTGATTTTTGCCGGGCTTTGTCAAGTTTCTCTTTGTAGCCGGGGAACTCGATCGGGTCTACCGAGCGTATACTGGCATCGAACTCCTTGAAGGTGCCCGGATCGGCAACTGTAGATATTCTCTCTTTCAGTGCCAGCTGAAAATGGTGATTGCAGCCGGGACAAACATACATGTTTTCCTTCAGAATCTGGTCATCGATATGCCGATGACAGATCGGACAGGCGTGTTTCTCTTCGATATACGCCAGTTCGTTCTTTTTTTGTGCAGCTCGGCCTTTCCGCACGCCGGAGCTTCTCCAACGCACACGCTCCTGTCTCTGGGGCCGTCCTGCGTATTTTTTGAATCTATCTAATATTCCCATACGCTACTCCTCGAGAATTTTGGAGAGCCCGAAGGTACCGAAGTCGCCCTGCTGAAACAGAGCACTGTTAAGAATCTTCTTCTGAACCTCGATGTTGGTTTCAATACCCTCGATGACATATTCATCCAGGGCCCGTTTCATGCGGGCAATCGCACTGCGTCGGTTGCGTCCATAGGTGATGAGCTTGGCAACCAGCGAATCATAAAACGGTGATACCATGTAACCCTGATATAAAAAAGAATCCACTCTTACGTTTCTACCGCTGGGTTGAAGATACCTGCTAATGCGGCCCGGTGTCGAGGCGTTGATTCGGCACTCGATCGAGGCCCCTTCGAGCCGGATATCCTCCTGACGCAGATCCAACGGCTCAGCGCTGCAGCCCCGAATCTGTTCCTTGATGATATCAACATTACTGATGAACTCGGATACCGGATGTTCGACCTGTACACGAGCATTAACCTCCATAAAATAGTACTGCTCACCATCGAACAGGAACTCAATGGTTCCGGCTCCTTTATACCCGATACTCTTGAACAGATTGACCGCATCCTGACACATTCGGTCACGAATGCTCTGATCTATACCCGGGGACGGACTCTCCTCCAGAACCTTCTGGTGATTCTTCTGCAGGGAGCAGTCACGTTCACCGAGGTGAACTACGTTGTCGAAGGTATCCGCCAAGATCTGCACTTCGATATGCCGCGGATTCTCCAAATACTTCTCCATGTAGATCGTGCCGTCTGAAAAGGCCGTTTCCGCTTCATGAGTGGCTATGCGCATTGCAGACTCCAGTTCCGAATGATCGCGGACAATTCGCATCCCCTTGCCTCCCCCTCCGGAGGCGGCCTTGATGATGATCGGGTACCCCGCATTTTCGGCAAATTCGGTTGCGGTTTTCAAGTCCGCGACCGGACCGTCGCTGCCGGGGGTTATCGGCAATCCGGCTTTCTCGGCGGTTTTGCGAGCCTGCACTTTATCACCTAAAAAGGAGATCGTTTCGGCCTCCGGCCCAATGAACACCAGGCCGGCATCCTTCACCTGCTGGGCGAATTTGGCACTTTCGGAGAGGAAACCCACGCCGGGGTGCACCGCATCGCAGCCGGCGAACAGAGCAGCTGAAATAAGGTTTGAGCTGTGCAGGTAACTCTTTTTTGCTTCCGGCGGACCAATGCACACGGCTTTGTCCGCCATCTCTACGGCTAATGACTCCCGGTCAGCTTCAGAGTAGCCTACCACAGATTCGATTCCCATCTCTTTGAGGGTTCGGATTATTCTCACCGCTATTTCACCACGGTTGGCAATAAATACCGATTTTACCATACTACAGCTTCTCTATCTCAAAAAGTGGAGTTCCGTACTCGACCATCTGCTGGTTCTCTACGAGCACTCTCTTGACCCGGCAGTCGAACTCGGCTTCCAGTTCGTTCATCACCTTCATTGCTTCTATTATGCAGAGTGTATCACCTGTTTTTACCTCGTCACCTTCTTCGACATACGACGGTGAATCGGGAGAGGGAGATCGATAGAAGGTTCCGACTATCGGTGCAGTGATTATTTCGATCTCTTTTTCGGGCGACTCCGCGCCGTGATCGGCACCGACCGTGGTCTGGGCCGGACCGGGTTCCATTCCGGTTTGAGCGGGTGCAGCTATCGGCGCGGCAGCAGCCGGCGGAGCAGCAGCCGGAGGTGCTATCGCACTGGCTTTTTTTAGACTTAGTTCAAACTCGCCGTCTTTTATGTAAATTTCTGCCAGAGAGCTATCATCAAGTTTTTCAATCAAATCAACAATTTCGCTCTTTTTCATTCGTTCCTCCCGGTTATAGCCGTTGATCGCAAATTTCTGCGAAAACTATCATAGTACTTTTCGGCCGTCAACCGAAATGTAATGCTTTTTCACTTTTTTTTCCACCCTTTGACTGTAATCATCCAAAGGGGGGCCTTGACGGATTGGAAAAAGTATGACGATGTTTGTATCTTTGAGTATGAACGCGAATACGAGGAGGATTTATGAGCGTATACATTCGATCAATTGCTGCTTACATTCCTGAAAAGCGAATGACCAACGACGAATTGGCCCAAATCGTAGATACATCTGATGAATGGATTCAGTCCCACACCGGAATTCAGGCTCGTCACTTATGCGGTGAGCAGGAAGTCACCAGTGATCTGGCCGTAAATGCCGGTAAAATCGCAATGGAGCGGGCCGGATTGAGCCCTGATGACATTGACTTGGTAATTTTGGCAACGGCTTCCCCTGACTATATCGGATTTCCTTCGACTTCTTCGATTGTGCAGGATAAGCTGGACCTTGCCCATGCGGGGGCATTCGATTTGGTGGCCGGGTGCACCGGCTTTGTGTACGGTCTGGAAACCGGACGCGCAATGATTACAGCCGGCAGTGCCCGCAACGTGCTTTTGATCGGGGCCGAGACCCTTTCACGCATTACCAACTGGAAGGACCGCAACACCTGTGTGCTGTTCGGCGACGGTGCCGGAGCAGCTGTTCTTTCGGAATCGGACGATTCCGAGAGAGGTATCCTCGACTCGATTCTCGGGTCGGAAGGCAAAGGGGCGGAACACCTTGTACGCAAGGCAGGCGGCTCACGCGAACCCTTCGACGGAAAGGATACCCCTGAAGAGGACCTGTACATTCAGATGAACGGACGGCAGGTCTACAACTTTGCAGTCCGGGTGAACACCGAAATAATAAAATCTCTGCTCGAAAGGAACGCACTTGAGTTCGATCAGATAAAGTGGGTGGTTCCGCATCAGGCGAATATCCGCATTCTCCAGGCCGCGGCGAACCGGCTCAAACTGCCTATGGAGAAGTTTTTTACCAACATCCATGAATACGCCAACACTTCGGCCGCTTCCATTCCGATTGCTCTGAATGAGATGTACGAAACAGGTAAACTGGAAGCCGGAGATACCCTGCTGCTAACCGGCTTCGGAGCCGGCCTCACCTACGGAGGTAATCTGCTTCGCTGGTAAGAAGAGGTTTGAACTGCAGGAAGTGCACACTTTCTTTTTTTGCCTCGATTTCGGCCGTTGACCGAAATTCCCTTATTCGATAAGGTTAATTAAATAAACTAGGAGGAAGGATATGCAGCTTTGCTTTCTATATCCCGGACAAGGGGCCCAGTACCCCGGAATGGGAAAGGACCTCTACGAGGCGAGTCCGGCAGTCAGAGAACTCTTCGAACTCGCCTCAGATGCCTGCAAGCGCGACACAAAAGCTCTCCTGTTTGATTCAGATGAAAATGAATTGAAAGCGACTCAAAATACCCAGATTGCAATTACTTTGATGAATCTGGCAGTCAGAAGATATTTATCCGAACACAAAATCGAATCCGCCGGCGCGGCCGGTTTCAGTCTCGGAGAATGGTCGGCCTACGTAGATGCCGGGGTTATTTCGGAAAATGAAGTGTTCCCGATCGTTATGGAGAGGGGCCGCCTGATGGCGGAAACTTCGCAAGAGTTGCAGGCCGAGGGCAGCAGCAGCGGCATGGCCGCGGTTATCGGTTTGCCGTCCGAACAGGTAGAAGAAATCCTTCAGCGCATTGAAGGTGCCTTTCCGGCTAACTATAATTCAATTGAGCAGACAGTTATTTCCGGTGAGTCAGAGGCGATTCAATCTGCCGCTTCACAGCTCAAGCAGGCCGGAGCCAGGCGGGTTATTCCACTGAAGGTCTCCGGCCCCTTCCATACCCCCTTGCTTCTACGAGCCGGCAGCGGATTCGAGAACTATTTGGAAGAGTTCACGCTCCGCGATCCGGTGAAACGGCTTTACTCGAATGTAACCGGAAGCCGTCTGAAGAGTTCTACGGATGTACGCACGAATGCAGTGCTGCAGATCTCTTCACCCGTGCAGTGGACCCGGGAGGAGGCGGTAATCGGCTCTGAAGATTTTTCACTGTGTGTAGAAACCGGTCCGGGAAAAGTACTGACCGGTTTATGGAAGAAGTCTGAGCAAAGTATAGAGTGTCGGCCTTCCGACAGTCGAGAAAAACTCGATGAGCTGATAGGAGAATTAGTATGAACTTTGAAGGTAAATGCGTAGTGATCACCGGCGGTTCGCGCGGTATAGGCGCGGCTATCGCCGAAGCCTTCGCGGAGGCCGGTGCCCGAGTACACGCCTTGAGCCGATCCGAGAGTGAGCGTTCGTCCGAGCTCGAGGAGAAGGCGAAACATGCGGGGGGGAGCTACAGCTGGCATGCAGCCGATATTACCGACCGCAGTGCACTCGAAGAGCTGTTCGATTCGATTCTCGAGGACAACGGAGGAATCGATGTCCTGGTGAACAACGCCGGCATAACCCGCGACGGACTGCTCATGCGCATGAAGGATGCGGATTGGGATGCAGTTATTCAGACCAATCTCTCGTCCGTTTACACTGCCTGTAAAAAGGTGGTTCGCCCCATGCTCAAAGCCCGGCAGGGCTGCATCATCAATATTTCATCGGTGGTGGGAATAATGGGTAACGCCGGACAAACCAACTACAGCGCATCTAAAGCGGGGCTGATAGGGTTTACTAAGAGCCTGGCTCGCGAAGTGGCATCCCGCGGCGTTCGGGTCAATGCTGTTGCGCCCGGTTACATCGACACCTCGATGACCGAAAAGCTGAACAGTGAGGCCCGCACGGCTCTCACTGCTCAAATCCCGCTGGGGCGTACCGGTAAACCGGAAGAAATCGCCTCTGCAGTTCTGTTTTTAGCCTCCGATGCAGCCGCCTACATCACCGGTCAGGCGCTGGTGGTTGACGGCGGACTTGCCATGTAACACCAGATAAACCGAGGAGATATCAAATATGAGAAGAGTAGTTATTACCGGTACGGGGGTGGTTAGCCCTCTCGGTCATTCAATAGATTCAATGTGGAAAAATGTCAGGGAGGGAAACTCGGGAATCGGTCCGATCACCCGGCTCGATCCCGAGGAGTACCCCTCGAAAATCGCCGGCGAGGTCCGCGACTTCGATCCGACTGAGTTCATGGATAAAAAGGACGCCCGTAAAATGGCGCTGTTCAGCCAGTATGGAGTAGCGGCTGCGGTTCAGGCTATGCAGCAAGCCGGGCTGGATTCCGCCTCTATCGATACCGACCGAGCCGGTGTAATCTTGGGAAACGGAATCGGCGGTTTTGAGATAATTGAAGAGGGCCATCGAACCCTATTTGATAAGGGCCCGCAAAGGGTTCCCCCCATGACTATTCCCAAACTTATCAGCAATGAAGGGCCCGGTCACATTGCCATACAATATGGGTTCCACGGTCCGTGCTATACGGTTACCACCGCCTGCGCCTCGGGCACCGATGCAATCGGTCAGGCGATGCGCGCCATCAAACACGGACAGACCGATGTCATGATAACCGGCGGCACCGAGGCCTGTATCACCGGACTGGGGATAGCCGGTTTTTGTGCACTCAAAGCCCTTTCTACACAGTACAATGACACTCCGCAGATTGCCAGTCGACCCTTTGACAAGCACCGTGACGGTTTTGTAATCGCCGAAGGTGCCGGGATCATGGTCTTGGAGGAACTCGAGCATGCCAAAAACCGCGGTGCCACCATTCTGGCCGAGGTTTCAGGCTACGGAATGACCTGCGATGCCTATCATCTCACCGCTCCTGATCCGGAGGGCAGCGGCGCCGCAAAAGCTATGCAGCTGGCATTGGACGAGGCCGGTATGAAGCCCACCGATATCGACTATATCAATGCTCATGGAACCAGCACTCCGACCAACGATCCGATTGAAACCGCGGCAATCCGTAAGACTTTCGGAGAGCATGCGTATAAACTCAAGGTTTCGTCCACCAAGTCGATGACCGGCCACATGGTCGGGGCGGCCGGCGGTATCGAGGCAATTATCAGTTTGCTTTCGATCCGTGACGGCTTCATTCCCGCCACCATCAACCTCGAGGAAGCGGATGAAACCTGCGATCTGGATTACGTAGCCGGAAAGGGAATCGAGGCCAAAGTCAAAGCGGCCATTTCGAACTCCCTCGGTTTCGGCGGACACAACAGTGTCATCCTGATAAAGGAGTATTCGGAATGAGCGCAATAGAAAACCTACTCCCCCATCGCGACCCCTTCCTGTTCGTCGATCGACTTGAGTCATACAACGACGAACATATCGTCGGAAAAAAACTGTTTGGCGCGGATATGTTTTTTTTCAGCGGGCACTTTCCCGGATACCCGGTGGTACCGGGAGTGCTGCTGATAGAATCTATGGCCCAGTGCGGCGGCGCCGGAGTAAACGCCCAGGGGACCCTCGGTGATGCCCTCTTTTTTCTGGCAAGCGTTGAGAAAGCGAAGTTCCGGCGCCAGGTGAAACCCGGCGAAGAGGTACGTTTTGAAATCGAAAACCTGAGAGTTACGCCCCGTACCCTGAAACAGAAGGGCAAGGCCTTTGTCGGCCAAGAACTGGCGGCCGAGGCGCAGTGGCTCTGCCTGGTAGATACATCACAGCAAAAGTAAAAGGAAGGTTCGCATGATATCACCTAAAATCCGCGGAGGAATCTGCATGAATGCACACCCGGCCGGGTGTGCTCGCGAAGTACAACTGCAGAAAGAGTTTGTAGAGCAGATAGATTTTTCGGCCGATTCGGGCCCCGACACGGCCCCGCCCCGGCCGGAGGGCTCAGGGGCCGCACGAGGGAACGGTCCGAAAACGGTTCTTATTATCGGCGGCTCAACCGGCTACGGTCTGGCTTCGCGACTGGTCGGTGCCTTCGGCTACGGTGCCGAAACCATCAGTGTCTCATTTGAAAGGGAGGCTACTGATAAGCGCCCCGCCACTGCGGGCTGGTACAATACCCGGGCCTTCGACACCCTGGCTGCAAAGGCCGGTCTGAAAGCCTTCAGCTTCAACGCCGATGCTTTTGCCCATGAGACCAGGGATAAAATCGGTGCTCTTCTGCAGGAGCGCGGGCGTAAAGTCGACCTGCTGGTCTACAGTCTGGCCTCGGGAGTGCGCCCCGACCCCGACACCGGCTACATGTATCGATCCTCCCTGAAACCTATCGGCGAAACCTATACTACCCGTTCGGTAGATTTTATGAAGGAGACTATTTCCGAAGTCAGCCTGGAACCAGCCGGGCAGGATGAGATCGATGCGACCGTAAAGGTTATGGGCGGTGAAGACTGGCAGCTGTGGGTAAATTATCTGCAGGATAATGGTCTCATCTCCGATGGGTTCCAGACAGTCGCCTTTTCCTACATAGGACCGGAGGTGACTCATCCGATTTACCGTTCCGGGACCATCGGCAAAGCCAAGGAACACCTGGAAGCCACCGCCCGCAGCATGAACTCCCGATTGCAGCAGAACGGCGGTGCTGCCTACGTATCCATCAATAAGGCGGTAGTCACCCGGGCCAGTGCGGTGATACCGGCTGTTCCGCTGTACATTTCGCTGCTCTTTTCCGTGATGAAGGAGAAGCAGCTGCACGAGGGCTGCATCGAGCAGATTGTGCGTATGTACCGCAACCGGCTGTACACCGGCGACAAGGTACCCACCGATAGTGAGGAGAGAATACGCTTAGACGACTTCGAGATGCAGCCGGAGATCCAGGCTGAGGTAGCCCGCCGCTGGGAAGAGGTTACCGAAGAGAATCTGAACGAACTGGCCGATATGCAGGGGTTTCGCAGCGACTTTTTACGGATACATGGCTTTGACGTACCCGGCATAGATTACGAGCAGGATGTTGACTTGGGGGATATTCCCGCTCTGTAGTAGTCTATACCCCACACAATTAAAAACGGCTGTCTGTGCTCAGTTCTAGAGCTTTTTATCAGACAGCCGCTTTTTTGTTGAGATATATTGATCAGGCCGCTCAGCCTTGTTTACTAAATCGAACGATCATGTGCAGTATGGCCGGCTTATCCGACTTGTTGTAAATTGCATGATTAACATCGCAGTGGTAGTTTATGAAGTCTCCGGTATGCAGCTCGGTAGTGTGTGCCCCGGCCTGCACTTCAACAGTTCCCTCGATAATAGTCAGGAACTCTTCGGTCTGCGGAAAGTGCGGTTCAGATTCAATCTTGCCCCCGCTGTCGAAAGTGAGCATATACATCTCTAGATCCTCAACCATTGAAAACGGCGAGAGAACCCGGATGTGAACCCGCCCTTCTTCGGCATCAATCGTGGTAATTTCATCATTACGGCTCACATTGAACTTCTTTTCTATCTCTTCGCTGCCTTTTAGCAGCACATCGATGTCCACATTGAGCCCGTTGGCTATTTTCCACAAGGTGACCACTGTCGGGTTGACTTTATCGGTCTCTATCTGCGAGAGCATAGCTTTAGAGACTCCGCTTCGGGCTGAGAGATGCCCAAGGGTCATATTCAGTTTTCTTCGGATTTCTTGAATATTGCGCCCGATTTGAAAAGGCGCCTGTTCAATCATATCGCTTCGGTATTTTACGCTTCCATCCATTTGACAGATACAATCTCGTTCAATATAATAAACAACCTTTATCATTGTACCCTTTAGAGAGAAGTAATGTCAAGAAAAATGGAAACGGATTTACAACGCTTTCAGGTGGTTCTGGTAGAACCGCAGACCTCGGGTAACGTCGGTTCAGTCTGTCGGGCCATGAAGACAATGGGCTTCACCCGCCTGGTCATCGTCGGACGAACACCGGACTATTTCGATCTCAATCAGGTGAAAACTCTATCCCTGCATGCTCAGGATCTGTTTGCAGAGGCCCGCTTTTTCGACACGCTGCCGGCAGCAGTATCCGACAGTATTCTCGCCGCCGGCATAACCCGCCGCCGCGGAAAATACCGCAAGTATTTCTCACTGCTTCCGGAACAGTTCGCCGCCCACCTGGCCGACATGGGCGAGGGAACTGTTTCGCTGGTATTCGGCCGAGAATCCGACGGCCTAACCGACGAAGAGCTTTCGCACTGCAACGTAGCCGTTCGAATTCCCTCTTCGGATGAGTTTCCATCGCTGAACCTGTCGCATGCGGTACAGGTAATTACCTACAGCCTTTCGAGAGAATACAGACCGGCTATGCACGGTTTTCAGGCTATTGAACAGAACCGCCTGCTGGAGTTGAGCCGGGAGGTAACCGATTCTTTCGATGAAATCGGCTTCTTCAAGCAGAACGAAAAAGAAGAGGTTGGCAGGTTTTTCAGGGATATTTTCAGCCGGTCGGGACTTTCAGAATCAGAAACCGCGCGACTCATCAAGATGTTCCGCAAAATGGCGAAACTCAAGATACATCTGCCTCGCTGAGTTCGGTCAGCTCAGCCGCCTGCTGCTGGAATTCGAAGATACAGGCACGGATCGAATAGAACACCATCGGGAAGATATAGTTGTAGAAATAGGTGCGCTGATACACGCGCTTCTCACGATAGGTGTTTTCGTATTCCATCCACTCCCGAATGCTGTTCATATGCTGGTCATAGGAGTTGAAATCAAAATCCGGACGTTCCGGCAGCTGGTCAACCTTCACTGTATCCTGAACTTTTCCGAGCAGTTCGAATAAATTGTAAAGATTGTAGTCGTTCTCAATGTAATTGTGAGCTGACTCGGTATCTCCGTTGTGTTCACTTAATATCCGCTCGTAAAGGCTCGGCAGAATCAGCTGCAGGAGTTCGTGCTTGCGAATGCAGATACCCCTCCGTTTGAATACCGACTCCAGACCATTAATAACAAAACGGTTGCCGCGGTAGTATTTGAGCATTTCCAGGATGCGCTGCGCCCCTTCCTCCCCCTTGTTGATGAGAAGATCGACCTGATTCATAATTGCTTCCGGCAGCCCCGGGTTTACCTGTACGCTGTAGGTATTGAACATTGCATTGTGTTTGTCTTTCAGCGTCACTTTTCCGAACTTGAACAGCTCATCCATGGTAATATGCTTAAAACTACCGAACAGCGCCTCGGCCTCTCGCTTGAAGCGCTTGTAATACTCATCCACCGCTCCGGTGTTCTTGAGAACATTATAGAACTCCTCGGAGATACGGAATCCGCCGACCGGGGCCGTGGACTCCATCCGCTTGGCCTTTATTACCGGCACACCGATGATATCCCACTGCTTGGCTCCCTCAGGACCGAAGTTTCCGACCGTTACCTCGCCTATGTTGGCACCTATTCTTACACGAATCTGGAAGAAGGCGTTTATCGACGGTGAGAGTTCATTACTGGTTCGCAGGGTCCGGATTATCTCGAAGGCTTTGGTAATGGATTCACGGGCGCCCCCCTCCTCATTGTACAAAAAGCGGTCGTTAGCCTGATTGAACAGGAATGCAACCCGCTGCATCTCCACACAGGTGTAAAACAGCTCGCGGGCAATATAGCGCTCCTGCTGTTCCCGGTCCAACTCACGGACATTCGGATCCAGAGATCCTCCGAAATGGAACATCAGGCTGTCACCTTCGATTTTATTCAAATATCCGCCGTGGCGGTTCAGCACGAAATTAAAAGCGGCGTAGAGGCCGTTCAAAACCGTCTGGTTCTCGTTCGGGCTGAGGAACTTCGATAAAAAGGTATAGTCGGCAATATCTATGAAGCCGATACCCACGAACTGCTCAGCGGTGGCAGTTGGAATTTCGCCCTTTTCGATAATGGCATTGACCAGCTGCTTGGGTAGATAATATTCTTCGATTCGTTTCCTGAAGCTGATTTCCTCGGAGGCCCGCTGAAGCTCGAGAGCTGCGTCCCGTTCTTCGACAAAGCTGCGAATTTGCTCGAGTTCTTGCGACTGCTCACCCTGCTCTGCTCGCTGTTGGTTG
Organism: uncultured Sediminispirochaeta sp.; assembly: GCA_964603735.1. Taxonomy (GTDB): domain Bacteria; phylum Spirochaetota; class Spirochaetia; order DSM-16054; family Sediminispirochaetaceae; genus DSBN01. The sequence goes on along the minus strand of CAZRWN010000008.1, from coordinate 10,454 downwards.
TCTTCAATTATCTTCTGCAATTCAGCAACTTTTTTATCATCGCTTTCCAGATAATGATTGTTCCGCAGCAACTCGCGGATATACAGCGCTACATAATCCGGGGCCCGCTTGTATTTTTCAGCAATCTCTATGCTGTGTTTATACACATCATCCAGCGACAATCTGTTTTGCACCGAAGCTTCATCTAACTGCATTAAAGCCACTCCAATCGTTCTCTTTTTATTTAATAATAACACAATGCCGGCGAATATAACAGCCCGGAAATAATTCCGCACAGCCCCGGGAGGTGGCTTTTACTGTACAGATAGCCCAAATTATGGTACATACTTAGTATGTCCTTAACAATTGCAATAGCCTCAGGAAAGGGGGGCGTCGGAAAGACAACTACAGCCACTAACTTAGCCCTGTTCGCCGCCCGGAAACAGCAGAAAGTCGCTCTCATCGATCTCGATCCGCTTTCGGATATTGCTGAAATACTCTCAATACCGTATAAAAAGCTCGATGCGCTTCCGAAGAAAATCTCGGCGGAGCGCCCCTACACCGACTTCAGTATAAAGGTGTTCAGCAACCTCGACCTTCTCTTTCCGGCCTCGAAACTGGGGCAAACGGCGGTAAAGGATCTCTACACCACTCTGGAGCAGACCTATCTCGAACAGCTTCGGCACGAGTACGACCTGATCGTAATGGACCTTCCGGCCGGCGCCGATGAAATCGAAAATCTGCAATACCTCCGGCTGGCCGATAAAATTGTTATTGTGACAAATCCTCAGCCGGCTGCCCATATAGCGGCGGTTACTTATCTGCGTTTTGCCCATGAATACAGCAACGGCAATAAGTACTATCTGTGGCACAACCGCTACAAAACCTTCAATGTGTCTCATTTCAATCCGACGGATGTCATCGGCAATTACAACCGAAATATGCCCGAGGAAGAACATATTGATCCGGCGAATTTCCAGTTGTCGCACTGCGCCTATATTCCCGAAGATCCGAGCCTCGACCTCCTGCGCGGCGAGCCGGCGGTAACACTGCAGCTGGTACGAAACCTGCAATCAACAGTCGAGGCGGTCTACGATATGCTGCTTCAGAGTATTCCGCTGAAATTGAAGGTATCAACCTACATGACCCAGCTCCTGCATTCCTTCATCCGCAGCCTTCCGGCCGATTTCGATGCCGAATCCGCCCTGGATGACTTCGGTACTAATCTTCACTCCATTCTCAAGCAGCAGTTTTCCAATACAGACGAGGAAATTACCGAGAGCTCACAGCTGTTCACCTCCGAGCAGAGGGAGAGTCTGCGGAACTATCTCTCCGCCTGTCAGTCAAACCGTACCCGCCGACAGATCATTAAAACTGTGGCGCTTCTCGAAACCAAGGAGTTAGCCGAAGAGGATAAAGGCAGCACGTTCTCCGGAGCCGATACCCAGGCCAAGGACCCAGGACACTCCCTCGACCGCGAGATAAGCGCTCTGCTGATGTTTCTGGAAGAGGAAATCCGTCACTTTCCGGCTCTGAAAAACATGTCGGCCTTACTGTTGTTTTATTTTTCAATGTACAAGCTGTTTCAATCCGACAAAATTGTCGACACCCTTACCCGCTTTGTACCGAAAAAGCGCGATAGACAGGGACAACTGGTACGCGACCGTTACGCACAGCTCTCCAGCATAATAAATCACACCGATACCTATCGTCAGAAATATCTGACCCTGATAAAGCGTCTGTTTCCCCTGGTAATCCGGCAGATACAGGTAGTCGCGTCCACCTTCGAGCTGCAGAATCTGCTGCTGCATACCGACGATTCTAACGGCAGTACTGCTTTAGCCCGTGACGTGTATGCCCGGTTAACCAGTAATTTTGTGCACGAAGCGGTAAACAGCGGACTGGGAGTGCTGGTGAGCTTTCAGCACCGCCCGGCCTCCGCCGCCTTCCAGCGGGCTGCCCGCTCGATCCTGCACTCCTCCGGCGTATAGACTACTGCCCGTCGGCAATTCTCTCCGATTTTTCCATGAGAATCTGCAGCATTGTCTTATCGGCATTTGTAAGCCCCTTGTCCTGCAGAGTACGCAGAAAGCCCATGCTGTCGGGAAGGTCGGTGCCGACGATTCCGTCGCTGTCCGGGATAGTAACCCCTTCCATTGCCAGAAAGGCCGCCTCGACTCCGAACCGGGCGCTGGTGGCAGCCTTGAGCGCACAGCCGTGCTTGGCTCCATCGCACAGAATTCCGGCGATATTGCCCAGAATCAGCTTAACCGCCGCGGTCATCTGCTCAGCCGACCCCCCCATCGCAAACACCAGCGAGGCGGCAATCGCCGGGGCGGCACTTACGGTAACCCCGCAGGTGGGAGTGAGCAAACCGGTGTAGACCTTGATATACTTCACGAGCAGCAGTCCCATGGCCAGAGTATGTTCGAGGGAGGCCTGCATGCTCGATTTTAACTCTCGATATGCCAGTCCGGTTCCCAGGAAATAGGCAATTCCATGGTTTCCGGAACCTCCGCAGCCCTTGATCGGGACCATCATCCCGCTCATGCGGCTGTCGGCAGCCGCGGCTACGTACTTTTCGACAGTACTTGCCAAAGACTCGCCGAGAATACCCCGCCGTGTCAGTCGTCCGAGGCCGGACCCAAGCCCCATTCCGGGTGAATTCTCCAGCCCGTACTCGGCAGCGGCAAGGTTGATATCAACTGCTCCGCTCAAAAACGAGAGCTGCTCTAGGGGGATACCCCGAACAGCGTCCACCAGGGCCTGCATTGATAGGCCCTCTAGTTCATCCGGCGCGGCACTCTCTTCCGCAGCCTCTTTCGAACCGGAACTCGCGGCAGCAGAGGAGCTGCCTTCCGGAAACACCATCTCTCCATTTACCTTTACAGATATCAGATTATCGTGTGCTCCTACGATTTCCGCCTCTGCATCGCCCTTGTCGGTAGTAACCTTTACGTGTATATATATTTTCTCAGAACCTTCGGCCAGCTTCACCGGTATAAACTCCGACGAAGCGAGTTTTCCGGCCTTCTCTAGGTGTTCCGGCTGCACACCCTCGAATAGCCGCAGTTTTTTCTTGCAGTCTCCGGCAATGAGTCCCAGCGCAACGGCAAACTGTATCCCCTTTTTGTCGGAACCCGGAATTCCAACTGCCATGGCGTTTTTGAACACGTTTACGCTGATAGAAACTTCCACCAGTCGAATCTCACCTCCCAAATGCTGGTGAGCCGCCGCCGCGGCATATGCAATTGCAACCGGTTCCGTACAACCGATGGTGTCAAAAACATTGTTACGAATTAAATTGAGTGTTTTTTCCGTGGTAAGCATTATATTTCCTTTCTTTAAAATGCAGAATATATATTTTCTACATAATACTAACACGGATGCCGTCAAAATAAAACTTGTCAATCAGCGTGGGGTCTGTTAATATGTACTATGGGTATACTACCTTTTTCTATCGATAAATTGTAGTTGAAAGGATTAACAAATTGAACAGCATACCGCTCCCATCGTTGAGAAGACTGCCGCGCTACTTGAATATACTCGAGACCTTTCAAATCAAGGGTAAAACCACTGTATCCGCAACGGATATTGCCGAAGAGCTCGATCTGAAGCCAATTCAAATCCGCAAAGATATGGCCTTTACCGGCATTGTCGGCAAGCCGAAAGTCGGCTACGACATCAACGAGCTGATCAATTCGATACGTTCGTTCATCGGGTGGAATGAAAACACCGCAGCGCTGCTGGTTGGCGCCGGTTCACTCGGAACGGCCCTTATGGGGTATGAAGGCTTTCAGAGCCGCGGTCTGCGGATAGAGGCGGCCTTCGACGCCGATCCGCAGAAACACGGGACGACTATCTACGACACACCGGTCCATCCGATGAGCGATCTGCCGAAAATTGCCCGCCGTAAAGATATTCATGTGGCTGTCATCACCGTTCCCGCAGCTGCTGCTCAAAGCGTTACCGACACGCTGATCGAGGCTGGAATAAGCGGAATATGGAACTTCAGTCCCGCTGAAATCCAGGTTCCCGACAATGTGGTGGTAAAACGCGAGGATCTTTCCGAGGGTTTAGCCGTGCTCTTCGTCGAGATGCAGGAGCTCCAGCGCTCTGGGTCAAAACCCCCTCAAACCGCAAACGAAAATGAATAACTCCGCTAATGCATATATGCGTATCACATACGTTTTGTGAGAGCCTGTCAAAATAAAAACACCCGGTTCCGGTACAAAACCGGCATCCGGGTGCCTACTTACATGCGTTAGCTGTTGATCAACCCTTTATTTTTATTTTCCGTGGTTTGACCTCTTCTTTGAACTGAAGGGTAATTATCAGAATACCGTTTTCCATCTTTGCATCGATGTTGTCCCGGTCGATGGTGTTGTCTATGGTAAACAGTTTTTCGTAATCGCCGCAGTTTCTCTCGCGTAGAATATAGGTGCCGTTTTCTATCCTTTCTTCTCTGCGCGGAGCGTGTATTCTGAGCTGATCATCCTCGATGCTCACATTTATGTCTTCTTTCTTCACTCCGGGCACCTCTAGCTGCAGCACAACTTTACCTTCCTCTTCTCTGATTGTGCTCAACGGACTTACACAGCGTCTTTCGCGGGTTTCTTTTGTCGGTTCCATAATTTATCCTCCTTCTGATTAGCTTACTTTCACATCGATCTGGCGCGGCCGGACCTCTTCGCGCTTTGCAATTGTAATTTCCAGCACTCCATCCTGCAGCGAGGCATCGACCTTCTCCGGGTCTACGCTGTCGGGCAGTGATATAGTGCGCTGAAACATGCCGCTCCAGGTTTCATTTCTGTAACTTTTTGCGTTCTCTTTCTTTTCCTCCGGCTTCTTCTCGCCCTTAATGGTCAGAACATTGCGGGCCAGCGACAAGTCCAGATCCTCTTTTCGGATGCCGGGCATATCGCAGCGAACCACTACCGAATCCGCTGTTTCGATTACATCGACTGCAGGGGACACGGTGCGGTCGAACAAACCGCTGCTGCCGGAATAGTCGAAGTTGAAGAGTTTATTGATCTCATCCTGAAGACGTTCAAACTCACCCAGCGGGTTCAGATCTCTTCTCTGGTTCCATCGAACTAAATCCATAGTGATCCTCCTTCATGGAATCTTTTCTTCTACAATATATACTGCAAATACCGTGCCAATTTTTTCTAAATACAGATATCTCTTTATTCTAAAATGAATTATATAACATAATATTCTTATCACCTTCTGCCTGAGAAAGACTTATGGTGGGTCAAAGCAATCCAAATAATAAGATGTCTTTTTTTCCAATTGTAGCGTTTTGACTCATATTGCACAGCTTTAGAGGGTTACTTTGATCCATTTGTATTTCTCTGCTGTACAGCCTACTTTTTTTGTATTAGTATATTGTTTCGATGGATAAGATGGATGCGTACGTGCGCTGCCGCAATTGCGGAAAATATGTATCTCAAGAGCAAGCTTATAACAACTTTTTCTGCAGTGCCGAGTGCAGCCAGAAGTATGCACGTTGTAAGAACTGCGGCAAGTTCTTTTTAGTGAGTGAGTCGCCTTATTCCGAGTTCTGCTCCAAGGAGTGTGCAACCAGCTGGGACCATGCACTAAGGGATGTACCGCATTATCACGATGATGAAGGAGCTATAATATGAATCTCATTTTTCTCGGTCCTCCGGGTGCCGGTAAAGGAACCATTGCCGCTCGCGTAAAAGAGCATTATGAAATTCCGCACATCTCTACCGGAGATCTATTCCGCGCCCACATTCAAAACCAAACCGACTTGGGCAAACAGGTAAAAGCAATTCTAGATTCCGGAGAACTGGTGCCAGACGAGCTGACCATTGAGATGGTTCGCCAGCGTCTGCAGGAAGGTGACACTGAGAGGGGGTTTATTCTGGACGGGTTTCCGCGGACCATACCGCAGGCTGAAGCTCTCAGCGACATTGCCCGTATAGATGCAGTATTGAATTTCGAGCTTAGCAAAGCGAGCATAATAAAACGACTTTCCGGGCGCCGCATCGCCAAGCAGTCCGGCCGGGTGTATCACGTTCACTACAACCCGCCAAAAGTAGAAGGCAAGTGCGATGAAACCGGTGAAACCCTCATCCAGCGTGAGGACGACAAAGCGGAGGCAATTGAAAACCGGCTGGCCGTCTACGAACGGCAGACTGCTCCGCTCATCGACCATTACTCAAAAAAGGGTGCATTGATATCCATTGATGCCGAGCCCTCGGCTGACAAGGTTTTCTCACAAGTTAAGCAGAAAATCGATACCCTCGAGTAATTATTCCTGCGCCCGGATCGCCTCCAGCAGCTCGAAGCGACGCAGCTCCGCCTCCACACTGGTAAGCACATCCAGATCGTCCTTCTCTACTACCGCAGTGTAGAATTCGGATAAGGCCTCCGTATCCTTGAAGCCGGCCTCCAAAGCGCCCTCCAGGGCCGTCTGCCCCGGCTGCTTCTCTTCCAGCTGCAGATACAGAATTCGGGCCTGTTCCAGCAGGTATTCACCGCGCTGCGGCCCCTCCGCCCTGCCGGCCAGACGGCGGTACATATCGAGGGCTTGCGTGTGCAGCCCCTCCTGTTGGTAGGCGGCGGCTAAGGTCCGCAGAACGGATGCTTCCTGGGGCGCCTTCTCCTCCGCCTTCTCGAACCAGCCAACCCCGCTTCCCCAGTCCAGCGCTTTTTCCAGATTTCCCATTTTCAACAAAATTTCCCAGTCGGCACTTCCGCCGTACACACAGTCGATCAACAGAGAGTAGGCCTCGGCATACTCTTCGCGGTCACTCAGTAAAAGCGCGAGATTATACCGGGCGTTACAGTTGGCCGGATCGCTGTCCAGCAGCGAACGGTATATCTCTTCTGCTCTCTCTCCTCTGCCCTGCTTTACCCTGGTCCAGGCCAGGGTTTCAAGAAAGATTATATTCTCCGGATCCCGCTCCAGGAGTTTGTTGAGAATGTCGACAGCACTACCGTAGTTACCGCTGTTGATGTACACCCGGGCCATGTTGTACTCGGCCCGGTACAGCTCCGCATTGATCTCGAGCGCACGGGCAAATGCGGTCTCCGCCTCATCCCATTGGGCCAGCTCGATGTAGGCATTTCCGAGGTTGTAGTAGGTTTCCGCCAGTTCCTGCTGATACGGTTTAGTCTGGCAGCCGGTAAACCCGAACAGTATCAGCAAGCCGGAACAGATCATAGAGAAAGTGAATCTAAAACCCTGCACCCGGCCGCCGGATCTCCTTGTCATACCGCTCCGGACCTCAAGATCTTCCCAGAACCGTTTCTTCGATTTTACGCACCTGCGCCCGGTAGAGTGAGGCGATGTTCGAACCGTAATCGGCAATCAGCTGGATGATGTTGCGCGGCGTCTCTTCGGTGTCGGGACCATTCAGACGATCGCCGGCGTCGCCGAGGCCCGGCAGGATGTAGGCATCCTCGTTCAGTACCGGGTCCATCCAAAGGGTGTATACATCGGCCATCTCGAGCGCCCGGGTTATCCGAATCGAACCCTTCAGGGCTGAAATAACATTCAGGCATTTGATGGACCGCGGCTCCACCCCTTGTTCCAGCAGGTACTTTACGATAGTAACCAGACTGCCCCCGGTGGCGTTCATCGGATCGGCGAAAATCAGGTCTTTGCCCTGCAGCTCTTCCAGGCTGAAAAACGACTTATCGAGATCGAGGATATACTCCATATTGTGCTCTTTCTTGGAATCGTCCCGCTGGATCTTGAAAAGTGCGAAGGGAGTAACGTAGTTGGACGATGAGTACTCCTGTATCTCCTTGCCCATAATCATGGAAGGCAGCAGCGAACCGCGCAGCATCACACACATTACCGTGTTCTCAATATCCACATCTACATCCGGAATCTTGTGCACCGCGTAGTTCCGCACCGGATTTGTGACCGGTGTCTGGGTAATCAGATAGTTTTTCTTATGAGTGGCCCGTTCGGTAAAGGCCAGATTGAACAGCAGCTCGTATGCCCGCTGGATGTAATAGACGAACTCCTGATGCTGGGTCTTGGTATTACGCAGCTTCGAGATCAGACGCGATGCCTCGCCGTGGATCTCCTTGGGAGTATCGAACGAGTAGACATGAATGCGCGGCTCATTGCTCACGATACTCTGCATCTGTTTGCCCATCGCATCATAAATCTTGATCAGCTCCTGCTTTGCTTCGGCCAGCCGCCGTTCGTTCGATGTTTTCGACAGCACATCGAAAATCTCTACCGCCTTGCTGTAGAGCCCGTTCATTTTCTCGATCTGCTGATGATCTTCCTGAGTCAAGTATCCGTCTAAATCGGTTGCCTTCAATACGATTGAATGTCCTGTTTCCGCCATCTCTTACTCCTTGAGCTTCAATGTATCGGCTGCTCTTTTTCTGGTCAAGACACGCCTTTTAACTGCTCACGATTTCTTAACTTGCATTCTCTATGATAATTTATTAATGTATCTATTGAAATAGTTTTATTTAAGGAGAACAAAAGCAATGAAAAAAGCACTCATGATCGCATTGGTACTGTTTATTCTCAGCACTGCTGTGGTATCGGCCCAATCGTTGAAGGGCATGTCGCTCAACGGTTCGACCGGTCTCGTCAGCATCCCCAGCGGCAGAATCGGCTGGGAACGGACCTCCGATTTCGGTTTCGATCTTGGCTATCACGCCATCATCGACGAAAACATCACCACGCATATTCCCAAGGCCTCGGTCAGCCTCTTCCGCACCCTGGAGCTGTCTGTGGCCTACGACACCCAGGATCAGTCGGAGAACTCCGACATGATAATCGGAGGAAAAATCCAGCTTCCGATCAAGCGGGCTTCAGCAATCGCGGTCGGTGGTAATGTCCAGATGCTCAAAACCAACGACAACGAAACCAACGCCCAGCAGATCTATCTGTCGGCCACCTACCCCGGAGACTTCTTCAACATGCCCGCCGAAACCACCGTTGTGGTAGGCAAGAGCTTCGGCGATGCCGCCCCCGACGATGCCATAGACTTCGGCATGGGCTTCGATCTGCTGCTGTTTCCGCAGACCTTCCAGGGCTACGTGCACTGGATTAACGACTTCTCTAACTTTTCCTACAGCCAGCAGGCAATTGGCGCCAACGCTACCAGTCGCGGAGTCTTCAACTCCGGCATACGGATCGACCTGGGCGCATCCGACGCCTTCTCGGGATTTAAATTTGTAATAGATGCAATCATTACCGATGCCTTGGACGGCAACCGAGCCTTCTCACTCGGTCTTGCTTTTGGCGCTCCGTTAAAATAATTCATACAGCGAGCTTGCATCGCAAAGCGCAGGTGTCTTGTTCGACACGTGCGCTTTTTTTATTGCATCCTGCAAAACTTACTTCTATACTAATAATATGAGTACCTACGACGAAGAGTTTGACGACATCTATTCCGACGACGAAGAAAATGAAGACAGCCAGTTTCTGATTTTCTCAGCTGCCGAAAACAAATACGCCGTTCCCGCCTTGGAAGTCCGTGAAATGCTTCCTCCGCAGAAGGTGGTGCAGATTCCCGATGCCCCGCCCTGGGTGCGCGGCGTTATCAATGTGCGCGCTGAAACCTTCACTCTGATCGACTTCCGCAGTCGCATCGGCGGACAGAGCATAAACGAGGTCAATGCAGAGCTGCTGAGACAACTCGAGGCCCGCGAAAGAGAACATGTTCACTGGCTCGACCAGCTCGAAGCGGCAGTTGCCGAAGACGCCCCGTTTGAAGGCGAAATCGACCCCCATCGCTGCAAGTTCGGCCAGTGGTACGACAACTACGTCTCCGACAATGCCGCAATAAACCTGCAGCTCAAAAAGTTCGACCAACCGCACCGCACTATCCATGAAACTGCCCGGCACGCGCTTGAACTCAAAGATTCCGGAAAACAACAGGCGGCCGTAGATCTGATCAACGCCCGCCGCAACAACGAGTTAGACCGTATGCGCAACCTGTTTCATACCTTAAAAGAACAAATTAAAACCAGCTATAAGGAGGTAGTGGTACTGATCGAAAACTCGGAGCAGCATTACGCCATTGCGGTAGATCGCGTTGAATCGGTGGAGACGCTGGAAACCGAAGATGAAGTAGGTCTGCACGGCTTTCAGAGCAGACAGGACAGCTTTGCCCGCAACGCTCAGATTGCTACCCGCAAAGGCGGAGATGAGATCGTTTACATTGTCGACACCGTTTGGATTTTCTCCGGCAGCGAATCTCTCGAGCTTCCCAGCGTATAGCCAGCTTTATGCCGCACCACAAAAAAAGAGCCGTCCGAGATTATCTCGAACAGCTCTTAAGGCATCTCCTGGGGGAGTCGAACCCCCGTTGCCGGGATGAAAACCCGGTGTCCTAACCACTAGACGAAGGAGACGTGAACAGCGGTGATATTACATAAATAACACAACCGTGTCAATATAAAAAACTGAGCCGCACAGGGTTCGAACCTGTGACCCACGCCTTAAAAGGGCGTTGCTCTAC